>NZ_JAFIQV010000020.1 GCF_017356015.1 Azospirillum sp. SYSU D00513
GGACCGGGGGCATGCCCCCGGTCCAAATAGCGAACAGAGCGGCCAACTCACATGTTACGAAAACCGGCCAACTTGACTTGTTAGCGACACGACCGCCCCGAACGGACGGTGGCGGCTACTCGCCGTAGGACCCGTGGTTCTGGTCCAGGTCGCTGAACTTGGTGAACTGGCCGTCGAAATGCAGGCGCACGGTGCCGATCGGGCCGTGGCGCTGCTTGGCGATGATGACCTCGGCGGTGTTGTGCACCTCGCCCAGCCGCTGCTGCCAGCGCTGGTAACGGTCGTTGAACTTGTCGTCGTTCTCGTCGGGCCG
This sequence comes from Azospirillum sp. SYSU D00513, assembly GCF_017356015.1. Classification (GTDB taxonomy): domain Bacteria; phylum Pseudomonadota; class Alphaproteobacteria; order Azospirillales; family Azospirillaceae; genus Azospirillum. Next base: position 314 of record NZ_JAFIQV010000020.1, read on the forward strand.
GCGCGACGGCTCGGCACGCTCCAGATAGTACTGTTCGCGGAACACGAACATCACCACGTCGGCGTCCTGCTCGATCGAGCCCGACTCGCGCAGGTCGGCGAGCTGGGGCCGCTTGTCCTCGCGCAGCTCGACCGCGCGGCTGAGCTGGGACAGCGCCAGGACCGGGACTTCCAGCTCCTTGGCGATGGCCTTCAGGCCGCGGGTGATCTCCGAGATCTCCTGCACGCGGTTCTCGCTGCCGCGCGTCGAGGAGCCGCGCAGGAGCTGGAGATAGTCCACCACCACCATGCTGAGGCCCGACGTGCGCTTCAGCCGCCGGCAGCGGGTGCGGACCGCCGCGACGGACAGGGCGGGCGTGTCGTCCACGTAGAAGGGGCAGCGCGCCAGATCCTGGCTCGCCTGGACGAAGGTCGGGAAGTCCGTGTCGCGGATCTCGCCGCGCCGGATCTTGTCGCCCGGCACCTTGACCTCGTCGGCGAGAATGCGCGTGGCGAGCTGCTCCGCCGACATTTCCAGCGAGAAGAAGCCGACGACGCCGCCTTCCTCGCCGCTGGTGCGCATGTGGGCCTTGGCCGCGTTGAAGGCGATGTTGGTGGCGAGCGCCGTCTTGCCCATGGAAGGGCGTCCGGCGAGGATGATCAGGTCCGACGGGTGCATGCCGCCGAGCTTGCGGTCGATGTCGATCAGGCCGGTGGTGACGCCCGTCACGTGGCTCGACCGGCCGAAGGCGACCTGGGCGGTGGCGATGGCCTGCTTGACCGATTCGATGAAGGGAACGAAGCCGCCCTTCACGTCGCCGCTGGAAGCGAGGTCGAAGAGCTGCTTTTCCGCCTCGCCGATCTGCTCCAGCGCGGTGCTGTCGAGGTCGTGGCGGTAGGCCTCGTTGACCATGTCGCTGCCGACTTCGATGAGCTGCCGGCGCAGGAACAGGTCATGGATGGTGCGGCCATAATCGCCGGCGTTGACCACCGTCACGACGTTCGCCGCCAGCTCCGCGAGATAGGCGGCCCCGCCGTCCGCGACGAGGTCGGTGTCGTTCTCGAAGTAGTTCTTGAGCGTCACCGGGTTCGCGATCTGGCCGCGCTCGACCAGCTTCAGGATCGCGCCGTAGATGCGCTGGTGGACCGGGTCGTAGAAATGCTCCGGCCTGAGGAACTCGCTGACCCTCTCATAGGCCTTGTTGTTCACCAGGATGGCGCCCAGCAGAGCCTGTTCGGCCTCCTCGTTGTGCGGGGGCGTGCGGTAGTCCGGCACGGGCTTGACGGTGCCGAGGCGCGAGGCAGCACCTTCCGAGAGGCGCGGCTCGAAGAGCTGGGTTGCTTTGTCGTCCATGCGGGCACTCTAGCAAAGGGCCGGTGGACTCGGCTGTGCCAAGCGATTCTCCCCCTCCCAAAAACCTGTGGGTAAGAATCATCCACAGGATGACAATCATGGGGATAAGCCGAAAATACAAGTGATCTCAAGTGACTGGCTTGAGCTTAGCCTGTGAGGCTCCAGCCTTTTCCGAGCATCCCGGCGGGGCAGGCGGGATGGCGGAGCCCGGAAACGCGAAAACCGCCCTGCCTCGGTTGAGGCGGGCGGTTCCCGGACGAACGGTGACGGCGTGAAGGGGCCGATCAGGCCTCTTCGCTGTCCTCGGTCTCGTCGGCCTCGGGGGCCGTCGTCTCTTCGTCCTCGTCGTCGTCCAGGTCGGCGGCGGTGATCATGCCACCGCGCTGGGCCTGAAGCTCGGCCTCTTCGGCCGAACGGGCGACGTTGACCGTGACCGACAGGCTGACTTCCGGGTGCAGCACGAGGCGCACCTTGAAGAGGCCCAGGGTCTTGATCGGGGTTTCGATCGAGACCTGGCGGCGGTCGACGGTGTAGCCGGCGGCGGTCAGCGCCTCGGCGATGTCGCGCGCGGCGACGGAGCCGTAGAGAACGCCGGTCTCGCCGGCCTGGCGGATGACCACGACCGTCACGTCGTTCATCTTGGCGGCGACCTGCTCGGCGTCCTTGCGGCGCTCCAGGTTCGCGGCCTCGAGTTGGGCGCGCTGGGTCTCGAACTGAGCCAGGTTCGCCTTGGTCGCGCGCTGCGCCTTCTTCTGCGGCAGAAGATAGTTGCGGGCGTAACCGGGCTTGACCTTCACGATCTGGCCCATCTGGCCGAGCTTCTCAACCCGCTCCAGCAGAATAACTTCCATCACTCGTCCTCCTGATGAGGGCCGGCGGGCCGAAAACGGCGGCGCAGCCCCATCCATTGCTCGATCATGCCCAGGCCGACCATAAGCACGATCGGCCAACCGAAGAGAAACAGGCACATGTAGAACCCGACGAGGATCGGCGTCCTTGCCGACCGTCCCCGGACCATCGCATGCACCACCGAAAGCCCGGCAAAGGCAATGGGCACGGCCAGGATCAGCGCCATGTTCAGAGCGATGAACCCGACCGGGTCCGGAGCCACCGAGGCCCCCGCCACCAGCGCCAGGAACGCCGGGACGGTCCATTGCGGCAGGTCGATGTCGTCCAGCCGCATGGACGGGCGCCGGTTGCGGCCGAACCGCATCAGCACCCCCTGCGCCAGGGCCGCGTTGACGATCGCCATGGTCAGCCATGAGATCGCCGCCAGCCCCGGCATCGCCGAGACGATCCAGTACGCGCCCGGTTCCGGGGCGGGGGCGCCCTGCGCGTCGAACACCTCTCCGGCCAGGCCGGACAGCGCCCGCTGCACGACGCCCTCGAGCCCGCCGGGCTCTCCGAGCGCCAGAACCGTGACGGCCAGGAAGGCCGCGACGCCCAGCCCGGTCAGTTCCATCAGGACCGAACCGGGCGGGTACCACTCGATGCCCCCTTCGGGGCCTTCCGACGCGGGCCGCGCCAGCAGCGACCGCTTGACCACCAGGAGCACCGGAAGCGCTCCGGTGACCAGGTGAACCGCCGCCGCCAGCAGGCTGCCCGACATCAGCAGGACCGCCGCCGACCCCGCCAGCCCCGCGATGAGCGCCGCCGGAAACCCGAGCGACAGCCCCACGAGGAAGAGCGGAAAGGTCGTCAGATAGCCCAGGATCAGCGCGCCGAACCCGCCGAACACCGCCGACAGGGAGAAGACCGCGCTGACCAGCCCGCTTCCCAGGGAAGCGGCCAAGGCCATTCTCATGGAGGCACCTATGCCCTTGCCGAACGCTTCGGCCTTACTTCACCACGTAGGGGAGCAGGGCCAGGAAGCGGGCGCGCTTGATGGCGCGCGCGAGTTCGCGCTGCTTCTTCGCGGAAACCGCCGTGATGCGGCTCGGGACGATCTTGCCGCGCTCGGAAATGAAGCGCGACAGGAGCTTGACGTCCTTGTAGTCGATCGCCGGGGCGTTCGCGCCCGAGAACGGGCAGGTCTTGCGGCGGCGGAAGAACGGACGGCGGGCGGGGCCGCCGGTGCGGGCCGGAGCGCCCGTGGTCTGCTTGTCGCTCATTACGCGGTCTCCCCTTCGGCAGCGGCTTCCTGGCGGCGCGGCGGACGCGGGCCGCGGTCATCGAACCGGCGCGGGCCGCGGTCGCCGCGGTCACCGCGGTCGCCACGCTCGCCGCGGCTCTGCATCATCGCCGACGGGTTGGCGTCGAGGGCGTCGACGCGCAGCGTCATGTAGCGCAGCACGTCTTCGTTGATGCTCATGTTCCGCTCCATCTCGGCGACGGCGGCGGCCGGCGCGTCGAGATTGAACAGGGTGTAGTGACCCTTGCGGTTCTTCTTGATCTTGTAGGTGAGGGTCTTCAGACCCCAGTACTCGGTCTTGGAGACCTCACCGCCGTTGTCGCGGATGATCTGAGCGAACTGCTCACCGAGCTGCTCGGCCTGCGCGGCCGAGATGTCCTGGCGTGCGATCAGCACGCACTCGTACAAAGCCATATGACTCCCCATGGCTGTTCATGGTCCGGCGCTGCGTCGGTCCCCGATGGACCGGCCAGCCGCCCGGGCCTAGCCGGCAGCTAGCGCGAACCGGCAAGGAGTTTGGAAGGCGCGCACTATACACAGGAAAAGCCGGCGGGCAAGGCATTTCCTAGGCCGAACGGCATGATTCGGCAGGAATCCGGCGCTTTCCGCCGAAAAGAGCGCGGCGGGCGGTGTGCAATGCAGCGGGGCCGGCTCGGCACCTGCGCTTGAAGTCCGGAAAACCGCCGGGGGTAACGGCGTGTGAATGGGAAAAACGTCGCGTCGCTTGACTTGCCGCGAACGGGCGGTATGACTGTCGCGCAATTTCGCAGCGGCGCCGCTTTCCGGGCGCTCCAAAGAACAGGGTTTTCAAGGGTCATGAGCAGGGCGTTCGTCTTTCCGGGACAGGGCAGTCAGGCCGTCGGCATGGGCCGCGAACTGGCCGAAGCGTTCGAGGTCGCGCGCCTCACCTTCGAGGAGGTGGACGATGCGCTGAACCAGCGCCTGTCGCGCCTGATGTTCGAGGGTCCGGAAGAGGACCTGCTCCTGACCGAGAACGCCCAGCCGGCCCTGATGGCCGTCAGCGTCGCCGCCATGCGCGTGCTGACCAGCGAGGGCGGCGTCGATTTCGCCAAGCATGCCGCCTTCGTGGCCGGCCATTCGCTCGGCGAGTATTCGGCGCTGTGCGCCGCCGGAGCCTTCACGCTCTCCGACACGGCGCGTCTGCTGAAGCTGCGCGGGCAGGCCATGCAGAAGGCCGTGCCGGTCGGCAAGGGCGCCATGGCGGCCCTGCTGGGCGCCGACATCGAGCAGGCCCAGTCCATCGCCGCCGACGCGGCGCAGGGCGAGGTCTGCACCGTCGCCAACGACAACTCCGTCGGCCAGGTCGTGATCTCCGGCGCCACCGAGGCGATCGACCGCGCCGTCGTGCTGGCCGCCGAGCGCGGGCTGAAGCGCGCCGTCCGGCTGACCGTGAGCGCGCCCTTCCATTGCCCGCTGATGCAGCCGGCGGCCGACGCCATGGCCGAGGCGCTGGCATCCGTGACCATCTCGGCACCGGCGGTGCCGCTGGTCGCCAACATCACCGCCGCGCCGGTGTCCGACCCCAACGAGATCCGCCGCCTGCTGGTCGAGCAGGTGACCGGCATGGTCCGCTGGCGCGAGAGCGTGCTCTTCATGAAGGAGCAGGGCGTGGAGACGCTGGTCGAGGTCGGCGCCGGCAAGGTCCTGGCCGGGCTCACCAAGCGCATCGACAAGGAGCTGTCGGCCGTGTCGATCCAGGGGCCGGCCGATGTCGAATCCTTCCTCAAGACGCTGTGAGGCTACAATGTTCGATCTGACCGGCAAGAAGGCTCTGGTGACCGGAGCATCCGGCGGCATCGGCGCGTCCATCGCCCGCGCGCTGCACGCGCAGGGCGCCACGGTCGCCCTGTCCGGCACGCGCACCGGCCCGCTGGAGGAGCTGGCGGCCGAGCTGGGCGAGCGCGCCCGGGTCGTCCCCGGCAACCTCGCCGACGCGGCGGCCACCGAACAGCTCGTCAAGGACGCCGAATCAGCACTCGGCCAGATCGATGTTCTGGTCAACAACGCCGGCCTGACGCGCGACCAGCTCGCCATGCGCATGAAGGACGAGGACTGGCAGGCCGTCATCGACGTCAACCTGACCGCCGCCTTCCGCCTGTCGCGGGGCGTGCTGCGCGGCATGATGAAGCGCCGCTGGGGCCGCATCATCGGCATCACCTCCATCGTCGGGGTGACCGGCAACGCCGGCCAGACCAACTACGCCGCCTCCAAGGCCGGCATGATCGGCATGTCGAAGGCGCTGGCCGCCGAAGTGGCGTCCCGTGGAATCACCGTCAACTGCGTCGCGCCGGGCTTCATCACCACGGCGATGACCGACGCGCTGAACGGCGAGCAGAAGGAAAAGCTGCTCGCCGGAATACCGGCCGGCCGCATGGGCGAGCCGGGTGAGATCGCCGCCGGGGTCGTGTACCTCGCGAGCGAGGAGGCCTCCTACATCACCGGCCAGACGTTGCACGTCAACGGCGGCATGGCGATGATCTGAGGTTTCGCTAAAAAGCAGCGGAACGGACGGCGGCCGGTGCCCTCGGGCGCTGGTCAAGCCTGCCGAAATGTGTTATCGGACGGGGCTTTTCGCGGCGGAACGACACGCGGACCCGCGTGTGGTATGGCCGGATTTCCCCCAAGCGGTCTCAAAGATTGCCGTCTCAAGGATTGGAAGGTTCAGGAACATGAGTGACATCGCCGAGCGCGTGAAGAAGATCGTTGTGGACCACCTCGGTGTCGAGGAAGCCAAGGTGACGGAGAATGCCTCCTTCATCGACGACCTGGGCGCCGACAGCCTCGACACCGTCGAGCTGGTCATGGCCTTCGAGGAAGAGTTCGGCTGCGAGATCCCGGACGACGCCGCCGAGAAGATCCTGACGGTCAAGGACGCCATCGACTTCATCAACAAGTCGAGCGCCGCCTGACCCCAGCGGCAGGACTCCGGGGGCCAGGCACCAAGGAACGGGCCTGGCCGTCGTGGACATTCCGTCAGAACGGAAAAAGAAGACCAAGGGAATTCCCATGAGACGTGTCGTCGTTACCGGCCTCGGTCTGGTCACGCCGCTCGGTGTCGGCCACAAGCACAACTGGGACCGCCTGGTCAACGGCGCTTCCGGCATCCGGGCGACCCAGGGCTTTGATGTCTCGGACATCGCCTCGCGCGTGTCCGGCCAGGTTCCGCGCGGAGACGGCGAGGGGCTCTTCAATCCGGACATCTTCGTTCCGCCCAAGGATCAGCGGAAGATGGATGACTTCATCCTCTTCGCGATCGCCGCCGCCCAGGAAGCGGTGAAGGATTCGGGCTGGGAACCGGGCAACGACGAGCAGCGCGAGCGCACCGGCGTCATGGTCGGCTCCGGCATCGGCGGCCTTCCGGGCATCGCCGAAGGCGCCATCACGCTGCACGAGAAGGGGCCGCGGCGCCTGTCGCCCTTCTTCATCCCGGCGAACCTCATCAATTTGGCCTCGGGCCACATCTCCATCCAGCACGGCTTCCGCGGCCCCAACCATTCGGTGGTCACCGCCTGCTCGACCGGGGCTCACGCCATCGGCGACGCGGCGCGCCTGATCATGTGGGACGACGCGGACGTGATGGTGGCCGGCGGCACGGAAGGGGCGGTCACCCGCCTCGGCATCGCCGGCTTCGCCGCCATGCGCGCGCTCTCGACAGCCTTCAACGACACGCCGGAGAAGGCGTCCCGCCCCTACGACAAGGACCGTGACGGCTTCGTGATCAGCGAAGGCGCCGGTGTCGTCGTGCTGGAGGAGCTGGAGCACGCCAAGCGCCGCGGCGCGCACATCTACGCCGAGATCGTCGGCTACGGCCTGTCGGGCGACGCCCACCACATCAGCGCCCCGGCCGAGGACGGCAACGGCGGCTTCCGCGCCATGACCATGGCCCTGAAGCGCGCGGGCATGAGCCCGGCGGACATCGGCTACATCAACGCCCACGGCACCTCCACGCCGCTGGGCGACGAGATCGAACTGGGCGCGGTCCGCCGCCTGTTCGGCGCGGATCTCGACACGGCCGCCATGTCCTCCACCAAGTCGGCCACCGGCCATCTGCTGGGCGCCGCCGGCGCGATCGAGGCGATCTACTCGATCAAGGCGATGAACCACAGCGTGGTTCCGCCGACGCTGAACCTGGACAACCCGTCCGAGAGCTGCCAGGGCGTCAACCTCGTGCCGAAGGTGGCGCAGGAACGCCGCGTGACGGCGGCCCTGTCGAACAGCTTCGGCTTCGGCGGGACGAACGCCTCCTTGATCTTCAAGGAGTTCGCGTAAGGGAGGCGGCGATGGGCTGGGGCCTCCGCATCGCGGCCACGGCACTCGCCGCGCTCACCGCCGGGGGGGCGGGCGCCTTCTGGGGCGCCCTGCGCGTCATGGCGCCCGGGCCGCTCGACGGCCCGGCGACCGTCGTGGTGCCGCGCGGCAGCGGGCTCGAAGCCATCGCCGAAACCCTCGACCGGGCGGGCGTCCTGGATGAGCCGCTGCTGTTCCTCTATGGGGCGAAGCTCACCGGCGAACTGGCCGGGGACCGCCGTCCGCTGAAGGCGGGCGAATACGCCTTCGCGCCCGGCGTCAGCATCTCCGGCGTGCTGGAGCAAATGCGCCAGGGCAAGACGGTCGTGCGCCGCCTCACCGTGCCGGAGGGGCTGACCTCCGTGCAGGTGATGGCGCTGCTCGACAAGGAGGAGGCGCTGACCGGATCGGTCGAGCCGGTGCCGCCCAACGGCAGCCTCCTGCCGGAAACCTATCATTTCACCTTCGGTGATTCGCGCGCGTCCGTCGTCGCGCGCATGCGGCAGGGCATGGACAAGGCCCTGGCCGAGGCGTGGAAGAGCCGGGACGGGGATCTGCCCGTCAGGACGCCCGAAGAGGCCTTGACGCTGGCTTCCATCGTCGAGAAGGAGACCGGCGTCGCGTCCGAACGGGCGCGCGTCGCCGGCGTGTTCCTGAACCGGTTGGAAGCCGGCATGCGGCTCCAGTCCGACCCCACCGTCATCTTCGCCCTGACCGATGGGACGGGAGAACTCGGGCGGGCGCTGACCCGCGCCGACTGGCGTTTCGAATCGCCCTACAACACCTATGTGGCGGACGGCCTGCCGCCCGGGCCGATCGCGAATCCGGGGCTCGCGTCGCTGACGGCCGTTCTCAAGCCGGAACGCCACGACTTCATCTACTTCGTGGCCGACGGCACGGGAGGCCATGCCTTCGCCAAGACGCTCGCCGAGCACAACCGGAACGTTGCCCGCTGGCGTGCAGTGCAGCAGAAACAGTCGGAAAACGGCGAAACGTCATCGGAATAAAGGCCGATGCACGCGCCTATGGCCTCCGACCATTGAGCAAATTGCACCGAAATCGCGGCTGGGGCACCATCGCGTCGCACCATTGCACAGGGGCTGCGCGTGCCGGCCTGTGCCTAGACGATCGAGGAGGATTGTATGAGCGCGGACGTCGATCAGCGGACCCGTGAGCGTGCCTACGCCATCTGGCTTGAAGAGGGCTGCCCGCACGGCTGCGATTTCGAACACTGGGTAAGGGCCGAGGCGGAAGTGGCCGCGCAACCGTTCCAAGCGGAGGCGGCGCAGGCCGTTGCTGCGAAGCCGGCCCGGGCCGCGGCGAAGAAGGCTGCTGCCCCGAAGGCCGTAGCCGGCGCGGACGCCAAGGCGGCCGAAGCCAAGCCGGCGGAAGCAAAAGCGGCCAAGCAGCCGGGCGCTGCCAAGCCCGTCGAAGCGAAGGCTCCGGAGGCGAAGGCCGCCAAGCCGGCTGCGAAGAAGCCGGCCGCCAAGGAGGCCGTTGCGGCCGAAGCGCCGGCTCCGGCGCGCAAGCCCCGTGCCCGCAAGGCGGTCCCGGCCTGAGCATCGGCCGGGGCTGCTCCCGCCGGACTGCGCGGCAGCCCCGAGCCTCTTGGAAAGCGCACGCGACCGAGCCGCTGTGGCCCCGCGCGCGCGGCGGTCCAGAACCGCCAGGTACCCTGATGAGCGCGGCCGATGAGCGCGGCCTCAGGCCGCCCGCGACGCCGCGACCGGTACGGCGATCACGCCGCCGAGGCTGCCGTAGGACTTGCGGGCGATGCGCAGCTTTTCGATGGACTCGGTCAGGCTTTCGGACACGAAGCCGGGAGCAAGCGACTCCAACTCGCGCTGCGTGAGATCGATGAAGGCGTCGAGCAGACGCGCATGGATCTGGCAGGCCTGGCGAACTTCATCGGCCACAATCGGAGCGGGCATTTAATCTGCTTCCTTGTCACGGTGAGAATGCATATTCGAGTGCATGCGCCAGGGAATTAAGCCCGGTTATAGTTAAAAGAAGATTAAATGCAGTTGATAATGCTTCCGGCAGTACGGATTACTCCCTTTTTGTAAATGACTCGATCCCGTGACTGGGCCGCGTTCCCCTTCGACTGCCCGACCGCCGCCACGCGGGTTCAGGCCGGCAGAAGGTCCGGGATGGCGGACAGGCTGTCCACAACCGCCGCGGGTGCGGCCGGAAGGCGTTCCGCGGGAAAACCGGCGCGGTTCAGCCACGCCACCCGGAAGCCGAACCGCGCGGCACCCCCGGCGTCCCATCCGTTCGCGGAGACGAACAGGATCGCCTCCGGCATCACGCCGAACCGGTCGCAGGCGAGCTGATAGACGGAAGGGTGGGGCTTGTAGACGCGCAGGGGATCGACGGACAGCACCGCGTCCAGGTGCGGGGCCAGCCCGGCCCCGGCGACCGCCGCGTCCAGCATGGCCGGCGAGCCGTTCGACAGAATGGCGGTGTTCAGCCCGCGCCCGCGAAGCGTGCCGAGGCAGGCGGCCGCATCCCCATAGGCATCCAGTTGCCGGTACAGCGCCATCAGCCGGTCCCGCAAGCCCTCTCCGATCACGCCGTGCCGCTCCAGCGCATAGTCGAGCGCGTCGCCGGTCACCCGCTCGAAATCGGCGTAGTCGCCCATGAGGCTTCGCAGCCAGGTGTATTCGAGCTGCTTGGCGCGCCATGTGGCGGCCAGGGTCTCCCAGCCGCCGCCGAGCGCGTCCTCGCAGCGCCGCGCGGCGGAATTGACGTCGAGCAGCGTTCCGTAGGCGTCGAAGACGCAGGCGCGGATGCCGTCGAAGCCGTGTTCCGTCGTAGCGGCCGTGGTCATCGGCGCAGTTCCTTGTCGAGATTCAGGTCGGCCCGGCTGCCCTGGATGCGCGCGCGGTAGACGAGCATCGCCTCCATGACGCGCTGGACGTAGTTGCGCGTTTCGGAGAAGGGGATCAGCTCGATCCAGTCCACGATGTCGATGGCGCCCTCGCGCGGGTCCCCGAACTGGTCGAGCCACTGGCGCGTCCGCGCCGGGCCGGCGTTGTAGGAGGCAACCGCCATCACGTAGGACCCGTTCCAGCGGTCGATCATCTCCGCCAGATAGGCCGAGCCGAGCCGGACATTGTAGTCGGGGTCGGCGGTAAGCTGGGCGAGCTTGTGGTTCCTGATGCCGAGCTGCTTGGCCACCTGCTGCGCCGTGCCGGGCATGAGCTGCATCAGGCCGCGCGCCCCGGCCGACGAGGCGATGAGGGGGTTGAAGGTGCTCTCCTGCCGGATGATCGCGTGCACCAGGGCCGATTCCGGGCGGTCGGCCTGAGTCTTGATCATCGGATAGCCGGCCTCCACCAGGAAGACGTTGTCCTGGGCGGCGTCCTTGGCGGCGGCGACCGCCAGGTCGCGGCGCCCGACCTCGCGCGCCAGCTTGGCCGCCTGCACGAAGTCGGTGGGGGTCTTGGCGTCCAGGCTGATGCGGCGCAGGAAGGCCGTGGTCAGGCTGTCGTCCTTGCCGAGGATCTCCGAGAGCATCCGGGCGGCCCGGACGAGGTCTCGCCGTTCGAAGGCCGTGGCCTCCGCGTTGCTCACTTTCGGCTCGCCGGGAAGGTCGATGTGCCCCTTGCCGCCGAGATGCTTCGCGGCGAGCTGGCCGTAATAGGTCGTTCCGAACTGCGAGGCCGTCTCGAACCATTCCTTGGCCTGGGCCTTCTGCCCCAGCGCCTCGGCCGCGCGGCCGCACCAGTAGGCGCCCCGCGCCTTGCTGATCGGCGCCCCGACGGAACGGTACAGCTTGTGGAAATGGCCGAAGGCCTCCGACGGCTTGTCGAGGAAGCGCAGGGCGAGGAAGCCCGCCAGGAACTCCGCGTCGGCGAGGCCGCCGCCTTCCGTCTGGCCGTGCGCCTCGACGATGCGGTAGGCGAGGTTGAAGTCGCGCCGCTCGATGGCCCGGCGCGCCAGGATGTGGCGCTCGGTCCACCAGGCGCTCGGCTTGCCGAGCTTCGCCGGGGCCTTGGCGAGGAGGGCCAGGGCGCCATCGTCGTCGCCCTTGCGGCGCAGGTAGCGGATCTGATCGAACAGCAGACCCGCGTCGTTGCGCAGGCTCGCCGGCACGCGGGCGAGCTTGGCTTCCGGGTTGCGCGCGTCGGTGTCGTAGGCCAGCCGCGCCTCGATCAGCGTGTCGTAGGTGTCGTCGAAGAAGCCGAGAAGGCGGCGGGCCGGCGCCTCCTGCCGTTCCCACAGCAGACGGTCGAGCCGTTCCTTGTGGTCCTGCGTGCGCAGGTGGCGGCCGTAGCTCGCCAGGAAATCCTGCTCGTCGCCCGCGCTGAAGTCGGCCGACACCCAGCGGTCGCGCACGAGCTTGGCCGCCCGGTCGGTCTCCCCGGCGGCCAGCAGCGTGTCGGCGTGGCGCCGGAAGCCGTCAAGCGTCAGCGGCGGGTGTTTCCGGAACCAGGACAGCACGGAGTCGGTCCCGAGGTCCGGAGGCATGGCCTTTTCCGCCTGGCGGCGCAGGGCGGCCTGGTTGGGCCAGTCCGGCTCCTCGCGCAGGAACTCCGCGATTTCCTCGAAGCTGCCGCCGCCGGGGGCCGACAGCTCCAGCCAGCGGATGACCTTGGCCGGCAGCTTCTCCCGCGCCTGGGAGGCGATGCGCAGCGCCTCGCCGTGGCGGTCCTTTCCGGCGGCGGCAAAGGCCTGCCGGTAGACGGCCAGATCGTCCCCGCTGAGCAGCGCCGCGTGGGCGCCGCCGGCGAAGGGGAGCGAGGCCAGCAGGAAAACGCTGGTCAGTCCAGCAAACAGAGCCCCCCGGGCGCTCTTGCCCAGGCCGGCGGGTGCGGCTAATGTGCGCGTCACTTTTTTTGAAGTCCGTCGGAGGTGGCAGGCATGTTTCACGGTTCCATCGTCGCTCTCTTGACCCCGTTCAAGGACGGGAAAGTCGACGAGGCCGCCTTCCAGTCCTTCGTCGAATGGCAGGTCTCGCAGGGCACTCATGGACTGGTCCCGTGCGGCACGACGGGCGAGTCCGCCACCATGTCGCACGAGGAGCACAACCGTGTCGTCGAGCTGTGCGTCGAGGCGGCCGGGGGCAAGGTTCCGGTCATCGCCGGCACCGGCTCCAACTCGACCGAAGAGGCGATCGGCCTGACCCGCCACGCCCGGAAGGCCGGCGCCCAGGCGGCGCTCGTGGTGACGCCCTACTACAACAAGCCGACGCAAGAGGGTCTCTACCAGCATTTCAAAGCGATCCATGACGCGGCGGATTTGCCGATTATCATCTACAACATTCCGGGCCGCAGTGTCGTGGATATGTCCGTCGCCACGATGGGCCGGCTGGCGAAGCTGCCCAACATCGTCGGGGTGAAGGACGCCACGGCCGACCTCGCGCGGCCGGCCCGCATGCGGCTTGAGGCGGGCGAGAACTTCGCCCAGCTTTCGGGCGAAGATGTGACGGCGCTGGCCTTCAACGCCCAGGGCGGCGTGGGCTGCATCTCGGTCTCGGCGAACGTCGCGCCGAAGCTCTGCGCGGACATGCAGAACGCCTGGCGCGAGGGCGATTACGCCACCGCCTTCGCGCTCCGCGACCGGCTGACTCCGCTGCACGACTCCATGTTCGTGGAGACGAACCCGGTGCCCGTGAAGTACGCGTTGAGCCTGCTCGGCAAATGCACCGAGGAGGTGCGCCTGCCGATGGTGCCCCTGTCGGAGCAGGGTAAGGCGATCGTGCGCGGAGCCATGACGAAGGCCGGGCTGTTGTCCTGACCGGCGACATCAACAGTTAGAGGAGACGGAGTTGGCCGCGAGCGAGCCCGAATCAAGGCGCATCGCCGCACAGAACCGCCGTGCGCGCTTCGACTATTTCATCGACGACACCATCGAGGCCGGCCTGATGCTGACCGGCACCGAGGTGAAGTCGTTGCGCGGCGGCCGTGCGAGCATCAACGAGGCCTATGCCGGGCTTAAGTCGGGCGAGCTGTACCTGTTCAACGCCTACCTGCCGGAATACCTGCAGGCCGGCCGCTTCTTCCAGCACGAGCCGAAGCGGCCGCGCAAGCTGCTGGTGAAGAAGCGCGAACTGGACAAGCTCATGGGCGCCATCAAGCTGAAGGGCGCCACGCTGATCCCGATGCAGATCTATTTCAACGACCGTGGCATCGCGAAGGTGCAGCTCGGCGTCGGCACCGGCAAGAAGAAGGGCGACAAGCGCGAAACCGAGAAGGAACGCACATGGCAGCGCGACAAGGCGCGGCTGATGCGCGACCGGGGTTGAGGAAGGGCAGAACGCCGTGAGCCGTCTTTCCAACCGGGCGACCGACCGCGACATCACGATCGCGGAGGTCGCCGCCGAAACCCTGTCCGAACGCCGCCCGCAGGGCCGTGTCCTGGTCGCCGGCGACACCGGCGGCGCCATGGAGCGGGCGCTCGCCGAGGGCGGGGCCGAGACCGTCTCCTGGAACCGCATCGCCGGCGAGGGCAGGGCGGCCACGCCCTGGCCCGCCGAAGGGCCGTTCGACGCGGCCGTGCTGCGCCTGCCGCGCGGCTGGGATGCCTTCGAGATGAGCCTGCACGCCCTGGCGGCCCGCCTGCCTCCCGGCGCGCCGCTGTGGATCGTCGGCGGCAACGACGAGGGCATCACCTCCGCGCCCAAGCGGCTGGCCGGGCTGGTGGAGGGGGGGGAGACCCTGTCCATCAAGCGCCGCGCCCGCGTGCTGGAAACCCGTCGCACCGCCGAGCCGGCCAGGGGCGGGCTGGAGGACTGGCGGGAGACGGTGGCCTTCGCCCTGCCGGGCCGGGCGGAGCCGCTGGACCTCGTCTCCTACCCCGGCCTCTTCGCCCACGGCCGGCTCGATCCCGGCACCGAGGCGCTGCTGGCCGTGCTGCCGGAGATCGCCCCCGGCACCAACGTGCTCGATTTCGGCAGCGGCGCCGGCGTGATCGCGCGGGCCGTGCGGGAACGCGCGCCCGAGGCGAAGCTGACCCTGCTGGACATCGACGCGGTGGCGCTCCACGCCGCGCGCCAGAATGTGCCGGACGCCGAACTGGTGCTGAGCGACGGGCTGGCCGGGCTCGGCACCCGCGAACGCTTCGGCCTGATCGTCTCCAACCCGCCGCTCCACCGGGGAAAGGACGAGGATTTCGGCATGCTGGAGGATCTGGTGAAGGGCACCAAGCAGTACCTGAAGCTGCGCGGCGCCCTGATCGCCGTCACCCAGCGCACCGCGGGCGTCGGCAAGCTCTTCAAGACCGCCTTCGGCCACGCCGACCTGCTGGCCGAAACCAACCAGTATCAGGTCTGGCGCGGGGTGCCGAAGTAACTGAGGCGGTTCCCAACCTCCTAACGGAGAAGGGAAACCCGGTCGGCATTAAAGGGGACGGGAAGGTGAGGACTGTGCAGTTTATTGCGCCGTCCGGGCCTTCCTCTTCCGCGCCAGCATCGCGCGGGTTTCCCTTTCGCCGTCATCAAGATCGATGAAGACACCAGCGCGGCGTTCGTCGATCAGCAACCGCAGTGCCTCGACCTTTTCATCACGCCTTTCGTCGTCGCGCTGCACCATCTCCAACCTCTCCAACCTCACCCCTGCTTCAGCATCCGTGCCGCATCCAGCGCCGTGTAGGTCAGGATCGCGTCGGTGCCGGCGCGCTTGAAGCCCAGAAGGGTTTCCAGGACGGCCTTGTCGTAGTCGATCCAGCCGTTCAGGGCGGCGGCCTTCAGCATCGCGTATTCGCCGGACACGTGATAGGCGAAGGTCGGGACGCCGAAGCCGTCCTTCACGCGGCGGATGATGTCCAGGTAGGGCAGGCCGGGTTTCACCATCACCATGTCCGCGCCCTCGTTGAGGTCCAGCGCGACCTCGCGCAGCGCTTCCTCGCTGTTGGCGGGGTTCATCTGGTAGGTCTTCTTGTCGCCCTTCAGGAAGCCGCCGGAATTCACCGCGTCGCGGAAGGGGCCGTAGAAGGCCGAGGCGTATTTCGCGGCGTAGGAGCAGATGCGGACCAGATCGTGCCCGCCGGCGTCCAGCGCGTCGCGCATCGCGCCGATGCGGCCGTCCATCATGTCCGACGGGGCGAGGATGTCCACGCCGGCCTCCGCCTGGGACAGGGCCTGGCGGACCAGCACCTCGACCGACTCGTCGTTCTGTACATAGCCGTCGCGGACGATGCCGTCATGGCCGTGGCTGGTATAAGGGTCGAGCGCCACGTCGCCGAGGATGCCGATGTCCGGCACCTGTTCCTTGATGGCGCGGATGGTGCGGTTCATCAGGTTGTCGGGCCGGTAGGCCTCGGCCCCGTCCTCCGACTTCTTCTCGGCGCCCACGACCGGGAACAGCGCGACGCAGGGAATGCCCATCTCGCGCGCGCCGGCCACGGCTTCCGTCAGCAGGTCGATGGTCAGCCGCTCCACGCCGGGCATGGAGGCGACGGCCTCACGGCGGTTCTGCCCCTCAATGACGAAGACCGGCCAGATCAGGTCGTCGGTGCTGAGGCTGTTCTCGGCGACGAGGCGCCGGGTCCAGGCGTCGGCGCGGTTGCGCCGCATGCGGGTGCGCGGGAAGGAGAGGTTGGTCGGGAAGGGGGTGGAGGGCATTGGATTCGTACGCTTTCCTTACGAAGACGCCGCGATCCTACGCCCCCGGCGGCGGCGGACTCAAGCCGCGCCGGTCACAGGTCTGAATCCCGTATCCTGCGCTTCAAGAGTCCAGCGGTCGTCCCGTTTGATCCAAGTCGAAACCAAACCGCCGGTGAAGGCCGCCCCTTCCCAGGACCGGACCTCGAAGATCGCACGCGGATGGTCCACGGTGATGAGGTTGTAGGCGTTGGCCTCGTTGCGCAGCCGGGTCGAGGTCGCGGTGGAGGCCTGGGCCACCAGGATGGAACGAGCGACCTGGGTGTGGTGCGTCATGATGTCGCCGGAATAGGCGCGGTGCAGGTGCCCGGCCAGAAGCAGGTCCACGCCCACGGATTCCAGCGCCGGCAAGGCCAGCTTGTGGCGGCCGACCAGCCGGGTGCCCGGCGCGTCGGGCGGCGGCAGGAACGGGTGATGGGTGAAGAGGATCTTGAAGACGGTCTCCGGGACCGGCCCGAACACCTCCTGCACCCGCGCGATCTGCGCGCGGTTCATGCGCCCTTCGGAGAAGTCCGAGATCAGGGACCGGGCGGTGTTGATGCCCAGCACGGCGATCTCCGAATCGATGTGGACGGGGCTGAGATCCCGGCTGATGAAGCGCTTGTAGTTGCCGAGCGGGTCGGTGAAGCGCAGCAGCACGTTGTAGACGGGAATGTCATGGTTGCCGGGCACCACCATGTAGGGCACCGGAAGCCGGTCCAGAAAGGCGCGCGCCTCCCGGAAATGGCTGGGTTTAGCGCGCTGCACGAGGTCGCCGGAGATGACGATCAGGTCGAGCGGCAGGGCTTTCAGGTCGGCCAGGAGCCCTTCCACCACCCTCTGGTCGATGCGCCCGAAATGCAGGTCGGAGATGTGGGCGATCCGCCTCACGCCGCGTCGCTCCCCGCCACCCCTTCCGCCGCCCCGTTCCGGGCGGTGTCCTGCGCGGGCTCCCGCCGGGGGGCGAGGATGTTCAACGCGCCGGGACGGATGCTGTAGTGCAGCGGGGCCTTCATCTGCAGAACCTCCCCGTCGTTGACCATCTTCAGCCGTCCGCGGAAGGTGCGGACGGTCAGCCGGGTCGCGGTCAGCGTCTCCAGCTCGTCGTCGCGCTTCCAGGTCCCCATCACGAGTCGTGCCATCAGGCGAAGGATGCTGCGGGCGTCACGGTTGCGCGCGACATGGACGCCGAGCTTTCCGCTGTCCAGCCGCTCGCGCCGCAGCACCAGCCCGAAGCCTTCGTCGTAGATGTTGTTCGACACGGCCAGGATCGGCGTGCGGATGCGGCGAGGCCCCTGGCCCCAGTCGATCTCGACGTCGAGAATCGGGAGCCGGTGCAGGGACTTGGCGAGCGCCACCACCATGCCCGGCCATTTCAGCAGCCGGTGCTGCTTGCGCTGGCGTTCCCGCTCCTGCACGACCGCCGGGTAGAAGCCGAGGACGGAGCTGTTCAGGTAGACCTTGCCGTTCACCTCGGCGACGTCGATGGCGCGCTTCTCGCCGTCGGCCAGGGCCTCGATCGCCCCTTCGAGGTCCAGCGGCGTGCCGAGGTCCCGCGCCAGCAGGTTCAGCGTGCCGAGCGGAATGATGCCCAGCGTCTTGCCCGTGGGCAGGATGCGGTTGACCGCCCCGTGCACCGTGCCGTCCCCGCCGCCGATCACGATGGTGTCCGCGTCGGATTCGATGGCCTTGCGCAGCGCGTCGTCGCAGGCGGCGCCCTCGACCGTGGTGATGGAGACCTCGGTCCCCCGCTTCTCGAAGGCGGAGCGGATCAGGGCCACCGTGTCGTCGATCGGCCGCCCCACCAGGCTGCCGGCGGATTGATTGAGAACGATGGCCATTTTCATGGGTGTCGATCCTGCTGTCCGGTGGCGGGGGGCGTCCCGCACCCGCCCAACGCGGCAGCGGGGGGCGGAGTTCCGCAAGAGCGTTTGCAGGGCCGCGCCGCGATCCTCACTTCAGGTTCAGGACAACGAACAGGAGGGGGCATGCGGTACCGGCGGCTCGGCAACAGCGACCTGAACGTGTCGGCGATCGCGTTGGGGTCCTGGCTCACCTATGGCGGCGGGGTGGAGCGGGAGCGCGCCGTCGCCTGCGTGCGCACGGCGCTCGACCAGGGCATCAACTTCTTCGACACGGCCAACATCTACGGCCGGGGTGCTGCGGAGGAGCTGCTGGGCGAAGCGCTGGCCGGCGTGCCGCGGGATTCCTACGTCGTCGGGACCAAGCTGTTCTTCCCCATGACCGAGGCCGACCGGGGGCTGTCCCGCGCGCAGGTAGTCAAACAGCTCGACGCCTCCCTGCGGCGGCTGCGGGTCGAGCGGGTGGACCTCTACCAGTGCCACCGGCACGACCCGGACACGCCGCTGGAGGAAACCATGGAGGCGCTGACCGAAGCGGTGCGGCAGGGCAAGGTGCGGTACATCGGCTTTTCCGAATGGCCGGCGGACCGAATCCGCGCGGCACTCGCCCTGCCGGGCGTGGAACGCTTCGTGTCGAGCCAGCCGCAATACTCATTGCTTTGGCGCGCCCCGGAGGCGGAGGTGTTCCCGCTCTGCGCCGAGAACGGAATCGGCCAGATCGTCTGGTCGCCGTTGGGGCAAGGGGTGCTGACGGGAAAATACCGGCCGGAGGACCCCGTCCCGGCCGGGTCGCGCGCCGCCGACGCCGAGATGGGCGCCTGGTTCCCGCGCGAGTGGCTGAGCCGTCCCGTGCTGGAGTCGGTGCAGCGCCTGAGGGCGCTGGCGGAGACTCATGGGGTGACGCCCGCGCAGCTGGCGCTCGCCTGGGTGCTGAGCAACCCCAACGTCTCCGCCGCCATCGTCGGCGCCACCCGTCCGGAACAGGTGATCGCCAACGCATGGGCTGCCGAGCTGGACCTGCCGGCGGAGGTGCTCGCGGAGGCCGGACGCATCGTGCGGCCTCCGGGCCGCTTCACCCCCGCGGCCCTGTGGTGGCGTCTGCGGCGCGTGCTGGGCCGCTGAGCGCCGCCGGGCGAGTGGGCGTCAGTTGCGCGACGCCATCTGCCTGGCCGCGGCCTCCGGCGCCCCGCCGCCCAGCACCTTGTAGAGCGTCACGAGGTTGGCGAGCTGCTGGAGGCGGACGTTGATCAGCTCCTGCTGGGCGGCATAGAGCGACCGCTGCGAATCCAGCGCGTTCAGGAAGCTGTCGAGGCCGCGGTTGTAGCGCAGGATCGACAGGTCGTAGCTTTCCTGCGTCGCGCGGACCAGGGCGGTCTGCGCCTCAAGCTGGGCGTCCAGCGTGCCCTGGGCGGCCAGCGCGTCCGACACCTCGCGGAAGGCCGTCTGGATGGCGCGCTCATACTGGGCGACGCCGATCTCGCGCTGGACCTTGGCGCTTTCCAGGTTGGCTTCCCGCCGGCCGAAGTCGAAGATCGGCAGGTTGATCTGCGGCATCAGGGTCCAGGCGCCGCTTCCGCCGTCGAACAGGCCCGACAGCGCGGCACTGGCCGTGCCGGCCGAGGCGGTCAGGCTGATCGACGGGAAGAAGGCCGCGCGCGCCGCCCCGATGTTGGCGTTGGCGGCGCGCAGGTTGTGCTCCGCCTCGATGATGTCGGGGCGCCGTTGCAGCAGGTCCGACGGCAGCCCGACCGGCAGGCCCGAGACGAAGGCGCCGGTGTCCAGCGGCGGTGCGGCGTCGAGAGCGCGTTCGTCGAGCGGTGCGCCGACCAGCAGGGCGAGCGCGTTCTTGTCCTGGGCGATGTAGCGCAGGTAGGTGGCGCGGTTGGCCCGCGCCGTCTCCACCGCCGTGCGGGCCTGGGCGACGTCGAGCTGCGTCCCGACGCCCTGGCTGAAGCTGCGCGACGTGATGTCCAGCGACTGCTGCTGGGTGCGCAGCGTGTCCTCGGTCAGCTTCAGCAGCTCGCGGTCGGCGAGCAGGGTCAGGTAGGCGTTGGCGACCTCGGCGACCAGCGCGATCTGCGCCCCGACGCGGGCTTGGTCGGTCGCGAGATAGCTCTCCAGCGCGGACTGCTGGAGGCTGCGGACGCGGCCGAAGAAGTCCAGTTCGAAGGAGGTGATGCCGACGCTGAGGTCGTACTGGCTGGAGACGCCGCCCCGGCCGAGCGGCGACAGGCTGGAGGGCGTGCGCTGGCGGGTCAGCCCGCCGCCGACGCCCACGGTCGGCAGCAGGTCGGCCCGCTGGATGCGGTAGCTGGCGCGCGCCTGCTCGACGTTCAGCGCCGCGACCCGGAGGTCGCGGTTGTTCTCCAGCGCCTGCTGCACCAGGGACTGGATCTGGGGCGAGCGGAAGAACTCCCGCCAGGCGAGATCGCTCAGCACCGGCCCCTGGGCCGGGCCGGCCGCCGCCGTGGCGGGCAGCGCCGCGGCCGACGCCCTGTAGGCCTCGCCCGTGGGCCAGCTCGCCGGGACGGGTGCGGGCGGGAGCGCCATCTCCGGTATGAGGGAGCAGCCGCCGAGCAGCATGGCGGCCAGGGAGGCGGCCAGGGGGGAGGACGCGAGACGCCGTTTCTTCATGGTCTTGTTCTTTCCGTTCTTCACGTCAGTCCGCCTGCGCCATGTCCGCCTGGTTCACCGGGGCCGGACGCGGCGACCAGCGTGCGACGACCGCCATCACCGTCACGAAGAAGACGGGCACGAAGAAGATCGCCAGGATGGTGGCCGAGATCATGCCGCCCATCACGCCGACGCCGATGGCGTTCTGGCTGCCCGAGCCGGCGCCGGTGCTGATCGCGAGCGGCAGCACGCCGAGGATGAAGGCGAAGGAGGTCATGAGGATCGGGCGCAGCCGCTGGCGGCAGGCCTCGATCGTGGCCTCGATCAGCCCCATGCCCTCCTCGTGCAGGTCCTTGGCGAACTCGACGATCAGGATGGCGTTCTTGGCGGACAGTCCGATGGTGGTCAGCAGGCCGACCTGGAAATAGACGTCGTTGGGCAGGTGACGCAGATGGGCGGCGATCACCGCGCCGAGAACGCCGAGCGGCACGACCAGGATGACCGAGACCGGGATCGACCAGCTCTCGTACAGGGCGGCGAGGCAGAGGAAGACCACGAGGATGGACAGCGCGTAGAGCATCGGGGCCTGCGACCCCGACAGCCGCTCCTCGTAGGAGAGGCCCTGCCATTCGTAGCCGATGCCCTGCGGCAGCTTCGAGGCGATCTCCTCCATCGCGGCCATCGCGGCACCCGAGCTGACGCCCGGCGCCGGCTGGCCCTGGATGTTGAGGGAGGAGTTGCCGTTGAAGCGCTCCAGGCGCGGAGAGCCGTATTCCCAGCGGCTGGTCGAGAAGGCCGAGAAGGGCACCATCTCGCCGTTGGCGTTGCGGATGTACCAGCGCTCCATGTCCGACGGCAGCATGCGGTAGGGCGCGTCGGCCTGGAGGAAGACCCGCTTGACGCGTCCGTTCTCGACGAAGTCGTTGACGTAGCTGGAGCCCCAGGCGGCGCTCAGCGTCCGGTTGATGTCGCCCAGCGACAGGCCGAGCGCGCTCGCCTTCTCGCGGTCGATGTCCACGCGCATCTGCGGCGTGTCGTCCAGACCGTTGGGTCGGACGGCCATCAGGGCCGGGTTCTGGGCGGCCATGCCCAGGAGCTGGTTGCGCGCCTCGGTCAGCTTCTGGTGGCCGAGGCCGGCCTGGTCCACGAGCTGGAAGTCGAAGCCGGTGGCGTTGCCCAGCTCGATGATCGAGGGCGGGGTGAAGGCGAAGATCATGGCGTCGCGGACCTGCGACAGGGCGCCCATGGCGCGTCCGGCGATGGTCTGAACGTTGCCCGCCTCGCCCTCGCGCTCGTCCCAGGGCTTGAGGTTGACGAAGCCGATGCCGGCGTTCTGGCCGCGGCCGCTGAAGCTGAAACCCACGACCGTGAAGATGCCGTTCACATACTCCTTCTCGGTCTCCAGGAAGTGGCGCTCGACCTCCTTCATGGCGGTCAGGGTCCGCTCGGAGGTGGCGCCGGGGGGCAGCGACACCTGGGTGAACATGATGCCCTGGTCCTCGTCGGGCAGGAAGGCGGTGGGCAGCCGCATGAACAGGACGGCCAGCCCGCCGACGAGCGCCGCATAGACGATGAGATAGGGCAGGCGGCGGCGCACCATGTGGGCGACGCCCTTCTGGTAACGCGCATTCGAGCGGTCGAAGGTGCGGTTGAACCAGCCGAAGAAGCCGCGCTTGGCGTGGCCGTGCCCGTGCTTGGGCGGCTTCAGCATGGTGGCGCAGAGCGCCGGGGTCAGCACCAGCGCCACCACGACCGACAGGGCCATGGCCGACACGATGGTGAGCGAGAACTGGCGGTAGATGGCGCCGGTCGAGCCGCTGAAGAAGGCCATGGGCACGAACACGGCGGACAGCACCAGGGCGATGCCGATCAGCGCGCCGGTGATCTGGCCCATGGACTTGCGGGTGGCTTCCTTGGGCGGCAGCCCTTCCTCCTCCATCACGCGCTCGACGTTCTCGACCACGACGATGGCGTCGTCCACGAGAAGGCCGATCGCCAGCACCATGGCGAACATGGTCAGCGTGTTGATGGTGAATCCCGCCGCCGACAGCACGCCGAAGGTCCCCAGCAGCACCACCGGCACGGCGATGGTCGGGATCAGCGTCGCCCGGAAGTTCTGCAGGAACAGGTACATGATGACGAAGACGAGGACGACCGCTTCCAGGAGCGTGTGGACCACGCCCTCGATCGAGATCGTCACGAAGGGAGTGGTGTCGTACGGATAGACGACCTCCATGCTCTCCGGGAAGATCGGCTCCAGCTCGGCCAGCCGCGCCCGCACGGCGTCGGCCGTGTCCAGGGCGTTGGCGCCGGTCGCCAGGCTGATGCCGACGCCGGCGGCGGGCATGCCGTTGTAGCGCGCGATGATCTCGGAGGTCTCGGCGCCGACCTCGATGCGGGCGACGTCGGACAGGCGGACCTGCGAGCCGTCGGTGTTCACGCGCACCAGGATGTTGCCGAACTCCTCCGGAGTCTCCAGGCGGGTCTGGGCGATGATCGTAGCGTTGAGCTGCTGGCCGGGCACGGCGGGCGCGCCGCCGAGCTGGCCGGCCGACACCTCGGCGTTCTGCGCGGTGATCGCCGTCACGATGTCGGTCGTGGTCAGCCCGTAGCTGATCAGCTTGTTCGGATCCATCCAGATGCGCATCGCGTGCTGGGCGCCGAACAGGGTGACGTTGCCGACGCCGGTGACGCGGCTGATCGGGTCCTGGATGCGCGAGGCGACGAAGTCGGAGATGTCATTCTGCTCGATCGAGCCGTCGCGCGACACGAAGCCCAGCACCATCAGGAAGGTGCTGTTGCCCTTGGAGACCTGGACGCCCTGCTGCTGCACTTCCTGGGGAAGGCGCGGCATGGCGAGCTGCAGCTTGTTCTGCACCTGCACCTGGGCGATGTCGGGGTCGGCCTCCGGGTTGAAGGTCAGGGTGATCTCGGCGTTGCCCGTGCCGTCGCTGGTCGAGGAGATGTAGCGCAGGTAGTCCAGGCCGTTCATCTGCTGCTCGATGACCTGGGTCACCGTGCTTTCCAGCGTCTGCGCCGAAGCGCCGGGGTAGCTCGCCGTGATCTGGATCGAGGGGGGCGCGATCGCCGGGTACTGCTCGACCGGGAGCCTCAGGATGCTGAGGGCGCCGGCCAGCATGATCACGATCGCGATCACCCAGGCGAAGACCGGCCTGTCGATGAAGAATTTCGCCATGATGGTGCTCTAACCTTGTCGTTCGCCAGCGTTCAGCCGCGTGTCATTCCGCTTCCGCGTCTTGCGGTTCAGCGGGCCGTGCCGGCGGACGGGACGTCCGCCTGGGCCTGCTCGCCGGGGCCGCCGACGTTCGCGACGCTGACCTGGGCGCCGGGCGCCACCTTCTGGACGCCCTCGACGATCACCCGCTCGCCGGGGGTCACGCCTTCCGACACCAGCCACTTGTCGCCGATGGCGCGCTCGGCCTTGACCGTCTTCTGGGTGGCCTTCTGGTCCTCGCCCACGGCCCACACGAAGGCGCTGCCGTCAGGGCGGCGGATCACCGCCTGCTGCGGCACCATGTAGGCGTCCGTCACGGCGCCCCAGGTCACCTTGGCCCGGACGAAGAGGCCGGGGAGAAGGTCCTGGTTCGGATTCGGGAAGACGGCGCGCAGGCGCACCGAGCCGGTCGTCTCGTCGACGATCACCTCGGAGAACTGGAGTTCGCCCTCATGGGCGTAGACGGCGTCGTCGCCGCCGCCGACCATGAGGCGCACCGGCGCCTTGGCCGTGCCGCCGCGCAGCGCGTCCTTGCCGAGCGCTTGGCGCAGGCGGAAGAGTTCGGCGCTGGACTGGGTGAGATCGACGTAGATCGGGTCGAGCTGGGTGACGGTCGCCAGCGTCTGCGCCTGGTTGGCGGTCACGAGCGAGCCTTCCGTCATCGCCGAGCGGCCGATGCGGCCGGCAATGGGAGAGGTGACCTTCGTGTAGTCGAGGTTGATCTGGGCCGTGCGGATGGCCGCCTTGGCGGCGGCGACCGACGCCTCGCTCTCCAGCAGCGTCGCGGCGATGTCCTCGTAATCCTGCTGGCTGACCGCGCGGGAGCGCACGAGGTCGCGGTAGCGGGCGGCCTTGGTGCGCGCCGAATTGGCGGTCGCCTCGGCGCGCGCCAGTTCGGCCTTGGCCGTGTCGAGCGCCGCCTGGTAGGGGGCCGGGTCGATCTGGTAGAGCTGCTGCCCCGCCTTGACCTCGGCGCCCTCCTCGAACAGGCGCTTCAGGATGATGCCGTTGACCTGCGGCCGGACCTCGGCCAGCCGCGCGGCGGCGACCCGCCCCGGCAGCTCGGTGGTGAGATCGACCGATTGGGGATGAAGCGTCACGACGCCGACCTGGGGCGGCGGGCGCCCCGGGCCGCCCTGCTGGGCCAGCGCGTCTCCGGCGATGCCGCACGCTGCCAGGATGAACAGGGCGGCGCCAGCCGACGCGTTTTTGACTGACCGGTAATGCATGGTCGCGATCCCTTGAACTTACGTTTGTTGAAAGGAGCCATCCGGACCGCCCAAGCGCGAAAGGCGACTCCGGGTCGGAGTCGCCGCAGCAGGGCCAGCCTGGCAAACCTAACGTTGATAACCAATGCCTGTGTACTGTATGATACAGTACATCGAGTTTGCGCAAAGCACAATGGTGCAAAGCACAAAGCCTGTCAGGAAGGTATGGGAATGGGTGAGGGCGACAAGGCCGCCAGCCAAAAGGGCGCCCTGCGGGCTCCCGGCCCGCGCGGCGATGCCCGGAGGGAGGCCATCCTGGACGCGGCCTGGGCGCTGTTCATGGAACGCGGGTTCGAGCGCACCACGCTGAGCGACATCATCGCGCGCTCCGGCGGGTCACGGACGACGCTCTACGAGGCGTTCGGCGACAAGACCGGCCTGTTCGAGAGCGCCGTGTCCATCAAGTGCCGCCAGTTCACGGAGCAGCTTCGGGAGATCTCCCTCAACTACGACGACCCGCGCCAAGCGCTGACCGAATTCGGCCTGCATTTCGCGCAGGAGCTGCTGACGACCGACAGCGCCAAGATCATGCGGCTGCTGATCGCGAACAGCGAGCAGTTCCCCAGGGTGATCGACACCTTTCAGCGCGGCGGGCCGGATTCGGTTCAGGGCATCCTCTCGGACTATCTGCGCGCCGCGACGGAGCGGGGGCAGCTCCGCGTCAAGGACCCGGACCGCGCGGCCACGACCTTCCTCGGCTTCCTGCACGGGGAGCATTACCTGAAGATCCTGCTCCGCCCGGAGGAGGCGCCGGCGCGCGACGAGGTCCGGCGGCTGGTGGAGGACACCGTGGGGCTGTTCTTGGACGGAGTCCGCTGAGGGCGGCGCTTCGCCCTCAGCTGGAGCGCACCTCGCCGGGCTACCCGGGGTTGCGCCGTGGCGGAAAAAATTCTCTCATCCACCGCGCTTTTCGGGAGGGCGACTCGGGCACTTTCCGCGCTCTTGAGCGTTAGTGTATCGAAATCCTTCCGAGACTTATCTCAAACCCGGCAGGTGTGAAGGAGCGGGCGTGACGGCGAGGGGAGCGGACATGGCGGGGGGTGCGGGCGGCGGTTTGGTCCGGGCGCGTTCTGCCGCACCGTTGGCGCTCCTCGGGCCGTCGGCAAATCCTGGCTATCGGGCGAGGGCTTTTCCGGAATAATTGAGATGATTGCCGGTCATCGATCGGTTAATCTCAATTAAGTCACCCGGAAGGGTCCCGCAGCGGCCACCATCCGGTTAGAGCCATAGGAGACCGCGGTGCGCAAACCCTACTATGAAAGCATCCTCCTGATCGAACGGCTTCACCGCCACTTTCTGGAAGTGCTCAAGACCGAACTTGACCGGCTCGGGATCCAGGACATCAACAACGTCCAGAGCCTGATCCTGTACAACATCGGCGAGGACGAGATGACCGTCGGCGAGTTGACCGCCCGCGGCTACTATCTCGGCTCGAACGTCTCGTACAACGTCAAGAAGATGGTCGAGAACGGCTATCTGGGCCAGGAGCGTTCGCCGCACGACCGCCGGTCGGTGCGCGTCCGCCTGTCCGAAAAGGGCCTCGACCTCCGCGAGAAGATCAGCCGCATGTTCGAGCGCCATCTGTCGGCGCTGGAAAAGGCCGGCTTCAGCGACGAGGAGCTGGTCAAGGCGAACGAGACGCTGCGCAAGCTGGAGCGTTTCTGGTCGGCCTCGCTCGATTACAGCGGCTTTCCGCTGACCTCGGCGGCCTGACGCCGACGCCGACGCCGACGCCGACGCCGCCTTCCGGCGCACCGGCCGTCCAAGCGGCGGCCGTTCCCGTGGCGTAGGCTCAGGCAGCGAAAGATCAGGCGGCAAAAGACCGGGCATCGAACATCCACGCACCGACCGCCCGCACCGCGGTTCCGGTTCCTGGCATCCACGGCGCGCCATGGGGACGTGATCCCCGTGGCGCGCCGTGGCGTTTTTTGAGAGCTATTCCCGCGCGGCCTCCGGCACCAGCCAGTCCACGGTGACGCCGCCGCCGGTCGAGGGCAGGGCGGCGTGCAAGGCGGGCAGGGCCTCGCGCAGGCTTTCGTCGAGCCGCCAGGGCGGGTTCACGATCATCAGGCCCGAACCGTTCAGGCGGGTGTGGGTGTCCTCCGGGTGCCAGGTCAGCTCGACCGTCAGGATCTTCGGGATGCCCGCCGATTCCAGCGCCTCGTGGAAGCGCCAGACCGCAGGGCGCTCCTTGATCGGATACCAGAGGGCGAAGATGCCTGTCGGCCAGCGCCGGTGCGCGGCCTTCAGCCCTTCGGCGAGACGGGCGTATTCGTCCGGCTGCTCGAAGGGCGGGTCCATGAGGACGAGCCCGCGCTTCTCCTTTGGCGGCAGATGGGCCTTCAACGCCACATAGGCGTCCTGGCAGTGCACGGAGGTCTGGCGGTCGCCCTTGAACTCGTCGCGCAGGGTGCGGCAATCCTCCGGATGCAGTTCCACCAGCACCAGCCGGTCGTTTTCCCGCATCAGCGCGCGGGTCAGGCGCGGAGAGCCGGGGTACCAGCGCAGCACGCCGTCCGGGTTCAGGGCGGAGACGGCCTCGATGTAGGGGGCGAGAGCGGGGTGGGCAGGCGGCGCGCCGAACAGGCGGCCGATGCCGTCCTGATATTCCAGGGTCTTGCGCGCGGGCTCCGACTCCAGGTCGTAGCGCCCAATGCCGGCATGGGTGTCCAGCACGCAGAATGGCGTCGGCTTGGCGCGCAGATGATCCAGGATCATCGCCAGCACGGCGTGCTTCATCACGTCGGCCGGGTTGCCGGCGTGGAAAATATGACGGTAGTTCATGAGGAACGGGTTTACCCGATCCGGGAGGACGCCGCCAAGACATCCTGGGAGAAACATGCCGGGGAAGGCGGAACCGGCGCGGGATCCCTGGCCATCCGACGGCGTGGGGCGCGCTCCATCAGTTGATGGAGGCGACTTCCTGGGCGTTCTGGAAGGTGCGGCGGGTGCGCGGCGCGACCGAGGCGGGGCTGCTGTTGTCGCAGCGCGCCGATTCGAGCAGCTTGGCGCTCTGCGGGTCCAGCTCCGTCAGGTGCTGCCAGATCTTGCAAACGTAGCTCTGCGCCTGGCGCAGCGAGCCGCCGTTGTAGCGGGCGACCGCCGTCTTCCAGCTTCCCTGCTCGCCATGGAGGCGGCGCAGCAGGCGGGCGGCGTAATAGACATTCTCGCGCGGCTGCACGATGCGCTCGACCGGCTCGAAGGAGGCGCGGTGCACGCTGAGCGAAAGCTGCATGCAGCCGACATACACGTTGTTGAGAAGCTTGCCCTTCTTGTCCCGCAGATGGCGGGCCGCGTCGCCGGGGTTGCGGGCGTAGACCGAACGGCCCTGCACGCTCATCGCGAAGGGGCTGGGTGCGCCGCCTTCGCCGCTTTCGACGAGGGAGATGGCCACGAGAAGGCCGGAGGGGATGTTGAACTCGCGCTCCGCCTCGACGGCGTGCGTGACGCAGTTTTCCTGCGCCGCTGCGGGGCTTCCGAGGAAGGCGATGACGTTGAAACCGAGTGCCAGAGCGGCCCAGCGGGCGTAGTGAACGCGCGCACGCTGCTGTCGTCCTTGCATACCGGGTACCTCCCTCGTTCAGTTACCCGTCTGAAACGGGCTGGCCCCCCGCGCGGGGCTCACATTCCGGTCACCGAGTCTCTTTACGGTGACCGCCTCCTCGAAAAGATCAACGCCACCAACCGGGCGTCGAGGGGACATTTCCAAAAATTTGATCGACCGTCAACCTATTTAGGCCTTGGATATACCACAGCGAGGCACTGTCGAATGTCACCCATCCATTTCAGCCGAGGGTAATAGACCGTGAACATCGGGCCATAAGGTGTTGGAATAGGGCGGTTTTTCATGTCAGGCGCGAAACGTGCGAAGACGCCTGTGACATCCGCATCAAAATGGATTTATCCCAAATGCCGAAGGTCTAGACCGGCCACCTCGGATGCGGCTTGCCCGGCCGCGAAGCCCCATGCCATAAGCGGCGCCTGTTTCG
Organism: Azospirillum sp. SYSU D00513; assembly: GCF_017356015.1. Lineage (GTDB taxonomy): Bacteria > Pseudomonadota > Alphaproteobacteria > Azospirillales > Azospirillaceae > Azospirillum. The sequence continues at coordinate 29,636 of NZ_JAFIQV010000020.1, forward strand.
ACTCGAAGGCTGCGCCCCAGTGCCGACCGATCCGCCGACCGATCTGCCGATGCCGGACCCGGAAACCGGGCCGCTTTCCCCCGACCGCCTGTTCGAACTGGGTTATGAGCGCCTCTATGCCGGCGCGCCGGACGCGGCCGCCGCCGCTTTCCGCGCTGCCGGACTCCTGGCGCCGGACCTCGGCGAGGCCTGGGGCGCGCTCGCCGACTCGCTGCTCGGCGCCGGGGCTGCGGCCGCCGCCGTGACCGCTTACGGGTGGGCGGTGACGCTCGACCCGCGCTCCTGGCCCCTGCGGCTGGGCCTTGCGGAAGCCTTGCGGGCTGCCGGCCGGACGGATGAGGCGGTGGCGTCGGGCCGCCTGCTGGTGGAGGAGCGCCCGGATTCCGCCGCGGCACGGCTGTGCCTCGCCCGCGCGCTGGTGGCCGGTGGGCATTCCGCCGAGGCCATCGCCGAATACCGGGAGGCGCTGGTCCTGCGCGCCGGCGACCTGGAGGCCGCGCTGGAGCTGGCCGCCCTGCTGGTCGAGTCGGGCGACGCGCTGGCCGCCGTGGAACTGCTTCAGCCGCTCGTCCGCCGGCACGAGGATGAGGCGGCCCTTCATCATAACATCGGGCGCGTCTGGATCGTCCTGCGCGAACCGGACAAGGCGCTGGCCGCCCTGCGCCGCGCCCGCGACCTGGACGAGGGGGATGGGCTCGGCAGCGCCGCTCTGATCGAGGCGCTGGAGAGCGGCGGCCCGACGGACCTGACGGCCGCCTATGTGCGTGCGCTGTTCGACCGCTACGCCGACAGCTTCGACCAGCATCTGCTGGGCAAGCTCGGCTACGTCGCCCCGGTCCGGCTGCGCGCCGCCGTGGATGCGCTGCCGGGTCCCAGGACGGGCCTGCGCGTGCTGGACCTGGGCTGCGGGACGGGGCTGGGGGGCGAGGCCTTCCGTCCGCTCGCCGGCCATCTCGCGGGGGTGGACCTGTCGCCCCGCATGGTCGAGAAGGCGCGGCAGCGCAACCTCTACGACGATCTCCAGGTCGGCGACGTGGTCGCCGCGATGGACGCCGCGCCCGGAAGCTGGGACCTGCTGGTCGCCGCCGACGTGCTGGTCTACATCGGCGACCTCGCGCCGCTCTTCGCGGCGGCCCGCCGGGCTCTCCGCCCCGGCGGGCACTTCGCCGCGACGGTGGAGCGCAGCGATGGCGAGGATTTCACGCTCGGCCCGTCGCGCCGCTACGCCCATGCGGAGGCCTACCTGCGCCGGCTGGCCTCCGAGCAGGGGTTTGCCGTGGTGACGCTGGAGCCGGTGGCGCCGCGAACCGAGAAGGGTGTGCCGATCCCGGGGCTGCTCTTCGTGCTGGAGAAGCCCACCTCGTAGAAGGCCGGCGCTAGATGGTCTGGCTGTAACCCTCCGGCGTGCCCTCAGCGGCCCATCGGGCGTGGATCTGCCCCCGGTTGTCGAAGATCAGGGACAGCCAGTTGCGCTGCCGGATGATGCGCTTTCCCGATTCGGGGAAGGGCGGCATCTCCAGCGTGTATCCGTCCAGCGGCCGGTCGCGCCACGCCGCCATGCGTTCCAGCGCGAAGGCGGGCAGCCGGCCGGGCGGCGGATGCACGACGCCCGACGCGATGAGCTGCCACATCTCGACCCCGCCGCCGCGCAGCAGGCCGCGCCCGCCCGCGTGGATCTCGCCCGACAGGGCGGTGACGCGGCAGCCCGTGCGGCGGGAGAAATCGATCAGCAGCGAGAGGAAGCGCCGCCATTCCTCGGCGTGGGCGGGGCTGCGCCACTGGTCGCGCAGGTCGTCCTCGAAACCGGTGCGGACCGGCAGCCGCCGGATGGCCCGCTCCAGCCCCGCCGTGTCGGCGAAGAGCAGCGGAACGCTGGACATCAGCAGGAGGTGGCGGCAGCCCTTGAACCGGTCCAGCCACTCCGGCAGGAGCGACCAGGTCGCCGCCGACATCACCTGGGCCGGCGTGCGCTCGCTGCGCAGGTCGGGCGCGAAGATGCCGACCTCGCCGATCCGGAAGCCCTGGGTGAAGGTGCCGACCGGGCCGCCCCAGACGCATTCCGGCAGGGAGTCCAGCCCGGAGCCGAGCTGGAACAGCGAGAAATGGTGCCGCGCCGCGCCGTAGACGCCCTGGACCACCGGGTGCCGAAGCTCTTCTTCAGGATGGGAGCCCCAGCCGTCGAACACGTCGTGGTCGTCCCACATCATGACCGACGGAATGGCGGCCATGACGGCCGCAGTTTCCGGCTGGCCCCAGCCGCCCATGTAGTTCGCGAAATAGAAGTCCTTGGCTTCCTCGGCCATGGGCTGGGTGAACTCGCCCTCCGCCTTTCCCTTCGCGTAGCGCTTGCGCCAGCCTCCGAGCAGCGGTCCCTCGCGCCACACCGCGTCGGCGTAGAGCTGGTCGCCGCCCTGAAGCAGCAGGTGGAAGCGCTGCTCGCCATGGCGGGCCAGCAGGTCGCTCCAGCGCGCGTTGCGCGGCTGGTCGAGGCCGGCGAGCCGGTCTTCCCGCTCCACGCCGTTGCAGGAGACGTAGGCGATCCGCGGCTGGCCCGTGCGGCCGGGAACGGTGAGGGTCCAGTTCGGCCCGTCGGCGAAGCCGTAGGCGACCTCCGTGTCGCGGAGGCCGCGCGGCACGGCGAAGTCGAAGCGCCACACATGCCGGTCACGCCAGCGGGCGAGATGGCGCGGCGGGACGGGCAGGGTGACGCCGTCCACCCGCAGGTCGAAGGGCTCCGTCTCGCCATCCAGCACGAAAAGGGCGGACAGGCGCCAGCGGTCGCCCTGCTCCCCCCGGAAGTAGAGCGCTGGACCGAGGAGGATGGAGGGGGCCATGCGGCCGCGCCCCGGCCGCAAGGGCAATGCCGAATCCGTCACGCCGTCACCGAACGCGGGTTGAGCGGAATGGCGACCACGTTCTTGATCTCCTCCATCACGACATAGGTGTGCGTCTCCCGCACCCCGCCGGCGTTGGCCAGGAACTCGCCCAGGAAGGCCCGGTACTCGGTCATGTCGCGCACGCGCGCCTTGACCAGATAGTCGAAGCCGCCGGCGACCATGTGGCACTCCATCACCTGCGGCATGCGCAGAACCGCCTTCTTGAAATCGTCGAACCGCGCGGGCGTGGTGCGGTCGAGCACCACCTCCACGAAGACCATCAGGCTCGCCCCCAGCTTCTGCGGGTCGAGCAGGGCCGTGTATTTGCGGATGAATCCCTCGCTCTGCAAGCGTTTCACCCGTTCCAGGCAGGCGGCGGCGCTGAGGTTGACGCGTCTGGCGAGTTCCACGTTCGTGATCTTTCCATCCTCTTGAAGCTCGCGCAGGATCTTCAGGTCGGTCGAGTCGAGGGGCCGCTCCGTCATGGGCGAATTTCCTTCGGGGAAGGGCGGTTCCGGGTGTGATCTTATCCTGTTCGGATAGCCGTGAACCATGCCACATTCGGCGAAACAGGGAATACAACGAAGATAACTCAACCCGTTGTGCGGAGTGCCCCGCGATGTCCAGCCTGCCGCTTTCTTCCGCGAACTCTCCCGCGAATCACGGCTCCGCCGCCGGAACGCACCGCGCCGCCATGGGGCCGGCCTACCGCATGGACGAGACCCGCGCGGTCGAGGCGCTCGTCCAGCGGGCCATGCTCCCGATCGAGGCGCGCTCCCGCGTCGAGGCCGAGGCGTCGCGGCTGGTCGAGGGAGTGCGCCGGGCGCGCACCAGCTACGGCATGCTGGATGCCTTCCTCCAGGAGTTCGGCCTGTCCACCCGCGAGGGCGTGGCCCTGATGTGCGTTGCCGAGGCGCTGCTGCGCATCCCGGACGCCGAGACGGCGAACGCGCTGATCCGCGACAAGATCGGCACCGCCGACTGGAACAGCCATCTGGGCCGTGCCGACAACATCTTCGTCAACGCCTCGACCTGGGCGCTGATGCTGACCGGCCGTGTGATCCGGCTGGACGAGCAGACCGAGGGCAAGCCGTCCAAGGTGATGGACCGGCTGATCGCCAAGGCGGGCGAGCCGGTGATCCGCCAGGCGATGCTGCGGGCGATGCGCATCATGGGCCGCCAGTTCGTGATGGGCCGCACCATCGGGGAGGCGCTGGACCGCGCCGCCGACCAGGAGAAGCACGGCTACCGCCATTCCTTCGACATGCTGGGCGAGGGCGCGCGGACGGAGCGGGACGCGCAGCGCTATTTCGACACCTACGCCATGGCGATCGGCGCCATCGGGGCCGCCCGCCGGGGCCGGGACGTGTACGCGTCGCCGGGCATCTCGGTGAAGCTGTCGGCCATCCATCCCCGTTACGAGGTGGCCCAGCGCGAGCGCGTCATGGCCGAGCTGCTGCCGCGGGTGAAGGCGCTCTGCCTCCAGGCGAAGGCGGCCGGCATCGGGCTGACCGTGGACGCGGAGGAGGCCGACCGTCTGGAACTCTCGCTCGACCTGTTCGAGGCGGTGGCACTGGATCCGGATCTCGCGGGCTGGGACGGGCTCGGGCTCGCGGTCCAGGCCTACCAGAAGCGGGGCATCGCCGTCATCGAATGGCTGGGCGAGCTGGCCGCCCGCGCCGGCCGCCGGATCATGGTCCGGCTGGTGAAGGGCGCCTATTGGGACAGCGAGATCAAGCGCGGGCAGGAGCGCGGGCTGGACGGCTACCCCGTCTTCACCCGCAAAGTGAACACGGACGTCTCATATCTTGCCTGCGCGCGGCGGATGCTGGAGATGCGCGACCGGCTCTACCCGATGTTCGCCACCCACAACGCCCAGACGGTCGCCGCCGTGCTGGAGATGTCGGGCGAGCGGGGCGAGCGCGGCCGGGGCTTCGAGTTCCAGCGGCTGCACGGCATGGGCGAGCCCTTGTACCACCAAATTGTGGGACCGGAGATGCCATGCCGCGTCTACGCGCCGGTCGGCAGCCATGAGGACCTGCTGGCCTATCTGGTCCGCCGCTTGCTGGAGAACGGCGCCAACAGCTCCTTCGTCAATCGCATCCAGGACGATCAGGTGCCGGTCTCGGAGATCGTCGCCGACCCGGTGAGCCGCGCCGCCCGGCTCGCCGTGAAGCCGCACCCGCGCATTCCCCAGCCGCTCGACCTGTTCGGGGCGGAGCGCAGGAACTCCGCGGGCATCGACCTGTCCGACGCGGCGCAGATCGATCCGCTGATGGCCGCAATGGGCGAGGCCTGGGCGAAGAGCTGGCGCGCGGCGCCTCTGGTCGGCGGCAAGCCGTCCGCCGGGGCGGAGCGGATGCTGCGCGACCCGTCGGACCAGCGGCGCGTCGCCGGCTCCGTCGTCGAGGCGACCGAGGCCGATCTCGACCGGGCGCTGGCGATCGCCGCCAAGGCGGCCCCGGGCTGGTCGAGCCGCCCCGCCGGCGAGCGCGCCGCGGTTCTGGAGCGCGCCGCCGACCTGATGGAGACGCATCGGGCCGAGCTGATGGCGCTCTGCGTCCGCGAGGCCGGCAAGACCATTCCCGACGCGCTGGCCGAGCTGCGCGAGGCGGTGGACTTCTGCCGCTACTACGCGGTGCGGGCGCGCGCCGACTTCCAGACCAAGACCATGCCGGGGCCGACCGGTGAGCTGAACCAGCTCTCCTTGCATGGCCGCGGCGTGTTCGCCTGCATCAGCCCCTGGAACTTCCCGCTGGCGATCTTCGTCGGGCAGGTGACGGCGGCACTCGCCGCCGGCAATGCCGTCGTGGCGAAGCCCGCCGAGCAGACGCCGCTGATGGCGGCCCGCGCGGTGGAGCTGCTGCTGGAGGCTGGCGTGCCGCCGGAGGTGCTGCACCTGCTGCCGGGCGACGGGCGCATCGGCGCGGCGCTGGTCGGGGACGTCCGGGTCAAGGGCGTCGCCTTCACGGGCTCGACCGAGACGGCCCGCGCGATCAACCTGACGCTCGCCCGGCGGCCGGGTCCCATCGTGCCGCTGATCGCCGAGACCGGCGGGCAGAACGCAATGATCGCCGACAGTTCCGCCCTGCCGGAGCAGCTCGTGGACGACGTGGTGACCAGCGCCTTCCGCTCCACCGGCCAGCGCTGTTCGGCGCTGCGCGTCCTCTTCGTGCAGGACGGCATCGCCGACCGGGTGATCGCCATGCTGGACGGGGCGGCGCGCGAACTCCGCGTCGGCGACCCGGCCCTGCTGCGCACGGATGTCGGCCCGGCCATCGACGCCGAGGCGCGCGACGGGCTGGCGGCCCACGCCGAGCGCATGGCGCGCGAGGCCAAGCCACTGTTCGAGGCGGAGCTGACGGAGGAATGCGCGCACGGCACCTTCTTCGCGCCGCGCGCCTTTGAGCTGGACCGGCTCGACCGGCTGGAGCGCGAGGTGTTCGGGCCGGTGCTGCACGTCATCCGCTATGGGGCCGACCGGCTGGATTCGGTGCTGGACGCGGTGGAGGCCACGGGCTACGGGCTGACGCTCGGCATCCACAGCCGCATCGACGAGACGATCCGGCGCATCCACGGCCGGTTGGGCGTGGGCAACGCCTACGTCAACCGCAACATGATCGGCGCCGTGGTCGGGGTGCAGCCCTTCGGCGGCGAGGGGCTGTCGGGCACCGGCCCCAAGGCCGGCGGTCCGCATTATCTGATGCGCTTCGCGACCGAACGGACGCTGTCCGTCAACACGACGGCGGCCGGCGGCAACACGACGCTCGTGTCCCTGTCCGACGAGGGGGAGGGCTGACCGCCCTCCTCGGGGCGGCGGGTACAAAAAAGGCGACCTGCCCGGCCGGTCGCCACCAAAGACAGATCCGGTCGGGAGGCTTCAGCTCTTCTGACGGCGTAAAAGCTCGAGCATGCGCGAGGGCACCGGCTCCTCGAGCACCGGGTCGTAGAGGCGGTGAAGCTCCTCCACGTGATTCCGGTGCTGCGACAGGAGAGCCTTGATCTCCATGTCGCCCTCGGCTGCTTTTTCGAGTTCGTGGCGCTTGTCCTCGTCGAGGGCGCCGTCGAGATAGGCGTTGATATCGTTCATCGTCACACGCTTCATGTGTTTCGTTCCCGGAACGTCGCCGGGGCCGGGCCCAGAGACGAAAACGATCCGCGGCACGACCGCAACATGGTGCGGCACCCCTGAGGGTACGCGCCGAAGGCCTTGGATCGTGCCGCCTACCTCTTCTTATGGGGTGTGCGATCGGGACTTCCAACCCTTGGTGGGTGCTCCGCTCTTTCAGCGGATCGACCCGGCCGCATGGCGTTCCTCCCGACGGGCGGCTCCCCTGAATTCCGCCCGGCACCCCTTCGTTCCTGCATGGCGTGGTAACAGCGGCTATAGGCGGTTGTTCCAGCAAACACTTTTGCGGAACGGCGCCGGGCGGCGGCTGTTGTCCGGCGGCATCAGGGCCGTTCGAAAGAGCGCGGCCCTCCCGAACGGAAGCCCGATTCACAGAAGCCCGATTCCAAGGAGACGCGAACCATGGCTCAGCAGGAGTCCCGTCAGCCGCCCCAGCACCAGAACACGCAGCCCGGCCACCAGGATCCGATGACGCCGCAGCCCGCGACCATGGCGCCCCACTACCGCGGCAGCGGCAAGCTGCGCGACAAGGTGGCCCTGATCACCGGCGGCGACAGCGGCATCGGCCGCGCGACCGCCATCCTGTTCGCGCGCGAGGGCGCCAAGGTCGCCTTCGTCTACCTGAACGAGGACGACGACGCGGAGGAAACCAAGCGCCTGGTCGGGGAGGAGGGGCAGCCCTGCACCGCGATCCGCGGCGACCTCGGCGACGAGGAGACCTGCAAGCGCGCCATCGCCCGCGTCGTGGAGGAGTTCGGCCGCATCGACATCCTCGTGAACAACGCGGCGGAGCAGCATCCCCAGCAGAAGATCGAGGACATCACCGCCGAGCAGCTGGAGCGGACCTTCCGCACGAACATTTTCGCCTATTTCTACATGGCGAAGGCCGCCCTGCCGCACATGAAGGAGGGCAGCGCCATCGTCAACACGACATCGGTCACCGCCTACAAGGGCAACCCGATGCTGCTGGACTATTCCTCGACCAAGGGCGCCATCGTCGCCTTCACCCGGTCGCTGGCCCTGTCGGTGGCCGAGCGCGGCATCCGTGTCAACGCCGTGGCGCCGGGGCCGATCTGGACTCCGCTGATCCCCTCGACCTTCCCGGAGGACAAGGTGGCGAGCTTCGGGTCCGACGTGCCGCTCGGCCGCGCCGGTCAGCCGGAAGAGGTGGCGCCCTGCTTCGTGTTCCTGGCGTCGAGCGACTCCTCCTACATGTCGGGGCAGGTGCTGCATCCCAACGGCGGCAGCGTCGTCAACGGCTGACGCAAAGGCAAGGGGGCCGGTTCCATCAGGGCCGGCCCTGGACCGAGGGTTCCGGAGCCGGAAGGAGGGCAAGAAAAAAGGGCGGAGCCCGCCGGCTCCGCCCTTTCCGTGGAGAAGGCCGTCAGGCGGCCATCAGCGTGTTCAACCGCTCGCGGGCGCGGCACAGGCGGGAACGGATCGTGCCGATGGAGACGTTCAGCTTCTCGGCGGCTTCCTGGTAGGGGCGGCCCTCGATGGCGACGAGTTTCACGACCTTGCGCTGGCTGGGGGTCAGGGCGCCGAAGCAGCGGTCCACGTCGCGGAAGACGAGGCGGGCGATCTGGGCGGCCTCGACCGACATGGCGCCGTCCCACAGCTCGATCTTGGTGACGTGCTTCTCGCGCTGAAGATTGTTGAAGTGAAGGTTCTTCAGCATCGTGGTGAGCCAGGCCTGCATGTTGGTGCCGGGTTCGAAACGGTGCTGGCGCGACAGGGCGCGGGCCAGGCAATCCTGGGTCAGATCCTCGGCCGCCGCGGCGTCGCGCGTCAGCTTGCAGGCGTAGCGTTGCAGGTTGGGCATGCAGCGGATCAGCTCGGATTCGAACGAGTACGCCATGATTACTCTTCCTCCACGGTTCTCTTCACATCGAGGCGGCTCTTTGCGGCGCCTCGGGCGAGGGATGACTTCCCCCTTTCCGGCGCGCTGGAGGCGTGCCGGCCCTTTTTGGAGCTTCGCGGTGTCGGTCGGTCTGTAGGCGTGTCGCCGCTACGGCGTCCCAAGGGCGGGGCCGGCGGCGAATCGGCTCGCGGGTCGGCCCCTGCTTCGGATGGTCGTCATCTGCGGTCTCCCGGTCTCTCGTGAGCAATCCGAAGGCGCCTTTGCGCTTCCGTATTGCCTCCGTTCCTCGTGACGTCCCCTTCTAAACGCGGCCCCTTACGGGTTGTTCCCCAGACGGAACGACGGAATTCAACTTCCGTGGAAGGCGAATGGAAATTTTGGCTAAGACTTAGTTCGTCTTCGATGTTTCTGCCGGGAAGGGAACGTCCGGTGCCGGATTCGGGGTCCGTGGAGCCCGGATTTTGTTTCCGGGGAGCGCCCGGCGGCCGAACCGTACGGATTGTGCAGTTGCGATAAAGACGCGACTGTGGTGCAGTTGTCCCAGGTCGTCGGCGCCGGTCGATGGGGGCCGCGGGCGCCCGTCGGGCCGCTTCCGCCGGGCCCTTTACTGGACCGCTGGCGGCGCGGCCATGAGAATGGAAGGAAAACCGTTTCCGACTCCATCCCTAAGAGTTTTATTAACCAACATTCCGGATACTGCCTCCTGTTCGGAGGACCCGCATGGACGCGGCCTTCCTCCGTCGGGCCCTCTCTCCCCCTGGCCTTGGACAACGGAAAGTCAGCATATGGACGCTCGATACAAGTCCCGCGAGATCGAACGGCGCAGTCTGGATGTCGACGGGCTCAAGCGCTCGTTCTTGGAATGGCTGGTCTATTCGGTCGGCAAGGACGCCAAGGCCGCCACGCGCCGCGACTGGTTCCACACGGTGGCCTTGTCCGTGCGCGACCGGCTGGTCGACCGCTGGATGGACACGACGCGGACCTACTACAAGAAGGACAGCAAGCGCGTCTATTACTTGTCCCTCGAGTTCCTCATCGGGCGCCTGCTCGGCAACAGCCTGGCGAACATGGGGGTCGTGGAGGAGTGCCGGAAGGCGCTGGACCAGCTCGGCCTGAACCTGGAAGAGGTCCTGGACGCCGAGCCGGACGCCGCACTCGGCAACGGCGGCCTCGGCCGCCTCGCCGCCTGCTTCCTGGACAGCATGGCCTCGCTGGGCCTGCCGGGCTACGGCTACGGCATCCGCTATGAATTCGGCCTGTTCGAGCAGCGCTTCGAACATGGCTGGCAGGTCGAGTATCCGGAGCAGTGGCTCCAGTTCGGCAACCCGTGGGAGTTCGCGCGGCCCGAGGTCCTCTATCCCGTGCAGTTCTACGGCCGGGTCGAGGAGTTCCGGGATTCGGTCGGCGAGCGCGCCTACCGCTGGGTCGACAGCGAGCGCGTGCTGGCCATGGCCTACGACACGCCCGTGGTCGGCTTCGGCGGCGAGACGATCAACACGCTGCGCCTCTGGTCGGCGCGCGCGACCCGCGACTTCAACTTCGGGCACTTCAACGAAGGTGCCTACATGAAGGCGGTCGAGCAGAAGATCCTGTCGGAGAATCTCAGCCGCGTCCTCTACCCGAACGACGCGACCGAGACCGGCAAGGAACTCCGCCTCAAGCAGGAGTATTTCTTCACCTCGGCCTCGATGCAGGACATCCTGCACCGCCACATGCTGAACCACGGCAGCTTCGACAATCTGGCGGAAAAGGCGGCGGTCCAGCTCAACGACACGCACCCGGCCATCTCCATCGCCGAGCTGATGCGCCTGCTGGTCGACCAGCACGGCTACGAATGGGACCGCGCCTGGGAGATCACGCGGGCGACCTTCTCCTACACCAACCACACGCTCCTGCCCGAAGCGCTGGAAGCCTGGCCGGTCCAGATGATCGAGCGGGTGCTGCCGCGCCACATGCAGATCATCTACGAGATCAACGCGAAGTTCCTGAACCGCACCAAGGCCCGGGCGGCCGGCGACATGGAGCGTCTGTCGCGCCTGTCGCTGATCGACGAGCGGGGCGAGCGCCGCGTGCGCATGGGCAACCTGGCCTTCCTCGGCTCGCACAAGGTCAACGGCGTGTCGGCCCTGCACACCGACCTGATGAAGCAGACGGTCTTCGCCGACTTCCACGCGGAGTTCCCGGACCGCATCAACAACAAGACCAACGGCATCACCCCGCGCCGCTGGCTGCACCAGGCCAACCGGCCGCTGGCCGAGCTGATCACCAGCCGCATCGGCGAGAGCTGGATCCATGATCTGAGCCAGATCGCCGCACTGCGCGACAAGGCCGACGACGTGGTCTTCCGCGAGGAGTTCCGCCGCGCCAAGCGCAAGAACAAGAAGCGGCTGGCCGCCTTCATCGCCCGCCAGACCGGCGTCGAGGTGCAGGTCGACAGCATGTTCGACGTGCAGGTCAAGCGCATGCACGAGTACAAGCGCCAGCTCCTGAACGTCCTTCAGACGATCGCGCTGTACAACGACATGCGCTCCAACCCGACCGTGAACTGGGTGCCGGTCACCAAGATCTTCGGCGGCAAGGCGGCGCCGAGCTACCACATGGCCAAGCTGATCATCAAGCTGATCAACGATGTCGCCAAGGTGGTCAACCATGACCCGGCCCTGCACGACAAGCTGAAGGTCGTGTATCTGCCGAACTACAACGTCACCGCCGCCGAGATCATCATGCCGGCCGCCGACCTGTCGGAGCAGATCTCCACGGCGGGCATGGAGGCCTCGGGCACCGGCAACATGAAGCTGGCGCTCAACGGCGCTCTGACCATCGGCACGCTGGACGGCGCCAACGTCGAGATCCGAGAGCATGTCGGGGCCGAGAACATCTTCATCTTCGGCCTGACGGCGGAGGAGGTGAACGACTTGCGCGTGACCGGCGGCTTCAACCCGCGCGACGTCATCGCCTCCAACCCGAGCCTCAAGCGCGTGCTCGACATGATCTCGACCGGCGTCTTCTCGCCGGACGATCCCAACCGCTACCTGCCGATCGTCCAGGCCCTGACGGACGGCGGCGACCATTTCCTGGTCACGGCCGACTTCGCCGACTACTGCCGCGCGCAGGAAGCGGCGATGCAGCTCTACCGCAACTCCGAGGAATGGACCCGCAAGGCGATCCTGAACACGACCAACATGGGCTGGTTCTCCTCGGACCGCACGATCAACGAGTATGCCGAGGAGATCTGGGACGTGCACCCGGTCAAGCCGGAGGTCAATGACGACGACGTCGCCTGAGCGGCAGGGTTGACTGGGTAGGAAAATAACAATCAGGGCGAACACGCGGACACTTCACAAATGCCGTGTGTTCGTCTATGGATAGGATCATGAACCGCTCGATCGCCATCATCATTACCACTACCAAAACGACCAGCTCCGGCGGGCCGTCCGGAAGTGGCGCGTGAAGATGCGGTAGAGACGCTTCACCACCCACGAGGGCCCCGCCGGAGACGGACGGGGCCCTTGTCGTATCTGGCACATCAAGGGCACCGTTTCAGAAGCAACGGCGCGGGCGCACACAACAGGACACGGACACGATCATGAGCAGCTCTTCCCCTTCTCCCCGCCGCGTCGCCGTCGTCGGCGCCACCGGTGCCGTCGGCCGTGAAATGGTCAACGTGCTCCACAGCCGCTCCTTCCCCGTCGGGGAGCTGCGCCTGTTCGCGTCGGCTCGCAGCGCCGGCCGCACCGTGGAGACGCCCTTCGGCCAGATCACGCTGGAAGAGTTCAACCATGAGCGCGTGAAGGACTGCGACATCGTTCTGCTTGCCGTGTCCGGCGACTTCGCCAAGGAGCACGGCCCCCGCATCGCCGCCGCCGGCCCGCTGGTGATCGACAACTCCTCGGCCTTCCGCTATCAGCCGGAGATCCCGCTGATCGTGCCGGAGATCAACGCCGGCGCCTACGAGCCCTCCAAGCGCCTGATCTCCAACCCGAACTGCACGACCGCCATCGCCGTCGTGGCGCTCGGCCCCCTGCACAAGGCCTTCGGCCTCCGCCGCGTGATCGTCTCCACCTACCAGGCGACCAGCGGCGCCGGTGCCGAGGGCATGGAGGAGCTGGAGCAGCAGACCCGCAACCAGCTCGAAGGCCGCCCGGTCACCAACAGCGTCTTCCGCCACCCGATCCCCTTCAACGTCATCCCGCAGATCGACGCCTTCCAGGAGAACGGCTACACCAAGGAGGAGATGAAGGTGACCTGGGAGACCCGGAAGATCCTGGACCTGCCGGACCTGCCGGTGAGCTGCACCGCCGTGCGCATCCCGACCTACCGCGCCCATTCCGAGGCCATCACCATCGAGACGATCGAGCCGGTGACCGCCGCCGCCGCCCGCGCGGTGCTTGGCGACGCGGCCGGCGTGAAGCTGACCGACGACCCGGCCAACGGCGTCTACCCGATGCCGCTGAACGCCACCGGCCAGTTCGACGTCGAGGTCGGCCGCATCCGCGTCAACCCGGTCTTCGGCGACCGCGGCCTCGACCTGTTCGTCTGCGGCGACCAGCTCCTGAAGGGTGCGGCGCTCAACGCCGTGCAGATCGCCGAACTCAGTCTGTAAGGCGCGGGTCTGACCACCGCCGATCCGGCCGCCGCGGGACTGGAACCGGGGCGGCCGGACTGCTATCTATAGGGCCAAGGAAGAGGGCCGCGGGGCGCGTGACGCTCCCGGCCCTTTTCGCCGTTTCCAATTCGGCCGTTTTCATTTCGGCCATTTGCATTTCGAGAGTGACGGGAAGGCGCATGTCCGAACATCAGGACGCCGTTTCCCGGCGACGGACCTTCGCGATCATCGCGCACCCCGACGCCGGCAAGACCACATTGACGGAAAAGCTGCTGCTGTTCGGCGGCGCCATCCAGATGGCCGGCGCCGTGAAGGCGCGCGGCGAGCAGCGGCGCGCCAAGTCCGACTGGATGAAGGTGGAGCGCGAGCGCGGCATCTCGGTCACCGCCTCGGTGATGACCTTCGACTATGTCGGCCGCACCTTCAACCTGCTCGACACGCCGGGCCACGAGGACTTCTCGGAGGACACCTACCGCACGCTCACGGCGGTGGACAGCGCGGTCATGGTCATCGACGGCGCCAAGGGCATCGAGGCGCAGACCCTGAAGCTGTTCGAGGTCTGCCGCCTGCGCGACGTGCCGATCATGACCTTCTGCAACAAGATGGACCGCGAGGCGCGCGACCCGTTCGACCTCATCTCCGAGATCGAGCAGTCGCTGGCGCTGGAGGTCACGCCGGCGAGCTGGCCCATCGGCATGGGCCGCGACTTCCTGGGCTGCTACGACCTGATCCGCGACCGGCTGATCCTGATGGACCGCACGAAGGGCGACGAGATCGACGAGGGCATCGAGTGCCACGGCCTCGACGACCCGAAGCTCGACGAGCTGCTGCCCGCCCACGCGGTGGAGAAGCTGCGCGAGGAGGTGGAGATGGCCCGCGGGCTGATGCCGCCCTTCGATCTGGAAGCCTACCGGGCGGGCCACCTGACTCCGATCTATTTCGGCTCGGCCATCAACAACTTCGGTGTGCGCGAGCTGCTGGAGAGCCTGGCCGAGAGCGCCCCGCCGCCACGCCCGCAGCCGGCCGACCAGCGCCTCGTGGCGCCGGACGAGGCGAAGACCAGCGGATTCGTGTTCAAGGTCCAGGCCAACATGGACCCGAACCATCGCGACCGCATCGCCTTCGTCCGGCTCTGCTCCGGCCGGTTCAAGCGCGGCGCGAAGCTGAAGCACATCCGTTCCGGCAAGCTGATGGCGGTGAACAACGCCGTGCTGTTCCTGGCCCGCGACCGCGAGCTGGCGGAAGAGGCCTGGCCGGGCGACATCATCGGCATCCCGAACCACGGGTCTTTGCGCATCGGCGACACGCTGACCGAGGGCGAGGACCTGCGCTTCACCGGCGTGCCGAGCTTCGCGCCGGAACTGCTCCAGCGCGTGCGGCTGGACGACCCGATGAAGGTGAAGCACCTGCGCAAGGCGCTGGAGCATTTCGCCGAGGAGGGTGCGTCCCAGGTGTTCAAGCCGCTGACCGGCGCCGACTGGGTCGTGGGCGTCGTCGGGCAGCTTCAGTTCGAGGTGCTCGCCGCCCGCATCGAGGCGGAATACGGGCTGACCGCCCGTTTCGAGGGGGCCGGCGTCGATGCCGCGCGCTGGATCGAGGCGGACGACGAGGCGGAGCTGAAGAAGTTCATCGACCTGAACCGCTCGGCGCTCGCCGAGGACCATGACGGCGCCCTGGTCTTCCTTGCCCGCAACCCCTGGCACCTGAACCGCGCCCAGGAGGATTTCCCGAAGCTGCGCTTCCTGAAGACGCGCGAGCAGAACGCCAAGGTCCACACCTCGGCGGCGTGACGGCCGGCATCCGGCCCAGCCGACCTGCACGAAAAAGCCCCTCTCCCGCCGGTCGGGAGAGGGGCTTTTTCCTTGCCGTCTCCCGGAAAACGGGAGGACCTTCTACTCCGCCGCCTGTTCCAGCGGCTCGACATCCACGCTGACCGTCAGGGCGTGGCCGGCGCCGCCCATCAGGACGCCGCGCACGGGGCTGACGTCGGCGTAGTCGCGGCCCCAGGCGATGGTGATGAAGTCCTGGTCGGTCGGCCGGTCGTTGGTCGGGCAGAGGTCGAGCCAGCCGGTCCCGCCGCCGCACCATACCGAGGCCCAGGCGTGGCTGACGTCCGCACCGACCAGCCGGGGCTTGCCAGGCGGGGGAAGGGTGCGCAGATAGCCCGAGACGTAGCGGGCCGGAAGCCCCTGCGCGCGCAGGCAGCCGATGACCACCTGGGCGAAGTCCTGGCAGACGCCGCGGCGCTGCCTCATGACCACGGACAGCGGCGTCGCCACGGTCGTCGCCGACGGGTCGAAGGCGAAATCACGGTGGACGCGGCGGATCAGGTCGATGGAAGCCTCGGCGACGGGCCGGCCCGGCGTGAAGGACGGGCGGGCATAGTCCGCGAGGTCCGGCGAAACCGTCACCAGCGCGCTGTCGAAGGCGTACTGGACGATGTCCGCCCCATCGTCCGGGCCGGTGAGGCCGCGCAGGGACTCGCGGACGGCCTCCCAGGGCGGTGTCGCGGACGGGTCGCGCCTGGGTGCGGCGAAGACCTCGACCTCGCTCTCGGCCGTGATCTCGAAGCTGCTGTGGGGCTCCTGCACGGCGACGTAGATCAGGGCATTGCCGAAATAATCGGTGTGGTCGGCGCGCAGCGCCGTCGCCGGGGTTATGGTGAGCTGGCTGCGGCGCACCCGCTGGAGCGGGTGGGGGCGGGCGGTGAGGTGCAGCAGGTGATGGGCCACCGGCACGTCCTCGCCATACTCGTACCGCGTCGTGTGGCGGACGCGGTAACGCATCGTGGCGGCGCCGGCGGGCGGGGCGCTCGTCTCAGGCAGATCGTGCGAAAGCATGGCTGAAATAGGCATGTGCGAGGAGGTTGGACACATCCGGCAGCGACGCCGCCAGCGTGTCGAGCGTGGAATGGAGCGCCGCGTTCGAACCCAGCGCCGCCGGATCCCGCAGCAGGTCGCGGGCGGTCCGCACGATGCCGGCGGCGCTGGCCGTCGGGTCGTCGTTGCGCGGCATGGAGCCGCCGGGCAGCGCCGTCAGGTGGCCATGCAGCGCTGCGAGCTGGAAGGCGAGTGCCCGCGGGTTGCTCTCGTCCGCGAGGAGCAGCTGCAGCACGCCGTCCCGCCGCACCGTCGTCAGATAGCGGGAGCGGTAGGTCATGACGCTCTCGCCGAGTTCCAGCAGGATGGCGAGCGACGCCTCCTGCGTGTTGGCGTCGTAGCGGGTCAGGTCGGCGACGTTCACCCCGCGCATGACCGCGATCATGTGGAGGGCGCGTTCGATGCGCCGCCCGATGTCGAGGAAACGCCAGCCGGATCCGCGCGTCATGCTCTCCTGCTGGTGGCCGGACAGGGCCGCCAGGCTGATCATGATGTCGTCCAGCCGAAGCAGCATCGAGGCCGCGTCGATGCGGGCGCGCGGCGGCTGTCCCGGCTGTCCCGGAGTGCCGGCGGTCTGGCTGCCTGTATGGCTGCTTGGACCCTGGCTCTGCCGCTCGATGGCCGAGACGACGCGCCACGTGTCGAGCGACAGGCGGTCGCGCACCGAATAGGCGGTCCGGTGCAGGCGGACGATCTGGGTGCGCAGGCTGTAGGGATGGTCCGCGTCGAACACCGAGGCGTTGAGCGCGTTCTGGAGGCCGCGCCCGGTCCCCGTCTCCGTCACGTCGGAGAAGTCCTTGGGCACGAGGCCGAGCCCGGCCATCAGCGACAGGAGCGGGCGCATCTGCGCCCCGGCGCCGGGGAAGTTCGCGTCGGTCAGCCGCGTGTGGGCGGCCCGCAGCAGCCGCACGGCACTCTCCGCCCGCTCGGCGTAGCGGCCAAGCCAGAAGAGCCCGTCGGCGACGCGGCTCGGCAGGTCGGTCGTCACCGGCTTGATCGGCTCCGCCACCGGGTCGGCGGGCGGCGAAAGGCGCGTGCGGGCCGGCGGCGTCTCGTGCCGGCGCCCGGACAGGATCCAGGTGTCCTTGCTGCCGCCGCCGCGCTGCATGGAGACGACGAGCTTGCCGGATTCGGTGGACACGCGGGTCAGCCCGCCGGGCATGACGCTGTAGCCGCCGTCCGGCGTCGAGCAGAGGAAGACGCGCAGCACCAGTGGGCGCGGCTGAAGCTTGCCCTCGTGCCAGACCGGTGCCGTGGACAGGGCGAGCCGCTCCTGCGCCACGTAGTTCCAGGGGCGCTGCCGGATCTTCTCCACCAGCTCGGCCCGCTCGGCCTTCGACAGGTCGCTGCCGAAGATCGGTTCGAAGGGGCGGGCTGGGAAAGCCGGCTTGACGACGAGGCTTTCCAGGGAGTCCAGCGCGTAGGCGCGCTCCGCGTCGTTGCCGCACCACCAGACGGCGACGCCCGGCAGCTTCAGCTCTTCCCCCAACAGGTGGCGGCAGAGCGTCGGAAGCGCGGACTTCAGCGCCATCGACTCAAGCAGGCCGGATCCCAGCGCGTTGGCGACGACCACGGATCCGGCGCGCACCGCCTCCACCAGCCCGGCCACGCCCAGCGAGCTGTCGGCGCGCATCTCCAGCGGGTCGGCGAAATCGGCGTCGAGCCGCCGCAGGATGACGTCCACCTGCTCCAGCCCGCTCAGCGTCTTCAGATAGACCTGCCGGTCGCGCACCGTCAGGTCCGCGCCCTCGACCAGCGTGAGGCCGAGATAGCGGGCGAGGTAGACGTGCTCGAAATAGGTCTCGTTGTAGGGACCCGGCGTCAGCAGGACCACGCGCGGCCGGTCCTTGCGCGGGCTCAGCGACAGCAGCGTTTCCTTGAAGGTCTCGAAGAAGGGCGCCAGCCGCTCCACCTGGCAATGGCGGAAGCTGTCCGGCAGCACCTTCGACATGACCGCGCGGTTTTCAAGCGCGTAGCCGCTGCCGCTCGGCGCCTGGGTGCGGTCCGACAGCACCCACCAGCGCCCGTCCGGCGAGCGCGCCAGATCGACCGCGTAGGAATGCAGGTGGATGTCGCCGGGAACGCGGATGCCGTGGACGGCCCGGCGGAAACCGGGGTCGGCGTGGATCACGGCGGGCGGCAGCCGTCCCTCGCGGATCAGCGTCTGCCGCCCGTACAGGTCGGCGAGTACGGCGTTGAGCAGCGTCGCCCGCTGGATCAGCCCGGACTCAAGCGCCTTCCATTCGTGCGAGGGCAGCAGCAGGGGCATCATGTCGAGCGGCCAGGGCCGCTCCATCCCCATCGGGTCGGCGTAGATGTTGTAGGTGACGCCGTTCTGGTGCAGGAGGCGCCGCGCCTCCTCCCAGCGGTCGGACATCAGGTCGGGGTCGAGCGGACCCAGCGTCCCCATGAAGGTCTGCCAGTGGGGCCGCAATTTGCCTTGGCCGGTGACCATCTCGTCATAGACGTAGGCCCCACCGTAGCCGAGCGCGTCCGCCTCGCCGAACAGGGACCCCTGCAGGAAGGGAACCGTCCGGGGACCGCCCGGACCGGGCAGGTTCGCATCGGCGGAGATCTGGTCTGAATCGGCCACAGGGCTCGAACGCTCACGAGAGTTTCACAGCGCCAGGAGTGTGAACGTGCGTTTCCGGCAATGCAAGGCCGCTATCCGAAAATGGAACCGGCCGGACGACTCGTCCGGCCGGGTGTTGCAAATCGGATTTGCTCGGCTTTTCCTTACAAGCTCTTGAGGTGTCCGAGCGGTTGCCGGGCCTTCCGTCCGGTGAGATTGGCGGCTGCGCTCAGCCGCCTCGGCGCAGGTCCAGCGTCATCGGAAACTGCGGGTTCCGCTCCTCCGACGGGGTGTCCATCGGACCCGGCGTGTGGCCGTAGGGATAGAAGCGGGCGAGCCGGCGGCCCTCAGCCTCGTTGCCGTTGACTGGGAAGGTGTCGTAGTTGCGGCCGCCCGGATGCATGACGTGGTAGGTGCAGCCGCCGATGGACCGGCCAGCCCAGCTGTCCAGAATGTCGAAGACCAGCGGGGTGTGGACGGGGATGGTCGGGTGCAGGGCCGACGGCGGCTGCCAGGCGCGGTAACGCACCCCGCCGACATACTCGCCCTCGACACCCGTGGGGATCAGCGGCACGCGGCGGCCGTGGCAGGTCACGATGTGGCGTTCGCCGATCAGCCCGTTCACCCGGACCTGGAGCCGTTCGACGGAGCTGTCCACGTAGCGGACCGTGCCGCCGCCGCCCGGCTCCTCGCCCAGCACGTGCCAGGGCTCCAGCGCCATGCGCAACTCCAGCGTGATGCTGCGCTGGTTGACCTGGCCGTAGACCGGGAAGCGGAAGTTGAAGTGCGGATCGAACCAGGATTCCTGGAAATCGAAGCCATGCTCGCGCAGGTCCGCCAGCACGTCCGCCATGTCCTGCTGGAGGAAATAGGGCAGCATGAAGCGGTCGTGCAGCTCCGTTCCCCAGCGCACCAGCCGGTTCTTGTAGGGCGCGTTCCAGAATCGCGCGACCAGCGCCCGCATCAGCAGCTGCTGGGTCAGGCTCATCTCGGCGTGGGGCGGCATCTCGAAGGCGCGGAACTCGACGAGTCCGAGCCGCCCGGTGGAGCTGTCGGGCGAATAGAGCTTGTCGATGCAGAACTCGGCGCGGTGGGTGTTGCCCTGCACGTCGGTCAGCAGGTTGCGCAGCACGCGGTCCACCAGCCAGGGCGGGCAGCCGTTGGAGGAGGCCGCCTCGTCCAGCTTGTTGAAGGCGATCTCCAGCTCATAGAGCGTGTCATCGCGGGCCTCGTCCACGCGCGGGGCCTGGCTGGTCGGGCCGATGAACAGACCGGAGAAGACGTAGGACAGGGCCGGGTGGTTCTGCCAGAAGGTGATCAGGCTGCGCAGCATGTCCGGCCGGCGCAGGAAGGGGCTGTCCGCCGGGGTGGCGGCGCCCATGACCACGTGGTTGCCGCCGCCGGTGCCGGTGTGGCGCCCGTCGATCATGAACTTCTCGGCAGCCAGCCGCGACTGGCGCGCGTCCTCGTACAGCGCGGTGGTGTTGCGCACCAGCTCGTCCCAGGAAGCGGAGGGCTGGATGTTCACCTCGATCACGCCGGGGTCCGGCGTCACCGCCAGCGAGTTCAGGCGCGGGTCGCGCGGCGGCTGGTAGCCCTCGATCACCACGGGCAGGTCGAGTTCGAGCGCCGTGGCCTCGATCTCCGCCAGCATCGCCAGATAATCCTCCAGCGTGTTCATCGGCGGCATGAACAGGTGGATGCGCCCGTTGCGCGCCTCGCAGGCGAGCGCCGTGCGGACGATCCACCAGGCCGACTTGCCTTCCTCCGGCATCTCGGTGCGGACCTCGGCCATCGCGCGCTGGATCTGCGCGCTACGGGCGCCGGGGGGCATGCCACGGCCGGCGGGGGGCTCGTCGGCGCCCTTGATCGCGCGCTGGCGCAAGGGGACCGGGTGCGGGGGCAGCGGCGCCCGCTCCTCGAAGGGGTCGGTTTCCCAATGGTAGGGATAGTCCTGCGGCGCCACCCAGGGCAGGGAGCCGAGCGGCAGGCGATAGCCGATGGCGCTGTCGCCGGGCATCAGGAACAGCCGCTCCTGCCGCAAGGGCCAGGTGCTGGACAGCCAGACGGGTCCCTGCTGCGTCATCTTGCGGCTGATCGGCAGGGCGAAGCCGACCGGCTCGGACAGTCCCCGGCCGAAGACGCGGGCAAGGCGCTCGCGCTCTTCCGGATCCTCGAGCTTGCTGTCGAGCGGATCGACGTTCACGGGAAGCTGCTGCTCCCGCCGGATGTAGTGCCAGGGGTCCTCGTAGGCCGCGACGACCAGCGCCGGGTCGATGCCGATCCTCTTCGCCAGGGTGACCAGGAACAGCCCGGCCTCCGGAGCCTTGTGGCCGTAATCGACGTCCTCCCGCGCCAGCAGGTCGGAGTTTGCCCAGAGCGCCTCGCCGTCGCGGCGCCAGTAGAGGGTCAGCGCCCAGCGCGGCAGGGATTCGCCCGGATACCATTTGCCCTGGCCGAAATGCAGCAGGCCGCCCGGCGCGAAGCGCCGCATCAGCCGGTGGATGAGGTCGCCGGCCATACGCCGCTTGGTGGGTCCGACCGCGCTGGTGTTCCACTCCGGCGCTTCCATGTCGTCGACGGAAACGAAGGTCGGCTCGCCGCCCATGGTCAGCCGGACGTCGCCCTCGTTCAGCAAGGCGTCCACGCGCTTGCCCAGCGCGTCGATGGCGGCCCACTGCCGGGGAGCGTAGGGCTTGGTGACGCGTGGTGCCTCGTAGATGCGGGTGACCGACATCTCGTGGCGGAACTCCACCTCGGCCTCGTCCACGAGGCCGGAGATGGGTGCGGCCGAGGAGGCGTCGGGCGTGCAGGCCAGCGGGATGTGCCCCTCGCCGGCCAGCAGGCCCGAGGTGGGGTCGAGCCCGACCCAGCCGGCGCCGGGCAGGAACACCTCGGTCCAGGCGTGCAGGTCGGTGAAGTCGTTCTCCGGACCGGAGGGGCCGTCGATGGCCTTCTGGTCGGCGGTGAGCTGGATCAGGTAGCCGGACACGAAACGCGCGGCCAGACCCATGTGGCGGCAGATCTGGACGAGCAGCCAGGCCGAATCGCGGCAGGAGCCGGTGCGGTTGCCCAGCGTCTCCTCGCAGCTCTGGATGCCGGGCTCGAGCCGGATGACGTAGCCGATCTCCTGCTGGAGGCGGCGGTTGATCTCGATGATGGCGTTGATCGTCGCGGTCGGCTCGCGCGACACGGTCTTCAGATAGGCGGCCAGCAGGGGGCCCGGCTCCTCCGTCTCCATGTAGGGGCGCAGCTCGCGGGCCAGCCAGGGCTCGTAGGCGAAGGGGAAGGTCTGCGCCTTCTCCTCAAGGAAGAAGTCGAAGGGGTTGATCGACGCCATCTCGGCGACGAGGTCGACCTCGACGATGAACTCGCGGGTCTTTTCCGGGAAGACGAACCGGGCCTGGAAGTTGGACTGGGGGTCCTGCTGCCAGTTCAGGAAATGTTTCTTCGGCGTGACCTTCAGCGAATAGCTGAGAATGGGGGTCCGGCAATGCGGGGCGGGGCGCAGACGCACGATCTGGGGTCCCAACGACACCAGACGATCATAGTGGTAGATGCTTTTGTGGTTCAGCGCGACGTGGATCGCCATCTATGCCTACCTCTCCCAAGAGTCCGAGCCGGTTGCACGTTTTCATCGACGCATTTCGACCAACAGGCTGCGCGGCTGAGGCGTTGCGCAAAAGCCACGCACCCGCACAAGCGGCCAAGGCCACTGTTTCCCGTGCCTTATCAGAGCTATAAAGATCTTTCTTCGCAAGGGCGAAGGGGGAGGGCGCGGCCCGCCGGCACCGTTTCGTGGTGCCGGGCGGCAGGCGCGCCGGACGTCGTCGATGAGGATGGACGGTCCCATGGCTCTGCGGGCGGCCACGCCGATGGCCAAATTGATGGCCAGATCGATCACCGGGCCGGCCGGCGCCAGGGGTGCCGGGGAGGGAACGGCGCGCGGGGTCGTCACCGGGAACTACTTCAACTTCAATCCCCTGCCGCCGCAGCCTGACCTATTGGGAAAGCCGCTGGTCGTGCCCGACCTGCCGGCGCACAAGCGGCCGAAGGAGAATTGGCGCGGCCGCTTCCAGCGCCTGCTCGTGGGGCTGCGTCTCGGACGCCAGTCGGCGGGCACGCGCCTGCGTTGGAAGATGCAGGACACGCTCGCCTCGGTGGTGGCCTCGGTGTCCGCGGCGGCGCAGAGGCCGAACCGGCGGGCTCCGGCGGCGCGTGGCGGCGGCACCGTGCCGGTGGTCACGGTCCGTCATCCCTACCATCTGCGGCACGTGTTCGACATGCTTCCACAGATTCCCGACGAGGTCGCGGCCGAACGGCGTTTCCTGGAACTCGTCCTGATGCGTATCCTCCGGCGCTATGGCGAACAGGTCGGGCTCATGCGCGGTGGCGCCTTCTCCTTCGAGGCGGAGGCGAAGGAATATCTGCTCGCCGGCTTCCGGATGGAGCGCCAGATCAAGCAATTCACGAATCCCGACGAACGGTTCGCCGCGCTGCAGGCGATTCACACCGCCTATTTCCATGGGCGAAACTATTACTATTACGCCCTGCTGCGGCGGGAAAAGCTGAACCCAGAGAACAAGCTGTTCATGCTGTTCTCGCGCGCCTGCTACTTCAACGCCCGCATCGACTGGAACGGCGAGCTTCTGGAGAAGCCATCCCCGCGCTCGCTGCCGGACCGGGACACGATGATGTTCTACATCCAGCGGGACCGGACGGTGCTCACGCGCTACCGCGAGGACCCCGATTTCCAGCGCCAGATCAAAGCCATCCTGCGGGCCTTTCCGGAATAGGAGGCTCTTGCCCTACAGGACTTCGATGGCGAAGCGCACCGTGGTGGACAGCCGCTCGCCGGGCGCCAGGCTGAGCAGGCCGCTGTCGCTCTCTTCCGGTCGATTGTGGGCATCGGTCATGTGGGTGACCGGTTCCAGGCAGAAGAAATCCCCGCCCATCGGCGCATAGACCACGAGATGGCCGTAGGGACCCTCGGCCGTGACGGACAGGCCAAGCTTGCGGTCGGGCCAGGCGATGAAGGCCTCGCCGTCCCAGCCCGCGAAGCAGTTGTCGAGAACCAGCTCGTCCATGACGGCGCCGCCGGTGAAGGCCCACTCCTCGGGCAGGGTAATGCGCTGGTCGGGCAGCATCGCCGCATCGTTCATCCAAACCGAGCCGAGCCGGGCCGTGACCCGCGTCCCCGCCGGCTTCGGAAAATGGGGGTGGAGCCCCATGCCCGAGGGCATCGGCGTGTCACCCTCGTTGGTCAGATCGAGCGTGACCGTGATCGCGTCGGGCTCCAGCCCGAAGGTCTGGACGGCCGTGTAGCTCCAAGGCCAGGCACCGGCCGCGTGGCGGAAGCTCAGCCGGGCGGACGCGGCATCGCAGCGGTCGACCTGCCAGGCCGAAGTCCAGCCATGGCCGTGGATGGCGTGGGGGCAGGGCGGCTGGTTCAGCGGCAGCGCGACGTCGCGGCCCGCGAAGTGGAAGCGCCCCTCGGCGATGCGGTTGGAGAAGGGGAAGAGCGGGTAGCAGGCCATGTCGTGGGCCGAACCGTCGCGCATCCGCTGCTCGGCCGCCGGACGCATCAGTTCGACGGGGCCTCCGCCCGCCGTCGGGCCGTGCCAGGTCAGACGCCCGATGGAGCCGCCGCAACGCGGATTCAGCACGCATTCCAGCGCGCCGCTGCGCAACGTTACCATCTCGAGGGCATCAAGCATGTACGGGCTCCGGTCGACGATGCATGCTGCACCGCAATGAGTGTGACGGATGGCGGGGGACCCACGCAATGTCATTGTGTGGACCGCCGCTCCGCAGACCGGAAAACATCCCGAATGCTCTGGCCGGCGCGGTGCGCGGACGCAGGGCGGGCCAGAAGGCGACCGGGGAGGCATCCGGGCGCCGCGGCCCGCCATGTAGTCCATGGGCATATACGATGCCTTTACCAAAGGGCGGCGACAATGACGTGATCTCGGTGCGGTGCACCACGGGAGAGCATCCATGGCGGCGTACCGCCGGAGATACGGGCTTGTGGAACAAGGGCTGGTGGAACAGGATCTCAACGCGATCCGCTACGGCAATCCGGCAAAGGGCCATCGACACGCGCCCATGACGATGCCGTTCCTGCCAAAGGTCATTGCGTGCTGAAGGTCGCGCCTGCGCGGCCCGTCCAGTCCGGGAATGGGGCGGTTCCCATCCTGGAGGAGGCGGAGCCTTGCCGGACCCTGGCCGATTTTCATGGCCCTGGCGGGCGAACGGTCCTCGGCAACATCCTGCGCCGCCAGCTCGACTCGCAGTGGCTGACCCCGACCGAACTGATCCACAACAGCCGTGCGCTGCGCCCGCTCCTGGAGCAGAGGGAGCTGATCGGCGCCCTCATCGCGCGGATCGCGGCAGCCCAGGCCCGCCAATCTGGGCAGACGGCGGCGGAACGCCATGCGGCGATCGAAGGGGCGCTGGAGCAGACGGTCGCCCGGGCCGCAGACGCCCAACTCGCCTTCGCTCGCACGCCGAACGTCCGCTCGGCCGTCGACACGCTTCTCCTGCTGGGATCCGAGCGCAGCCCGACCGGGAACGCCGGCTATGATTGCCGCGTGGCGCTCAGCCTCGACCTCTCCGGCGTCCGCGGATGGGGCGCCAAGCTCGACCGGCTGCTCCAGCTCATCCAGCCGGAGCGCCGGGAGGAGTTGACCGCCGCGGTGGATGACGTGATCGGAGATCTGCTGGCCTCCCCCGGCGCCATGCAGGAACTGTTCGGGACCGGGAGCACGCAGACCGTCCTGCTGCTGAACCTGTGCGATCTGGTGCTCGGGCGCATCGCGGTCGGCCGCGCCGGTCCGGACCGGATGGGCGTGCTGAACGGCCTTTTCCGCCAGGGCAAGCTGCCCGTGGCGCAGGCGGCGGTGCTGGACCGGCTTCGCCGTCACCTCCGTTCGCCGCAGCCTCTGGCGCCCGGACAGCCGCAACTCGAAGGAAAGACGCTGCAGGCCCTGCTCGCCAACCTTCTGACACCGGCGGGCATGGCCGGCGGCGGACCCATGGCGGAGGCGCTCACCATTCGCTTCGCCCGGCGCCTGGAGGAGCAGGGAAGCGCCGACGCCTTGCAGCGGGCCGTGTGGGCGGTGTGCCGGGTCCAGGCCGACCTCGTCTGCACGCTCCATTATCTGGCCGCGCTGGCAACGGCGCCGCTGGCCGCACGGCTCATGGCCGACATCGTGGGCGCCTTCGACCAGGCGCTCGGGAACGAGGCGCTGGTCGAGGCGATGGTCTTCGGGTCGGCGGACACGGAGCTGGTCCGGGACCGGCTGAAAGCGGCGGTCGCGGCCATCGAGTCGTCCGGCCTTCCGGGGCCGGAGCGGGCGCGCATCGCCGGGCGCGCGCTGCACATCGTGGACGAATACGCCCAGCGGGGAAGGCTCGGACGGCACCTGCTGGCGGTCGAGCCCGTGCCGCGCCGCCGAGCGATCCGGCTCGCGGAACTCGCCTGCTCCGGCATCGTCCGCGACGGTGGCGCTCTGCCGCTGATGCGCCAGAACATCATGGAGATCGTCCGCCATCCGAGCTTCCAGGGCGAACTATCCTCCCGCCGCAACGACACCATCGTCCAGGCCGAACTCAAGCGGCTGCATGAGCTTCTCGACCGTCTCCGCCAGGGCTCCCGCACACTGTCGCAGCCGCAGCGCCGGACCGGAGAGACCCTCACCGTCACCGCTGGCGTTGCCGCCATGGAGCCGCAGGCGAGCCCGCCGGATTCGACGCCCCCGGCGCAGACCGCCTCTCCGCCCCAGCTCCGCTGCCAGGGCTGTTTCGCCGTTCTGGCCGGTGTCGGGCCCTGCGGGCTTTGCGGCTATCCGGCCCGAATGGAGAATCGGAGAGGGATCCATCTCGCACCCGGAACGGGGCTGAAGGAGCGTTACCGGACCGGCGGGATCCTGGGCCAGGGCGGCTTCGGTGCGACCTATATCGGCTGGGACGAGCGGCATCAGGCCAGGGTGGCCATCAAGGAATACTACCCGGCGAACCTCATCGCACGCGCCGTCGGCACCCCGCAGGTGACCCCCTTCTCCGACGAGCACGCGCAGAGCTTCGCCGCCGGCCTCGCGAAGTTCTTCAACGAGGCCCAGCTTCTGGCGCAGCTGCGGGACATCAAGGGGGTCGTCGCCGTCCGTGACTGCTTCAAGGAGAACGGCACCGCCTATCTGGTGATGGAGTTGCTGGAGGGGCCGACCCTGAAGCGCTGCGTGACGGACAATGGCGGACGGCTCGATCTGCGGCGGGCCATGGCGATCCTGACTCCGGTCATGGCCACCCTGCAGACCGTCCACGACCGGGGCCTGATCCATCGGGACGTCAGCCCCGACAACATCGTGATCACGCCGTCGGACGGCCCGAAGCTGCTGGATTTCGGCGCGGCCCGCACGACGGCGGCACGGCCGGGGCTCCAGGCCGCGAACTTCACCGTGATCCTGAAGCCGGGCTATGCCCCGCCGGAACAATATGCCGAGGACGGGCATCAGGGGCCCTGGACGGACGTCTATGCCCTGTGCGCGA
Organism: Azospirillum sp. SYSU D00513; assembly: GCF_017356015.1. Classification (GTDB taxonomy): domain Bacteria; phylum Pseudomonadota; class Alphaproteobacteria; order Azospirillales; family Azospirillaceae; genus Azospirillum. The sequence continues at coordinate 57,106 of NZ_JAFIQV010000020.1, forward strand.
CCTTCTACCGCGCCCTGACCGGAAAAGTGCCGCCCGACGCGACCACCCGCTTCCTCAGCGACAAGGTCCCGGCCCTGGGCGAGTTCGGCGTCGTGGCGCCGCGCGGCTTGGAGGCCACGCTGATGGCCGGCCTGTGCATGCGCCACCAGGACCGCCCGCAATCGATGCGCGAGCTTCTGGCCGCGTTCGGCAGGCGGTAGAGGGCCGCCTTCGGAGGGCGCCGGAAAAGTGTGCCTGGAAAAGGGTTCCTGTAACGAGGCCGGCCTGGGCCGGCCGCCGCCGCCCCGGCGGAACCGTGAATGATCGGGGCGGCGGAAGCGGGCCGGGTGCTGCGCGCCCGGCCGTGCCGGGTGCCTTACTTGGCGTCCGCGGCGACCTGCATCTTGATGATCTTGTCCGGGTCGCTGACCTGGCCGTTGGAACCGGCGCCCTTCTTGATCTTGTGGACGTGCTCCATGCCCTCGACGACCTTGCCCCAGACCGTGTACTGGCGGTCGAGGAAGGAGGAGGGCGCGAAGCAGATGAAGAACTGGCTGTCGGCGCTGTTCGGGTCCTGGGCGCGGGCCATGGACAGCGTGCCCTCGACGTGCGGCTCGGCGTTGAACTCGGCCTTCAGCTTCTTGCCCGAGCCGCCCATGCCGGTGCCGGTGGGGTCGCCGGTCTGGGCCATGAAGCCCGCGATCACGCGATGGAAGACGATGCCGTCGTAGAAGCCCTGGCGCACCAGCTCCTTGATGCGCGCGACGTGGTTCGGCGCGAGGTCGGGACGCATCTCGATGACGACACGGCCGTCCTTGAGGTCGAGGTAGAGGGTGTTTTCCGGATCCAAGGCCTTGGCCTCCCCTTGAACGAAGATGAAGAAGGCGGCCAGGGCCGCCATGACGATTCGCGTCCACCGAAACATGCGAAACTCTCCGATGTGCCGATCCCGCGGTGCGGACCATAGGCGAATCCCGCCGCGATGCAAAGCCGCCGGGCGGACTATGTGACCTTTATGGGCAGGCGGCCGGCTCCGGCCGGCTCCCTGGCGCCCCCGCTGGATGGGCTGCTCCATGGAAGGTATCGTCGCCCGCGCGTGTTCATGACGGGTGAGGGAACGGTGGCCGGGAGGACGGGCGTGGGGCGGCGTTGGGGCCGGAAGGGCATTCTGGCGGGCGTGCTGGCGGGTGGCGTGACGGGCGTGGCCGTGCTTGCCCTTTCCGCGCACGGGCTGGCCGAAGGCGCCGCCGCGATGGCGCTGCGCCACGCCGGCTTCCCGGCGGCCGAAGTCACCGTCGAACACATCGGCCTGTCCTCCGCTCGAGCCCTGGTCCGGCTCGACCCCGCCTCGGGCCTGACCCTCGGGCGGGTGTCCGCCGGCTGGTCGGCCGGCGGCCTGCTCCAGGGGCGTCTCGACCGGATTGCCGTCAGCGGTGCGCGCCTGCGGCTGGTCCTGGAGGAGGATGGCACGGTTCGGCTCCCCGGCCTGCCAGATGGAAACAGGGGGGTCGGGGAAGGCGGGGAGCCCGGCGAAGGCCTCGCGCTGCCCGTGAGCGAGATCCTGGTGGAGGAGAGCGCGCTGGCGGTCGAGGCGGGCGGGGGAACGCTGACCGTTCCGCTGCGGTTGCGGCTGGCCGAGGAAGGAGGCCTGCTCCGCGGCCAAGCCGACGTCCGCATCCCGGCGGCGGACCTGCGCGCCGTCGGCGCGCTTCTCGGCACCGAACTCGCGGGTATGGGCAGCGTCGAAGGGACGGTCGCGCTGACACTCGGCGCGCAGGAGGTCCAGGCCGTGCCCACGGACTGCCTGCTGCTGGCCGCCAAGGACCTCGTGGTCGCCGGGGAGCGGCTCGGCCTGCCGGAGCCGCTGTGCCTGCGCGCGCCGGAGGAGGCTCCGCTCCTCGACTGGTCCGGGGAAGGGCTGCGGGTGCAGGCGCTGGCCGAGGCCGAAAGAGTGTCCCTGCCGGCCCGGGGGCTCGCGGCGGAGGATGTGTCCCTGTCCCTGGCGCTGGACCCGGCCGCCTCCGAGCCTCTGGCGGCGGAGGTCAGGATCGAGACCCTGCGCAGCACCGGAAAACCCGCCCTCTTCGCGCCGCTGGCCTTTACCGGCGGCGTCCGGCGGGAGCTTGGGAGGCCCCTGTCCTTCAACGGCCGTGCGGCGGATGCCTCGGGGCTCCTCACGCTCGAAGCATCGGGAACCCACGACACCGATACCGGCACGGGGCGCATGGACGTGCGCCTCCGGCCGATGACGCTGAAGCCGGACGGGCCGGGACCGGCGCAGCTCCTGCCGGGTTACGGCGCGCAGGTCTCCAAGGTTTCCGGCCGGCTGGCGGCCAAGGCGCGTCTGGACTGGAACGCCAAGGGTCTGAGGTCCGGTGGGGAGCTGCTGCTGGAGGAGGTGGCGGGCACCGCCGGCCCCGTCTCGCTGGCCGGCGTCAACGGCGCCATCCGCCTGTCGAGCCTGTCCCCGCCGGTGATCCCCGCCGGCCAGGTCCTTGCGGTGAAACTGCTCGATGTCGGGGTGCCGCTGACGGACGGCACGGTGACCTTCGGCTATGGCCGGGACGGGCGCCTGAATGTGGAAGGCGCGGAATGGCGCTGGGCCGGCGGGCTGCTGCGCGCCTCCCCCTTCGTCATCGCTCCCGCCGAGCCGCGGGGGATCATCGAACTCCATGCGGAGCGCATCGATCTCGGGCGGATGCTGGAGCTGGTCGCGGTGGACGGGCTCGCCGCCACCGGCCGGCTCAGCGGACGGCTGCCGGTCTCGATCGTGCCGGAACGGGTGAGCCTCGACGGCGGCCTGCTTGAGGCGGTGGAGCCCGGGACCCTGCGCTATGACCCGGCCGAGCCGCCGGGCTTCCTCCAGGGGGACGAGGGCAGCCCCACCGCGCTGCTGATGGGAGCGCTGACCGACTTCCGCTACAGCGAGCTGCGCGCCACCCTGGACGGGGAGGCGGGAGGAGAGCTTCGCATCGGCTTCGGAATCCTCGGCTCGAACCCGGCATTCTACGATGGCTATCCGGTCAAACTTAATCTTAATGTCTCCGGCGCGCTCGACCGGATCCTGCGCCAGAGCCTCGACGCCTACCGCATTCCGGACACGGTCCGCGACCGCATGTCCGAATTCGGACGAAAGGACCCATGACCATCATCCGAATCATTCCCCTCGCCGCGGGGCTGGCGCTCGCCGGAGCCTGCGCACCGACGGTCCGGATCGAGCCGCCGGAGCGGCCGATCGAGATCAACCTGAACATCAAGATCGAGCAGGAGGTCCGCGTGAAGGTCGAACGCGACCTGGAGGACGCCATCGTGAACGATCCCGCCCTGTTCGGCGTGCCGGCGGCCCCGCCCGCCGGGAAGGCCCCCAAGTGAAGACTGGGAAGGTAGCGACCATGAAACGCCTTTTCGCCACCCTCGCACTTGCCCTGCTGCTGAACGCCGGCGGCCCGGCCCTGCTTCCGGCCCTGCTTCCGGCGACCGCCCACGCGCAGGACGCGCTGGCGACCGCCAAGGCCTCCGGCCAGATCGGGGAGAAGCCGGACGGGCTGGTCGGCGCCATCTCGCCCCAGGCGCAAGCCCTGGCCGACAAGATCAACGCCCAGCGCAAGGCGCGTTACGCGCAGATCGCCCAGTCCAACGGCACCTCCATCGACAAGGTTCAGGCCGTCGCCGGGCAGCAGCTCATCGAGCGGACCCCGCCGGGCCAGTTCATCATGAACGCGGCCGGGCAGTGGGTGCGCAAGTAAGGCCGGGGTCCCGGTGAACGGCGCTCCTCCCCCGTCCGGGGCGGAACTCCGCGCCGGGCTGCGGGCGCGGCGCCAGGCGCTGGCGTCCGACCCGGCGAACCGCGAGGCCCTGGCGGGGCTCTTCGCCCTGCTCGACGCGCTGGGGGAGGCTGGGCAGCCCGAGGAGGCCGTCGCCCGCGCCAATTTCGGAGACCGGCTGCGCCGCCAGGGACGCCTTGCGGAAGCGGAGGCGCATCAGCGCCGCGCCCTGGCCTGGCTTCCCGGATTCGGCGGCAACCATTTCCAGCTTGCCGTGACCTTGCAGGCGCAGGGACGGGTCGCGGAGGCCGAGGCGGCCTACGCCGAGGCGGGGCGCCTGATGCCCGCCTATGCCCCGGCTCCCTGCAACCAGGGCGCCATGCTGCGGGAACTGGGCCGGCTGGCGGAGGCGGAGGCCGCCCTGCGCCGGGCGGTGGCTCTCGACGCGGCGCTCGCGCCGGGCTGGCTCAATCTCGGATCGGTGTGGCGCGACCAGGGCAGGCCGGCGGACGCCGCCCGCGCCTTCCGCAACGCTGCCGCACTCCGGCCCGATCTGGCCGAGATGCAGGCCAACCTGGGCATCGCGCTGAAGGAGGCGGGCCGGGTCGCGGAGTCAATGGCTCCGCTCGCCCGCGCGCTCGCCATCGGCCTGCCGGATCCGGGCGGCGTCCTCGCCCAGCTCGTCCAGCAGCAGCGCCATCTCTGCCTCTGGGACGGCTTGCCCGAACGGTCGGAGCGGCTGCGCCGACTGGTGCGCGAGGGCGCGACGCGGCAGGTCCATCCCTGGATCTTCCTGGGCGAGGGCGCCGGGCCGGAGCTGGAACTTGTCTGCGCCCGGCGCTACACCGCCTGGCGGACCCGGAATCTGGCGCACGCTGGGCCGTCCGCCGCACCGTCTGCCACCACGCGGCGCGGTCCGGGCGAGCGGCTGCGCCTTGGCTATCTCTCCTCGGACTTCCAGGAGCACGCGACCGCCGTGCTGATCGCGGAGCTGATCGAGGTCCATGACCGCTCGGGCTTCGAGGTCGCCGGCTATTCCTACGGCCCGGACGACGGCGGGCCGATGCGCCGCCGTCTGATGCGCGCCTTCGACCGTTTCACCGACCTGTCCGGACTGGCACACGCCGACGCGGCGCGGCGCATCCGGGAGGACGGCATCGACATCCTGATCGACCTGAAGGGCTACACGCAGGGCGCCCGCGTCGAGATCCCGGCGCTCCGGCCGGCACCCCTTCAGATCCAGTGGCTGGGCTATCCCGGCAGCATGGGAGCGGATTTCATCGACTATGTCATCGCCGACCCGGTGGTGGCGCCCTTCTCGATGCAGCCGGCCTTCGCGGAACGGATCCTCCAGCTACCGGACTGCTACCAGCCGAACGACCGGAACCGGCCGGTCGGGACGCCGCCGAGCCGCGCCGCCTGCGGGCTGCCGGAGACGGGCTTCGTCTTCTGCTGCTTCAACGCCGCCTACAAGATCACGCCGGCGCAGCTCGACCTGTGGATCCGTCTGCTCATGGCACTGCCGGGAAGCGTCCTCTGGCTCCTGGAAGGTCAGCCGGAGGCCACGGCCAACCTGCGCCGCGAGGCCGCCCGGCGCGGCGTCGCTCCGGAGCGGTTGGTCTTCTCGCCCAGGCTTCCGCTGCCGGACTATCTGGCCCGCTATCGCCTTGCCGACTTGTTCCTGGATACCGCCCCGGTCGGGGCGCACACCACCGCGAGCGACGCGCTGTGGGCCGGCCTGCCGGTCCTGACGGTGATGGGGGAGGGCTTCGCTTCGCGGGTCGCGGCGAGCCTTCTGCACGCGGTGGGCCTTCCCGAACTGGCCGTCGCCTCGGCCGCCGAGTACGAGGCGGCGGCGCTGCGGCTGGCGCGGAATCCGGCGGAGCTGGCAGGCCACCGGGCGCGGCTGGCCGCGGCGGGCCGGGCGGCTCCCTTGTTCGACACGGACCGCTTCGCCCGTTCGCTGGAGCGCGCCTACCGGGCGATCTGGGACCGGCACGCGGCGGGCGAGCCGCCACGGCCCTTCCGGGTTCCGGCCCTGGATGCGACCGCCTGAGAGCAGGGCCTGAGGTGCCGCCCCGCGCGCCGCGCGGGGAGCATAGGTCAGGGGAAGGCGCAGCGGTCGGCCGTGACCTCCAGGAAGGAGCGCTGGCCGGCGTTGAAGGTGAAGCGGTATTCGGTGTCCTCTGCCACGACCGCGTGGCGGAGCGGCAGCACGCCGGTCGCGACGCTCTGCTTCCCGCCGAGCGTGGTGATTTTGATCGTCACCGGCTCGGCCGGATCGAACCAGCTCTCGGGCGCGCCCTTCGGGTCGCGGGCCGAGGTGCCCTCCGCGGTGACCACGACCTTGCCGTTGCCGAAGGTGGTCGAGCGGTTGCCCGTGCGGAGCAGGGGCGTGCTCACGTTGAAGCGCTTGGTCTCGGGCGGCTGGCAGTCGCGGTTGGCCTGGGTCTGCGCGATCACGAAGGACAGGCGCTGGGCGTCCAGCCCCGACTGGAGCCGTTCGGACACGAGCTTGGTCAGCGCCGCGAGGTCGCCGGTCGGCAGTTCGCGGCGCAGTCGGGCCTCCAGCTCGGCGGCGCGGCCTTCGGCCGTGCGGGCGGCGTGCTGCATCTGGCTCGCCAGGAGCTCCAGCTCCGCCTTCTGGCGGGACAGGACGGCGATCTCCTCGCGCAGGGTGGCATCGCGCCCTTTCAGTTGCTCAATGCCCATCTGGTAGGAGAAGAGGGCGACACCCAGCAAAAACCCGACGATCAGCAGGACCTTGAAGAAGCCGCGCCAGAAGCGGCGCCGGTAGCGTCGGTCGTAGTCGTAGCGTCCCAGGGACATGGTGCGTTGCGATCCGATCGTATGAAAGGGCTGCTATGGCTAACGGCTCAGCCTTTGCGATGCAACCCCCTGATCCGATTCGGGTGCGGCGCCGTGGCGGTGCGGGCGTGCTATGATGGGGTCCAAGGGGGCTGGGATTGCCGGCTCCGGCAACTAGGATGTGACATGGCGGGCAGGGCGCTTCTTCTGGATCGCGACGGGGTGGTGAACCTCGACCATGGCTATGTCGGAAGCCGCGAGCGCTTTACCTTCCTGGACGGCATCTTCGCCTTGACGCGCCACGCGATGGACCGGGGCTACCGCATCGCCGTGATCACGAACCAGTCGGGGATCGCGCGTGGTCTCTACACGGAAGAGGCGTTTCATCAGCTGACGGACTGGATGAAGGCGGAGTTCGCCGCGCGGGGCGTCGCACTGGCCGGGGTCTTCCATTGTCCCTGGCACCGGGACGGCACGGTCGCCCGCTACGCACGCGACAGCTTCTGGCGCAAGCCGGCGCATGGGATGATCCTGGAGGCGGCGCGGCGTTTCGACCTGGACCTGCCGCGCTGCGTGTTCCTCGGCGACCAGGACACCGACATGCGGGCCGCGCGCGCGGCGGGCGTCGGGTTGAAGGTCCTGCTGGGCGACGGCGCCGGAACGGCGGACTTGCGCATCTCACGGCCGAACGAGTTGATCCCGCATCTCGCCTGATCGCGCGTCTATACTGGCCGGCAGCGCCCGCTTTCCGGGGCGCCGCCGGCCTTGGGGATCAGGGCTGCGGCCCCAGGAAGCTGGTGCTTATGCCGGGGGTAACGAACTCGCCGATGTTCTTGAAGACGAAGCGGAAGAACAGCGTGCTGCCCTCGACCTCCTGGCTGTTCACGTCCTCCGTGTAGTCGCGGCGGGCGACCGTCTGGAAGATCAGGCACTCGTCCTCGTAGCTCAGCACCGCCTGGCTCACGCGGGGGCCGGGATCCGGCTCGATCGACTGGATGTGCGCCACGTTGAACGACCAGTTGCTGGAAAAGCGCGTCCCGACGCTGACCAGAGCCTGCTCGAGCATATCGCGCTGGGTGGCGCTGCGGTCCTGCGTCTGGTCGATGAAGGTGTAGGCCGTGGAGACATTGAGGAGGCTGGTGCCGACCGTCGCGTTCAGCAGATGCCGGCGCGGCTCCAGCGTTTCCTGGTCGTAGCGGAAGCGGTAATCGAGGTCGAGCCAGCCCGCTGGCCGCAACGACAGGTGGCCGACATAGTCCGACTGCTTGCGGTCGAGGCCGGTGCCGCCCCCGAAGTTGTCGTCGTCCGTGAAGCGGTAGCTCTGGCCGAGGAAAAGGCTGGCCGATCCCTGGTTGTAGCCCTGGATCGAGCCGCGCAGGCCATAGGAAACCCGGCTGCCGCCGTCGAGCCGGTCGATGCCCGGAAAACGGTTGGCCATGAAGAGGTTCACCTCGTCGAACTCGACGTCGAGGCTCTCCTCATTCGGGAAACGGCTGTTGTCCACGTTCGGCGCAACGGTCAGCTGCGTGATCGGCTCGATCAGCTGCTGCGAGCTTTCGCCATAGCGCACGAAGGGATAGCGGACCGTCAGCTGGCCCTGAGGGAACAGGCGCGCGCGTTCGATGCTGTCGTCGCCCGACAGGGCCGGGTTCGCCCGGCTGACGTCGCTCGCCATGTACCCGGCGAACAGGAGGCTGCCGGACAGGGTGGTCACGATCCCCGTGTCGGAATGGAATTCGCGCTCCCAGCCCGGCTGAATGGCGAGGCGCCGCGTGTCGGCGCCGCCCTCCGAGCGGGCGGTGGCGAGCACGCTGCTGTCGAACGACCAGCGTCCGCCCAGCAGCCCGCCCGGCTGGCCGAGCGCGCTGTAGACGCCCATCGGCAGGACGACCGGCTCCTGCACGGGGTTGCCGAAGCGCAGGTCCTGGAAGGCGTAGCCGTTCAGGGCGGCGTAGTTGCGCCCGCGGAACCCCTCGACGAAGGCCCGGCTGGTCAGCACGTCGGTCCGGTCGTCGTGGTAACGGCGCAGATAGGTCTCGTCGCTCGCGCGCTTGACGTCGAAGCCCCAGCGCCAGGTCTCGTCGATGTCGAACAGGCCGTTCGCGGCGGCATAGCCGCGCAGCCGGGTGCCCTTGTCCTGGCGCGGCGTTTCGAAGTCGCCGCGGGCGACGCTGCCGTTCAGTTCGAGCCTGCCGTTGTCGAACCGCTTCCGGTACTGGCCGCCGAGTAGAAGGCTGCCGCTGGAGAAGGTGCCGAGTTCGAGCGTGGCGTCCTGGTCGGGCGCGATGTCGATGTAGTAGGGCGTCCGCAGGAAGACGCCCATCTCGGACCGCACGCCGCCGGTCGGGGTCAGCAGGCCGCTGCGACGGTCGACGGAGGGATCTGGGTGCGACAGATAGGGCGTGTAGGCGATGGGGATCCCGAAGATCTCCATCACCGCGTCCCTGTAGCGGACCTCCTTTTCCTCCTTGTCGTGGACGACCCGGACGGCGCGGATCTGCCACAGGGGTGCCCGCGTGGGGTCCTCCTTGCAGAGGTTGCAGGGGCTGTAGACCGCGCGGTTGAGGCGGGTCAGGGTGCCGGCCCGGCGCTCGCCCTCCGCACCCGCGAGACGGCTGTTGTCCGTCATGAGCACGCCGATCTGCTCGACGAAGGCGTCGCGCAGATCGGATGTCAGCTCGGCATAGTCGGCGAACATCACGTCGCCGCCGGGCTCCTGCAGGCGGATGTTCCCCGTCGCGGTGACCACGCCGGTGTTCCGGTCGTAGACGATGCTGTCCGCGCGGACGACGCGGTCGCCCTGCGACAGTTCGACGTTGCCGGTCGCTGTCACGACACCACGCTGCTCGTCGAAGGTCATCTGGTCGGCGGCGAGCAGAACCGGCTGCTGCTCCCCGGAAGCAGGCGCTTCGGGGGCGGGCTGTGGCGGAGCCTGCGCGACGGCAAGGTCGGCGGACGCGAGCCCGCAGGCGAGGATCAGGCCGACGACGCCGGCGCACGCCACGGTCTTCCGTGTGGCGCTCCGGACAGCGTTCCGGGGGGGCTCAGGCGGTCTGGAGGAGCGCCGCCGGGCATGTCGCGAGGGGTGCGGGAACATGCCTGAACGTTTGAGGTAAGCGGCGCGCCAAGTCAACGCTTTCCCTGAGGGGCGGGGCGAAATCCGGGCTCCGCCCCGGCGCCTGCGCGGAGGCCCGGCGTTATGCGAAGGCCTTGAAGGCGATCAACGTGAAGGTGTCGCGCACGCCGGACAGCGTCTGGATGTTCTCGGTCACGAATCGGCCGATGTCGGTGTCCTGCGGCAGGTAGCATTTCATCAGGAGATCGTACTGGCCGGAGGTGGAATGCACCTCCGACACCTGTTCGACCTCCTGCACGGCCTGGTCGGCCACGAGATACGCCTTGCCCAGCTCGCATTTGACCATGACGAAGATGGTCTGCATCGGGATCAGCCCTCCTGGGGCGGGTCGACGTTCTCCACCGGCCGCGGGCGGGCGGAGCGCAGCATGAAGGCCGGCATGTGGTCGCCGAAGCCGACGACGGGCGAATCGTCCTCGTCCTCATGGCGGCGGCGGCGGTCACCACGATCGCGATCGCGGTCGCGCCGCGGATCGGCCCGCCGGGACTCGGCGGCCGGTGCCAACTCGCGCGGGTGCGCATGCTCCTCGCGGGGTTGGCGCTCTTCCCGGACATGGACCTCGCGCGGCTGGCGCTCCTCTCGGGGCTGCCGTTCTTCCCGAGGCTGACGCTCCGGCCTCGCCTCGCGGGGCTGCCGTTCCTCGCGCGCCTGGGGCTCCGGCCTCTCCTCGCGCGGCTTGCGCTCCTCGCGGGCCGCGGCGGGCTTGCGCCCACGGCCCCGGCCCCGGCTGTCTTCCTCGCTCAGTTCCGGCGATTCGAGACCGTCGATGGAAATCAGCGGGATCTCTCGCTTGATCAGGCGGTTGATCGCGGCGACCTGCTTGCCGTCGTCCGGGGCGGCCAGCGTGAAGGCGCGGCCGGCTTTGCCGGCGCGGCCCGTGCGGCCGATGCGGTGGACGTAGTCCTCGGCGCTGACCGGAACGTCGAAGTTGAAGACGTGGCTGACGCTCTGCACGTCGATGCCGCGCGCGGCGACGTCGGAGCAGACGAGCAGCGTGATCTCGCCCTGCTTGAAGGCCTCCAGCGTCTCGGTGCGCTTGGACTGCGGCATGTCGCCGTGCAGTTCGCCGGCGTTGAAGCCGTGGCGAACCAGGGACTTCTGCAGGATGGCGACGTCGCGCTTGCGGTTGCAGAAGATGAAGGCGTTCTTCACGTCCTCCGTCTGCAGCAGGTGCCGCAGCGCCTTGCGCTTGTCTTCCTCCTGGACCACGACCAGCGCCTGCGTCACCGTCTCCGCGGTGGAAGCGGGGGGCGCCACGGTCACTTCCTTCGGGTTCGACAGGAAGGCGTCGGCGAGGCGCCGGATCTCAGGCGCCATCGTCGCCGAGAAGAACAGCGTCTGACGCATCTTCGGCAGCATGCCGACGATACGCTCGATGTCGGGGATGAAGCCCATGTCGAGCATCCGGTCCGCCTCGTCGATGACGAGGACCTTGATGTCGTTGAGCATGATGTTGCCACGCTCGAACAGATCGATCAGGCGGCCTGGCGTCGCGATCAGGACGTCCACGCCGCGGTCGAGCTTCTTGACCTGCTCGGAGAAGGTTTCCCCGCCGATGAGCAGGGCCATGCTCATCTTGTTGTACTTGCCGTAGGTCTCGAAGCTTTCGGCGACCTGGGCGGCCAGCTCGCGCGTCGGCTCCAGGATCAGCGAACGCGGCATGCGCGCCCGTGCCCGGCCGGACGCCAGGATCTGGATCATCGGCAGTGTGAAGCCCGCCGTCTTGCCGGTTCCGGTCTGCGCGCAGCCGAGGACGTCCCGGCCCTGGAGGACCAGGGGGATCGCCTGTTCCTGAATCGGTGTCGGCTGGGTGTAACCCTTGTCCTCAATGGCGCGCAGGACTTCAGGGCCAAGCCCAAGTTCCGAAAAAAGCATCCAACCTGATTTCTGTCTGGAGTACGAGAATCGGGCCTCATAGCCCGACGATTAGATGGTGCCGCAGAATATGAAGTCAAATGGAGGAGTCAACATATCTCGCGCGTCAGGGCGTGAAATCCCACGCTTCAGGGTGATTTTCGCCGGTCCGGCGTGCCGGACGCCATCGAAGGGCGTCCAACGGAATCGGCGAGGCATGCGTGTCTAAGCCAAGACAAGATCCTGATTTTTACTTGACATGCGGCAATAGGATTCTGGTGAATGGCATGTTTCTTAAATAAAACGCGTTTGGCCTCGCCGCTTTCGGGGACCAACAGCTCGCCATGGTGCCGGACGCTTCCGCAGCGTGAAAGAGTACGGGGATGCGTCGAATCGGGTTTGCCCGGTTCCGCTTTGCCGTTTCCGGCGGATGTCCCTATCCTCCTGGCCTGCGGATTTCCGGAGGAGGGTTCCATGCTGTTGTCGGCCAAGCGCTCCACCCTCGTCATCGTGGACGTGCAGGAACGGGTCGCCCCCGCCATCCACGAGGCGGGCCGCGTGCTCGGCAACCTTAGGATTCTGCTGCGGGCGGCGCGCGAACTCGGCGTGCCCGTGCTGATCACCGAGCACTATCCGAAGGGCCTCGGCCCGACCGTGGCTGCCATCCTGGACGAGGCACCGGACGCCGCCGTGATCGAGAAGATCAGCTTCGCCAGCATCGGCGCGCTGCCCTTCCTCGACCGGCTGGCGGAAGGCGGACGCGACCAGATCGTGGTCGCCGGGATGGAGGCGCATGTCTGCGTGCTTCAGACGGCGCTCGGGCTACGCATGCGGGGGCATGACGTCTTCCTCGTGGCCGACGCGGTGTCGTCGCGGGTGCCGGAGAACGCGCGCCTGGCGGTCGAGCGGATGCGCCAGAACGGCGTGTCGGCGGTGACCACGGAGATGGTCGCCTTCGAATGGCTGGAGCGAGCCGACACGCCGTCTTTCAAGGCCCTCATCGGCCTCATCAAGGGAAAGGAAGAAGCGTGAGCATCAGTGACAGGCCGGCCCTCGTGATGCTGCCGGGAATGCATCTGGACGCGGCGCTCTGGGAGCACCAGACGGCCCATCTGGCCGATGTCGCCGATCCGCAGGTGGCCGACATCACCGGCCACGACTCGGTGGATGGGCTCGCCCGCGCCGTGCTCGACACGGCGCCCGAACGCTTCGCGCTCGCCGGCCTGTCGATGGGCGGCTATGTCGCGCTGGAGATCATGCGGCGCGCGCCGGAACGGGTGATCAAGCTGGCGCTGCTGGACACCAACGCCCGCGCGGACCTGCCGGAGCAAACGGCCAACCGCCAGCAGGCCATCGGCTTCGTCCTGAAGGGGCGGCTGCGCCAGGTGGTGTCCGTCGGGATGGCGAAGCTGATCCATCCCGACCGCCTGTCGGACGAGCCGCTTGTCGCCTCCATCCATGCCCAGGCGCAGAGGGTCGGGCCGGAGGCCTACGCCCGCCAGCAGACGGCCAACATGAACCGGCCGGACAGCCGCCCGGACCTCGGCGCGATCCGCTGCCCGACCCTGGTCCTCTGCGGGCGCCAGGACGCGCTGACCCCGCCGGAGTTGCACGCCGAGATGACCGACGCCATACCGGGAGCACGCATGGCCGTCATCGAGGATTGCGGCCATCTGGCACCCATGGAGCGCCCGCAGGCGGTGACGGCGCTGCTGCGCGAATGGCTCGTCCACGGGTGATACCGGGTTCGGAAAATTCCGACCTCCGAACCCGGTATGGGGCCGCGACTGCGGCCCCGCGCCCCGTGGCGCGGAAGTCCCGACCACAGGTCAGGACTTCATGAAAATCGTATAAGAAGGCTTCGTGGGCGGACCCTCCCGGCTCCACCCGGAAAGGTTCAGCAGTCCGTGCCGGAACAGGAGTCGAAATCGTTCTCGGAACGGTGCGCGGGGAACAGCGAAAAGGTCATGTCGCTGATCAACTGGCGGAAGGACGGGTCGTCGGGCGAGCGCACCTCGTCCATCCAGCCGGTCGCCGAGGTCAGGGTGCCGGAGGAGCGGCAAAAGGCGCCCTGCACCACGATCGGTCCGCCCGGCGGTGCGGTGGGGATGGTCGGCATACCGCAGAGCGAGGAGTTCAGCAGGTTTTCCGTCGGATTGAAGGCCAGAACGACGCGGTAGTCGCGCCGGGCCGTCTCGTTCGGCGTGGTGGTGAAGTTGGTGCGGACACCGAAGATGCGGTTCTGCATGGAATCCGTCACCAGCCGCCCGAAGGCCTGCTGGTTCATGGGGAAGGGGTTGCCGTGCACGACCACCCGCAGGTCGCGGTCGGCGGCGGCATAGGCCACCTCACCCTGTGTGTAGGCCGGTGCCGGAAGGTCCGAGACGACGCGTTCGGAACAGGCCGCCGTGGCGAGGGCCAGGGCGAGCACCGCGATGCGGAAAGGAACGCTCATCGGAAAACCGCGATCAGGTTGAAGCCACGCTCAAGAATGGGAAGCGGGGCAGGGCGCGGCAAGGCGAACAGCCAAATATTGGGCGATTCGACCGACGGCGACCCGGGTCTGGACCGTCGTTTCCGTTGACCAGAAGGATCGGCTTCTCGGCATCGGCGCCCGGCGGAAACCAGGGCCGGCGAAGAAACCGGTTCGGCTCGTCGGATAGACGGCAATGTCGATGACCTTGCCCTCTTGGCCAGCCAACTCGCCGAACATTTCGAACGCCTGTTCAAGCAGGTCCCTCGACAGTTCCATGACGCATCCACCAGCAGCCCGTCGAAGGAAACCGTTCGATGTTCTGCCACAGGGTGATCCAGAGGTCCCTCGACCGGCTGTGGAGAAAAGCGCCGATCACACGTCGATTTCGTCCGCGCTGACGAATTTCGCGTTCTCCTGGATGAATTGGAAGCGCAGCTCCGCCTTGCGGCCCATCAGGCTTTCGACGAGGCCCTTGGTGCGCTGAAACTCCTCCTGCTCCTCCGGGTCGGCGGCGTTGGGCACGACCACGCGCAGGAGGGTGCGCTTGGACGGGTCCATCGTCGTGTCGCGGAGCTGGGCGGGCATCATCTCGCCCAGGCCCTTGAAGCGGCTGATCTCCACCTTCTTGCCGGCGAAGGACTTCTTCATCAGCTCGTCCTTGTGGGCATCGTCGCGGGCGTAGGCGGTCTTGGAGCCGTGCGACAGACGGTAGAGCGGCGGCAGGGCCAGGTAGAGGTGGCCGTTCTGGATCAGGCCGGGCATCTCCCGGTAGAAGAAGGTCATCAGCAGCGAGGCGATGTGCGCGCCGTCCACGTCGGCGTCGGTCATGATGATGACCCGCTCGTAGCGCAGCTTGTCGCTGGAGAAATCCTTGCCCATCCCGCAGCCGAGCGCCTGGCCCAGGTCGTTCAGCTCCTGGTTCCCCTTCATCTTGTCGAGCGAGGCGCTCGCGACGTTCAGGATCTTGCCGCGCAGCGGGAGGATCGCCTGGGTCTCGCGGTTGCGCGCCTGCTTGGCCGATCCACCCGCCGAGTCGCCCTCGACCAGGAAGATCTCCGTGCCCTCCGGCGAGTTCCGCGAGCAGTCCGCGAGCTTGCCCGGCAGCCGCAGGCGGCGGGTAGCCGTCTTGCGGGTCATCTCCTTGCTCTGCTTGCGGCGCGCGCGCTCCTCCGCCTTCTCGATCAGCCGTTCGAGCAGGGCGTTGGAGGCGGCGGGATCGCCGGAGAGCCAATGGTCGAAATGGTCCTTCACGGCCGTTTCCACGAGGCGCTGCGCCTCGGCCGTGACCAGCTTCTCCTTGGTCTGGCCCTGGAAATGCGGCTCGCGGATGAAGACGGACAGCAGGATGCAGGCCTCGCCCATCACGTCGTCCGCGGTGACCTGGCCGGCGCGCTTGTTGTTCGTCAGCTCGCCATAGGCCTTCAGGCCGCGCGTCAGGGCGGAGCGCAGCCCCGCCTCGTGCGTGCCGCCCTGCGGAGTGGGCACGGTGTTGCAGTAGGTGTGCGAGAAGCCTTCCTCATCCTCCGGCCAGGCGATGGCCCACTCCACGCGCCCCTGGGCGTTCGGGAAGTCGAGCGCGCCCGCGAAGTGCGAGGGCGTCAGCGTCCGCCGATCCTTCAGCGCCGCGCTGAGATAGTCGAGCAAGCCGCCGGGAAAATGCAGCGTCTCCTGCGCGGGTGTCGTCGAGTCGGGCGACAGCAAGGACGGGTCGCAGCTCCAGCGGATCTCCACGCCCCGGTAGAGATAGGCCTTGGAGCGCGCAAGCCGGTACAGCCGGAAGGGCTCGAACCGGGCGGCCTCGCCGAAGATCTCCGCGTCCGGATGGAAGCGGATCGTGGTGCCGCGCCGGTTGGCGCCGCCCTGCTTTGCCAGCGGCCCGAGCGGGGTGCCGCGGCTGTAGTTCTGGACGTGGAGCTGGCGGTCGCGCGCGATCTCCACCGTCAACCGGTCAGAGAGCGCGTTCACGACCGACAGGCCGACGCCGTGCAGGCCGCCCGAGGTCTGGTAGACCTTGTTCGAGAACTTGCCGCCGGAATGAAGCGTGGTGAGGATGACCTCCAGCGCCGACTTGCCGGGGTATTTCGGGTGGTCGTCGATGGGGATGCCCCGGCCGTTGTCGCGCACCGTCACGGTGTTGTCCGCGCCAAGCTCCAGGTCGATGCGGCTGGCATGGCCCGCCACCGCCTCGTCCATCGCGTTGTCCAGCACCTCCGCCACCAGATGGTGCAGCGCACGGTCGTCGGTGCCGCCGATGTACATGCCCGGACGGCGCCGGACAGGCTCCAGCCCCTCCAGGACTTCGATGTCCTGGGCGGAGTAGCTTTCGGCCTTGCGGGCCGTGTTTTCGAAAAGGTCGCTCATGAGCCAATAGTAGGAATTTCGTCAGAGGGGTGCAAGCGGATGCGGCGCGCCATGGCCGCAAAATGTTCTCTTTATGTTCCGCTGTCCAGTGTGGACGAGGCGGGCATGCGGATCGGCTGGCTTTCCCCTCGCCTTACCACGAAGCGGGCCTCCGGCGCATGTGAGGATCATGTGAGCATCCCGGGCCGAAGGGCGGGGCGGCGGACGGTCTCCGGCTTTTCCGTGGTGAAAGGAGGGCGTCTGTCGAATACTGGCGGCCTTGAGCCAACCAGGACCGGGAACCGACATGCCGGACGTCACGCCCTCCGAACTGAACCATGGCCCCGCGCTGCGCACCATCGCCATGCCCGCGGACACCAACCCCAACGGCGACATCTTCGGCGGCTGGCTGCTGTCGCAGATGGATCTCGCCGGCGGCATCGTCGCGATGCAGCGGGCCGCCGGGCGCTGCGTCACGGTCGGCATCGAGGCGATGACCTTCCACAAGCCCGTGCTGATTGGGGACGAGGTGAGCTGCTTCGGCACGGTGGAGAAGGTCGGGCGCACCTCGATCCGCGTGAAGGTGGAGAGCTGGGTGCGGCGGATCCGGCCGGAGGGCGTGGAGACGATGAAAGTCACCGAGGGCGTCTTCACCTATGTGGCCATCGACGCCGAGCGGCGCCCGCGCGAGGTCCCGGCGGGCTGACCCTTTCCGGTCCTTCTTTTCACCCCGTCTTTGGACCGGCCGGCGGAAAGGCGGGCGGCGGTTCCGTTTTGTTCGCGGTCATAGAGGCTGTTCGCGCCATTACTCTGTGGCGCAAACAACGCGGTCCGGTGAGTTCTTTGAAACCACCCCTTTCGCGCCCGCTTTTCGTTTGACGGCCCGATTCGCGCTGTGATTCCATGCGCCCCATGACGATGCTCGACTCCCTCACCAGCACGCTGAAACGCGCCGCCAAAAGCGCCTTCCGGCACACCATCGGCCCAGCCATCGGCGCCTGCGTCGTGGCCTATTTCGTCTATTACGCGGTGCAGGGCGACCGCGGCCTGATCGCGCTGAAGCAGATCCAGGGCGAGATCGCCCAGGCGGAGGCGACGCTGGAGCAGGTGAAGGCCGAGCGGGAGCGCATGGACCGCCGCGCCCAGCTGCTGCGCGGCGACAATCTCGACCCGGACATGCTGGACGAGCGGGCCCGTACGATGCTGAACCTTACCGGCCAGCGCGACGTCGTCATCAAGCTGGAGACGCCCTTCGGCCGGAACGTGGCCGAGAAGCAGCCAGAATCAGCCAATTAACCGGAAAGCGGTTAATCCGAAATTCGCTAGAAAAAACAACTCTTTGCGCGAACTGTTTCCGTGTTGTAGGGTACCGGCCGTGTTCACGCCCGGTCCGCTGCGTCATGCCCGCGTGACCAGAGGCGTCCTTGGCTGTTCGTTTGCGAGCATCGCAAAGCCCCTGGAGGAAACATGGTCGCGTCCCGACGCCGCCCCAAGCAGGATGACACTGCTCAGGCTCCCGCCGCTTCGGCCGAGGAGCTGGTTAAGTACTATCGCGAAATGCTGCTCATCCGCCGCTTCGAGGAGAAGGCGGGCCAGCTCTACGGCATGGGCCTGATCGGCGGCTTCTGCCACCTCTACATCGGCCAGGAAGCCGTCGTCGTCGGCGTTCAGGCGGCCCTCAAGGAGGGCGACGACGTCATCACCAGCTACCGCGACCACGGCCACATGCTGGCCTGCGGCATGGACCCCAAGGGCGTTATGGCCGAGCTGACCGGCCGCCGCGGGGGCTATTCCAAGGGCAAGGGCGGCTCGATGCACATGTTCAGCCGCGAGAAGAACTTCTACGGCGGCCACGGCATCGTCGGCGCGCAGGTTCCGCTCGGCACGGGGCTCGCCTTCTCGCACAAGTACAACAAGGATGACGGGCTGGCCGCGGTCTACAGCGGCGACGGCGCCATCAACCAGGGCCAAGTGTACGAGAGCTTCAACATGGCGGCTCTCTGGAAGCTGCCGGTTCTCTACATCATCGAGAACAACAAGTACGCGATGGGCACCGCCCAGGCGCGCGCCTCGGCCGGCGAGCTGCACCAGCGCGGCGCCGCCTACGGCATTCCGGGCGTCCAGGTCAACGGCATGAACGTGCTGGACGTGAAGGCCGCCGCCGAGGAGTGGGTGAAGTACATCCGCGAGGGCAACGGCCCGGTCATTCTTGAGATGAAGACCTACCGCTACCGCGGCCACTCGATGTCCGACCCGGCCAAGTACCGGACCAAGGAGGAGGTCGAGAAGATGCGGACGGAGTCCGACCCCATCGACCAGATGAAGGCGACCCTGCTCGAGGGCGGTCACATCACCGAGGACCAGCTCAAGGAGATCGACCGCGAGGTGAAGGCGGTGGTCACCGAGGCCGCCGAGTTCGCCCAGCAGAGCCCGGAGCCCGATCCGTCGGAGCTGTGGACCGACGTCCTCGTCGAATCCTGAGTCGAAACCACAAAGCGGGAGCGGCGCCGCAGCCCGGGCGGGCAATGACCCGGGACTCGCGCGCCGCCGGAGGTTGAGGAATGCCGATCGAAGTGTTGATGCCGGCGCTGTCGCCCACCATGACGGAGGGCAAGCTGGCCAAGTGGCTCAAGAAAGAGGGTGACGCGGTCAAGTCCGGCGACGTGCTCGCCGAGATCGAGACCGACAAGGCGACCATGGAGGTCGAGGCGGTCGACGAGGGGCGCATCGGCAAGATCCTCGTCGCCGAGGGCACGGACAACGTCGCCGTGAACACCCCCATCGCCGTCCTGCTGGAGGAAGGCGAGAGCGCGGTCGAGAACCTGTCCAACATCGAGGAGTCCACCCCGAAGACCGTGGCCGAGCCGGTGGTCAAGGACAGCGGCGCCCGCCCCGACGCGACGCTGCCGACCGGCCCGTCCAAGGGTCCGGCCGCCGCCCCCGCCATGGACGAGGACAAGTTCTTCGCCAAGACCGTGAAGAAGACGGTCCGCGAGTCGCTGCGCGACGCCATGGCCGAAGAAATGCGCCGTGACGCCAAGGTCTTCGTCATGGGCGAGGAGGTCGCCGAGTACCAGGGCGCCTACAAGGTCACCCAGGGGCTGCTCCAGGAGTTCGGCGCCGACCGCGTCATCGACACCCCGATCACCGAGCACGGCTTCGCCGGCCTCGCCGTCGGCGCCGGCTTCAAGGGGCTGAAGCCGATCGTCGAGTTCATGACCTTCAACTTCGCCATGCAGGCGATCGACCAGATCATCAACTCCGCTGCCAAGACGCTCTACATGTCCGGCGGCCAGATGGGCTGCCCGATCGTGTTCCGCGGCCCCAACGGCGCCGCCTCCCGCGTGGGCGCCCAGCACTCCCAGGACTATGCCTCCTGGTACGCGCACTGCCCGGGCCTGAAGGTGATCGCGCCCTATTCGGCGTCGGACGCCAAGGGCCTGCTGAAGGCCGCCATCCGCGACCCGAACCCGGTTGTCTTCCTCGAGCACGAGATCCTCTACGGCCACTCCTTCGAGGTGCCGGAGGACGAGGATTTCGTCCTGCCGATCGGCAAGGCCAAGATCATGCGCGAGGGCAAGGACGTGACCATCACGGCCTATTCCTACATGGTCGGCCACGCGCTCGCCGCCGCCGAGACGCTGGCCCAGCAGGGCATCGAGGCGGAGGTGATCAACCTGCGCACGATCCGTCCGCTGGACGTCGAGACCATCGTCAACAGCGTGAAGAAGACCAACCGTCTCGTCTCCGTCGAGGAAGGCTGGCCCTTCGCCGGCATCGGCGCCGAGATGGCCGCGCTGATGATGGAGCACGCCTTCGACTATCTCGATGCGCCGGTCGTCCGCGTGCACGGCGTGGACGTGCCGCTGCCCTACGCCGCGAACCTTGAAAAGCTGGCCCTGCCGCAGCCCGACAACATCGTCGCGGCCGCGAAGCAGGTCTGCTACCGCTGAGAGGGCACGCACATGACCGTACAGATCCTGATGCCCGCCCTCTCTCCGACGATGACGGAGGGCAACCTCGCCCGCTGGCTCAAGAAGGAAGGCGACGAGGTCAAGGCCGGCGACGTGATCGCCGAGATCGAGACCGACAAGGCCACGATGGAAGTCGAGGCCGTCGATGAGGGCCGCATCGGCCGCATCCTCGTCCAGGAGGGCACGCAGGGGGTGGCCGTGAACACCCCCATCGCGGTCCTGCTGGAAGAGGGCGAGGACGAGGGCGCCCTGGCTTCCGCCGGCGGCTCCGGCAGTGGGGCCGGCGGCGGTGCCGCCACGGCCTCCGGCCCGGCCGGCTACGGCGCTCCGGCCGCCGCTCCGGCGGACCAGGACGGCGCCGTGGCGCCGAAGTCCGCAGCCCCGGCGTCGGCTCCGGCCCAGCCGGCGGCGAGCGGCGGCCAGGGCACCGCCGGGGGCGAACGCGTCTTCGCCAGCCCGCTGGCACGCCGCGTCGCCGAGCAGGCCGGCATCGATCTCGGCGCCGTGAAGGGCAGCGGCCCGAACGGCCGCATCGTTAAGGCCGACGTCGAGGCCGCCAAGGCCGGCGGCGGCGCCAAGCCGGCGTCCGCCGAGGCACCGAAGGCCGCTCCGGCTCCGGCGGCTCCATCCGCCGCCCCCGTCGCGGCACCCGCCCCGGCGGTGAAGCCGGCGGGCATCGACGCCAAGGAGTATTCGGACAAGCTCGGCATGGCCTACACGGCCATCCCGAACAGCGGCATGCGCAAGACCATCTCCCGCCGCCTCACCGAGGTGACGCAGACGGTCCCGGACTACTTCCTCGCCATCGACATGGAGCTGGACGAGCTGCTGAAGGTCCGCGCCGACCTGAACAGCCGCTCCAAGGACTACAAGCTGTCGGTGAACGATTTCGTCATCCGTGCTGCGGCGCTGACGCTGAAGAAGTTCCCGCTGATCAACTCGGCCTGGTCCGAGGAGGCGATCCTGCGCTTCGACCACGCCGACATCTCGGTCGCCGTGGCGACGCCGACGGGCCTGATCACGCCGATCATCAAGAAGGCGGAGACCAAGGGCTTGGCCGAGATCTCCAACGAGATGAAGGACCTCGCCGTCCGTGCCCGCGACGGCAAGCTGAAGCCGGAAGAGTACCAGGGCGGGACCTTCTCCATCTCGAACCTCGGCATGTACGGCATCCGGGAGTTCCAGGCGATCATCAACCCGCCGCAGGCCTGCATCCTGGCCGTCGGCGCGGGCGAGCAGCGCCCGGTCGTGAAGAACGGCGCGCTCGCCATCGCCACGGTGATGACCTGCACCGTCACGGTCGACCACCGCGTGGCCGACGGCGCGCAGGGGGCGGAGTTCCTGGCCGCGCTGAAGAAGATGGTCGAGGATCCGCTCAGCATGCTGCTGTGACCGGAGCCTTCCGCCGGGCCGGGCTCCCCGGCCCGGCGGATGCCGGGTTTTGACGATCAACGAAGGCCTGCCGGGTGGATGGGGCTGATCCGCCGCTGATGGCCGGCGAAGCCGTCCGACGCAGCGCCTTGGAATCTTTGGGGAGAACACCCTTGGCCGACATGAACTACGACGTCATCGTGATCGGTGGCGGTCCGGGCGGCTATGTCGCGGCGATCCGCGCCGCCCAGCTTGGCCTGAGCACGGCGGTGATCGAGCGCGAGCATCTGGGCGGCATCTGCCTGAACTGGGGCTGCATCCCGACCAAGGCGCTGCTGCGCTCGGCCGAGGTGCTGCACACCATGAAGAACGCCGCCGCCTACGGCCTGTCGGCCCAGGGCGTGTCCTTCGACCTGCCCAAGGTCGTCGAGCGCTCGCGCAAGGTCGCCGGCCAGCTCAACGCCGGCGTCAAGGGGCTGCTGCGCAAGAACAAGGTCACGGTCATCGAGGGCAGCGCCAAGCTGGCCGGCAAGGGCACGGTGACGGTGGAGAAGGCCGGCGCGCCCGTCGGCAGCTACAGCGCCAAGCACATCATCGTCGCCACGGGCGCCCGCGCCCGCACCTTCCCCGGGCTGGAGGACGACGGCAAGCTGGTCTGGACCTACAAGAAGGCCATGACCCCGGACGTCATGCCGAAGTCGCTGCTGGTCATCGGCTCCGGCGCCATCGGCATCGAGTTCGCCAGCTTCTACAGCGCGCTGGGCGCCAAGGTGACCATCGTCGAGGTGATGGACCGCATCCTCCCCGTCGAGGATGAGGAGATCTCTGCCTTCGCCCGCAAGCAGTTCGAGAAGCAGGGCATGCGCATCATCACCGGCGGCAAGGCCGGCAACCTGCGCAAGGGCCCGGACAGCGTCACGGCCGCCATCGAGCATGGCGGCAAGACCGAGGACATCACCGTGGACCGGGTGATCGTCGCCGTCGGCATCTCGCCCAACACCGAAAATCTCGGCCTCGAGAACACCAGGGTGAAGCTCGACCGCGGCCACATCGTCACCAACCAGTGGTGCGAGACGGAGGAGCCTGGCCTCTACGCCATCGGCGACGTGACCGGCGCCCCCTGGCTCGCCCACAAGGCCAGCCACGAGGGCGTGATCGTCGCCGAGCACATCGCCGGCAAGCACCCGCACCCGCTGGACGTCCGCAACATCCCGGGCTGCACCTATTCGCACCCGCAGGTGGCTTCGGTCGGCCTGACGGAGAAGAAGGCCAAGGAACTCGGCCACGAGGTCCGGGTCGGGCGCTTCCCCTTCATCGGCAACGGCAAGGCCATAGCGCTCGGCGAGCCCGAGGGCATGGTGAAGACCGTGTTCGACGCCAAGACGGGCGAGTTGCTGGGCGCCCACATGGTCGGGGCCGAGGTGACGGAGCTGATCCAGGGCTACGGCATCGCCAAGACCATGGAGACCACCGAGCAGGAGCTGATGCACACGGTGTTCCCGCACCCGACCCTGTCGGAAATGATGCACGAGTCCGTCCTTGATGCCTACGGACGGGCTATCCATTTCTAACGAAGTTTCCGAGGCGATTTCTCCCGGAAGAGAGGCCATGGCACGCACGGGCGCCGCATACGACGAGGATTTCTACGCCTGGACGCAAAACCAGGCGCAGGCTCTCCGTCGTGCCGGTGCCGAGCGGAACAACGCCCCCGTCGACTGGGAGAACGTCGCCGAGGAGATTGAGAGCATGGGGCGCAGCCAGAAGGCCGAGATTGAGAGCCGCCTCACGGTGCTCCTTGTGCATCTCCTGAAATGGCTGCATTGCCCGGAGCTGCGGGAGCGTTGCGAACGCGGCTGGCGCCTGACTGTCCGTGAGCAGCGCAAGCGGCTGGCGCGGGAGGTCAAGGACAGCCCGAGCCTCCGGGCCTTCGTCGCCGACGTCTTTGCGGAATGCCACGAGGACGCGCGGCTTCGAGCCGCCGTCGAAGCCGAGGTTCCGCTCGACCGCATTCCTGTCCATCCGACCTTCACGCTTGACCAGGCGCTCGATCCGGCCTATCCGGCGGAGTTGTTTCCGCCGGAGTGGCGCGCTTGAGCGCCGACCCCGTTCAGCAGCGGCCGGGCACGAGCTCCGCGCCGCTGGGAGCCATTGAGACCATGACCGTGCTGACCCCGACCGACAAGCTGCGCCACCCGGAAAAGGCCCACAAGCCCGACAACCCGGTCCAGCGCAAGCCCGCCTGGATCCGCGTGAAGGCGCCGACGAGCCAGGAATACCAGGAAACGCGCCAGCTCATGCGCGGGCTGAAGCTCAGCACCGTGTGCGAGGAGGCGGCCTGCCCGAACATCGGGGAGTGCTGGAAGAAGAAGCACGCGACCTTCATGATCCTGGGCTCGATCTGCACGCGCGGCTGCGCCTTCTGCAACGTCGAGACCGGCCGCCCGGACCTGCTGGACCCGCACGAGCCCGAGCGGGTGGGGGAGGCGGTTGCCCAGCTCGGCCTCAGCCACGTCGTCGTCACCTCGGTGGACCGCGACGATCTGGAGGACGGTGGTGCCGAGCATTTCGCCCGGACCATCCGCGCCATCCGCGCGGCGTCGCCCAGCACGACGATCGAGATCCTGACGCCCGACTTCCAGAAGAAGAAGGGTGCGGTCGAGATCGTGGTGGAGGCGCGTCCGGACGTGTTCAACCACAATCTGGAGACGGCGCCGCGCCTTTATCCGACAATTCGCCCGGGCGCGCGTTACTTCACCTCGCTCCAGCTGTTGGCACGGGTGAAGGAGCTGGACGCCTCGATCTTCACGAAGTCGGGCATCATGGTCGGGCTGGGTGAAACCAAGGAGGAGGTGGCGCAGGTGATGGACGATCTGCGCGCCGCCGACGTGGATTTCATGACCATCGGCCAGTACCTGCAGCCGACGACCAAGCACGCGGCCGTGGACCGCTTCGTGACGCCCGAGGAGTTCGCCAGCTACGCCACGCTCGGCCGCGGGAAGGGCTTCCTGATGATCGCGGCCACGCCGCTGACCCGGTCCTCCTACCATGCGGGCGAGGATTTCGAGAAGATGCGCGAAGCCCGCGCCCGCAAGCTGGCGGCCGCGGCAACCTGAGGAGCGAACAACGGCATGCCGACCCACGCGGAACAGAAGGTGCTTCCCTACACGCCGGAGCAGATGTACCGGCTCGTGGCCGATGTGGAGAGGTACCCGGAATTCCTGCCTTGGTGCATGGCGGCCCGCATTCGCCGGCGCGAGGGCAACGTCCTCTACGCCGATCTTGTGATCGGCTTCAAGATGGTGCGGGAACGCTTCACCTCGCGCGTCGAACTGAACGAGCCGGGCTGCCGGATCGACGTGCAGTACACCGAGGGGCCGTTCCAGTATCTGAACAACCACTGGATCTTCAAGCCGCACGAGAAGGGCTGCTGCGTCGACTTCTTCGTCGATTTCGAGTTCCGCTCGAAGATGCTTCAGAAGATCATGGGGCTGCTCTTCAATGAGGCGGTGCGGCGCATGGTGCAGGCCTTCGAGACCCGCGCGAACCAGCTCTATGGCGGCGCGGGAGCGGCTCCCGCCGCCCGCACGGCCTGAACGAACGGCACGGCGGGGATCCGCACGGGGAAGGGCGCCGGCCTCTGGGTTCGGCGCCCTTTCGCGTTTCAGCGCTTCAGTTTTTCCAGCGCCGCGCGGACGGTGGCGAGCCGGACGGCCTGACGGTCGCCGGGGAAGGTGTATTCCTCGGCGCCGACCTCGCCGCCGCGCACGGCGAGCCCGATGTAGACCCGGCCCACCGGCTTGGTTTCGGTGGCGCCGCCCGGCCCGGCGATCCCGGTGACGGAGACCGCCACGCCGGCCCGTGACTTCGCCAGAGCGCCCACCGCCATGGCGGCGGCGACCTCGGCGCTGACGGCCCCCTTCGCCTGGATCAGCTCGGCCGGCACGCCCAGCATTTCGGTCTTCGCTTCGTTGGAGTAGGTCACGAAGCCGCGCTCCACCACCGAGGAGGAGCCCGCCCGGTCGGTCAGCGCCCCGGCAATCAGGCCGCCCGTGCAGGATTCGGCGACCGCCACCATCACGCTCGAGTCGCGGCAGGCGTCGAGGACCGCGTCGGCCAGCGTCTGGATGTCTTCGGGAAACATGGGCCGATTCCTTTCGGTGGTGGGGAGCCTCAGCCCGGCAGCCGGACCGTCGCCACGGCCTGCGCCGCGATGCCTTCCCCGCGCCCGGTGAAGCCGAGCCGCTCCGTGGTGGTCGCCTTGACGCTGACGCGGTCCTCGGCGATGCCGAGGATGCCGGCGATCCGCGCCACCATCGCGGGGCGGTGCGGGCCGACCTTCGGGCGTTCGCAGATTACGGTGACGTCCACATGGGCGATGCGCCCGCCGCGCGCGCGCACCAGTTCCGCCGCGTGGCGCAGGAACAGGGCGCTGTCCGCGCCGCGCCATTGCGGGTCCGACGGGGGAAAGTGGCTGCCGATGTCGCCGGAACAGAGCGCGCCGAGGATCGCGTCGGTCAGGGCATGCAGCCCGACATCGGCATCGGAATGGCCTTCCAGCCGGTGACTGTGGGGAATGCTGATGCCGCACAGCGTCACATGGTCGCCCTCGGCGAAGCGGTGCACGTCGTAGCCCATGCCCGTGCGGATGTCGTCCAGGCCGCTGAAGGAGCCGCCGGACGCGGTTCCGGCCTGGGCCGCGACCGCGCGTTCCGCGCGGGTCAGGTCGTCGGGGGTGGTCACCTTGAAATTCTCCTCCTTGGATGGAACGAGCGCCACGGCCAGCCCGGCCCGTTCGGCCACGGCTGCGTCGTCCGTCAGTTCGGCGTCGAACCCGGCCGCGGCGCGGTGGGCGTCCAGAATGGCGGGAAAGCGGAAGCCCTGGGGCGTCTGGGCCCGCCACAGGCCGGCACGGTCGACGGTGCCGTCGATCAGCCCGGCGCGCCCGCGCTTGAGCGTGTCGACCACCGGCACGGCGGCGATGGCGCCGTCATGGGCCGCCAGCGCGCCGATGACGGCGTCGATGGTCTCCGGGTCCACCAGCGGCCGGGCGGCGTCATGGATCAGGACGAGGTCGGGCGCGGATGCCGCCAGCCGTTCCAGCCCGCGACGCACGGACTCCTGCCGCGTGGCGCCGCCGGCCACCGGCTCCGGAAGGCCGAGCCCGGCGACCGCCTCGTCATAAAGGTCGCGGAAGGCCGGATTGATCACCATCTGAACGGCGCCGACGTGGGGATGGCGCAGGAAGGCCTCCGCCGTGCGCCGCAGCAGCGGGCGCCCGGCTAGGTCGAGATACTGTTTCGGGCGCTCGGCGCCGAAACGCTGGCCGCTCCCGGCGGCGACGATCAGGACGACGCAGGACGGCATGGGCGATATGGGCTGCGGCTCGGCATGGCAGGTTTCCGGATCGATCTGGAGGCTTGACGGCGTTGCGGCGGAGCCTAGCCTGTCGCCGGGGTTCCGCCAAGGCCCGCCGACCGCCGGACATGGGTCTGGCGCCGGGGCGTGGAGTCCGTGGGCGGAAAGGAACAGGACGATCGCATGTCGCACAACCTGATCTACAGCCTGACGGCGTTGCTGACGCTGCTTCCGGCATCGCTGTACCCGTTCCGCCGCATCGTCGGCCATGCCGCGCCGGATTCCGGGGAGGGGCGTTCCGCGGCCTTCTGGATCGGGCTGCTGCTCGCGGCCGTTGGTTCGGTCGCCTTCGCCCTGACGCAGATCGGCGGGCAATGGCACACCGGCCTGTCGACCGCGCTGTGGGTGACCATCGCCGCCTGCATGCTGCTCTACACGGCCCTGTGCCTGGGCACCCGTTCGGCCTGGCGCCTGTCGCCGCTCCTGCTGCCCTACCTGTTCCTCGTCGGCGCGCTCGCCACGATCAGCCAGGGGGCGCCATCGCCGTCGCTGCGGGGCGGCGTCCCCGGCGTCTGGATCGACCTGCACATCGCCGTGTCGGTCGTCACCTACGCGCTGCTGACCATTGCCGCCGTGGCGTCGCTCGCCGCCTTCCTGCAGCAGCGCGCCCTGAAATCCAAGCGCCCGACGCCCTTGAGCCGCTTCCTGCCGCCGGTCGCCGAGAGCGAGCGGCTGCAGGTTCGGCTGCTGGCTGCCTGCGAGCTGGTGCTCGGCGCGGGGCTGGCCACCGGGATGGCCGTGCTGCATTACGAGCAGGGCGTGGCGCTGCGCCTCGACCACAAGATCCTGCTGTCGCTCGCCACCTTCGCCGTCGTTGGTGGACTTCTTTTGGCCCAGATGCGGTCCGGGGTGCGCGGGCGCACCGCCGCGCGCATGGTGCTGATTGCCTATTTGTTGCTCACACTCGCCTATCCTGGCGTGAAGTTCGTGACGGACGTCCTTCTCGGATAGGAAAGAGGGGCTTGCGGCCCGTTCCGGCGGGGGCTTCGCGCTTGCGGCATGCCGAAATGCCGTGATACCTTGCCCAAAATCTCATCATACAAGCTGCGTGCCCAGCAAAGCGGCAGAGCGGAAACGGGATAGGTAGCCATGGCCATTCGGATTGGCCCCATCACGCTGGAATCCCCTGTGATCCTGGCGCCCATGTCCGGCGTCTCCGATCTCCCCTTCCGGCGCCTCGTCAAGAAGTCCGGTTGCGGGCTGGTCGTGTCGGAGATGATCGCCAGCCAGGCGATGATCCGGGAGAACGAGCAGACCCTGCGCATGGTCGCCTGCGAGCCTGAGCAGTTTCCCATGTCGGTCCAGCTCGCCGGCTGCGAGCCGGAGGTCATGGCCGAGGCGGCGAAGCTGAACGAGGACCGGGGTGCGGCGATCATCGACATCAATTTCGGCTGCCCGGTGAAGAAGGTCGTCAACGGCCATGCCGGATCGGCCCTGATGCGCGACGAGGTCGGGGCCGCCCGCATCCTGGAGGCGACGGTCAAGGCGGTCGGCATCCCGGTGACGCTGAAGATGCGCACGGGCTGGGACGAGACCAACCGCAACGCGCCGTCGCTCGCCCGCATCGCCCGGGAGTGCGGCATCCAGATGGTCACCGTGCACGGCCGCACGCGCAACCAGTTCTACCATGGCTCCGCCGACTGGAGCTTCGTGCGCCGGGTGAAGGAGGCGGTCGACATCCCGGTCGTCGTCAACGGCGACATCAACGGCTTCGACGAGGTGGACCGCGCGCTGGCCGAATCCGGTGCCGACGGCGTCATGCTGGGGCGGGGCACCTACGGGCGGCCCTGGTTCCCCGGCCAGGTGATGCACTATCTGCGCACCGGCGAGCGTCTGCCCGACCCGCCCGTGGCGGAGCAGCTGGCCATCCTGCTGGAGCATTACGAGGCGATGCTGGTCCATTATGGGACCGATGCCGGCCTGCGCGTCGCCCGCAAGCACATCTCCTGGTATTCCAAAGGCTTCCACGGATCGGCCGAATTCCGGGAGGAGGTCAACCGCATGGCCGACCCGCAGGCGGTCCGCGACCGCATCCGCGCCTTCTACGGTCCGGCTCTCGAAAGGATGGCAGCCTGATGCCCCGCACGTCCGTCGCCTCCTCCGCGGAGCCGCGCCGCGCGCCGCGCTCCTCCTCGCCCAAGCGCGGCCCGATCGATCCCTCGGTCGTGCTGAACGCCTTGCCGGACCCCGTCATCGTCGTCGATGAGAATGGCGACATCCGTCACGTCAATCTGGAGGCGCAGGAGTTCTTCGACCTGTCCGCCAGCGTGATGGAGGGCATGTCCTTCGCCGAGCTTCTGCCGCCCGCCAGCCCCGTCATGGAGCTGATCCGGCAGGTGCAGCGGGACAGCAACAGCGTTTCGCTCCAGGGCGTCACCATCGACACGCCGCGCATCGGCGCCCATCACGTCACGGTGCAGGTGACCTCGCTGGGAGAACCACCGGACCATGTCGTGATCACGATCAACGAGCGGACCATCGCCCGCAAGATCGACAATTCCCTGACGCACCGGCACGCCGCCCGCTCGGTCACGGCCATGGCGGCCATGCTGGCGCATGAGGTGAAGAACCCGCTGTCGGGCATTCGCGGGGCGGCACAGCTCCTGGAGGAGAACGCCAGCGACCAGGACCGCGTGCTGACGCGGCTGATCTGCGACGAGGCCGACCGTATCGTGGCGCTCGTCAACCGGATGGAGGTCTTCTCCGACCAGCGCCCGCCGGAACGGGACCCGGTGAACATCCATTCCGTGCTGGAGCATGTCCGCAAAGTCGCCCAGAGCGGCTTCGCCCGGAAGGTCCGCTTCATCGAGCGCTACGACCCGTCCTTGCCGCCGGTCTATGGGAACCGTGATCAACTCGTTCAAATTTTCCTCAATCTGATTAAAAACGCGGCAGAAGCGGTGCCGGCCAGCGGCGGCGAGATCATTCTCTGCACATCCTATCAGCACGGCGTCCGCATGGCGCTGCCGGGCGGCGACGCGCGCATGCATCTGCCTTTGCAGGTGTCCATCCAAGACAACGGCGACGGCATACCGGAGGACCTGCGGTCCAACCTGTTCGACCCCTTCGTTACGACGAAGGTCAACGGGACTGGCCTTGGTCTTGCATTGGTGGCGAAAATTATCGGCGACCACGGCGGCGTCATCGACTTCGATAGCCAGCCGCGCCGAACCGTCTTCAAGGTCTCGCTGCCCATGTACGACGAATCGCGCAACACCGGTGACACGGCATCGCACGCCCCGCGGCTGCAGGGCGAACCCGGGAGTGAACTGAGGGGTGAATTCAAGGGCGAACTCAAGGGCGAGCGAGGGGATCGCTGATGAGCGCAGCCACGATCCTGGTCGCGGATGACGATCGCGCCATCCGCACGGTGCTGACCCAGGCGCTCGCACGGCTCGGCCACGAGGTCCGGACCACCGGCAACGCCTCCACCCTCTGGCGCTGGGTCGCCGACGGGCAGGGCGACCTCGTGATCACCGACGTGGTGATGCCGGACGAGAACGGCCTCGACCTCATCCCGCGCATGAAGAAGATCCGCCCGGAGCTGCGGGTCATCGTCATGAGCGCGCAGAACACGCTGATCACCGCCGTGAAGGCGGCCGAGCGCGGCGCCTTCGAGTATCTGCCCAAGCCCTTCGACCTGAAGGAGCTGGTCTCCGTCGTCGAGCGGGCGCTGAACGCCAACACCCAGCTCGCAGCACTGCCCGCGGACGCGGCGGAGGCGGACGAGCAGCTGCCGCTGATCGGCCGCTCCCCGGCCATGCAGGAAATTTACCGGGTCCTCGCGCGCTTGATGGGCACCGACCTGACGGTGACCATCACCGGCGAGTCCGGCACCGGCAAGGAGCTGGTCGCCCGTGCCCTGCACGACTACGGCAAGCGCCGCAACGGCCCGTTCGTCGCCATCAACATGGCGGCCATCCCGCGCGAGCTGATCGAATCCGAGCTGTTCGGCCATGAGAAAGGAGCCTTCACCGGCGCCACCAACCGGTCCACCGGCCGCTTCGAGCAGGCCCAGGGCGGCACGCTTTTCCTGGACGAAATCGGCGACATGCCGATCGAGGCGCAGACGCGCCTGCTCCGCGTCCTTCAGGAGGGCGAATACACGACGGTGGGCGGCCGCACGCCGATCAAGACCGACGTCCGCATCGTCGCGGCCACCCACCGGGATCTGCGCACGCTGATCCGCCAGGGACTGTTCCGCGAGGATCTGTTCTACCGGCTGTGCGTCGTGCCGATCCGCCTGCCGCCGCTGCGCGAGCGGACGGAGGACGTGCCCCTGCTGGTGCGCCATTTCCTGAATCTCGGCGCCGCGCAGGGCCTGCCGGCCAAGAGCATCGACCAGGCCGCCATGGACCGGCTGAAGCGCTACCGCTGGCCGGGCAACGTGCGCGAGCTGGAGAATCTGGTCCGCCGGCTGTCGGCCCTCTATTCCCAGGAGGTCATCGGGCTGGACGTCATTGAGGCGGAGCTGTCGGACTCCGCCCCGACCGCCCAGCCGGTCGAGGAGCCGCAGGGGGAGGGGCTGTCCTCGGCGGTGGAGCGTCACCTCAAGGATTACTTCTCCGCCCACAAGGACGGCATGCCCTCCAACGGCCTGTACGACCGCGTGCTGCGGGAGATCGAACGCCCGCTGATCTCACTCAGCCTGTCCGCCACACGCGGCAACCAGATCAAGGCGGCGCAGCTTCTCGGTCTCAACCGCAACACGCTGCGCAAGAAGATCCGGGACCTGGACATCCAGGTCGTGCGCGGCCTGAAATAGGGCGGATGGCAGGGGAGGGGCACGGGCCGAACGGCGTCCGTGCCCTTTTTGTGACAGGGCTCCGCACCCCCATGGGGTAGGGGCCTTGTGGCGGCACTGGCCTTTTGGTCATTTCCTTGACGCTTGGCAGGTCCGCAACAGCTCGTGTATCTTTCCGGCAACATACTCGATGCCGGATTCATGTCCCTGTCCTCCCAAGACGCCCAGGCGACCCTTTGGCAAAGGCTGACACGCTGGTCGGCCCGCGCGCGGCTGGCCAAGCGGCTGGCGGTCGCCCTGTCGCTCGCCGCCATCGCGGCCGGCTTCGCCACCTACACGGCCCTGACCGAAAGCGCGACCCACGGGGTGGCCGACCGCCGCACCGTCACGCTGCTGCTGGCGCTCGACGTCGCCCTGCTGCTGCTGCTCGGCGTGCTGGTCGCCCGCCGCCTCGTGACGATCTGGATCGGGCGCCGCCGAGGCCTCGCGGGCTCGCGCCTGCATGTCCGGCTCGTCCTGGTCTTCAGCCTTCTGGCCGTGGCGCCGGCCATCATCATGGCCGTCTTCTCGGCGGTGTTCTTCTATGTCGGGGTCCAGTCCTGGTTCAGCGAGCGGGTCCGGACGGCGGTGAACGAGTCCCTGGCGGTCGCCAGCGCCTATCTGCATGAGCACCAGCAGAACATCCGCGCCGACGCGCTTGCCATGGCCAACGACCTGAACCAGGAGGCGGCGCGCTTCGGCGGCGACCCGCAACGGTTCGGGCAGATCGTCACCACCCAGGCCATGCTGCGGACCCTGTCGGAAGCGATCGTCTTCAACGGCACGACAGGGGCGGTCCTGGCCCGGTCCGGCTTCACCTTCACGCTGGAGTTCGACCCCATCCCCGACGACGCGCTCCGCGTCGCCCGCGAGGGGGAGGTGGCGCTCATCGTCAGCGAGGAGGGCGACCGCGTGCGGGCGCTGGTCCGGCTCGACCGCTTCGCCGACACCTTCCTCTATGTCGGCCGCATGGTGGAGCCGCGCGTGCTGTCGCACATGGCGGCGGCCGAAGGGGCGGTCAAGGAATACGCAGCACTGGAGAGCCGGCACGGCACGCTCCAGATCACCTTCACGCTGATCTTCGTGGTGGTGGCGCTGCTCCTGCTGCTGGCCGCCGTCTGGTTCGGGCTGAACTTCGCGACGAAGCTCGCCCGCCCCATCAGCGCCCTCATCGGGGCGGCCGAGCGGGTGCGCGCCGGCGACCTGAACGTGCGCGTCAACGAGCCTCCGGGCGAGGACGAGCTGGGCCTGCTGTCACGCGCCTTCAACCGCATGACCACGGAGATCGGCAACCAGCGGCACGAGCTGCTGACCGCGAACCGGCTGATGGACGAGCGGCGCCGCTTCATCGAAACGGTGCTGGGGGGCGTGTCGGCGGGCGTGATCGGGCTGGACGCCGACGGCGTGATCAACCTGCCGAACTTGTCGGCCGCGCGCCTGCTGGGCGTCGACGACCCCGAGCAGCTCATCGGGCGGTCCCTGGCCGAGCTGTCGCCGGACATGGGCGGCCTGCTGGAGAACGCGCCCCGCCGCCCCGGCCGCGTCGTGCAGGACCAGATCCAGATCCGGCGTCCGGGAACGACACCGCTGACGCTGCTGGTGCGGATCGCGGCGGAAGGGCGCGGCGGGGACGTCCGCGGCTACGTCGTCACCTTCGACGACATCACCGAACTGGTCTCCGCCCAGCGCAAGGCCGCCTGGGCCGACGTGGCCCGCCGGATCGCTCACGAGATCAAGAATCCGCTGACGCCGATCCAGCTCTCGGCCGAGCGGCTGCGCCGCAAGTACCTGAAGGAGATCACCAGCGACACCGAGGTCTTCACCATGTGCACGGACACCATCGTGCGGCAGGTGGACGACATCCGGCGCATGGTGGACGAGTTCTCGGCCTTCGCGCGCATGCCGCAGCCGGTGATGAAGCCCTGCAACATCAACGACCTCGCCCGGCAAGCCGTGTTTCTGCAGACGAGCGCCCACACGGGCAAGATCCGATTCCACACGGAACTGCCGCAGGGACCGCTGCCGGTCGTCTGCGACAGCCGGCAGATCTCCCAGGCGCTGACCAACCTTCTGCAGAACGCCGCCGACGCCATCGAAGGGCGCACGCCCCCGGCGGACGGCGGCGAACTGCCGCCGGGCGAGATCACCCTGCGCGTCGTCGCGGAGGAGGAACGGGTCGTCCTGTCCGTCGAGGACAACGGCAAGGGCTTGCCGCACGAGGAGCGCGACCGGCTCACCGAACCCTATGTGACGACGCGGGCCAAGGGCACCGGCCTCGGGCTCGCGATCGTCAAGAAGATCATGGAAGACCATGGCGGCACCCTCACCCTGGAAGACCGCGAAGGCGGCGGGGCGCGGGTCGGCCTGGTGATTCCACAGGATGCTCCGGCCGAGGGCGATGCCCGCGGCGGGGGTGAAAGGCTGGCGGAGACCAGCGGAGAGGCGAGGCAAGCAGCCCATGGCGCATGATATTCTGATCGTCGACGACGAGGCCGATATCCGGATGCTCATCGCGGGCATCCTGAACGACGAGGGCATGAAGACGCGCGAGGCGGGCGATGCCGACCAGGCTTTCGCCCAGGTCGCATCACGCCGGCCGAGCCTCGTCATCCTCGACATCTGGCTTCAGGGCAGCCGTCTGGACGGATTGCAGATCCTGGAGCAGCTGAAGCGGGACCACGCGAACCTGCCGGTCATCATGATTTCCGGCCACGGCAACATCGAGACCGCGGTCCAGGCCATCAAGGTCGGCGCCTACGACTTCATCGAGAAGCCCTTCAAGGCCGACCGGCTGCTGCTGATGGTCGACCGGGCCATCGAGGCGGCGCGGCTCAAGCGCGAGAACGAGGAGCTGAAGCTGCGCGCCGGCGGCGAGGTCGAGCTGATCGGCCGCTCCCCGGCCGTGGGCGGCGTCCGCCAGTCGATCGACCGCGTGTCGCCGACCGGCAGCCGCGTGCTGATCACCGGCCCGGCCGGCTCGGGCAAGGAGGTCGTGGCGCGCCTGATCCACACCCGCTCGCGCCGCAACGAAGGCCCCTTCGTCGCGCTGAACTGCGCCACCATGCGGCCCGAGCGGCTGGAGATGGAGCTGTTCGGCACGGAAGCCGGGGTCGACGGCGCCGGCCGCAAGATCGGCACTTTCGAGCAGGCCCATGGCGGGACGCTGCTGCTGGACGAGGTGGCGGACATGCCGCTGGAAACCCAGGGCAAGATCGTCCGCGCGCTCCAGGAGCAGGTGTTCGAGCGCGTCGGCGGCGGCCAGCGGGTCGAGGTGGACGTGCGCGTCATCGCCACCTCCAACCGTGATCTCCAGACCGAGATCGAGCAGGGGCGCTTCCGCCAGGATCTCTTCTACCGCCTGGCGGTCGTGCCGGTGCGGGTGCCGTCGCTCGCCGAGCGGCGCGAGGACATCCCGCTGCTGGCCCGCCACTTCATGCAGCGTTCCGCCGAGGCGGCCGGCCTGCCGGCCCGCGAGTTCGGGGAGGACGCCATGGCGGCGCTCCAGGCCTACGACTGGCCCGGCAACGTCCGCCAGCTCCGCAACGTGGTGGACTGGCTGCTCATCATGGCGCAGGGCGACCCGAAGGAGCCGATCCGCGCCGACATGCTGCCGCCGGAAATCGGCGCCATCACCCCCACCGTCCTGAAATGGGACAAGGGCGGGGAGATCATGGGCCTGCCGCTGCGCGAGGCGCGCGAGGTGTTCGAGCGGGAATATCTGCTGGCCCAGGTCACGCGGTTCGGCGGGAACATCTCGCGCACCGCCGCCTTCGTCGGCATGGAGCGCTCGGCCCTGCACCGCAAGCTGAAGTCGCTGGGCGTGCACGGCAGCGAGAAGGGCAAGCTGTACGTCGAATAGCGGCCGGGGAATGACGGCCGGAGAATGACGGCCGGGGCCGGGCGCCCCGGTCCCGGCTTCGCGCGGTGCCGGTCCCGTCGGGGCCGGCGCGCGGCATGACGGCGGCAAGGAACGGACAAGAGACATGAAGGTCATCGTCTGCGGCGCCGGCCAGGTCGGTGCCAACATCGCGCGCTATCTGGCTTCCGAGGGCAACGACGTCACCGTCATCGACCTTAAGCCCGAGCTGGTCCAGCGCCTCAGCGACACGCTCGACGTCCAGGCGATGGTCGGCCATGCCTCCGACCCGGACGTGCTGGAGGCGGCGGGGGCCGGCGAGAGCGACATGATCATCGCCGTCACCCAGGTGGACGAGGTCAACATGGTCGCCTGCGAGGTCGCGCACGCCCTGTTCAACGTGCCGACCAAGATCGCCCGCATCCGCAACCAGAGCTACCTGAAGCCGATCTGGGCCGACCTGTTCAGCCGCGACCATCTGCCCATCGACGTCATCATCTCGCCGGAGATCGAGGTGGCGCGGGCCATCGCGCGCCGGCTGCGCGTGCCCGGCGCCTTCGACATGATCCCGCTCGCCGACGGGCGCGTCAGCGTGGTCGGCGTCTATTGCACGGAGAGCTGCCCGGTCCTGAACACGCCGCTCCGGCAGCTCACCAGCCTCTTCCCCGACCTCGCCCTGGAGGTCGTGGCGATCCTGCGCAACGACCACACCATCGTTCCGCACGGCGACGACCAGATGCTGCCGGGCGACGAGGTCTATTTCGTCTGCGACACCCGTCACCTGAGCCGCGCCATGGCCGCCTTCGGCCATGAGGAGACGGAGGCGCGGCGGATCATCATCCTGGGCGGCGGCAACATCGGCCTGTGCCTCGCCGAGGAGCTGGAGGAAAAGCACCGGGACGTCACCGTCCGCATCATCGAGATGGACAAGACGCGGGCCCAGCACGTGGCCCGGCGCCTGTCGGGAACGATGGTGCTGCACGGCGACGCGCTGGACTGCGAGATCCTGGAGGAGGCGAACGTCGCCGCCACGGAAACCGTGGTCGCGGTGACCAACGACGACGAGGGCAACATCCTCTCCTCCCTGCTCGCCAAGCGCTACGGCGCCAAGCGGGCGATCACCCTCATCAACAAGACCACATATTCGGCCCTGGTCACGCCGCTGGGCATCGACGCCGTCGTCTCCCCGCGCGGCATCACCGTGTCCAACATCCTCCAGCACGTCCGGCGGGGGCGGGTGCGCGCGGTGCATTCACTGCGCGACGGCTTCGCCGAGGTGATCGAGGCGGAGGCGCTGGAAACCTCCGCCGTCGTCAACACGCCGCTGCGCGAGGTGAAGCTGCCCTCCGGCTCCATCGTCGGCGCCATCGTCCGCGGCGACGAGGTGATCGTGCCGCGCCCCAACACGATCATCCGGCCCAAGGACAGGGTCATCATTCTGGCCGCCATAGGGCAGGTCAAGAAGGTGGAGAAGCTGTTCGCCGTCCGGCTGGAGTTCTTCTGACCTCCCGCCCGTCCGGCCTGCCGTTTCCTCCGCCCGCCGCTTTTCCGAACCGCCAAACGAAGGCACCTGAACAACCATGGCTCGATGGGCTTACGTCAACGGCCGCTATCTTCCGCACGACCGCGCCGCCGTGCATGTGGAGGACCGCGGCTTCCAGTTCGCCGACGGCGTGTATGAGGTGGTCACGATCGTGGAGGGGCGCTTCGCCGACCTGGACGGCCACATGGAGCGGCTGGGCCGCAGCCTGGGCGAGCTGCGCATCGCTTGGCCGATGGCGCCCCGCTCGGTCGAGTTCATCCTGCGCGAACTGGTCCGCCGCAACGGCATCGTGAACGGGTCCGTCTATCTCCAGGTCACGCGCGGCCAAGCGCCGCGCGACTTCCGCTTCCCGGAGAAGGCGCGCCCGACGCTGGTCGTGACGGCCAAGCGCGCGGCCTCCTTCGCCACGCCGGCTCAGCTCGACCAGGGCGTGTCCGTCATCTCCATTCCCGATATCCGCTGGGCCCGGCGCGACATCAAGACGGTCGGGCTGTTGGCACAGTCGATGGGGAAGCAGCAGGCGGCCGAAGCCGGAGCGTTCGAAGCGTGGATGATCGATCCCGATGGCACGGTCACGGAAGGCTGCTCATCCAACGCCTGGATCGTGACCCCCGGCGGCGTCCTGACGACGCGCCCCCCGTCCCACAGCATCCTGAACGGCGTGACCCGGCTGGCGCTCCTGCGGCTGGCGCGCGAGCGCGGCATCCCGGTGGAGGAGCGCGCCTTCACGCTGGAGGAGGCGCTCGCCGCGCGGGAGGCCTTCCTGTCCTCGGCCGGAACCTTCGCCATGCCGGTCACCCGCATCGACGGCAAGCCGGTCGCCGGCGGGCGGCCCGGTCCGGTGACCATGGCCTTGCGCCAAGCCTATCTCGACTCCGTGGCGGGGACTGCCCAATGACCGATCCGATCCGACCCGAAGACATCCGGCAGGATGCGATCAGCCTGCCGCGCGCCGTGCTCTACGACTGGGACAACACGCTGGTCGACAATTGGGGGACCGTGCGGGCGGCGCTGAACCATGCCCTGGTCAGCTTTGGCCACGAGCCCTGGACGGAAGCCGAGGCGCGCGTGCGCATCAAGCAATCCCTGCGCGACAGCTTCCCCCGCCTGTTCGGGGAGCGTTGGACCGAGGCGCGCGACCTCTTCTACGCCTATTTCGAGGCACATCACTTGGAGTACTTGCGCCCTCTTCCCGGAGCGGAGACCCTTTTGCGCGTCCTGGCTGAGCGGGGGGTCTATCAGGGGGTGGTGTCGAACAAGAACGGCCGCTTCCTGCGGGCGGAGGCGGACGCGCTGGGCTGGACCGGTTATTTTGGCCGTCTGGTCGGCGCCCAGGACGCCGAGCAGGACAAGCCGCACTGCGCCCCGGTCCATATGGCGCTTGCCCCGGCGGGCATCCCGCCGGGGCCGGACGTCTGGTTCATCGGCGACGCCGACATCGACATGGAATGCGCCCATGGGGCCGGGATCGTGCCGGTGCTGATCGGGGCCGGGGAGGGCAGCGGCTTCGAACGGTTTCCGCCGGCCCACCGGCACGCCGACTGCGACAGCGTCTCTGGCCTGATCGGGACGATTGGTGCTACCATTCCACTGCAAAGCTTGGCTGAGAGGTTGGAATCCGGGACAACGCGTAAAGAGTAGAAAAAGCGGCGGATCCTCAACGAAGGGTCCCAAAAACATTCAAGAAGGGGGCGACAAAAATGTCCGAAAAAAGCCAGAACGTGCAGGATGTATTCCTGAACCACGTCCGAAAGAACAAGACTCCCGTAACCGTCTTTCTTGTGAACGGCGTCAAACTTCAAGGAATTATCACCTGGTTCGACAACTTCTCGGTCCTTCTGCGGCGCGACGCGCATTCGCAGCTGGTCTACAAGCATGCCATTTCCACCGTGATGCCGGCGCATCCGATCCAACTCTTCGAGCCGCCCAAGGAAGGTGAAAACGTCTGAGCATCCGACCAATGGCGAGGGTCCGGGGCCTGAGGGCACCGGCCGCGCCATCGTGGTCCACCCCGTCCTCCGCCTTCCGGCGGACGGGACATCGCGCCCTCCCGAAGCCCGTCTCGAGGAGGCGGTGGGCCTGGCGCTCGCCATCGACCTCGAAATCCTGCACGCCGAATGCGCGCGGGTAAGCCGTCCGCAGCCCGCGACGCTGCTGGGCTCCGGCACGGTTGAGCATTTCGCTGAAATCGTCGAGCAGAGCGGGGCGACGATCGTCGTCGTCGATCATGCGCTCACGCCCATCCAGCAGCGCAATCTCGAGAAGGCGCTGAAGACCAAGGTCATCGACCGCACCGGACTGATCCTGGAGATCTTCGGCGCGCGCGCCCGCACGCGCGAGGGCCAGCTTCAGGTCGAGCTGGCGGCGCTGAGCTACCAGAAGTCGCGCCTCGTGCGGTCCTGGACCCACCTGGAGCGGCAGCGCGGCGGCTTCGGCTTCCTGGGCGGCCCCGGCGAATCGCAGCTCGAGATGGACCGGCGCCTGATCGGTGACCGGATCATCAAGATCAAGAAGGAACTGGAGGAGGTCCGGCGCACCCGCGGCCTGCACCGCAAGGCGCGCGCCAAGGTGCCCTATCCGGTGGTGGCCCTGGTCGGCTACACCAACGCCGGAAAGTCCACCCTGTTCAACCGGCTGGCCAACGCCGACGTCTTCGCCAAGAATCTGCTGTTCGCCACGCTCGACCCGACCATGCGGCAGGTGACGCTGCCGTCCGGTCGCAAGGTGATCCTGTCGGACACGGTGGGCTTCATCTCCGACCTGCCCCACGACCTCGTCGCCGCCTTCCGCGCCACGCTGGAGGAGGTGGACGCGGCGGACATCATCCTGCATGTCCGCGACATCGCCCATCCCGACACCGACGCCCAGAAGGCCGACGTGCATGAGGTGCTGGGCGGGATGGACATCCACCCGGAAGAGGACGACCGGGTGGTCGAGGTGCTGAACAAGCTGGACTGCCTGGACGAGGAGAGCCGGCAGGCTGTTCTGGCCCAGACCGCCCGCAACCCGCGTGCGGTCGCCGTCTCCGCCCTGTCCGGCGAGGGAATCGACGCGCTCGACCACCTGCTCGACGAGCGGATGAACGCGCACAGGCAGGTGGTGGAGCTGTCCGTCGAGCTGGAGGATGGTGCGGCGCTCGCCTGGCTCTACGCCCGGGGCGAGGTGCTGGAGCGGCGGGACGACGAGACCAGCGCGCATCTTCAGGTCTCGCTCGATCCGGCCGACCTGGCCCGGTTCGAGAAGCGCTTCGCAGGCGGCTGAGGCCGGACCTGTGGAGGGACAAGGGGAGGGACAAGGGGAGGGGCGGGCGCTCCTCCCCGCGCGCTCGGGCGAGGCCTGTACGAAAGGCGTAGGCGGCGCCATAGGTCAGGGGCAACTCCACAACCAAAAGTGCGAGCCCCATTGACCGTAAGCGCGATGGTTTTCCCCCCTCCGATTTCGCATTGTGGGCAGGCACAAAGCGCGCTCTCGGGAGGAGATACACCAATGCGACTGCAAACGGATCCGTCGCGCTTCTCGATTACGGCTTTCCTGTCGGACCAGGTCACCTTGGTGGCACGCCATGAAGACCTGTCGCCCGGCGCCGCCCTTTTGAAATTGCAGGAACTGTCCCGCGACGGCATCGGCCGCGCGCGGCTGATGGAGATCATCCGCCAAGCCGGCGAGCGGGAAAAGGACCCCGCCGAACTGAGCAAGATCGAAGCCATCCAGACGGAAATCGCGGCCTGGACCAGCTACGCCGCCTGAGGACCGATACGCTCGCGGAAATCCGGGCCGTGACAACGGCTTCCGCGCCGGAGATTGGGCATGGTGGGAAAAGGGATGTGGATCCATAATGGGGCCACATCCCTTTTTTTGTCATAGCCCTACCGTGCGCCTTCCCACTCTCATCGCCGCCCTGCTGCTCGCCGCCGCCCTGCCGGCGCGGGCCGAACGCGCGCTGCCCCCGCCGGGACTTGTGGAGGAGTTGGAGACGCTGCCTGAGGATCCCCTGCCGCCGGAGCCCGAGGAGCTGCCCGAAGCGCCCATCGGGCCGCTGGTGACCGCTCCCGACGCGAACGGCCTGCTGACGGAATGCAAGCAGGACTATTTCACGGACTGCTACCGGATGTGGGAGCCTCCGGCCCCGCCGCCCGAGCCGGAGAAGGCCAAGGGGACGGGCGCGCCTTCCGCACCGGATCCCGCCGCACCGCTTCAGCCCGCCCGCGGCGGCCCGCTGGACGCGCCGCCGCCCGGCCCGACGCCCGCGCAGGCGGCGGCCGACCGTGCCACTTATGAGGCGTTGATGCAGGCCCTGAAAGCCACAGGTTTGGAGGGCAAGATCCTCGTTTCCGACCCTCCCAAGGCGGCCGAGGCCCGTCCGCCCGCCACCACACAGAAATAACCGGTACAGCCCCCGCGATGCTCACTTTCAAAATGCCGGATATCGACCGCGTTTCATCCCTGATGAGGGACGTGGCCGAAACCGAAATCCTTCCCTATTTCCGCGATCTCGCGAACGCCGGCATCCGCGAGAAGAACGGCCCGGCCGATCTCGTCACGCTGGCCGACGAGGCCGCCGAACGGGTCCTGACGCCCCAGCTCGCCGCACTGCTCCCCGGCAGCACGGTGCTGGGCGAGGAGGCGGCCTCGGCCGATCCCCGGCTGCTGGAGCGTGTGAAGGGCGACGCACCCGTTTGGATCATCGATCCGGTGGACGGCACGCACAACTTCGCCCACGGCAAGCCGCTGTTCGCCGTGATCGTGGCGCTTGTGTGCCGGGGCGAGACGCTGGCCGGCTGGATCTACGACCCGAACAACGGCCGCCTCGCCACCGCCGTGAAGGGGGAGGGCGCCTGGCTCGACGGCAAGCGCGCCCGCGTGGCGCCGCCGGTTCCCGTGGACCGCATGGCGGCCGCCCTGTCGCCGCGCAACTGCACGGAAGAGATCTCGCTGAAGGTCCAGGAGGGCAGCAAGGGGGTCGGCCAGTATTTCTATCTGGCGAGCGCCGCGCAGGAGTATCTGCGCCTGCTGGATGGCAGCCTGCACGCCACCATGTACCATCGCCTCATGCCCTGGGACCACGCGGCCGGCGTGCTGATGCACGCGGAGGCCGGCGGATATGCGGCGATGCTGAACGGCACGCCCTACAATCCCTCGGTGACGGGCGGCGGCCTCATGATGGCCCCGGACGAGGCGAGCTGGTGGGCGCTGCATCGGCACATCTTCGGCACCGACACCCGGTTCGACTGACCGGCGGCGGCGGAAAGGGCGGCGCGGCTCAGGCGCCGCGCTCCTCCATTTTCGCCCGCATCCAGAGGGCTTCCATCTCATCGAGCGTCGCCTCGCCCGGCGTCCGGCCCTGTTCGGCGAGCAGCGCCTCGATGCGGTGGAAGCGGCGTTCGAACTTGGCGTTGGTGCCGCGCAGGGCGGATTCCGGCTCGACCTTCAGGCGCCGGGCGAGGTTGACCACAGCGAAGAGCACGTCGCCCAACTCGTCCGCGACCCGTTCCGGGGCCGACCCCGAATCCATCTCGGTCCGCAATTCCCGGATCTCCTCCTCGATCTTGTCGAGGATGTCGCGCGCGTCGGTCCAGTCGAAGCCGACCCGCGCGGCGCGGTTCTGCAGCTTGAGCGCGCGGGTGAGGGCGGGGAGCCCGGAAATGACGCCCTCCAGCGCGGAGGGCGTGCGGCCTTCCTCGGCGGCCTTGGCGGCGCGTTCGGCGGCCTTGTGCTCCTCCCAGCGTGAGGTCTGCTGGTCGGCCGTGTTCACTTCGTCCGGCCCGAAGACGTGGGGATGGCGCCGGATCATCTTGTCTGTGATGACCCCAGCAACCTCGTCGAAATCGAACAGCCCATCCTCGCGCGCCATCTGCGTGTAATAGACAACCTGGAAGAGCAGGTCGCCCAGCTCCTCGCGGAGCGCCGGCATGTCCTTCTTCTCGATGGCGTCCGCGACCTCGTAGGCTTCCTCGATGGTGTGCGGGACGATGGTGGCGTAGGTCTGCTCCAGGTCCCAGGGGCAGCCCCCGTCCGGATTGCGCAGGCGGGCCATAACCTCGATGAGCCGGTCGATGTTGCGGGCCATGTTCGTCCCTGGGGAGTGGTTGACGGAGCGCCCGACCTTAACGGAGGGAATGGAGAGTGGGAAGGTGGCCCGTAGGCGTGGCTGCCCGCGGACTTGGCCATGGCTTGTCGCATGGCATGGGCCGTTGCGGAGAATGACGTGGGGCAGGAGCAAGCCGCTCAACCGGCGGCACAAGGTCGCATAATCAGTGTTATGGAAAATAACTGGACGGTAATTCGAGAGGATGGTCGATGGGATCGTCTGTCCAAGGATTGAAGATGGCGGCTCCGGTGCCCTGGACGTGACGGACATTCCTCGTGACCAGATACAGCCGATGCTCAATCGCCGTCGCGGCAAGCAGCGTGTCCACCACCGAGGGCGAGTGACCGCTCATGCGCTTGATCTCTCCGCTAATTCTGCCCCAGCGCCTAACGACCGCATCGTTGACCGACAGAACACGATCGGCAAAGCGCTGCTCGAGGGCCGCCAACGCAGCGGAATGGCGGGTCCGCGCACTGTCATCCGGCGCCAGATTGTGGATGCCCTTGTCATACTCTCCGAGTGTGAGGACGCTCAAAAAGAAGGTTCGCTCCCTCTGAGACGCTGCCCACGCCAACACTCTGGGGTCGCCTCGGCGGCTAACAAGTTCCGCGATTACATTGGTGTCGAGAAGCCATCCGATCATAGATCAACATTTCGCCCCTTGTCGGCCTCGCGGGTGAGGTCCAGGCCATCCAGTTCCAATCCCTGCATGAACGCGACAAATGGAACATCGGCGCGCGGTTCGGTCATGCGCCGCCAATCTTCGACGGAAACAATCATGACGGCTTCTTTACCGCGCAAGGTTATACGCTGAGGACCGTCTGAACGCGCCCGCCGGACAACTTCACTGAATTGTGCTTCGGCGTCTTCCAACTTCCAATCCGGACGCCTGCCGTGCTCCCGGCCATGAATCTGATCCACACTCATGCACCGTCTCCTTGCTTGCCGCCCCGTGAATGCCGAGCCTCGTTCGGTCTGTCCAAAACTGGCCATTCATAATCCGACTGATTGAAATATAGGCGCTTGCGTCAGGACGGCACGCC
The DNA here is from genome assembly GCF_017356015.1 of Azospirillum sp. SYSU D00513. Lineage (GTDB taxonomy): Bacteria > Pseudomonadota > Alphaproteobacteria > Azospirillales > Azospirillaceae > Azospirillum. Next base: position 101,536 of record NZ_JAFIQV010000020.1, read on the forward strand.
GCGTCGATGACCTTCAACCAACGAAGGAAAACATAAGCGCTTCCGCATGGCTACCGAATGATGCTCATCCGGTTCCGTCAAAAGTCCTCGCCGCCCCGGGTCAGCGCCCGGATTTCGTCGCGGCTGAGGCCGGCCTGCGTGCCGCCCGCGTAACCGCCGCTTTTGGAACGGCGCGCCTCGGGCAACGCGTCGGTGCGGGAGAGACGGATTCCACCGTCCTCGGTGATTTCGAACTCGACGGCGCCGCCCGGCTCAAGCCCCAGGTGATCGCGGACCCATTTGGGAACGGTCACCTGCCCCTTGTTCGTCACCTTGCTCGGCATTCCGTCCCCGTGTTCGCTTGCGTCGTTCAAACCAACCGCCGTCCGCGTGCGAGGGAATTTACGGAAGCGCGGCCTTCACGGGTGCGCGGAAAATCGGACATCAAAGCGCGATGCGAAGTCCGTCGTAGGCGGGCTCGACCCCGGAGGGCAGCCGGCGGAGCAGGGTGTCGTAATCCATGCTCTGGTCCATGTGCGTCAGGTAGGCAAGCTTGGGCTTGACCCGGTTGATCCACTCCAGGGTCAGGTCGAGATGCGCGTGGACCGGGTGCGGTTCCAGGCGCTGGCAATCGACGATCCAGACCTCGGTGCCTTCCAGCGCTTCGAAGGCCTTCTCGTCCAGGCGGACGACGTCAGTCGAATAAGCAAACTTTCCAAAGCGGTAGCCGACGGACTTCGACCAGCCATGGTCCTGTTCGAAGGACCGGATCTCCAGGCCTCCGATGTCGAGCCGGCGCTCCAGCGGATGGTCCACCAGCACCGGCCGGTAGAAGCCCTCGTTGCTCGCCTTGGGCGGGCGGAAGCAATAGCCGAAGCGGGTCTTGATGTCGTCCAGATGCTCCGGCAGGCCATAGACGTCCAGGGGCGCCATCCGCCGCCGGCAGATCTCGCGCAGGTCGTCGATGCCGTGGCAGTGGTCGCCGTGGGCGTGGGTCCAGAGCACGGCATCGAGATGGGACACCTCCGCCGCCAGAAGCTGCTCGCGCAGGTCGGGCGAGGTGTCGATCAAAATGCTCACTCTGCCCTGCCCGCCCCCGGAGGCGTCCCCGCCTTCACCCTCGACCAGGATCGAGGAGCGCAGGCGCCGGTTTTTCGGGTTCGCCGGATCGCAATTGCCCCAGTCCGGGCCGACCGCCGGCACCCCCCGGGAGCCGCCGCAGCCCAGGACGGTGACCCGCAGTCCGCTCACGCGGCGGCCTGCGCGGTGGAGCCGGCCCGGTCGAACAGCCGGAAGAAATTCTCCGTGGTCCGGCGCGCCAGCTCTTCCGGGCTGACGCCCTTCACCTCGGCCACGCAGGCCGCCGTGTGGGCGACGTAGGCGGGCTCGTTCCGTTTGCCGCGGTAGGGCACGGGCGCCAGGTAGGGCGCGTCGGTCTCCACCAGGATCCGGTCCATCGGCACGTCCCGGACGATGGCGCGGAGATCCTCCGATTTTTTGAAGGTGACGATGCCCGACAGCGAGATGGACAGGCCGTAATCCAGCGCGTCCTCGGCCAGTTGCCGGCCCGAGCTGAAGCAGTGCAGCAGCCCCTTCACCGGCGGGCCGCCAGCCGTCTCCTCGCGGACGATGCGCATCGTGTCCTCGTCCGCGTCGCGGGTGTGGATGACGATGGGCAGGCCGGTCTGCCGGCAGACGCGCAGGTGGCGCCGGAAGCTCTCCTGCTGCAGGTCGCGCGGGCTCTTGTCGTAGAAATAGTCGAGCCCGCTCTCGCCGATCCCGATCACCTTCGGGTGCCCGGCCAGCTCCAGCAGCCGCTCCTCCGTCGCGTGCTCGAACTCCTCCGCCGCCTGGTGCGGGTGGACACCGAGCGTGCAGTAGACGTCGTCGTACCGCTCGGCGATCGCGCGGATGCGGTCGAAGCGCGAGACGTAGGTGCAGATGGTCACCATCCGTCCCACCCCGGCCTGACGCGCGCGCTCGACCACCGCGTCCAGCTCCTCGGCGAAGTCCGGGAAGTCGAGGTGGCAGTGACTGTCGACCAACATGATCATTCGCCCTTGGTTTCTTCCACATAGCGGGGGAACACGCCCTGCGGCGCCGGGAGCGGCGTCCCCGCCTTCAATGCCCCGCCCTCGCCCAGACGGCCGAAGCCGCGCTCGTCCGGCCCCAGCGCCAGCTGGTCCAGGATCTTGGACGAGGCGTCCGGCATGACCGGCTGGGTCAGGATCGCCAGATGCCGGATCGTTTCGGCCAGCACGTAGAGCACCGTCGCCATGCGCGCCGGGTCGGTCTTCTTCAGCGCCCAGGGGGCCTGCTCGTCCACATAGCGGTTGGCGTCGCCGACCACGGCCCAGATGGCGTCCAGAGCCTTGTGGAAGGCTTGGGCCTTCAGCTCGCCGCGCACCGTGTCCAGCAGGGCATGGGCGGCGCCCAGCAGTGCCTGATCGGCCTCGGTGAAGGGACCCGGCTGCGGGACGGCGGCCCCGCAGTTCTTGCCGATCATCGACAGGACGCGCTGCACGAGGTTCCCGTAATCGTTGGCGAGATTGCCGTTGACCCGGTTGACCATCGCCCGGTGCGAGAAGTCGCCATCGTTGCCGAAGGGAACCTCGCGCAGCAGGAAATAGCGCGTCTGGTCGAGCCCGTAGGTGTTGACCAGCGTTTCCGGCGCGATGACGTTGCCCAGCGACTTGGACATCTTCTGGCCCTCGATGGTCCACCAGCCGTGCGCGAAGACGCGGCGCGGCGGGGCCATCTCGGCGGCCATCAGGAAGGCGGGCCAATAGACGGTGTGGAAGCGCAGGATGTCCTTGCCGACCATGTGCAGGTCGGCCGGCCAGCGCTTCGCGAACTCGCTGCCCTCGCCCATCTCCGGATAGCCAACGGCGGTGATGTAGTTCACCAGCGCGTCGAGCCAGACATACATGATGTGCTCGGGGTTGCCGGGCACGGGGATGCCCCACTTGAAGGTCGTGCGGCTGACCGACAGGTCCTTCAGCCCCGACTTCACGAAGGCGATCACCTCGTTGCGCTTGCCGGCCGGTGCGATGAAATCCGGGTTCTTCTCGTAGAACTCCAGAAGCCGGTCCTGCCAGGCCGACAGGCGGAAGAAGTAGGAGGGCTCCTCCACCCATTCGCACTCGGCGCCGGTCGGGGCGATCTTCTTGCCCGACGGCGTGGTGGTCAGCTCGTCCTCGCCGTAGAAGGCCTCGTCTCGGACCGAATACCAGCCGGCGTAGGAGCCCAGATAGATCTCTCCGCGCTCCTCCAGCCGGCGCCAGAAGGCCTGGGCGGATTCGACGTGGCGCTTCTCCGTGGTGCGGATGAAGTCGTCGTTGGAATAGTTCATCAACGACACGAGATCGCGGAAGTTCTTCGACACGCGGTCGGTGAAGGCCTGCGGCTCGACGCCCGCGTTCATCGCGGACTTCTCCACCTTCTGGCCATGCTCGTCGGTGCCGGTCAGGAACTTGACGTCGTAGCCGTCGAGGCGCATGAAGCGGGCAAGCACATCACAGGCCAGGGTCGTGTAGGCGTGGCCGATGTGCGGCACGTCGTTCACGTAATAGATCGGCGTCGTGAGATAATAGGTCTGCGACCCGGCCATTGTCGGTGCTCTCCCGAGGGTTCATCGTCCGGCGGCGATCCGCCGGTTCAGTCAGCTGGCGGCCGCTTCGAGCGTCGCAAGGGCGTTCAGGACGACCTGCTTGCGGTCAAGATTGGCGGATTCCGCGCGCGCGAACAGGCGCTGCGTCTTTTCCCACACCTCCACCCATCGTTCAAGGCCGCGCGCGTTCGCCAAACGGGTCATGAGGGCGGCCTCGCCGGGCACGACCTCCGCCGGCCAGGCGCCGCGGGCCAGAGACCGGGCGAAACGGGCGAGCCACCACACCAGCAGGCCGGTCGCCGTTTCATACAGGCCGTCGTCCTGCTTGCGCGTCAGCTTGTCGCCGAAGGCGTGGGCCGCCGCGATGTCGAGCCGCGGCAGGGTGCCCAGCAACTCCAGCAGTTCGCGGTAGAGGCCGAGCCCGCCGGCGTCGGCGAGGTCCGTGGCACGGCCGACGCTGCCCTCGGACAGGCGGGCGAGCGCCGCCCGGTCCTCGGGACCGAGGTCGGGGCGCTGTGCCGCCAGCAGCTCCATGACCGTGCCTTCCGGAAGCGGGTTCAGCGTCAGCTTGCGGCAGCGTGAGCGGATGGTCGGCAGCATGCCGCCGGGATTGTCGCTGACCAGCAGCAGCAGGGCGCCGGGCGGCGGCTCCTCCAGGATCTTGAGGATCGCGTTCAGGCCGCTGAGATTCATACGGTCGGCGCCGTCGATGACGGCGACGCGCCAGCCGTCCTCGGCCGAGGTCTTGCGCAGGAAGGGGCCTATCTTGCGGACGTCGTCCACGGCGATGTCGCGCTTCAGCCGGTCACGCTTCTCGTCGCGCTGCCGTTCCACCGTCAGCAGGTCGGCGTGCCCGCCGGCGGCGACGCGCCGGAAGACCGGATGGTCCGGCTCGATCCGCAGGCTGGAGGGCGGTGGCGGCGCGCCGAACAGGCCCATGTCGCCCCCCTCCCCGCCTTGCGACAGCACGAAGCGCGCGAAGCGGAAGGCGAGCGTCGCCTTGCCGATGCCCGGAGGTCCGCCGATCAGCCAGGCGTGCGGAAGCCGGCCCGAGTTCCAGGCGTCGAGCAGGATGCGCTCGCTGTCCTCGTGGCCGAACAGGTCGGGATTGGCGCGCGGCGGGATTCCGTGGACCTCGCTGCCGGCCGCTTCGGCGCGGGCGCGGCTCATGGGGCCGGAACCGGCAGGCGGCGGGACACCGCGTCGGAAATCGCGGCCTGGACGGCCTCGATCGGCTGGGCGGCGTCGATCACGGCGCAGCGCTCCGGCTCCCGCCGGGCGATGTCGAGGAAGCCGTCGCGCAAGGCGCGGTGGAAGGAGAGGTCCATCCGCTCGTAGCGGTCCTCCCCTCCGTGCCGGGCCGCGGCGCGCGCCAGCCCCTGCTCGACCGGCAGGTCGAGGATCAGCGTCAGGTCGGGCCGGAAATCGCCGAGCGCCAGTCGCTGGAGGGAGCCGATGAAGTCGCGCCCGAGGCCGAGGCCATAGCCCTGGTAGGCCATCGTGCTGTCGAAGAAGCGGTCGCACAGCACCCAGGTTCCGGCGTCGAGCGCGGGCCAGACCGTCCGTTCCAGATGGTCGCGGCGGGCGGCCGTGTGCAGCAGCGCCTCGGTCGTCGGGCTCCAGCGTCCGGTCTCGCCGGACACGAGCAGGGCGCGGATCTCCTCCGCGCCTCCGGAGCCGCCCGGCTCCCGCGTGACGGCGGTTTCGATCCCGCGCGCCGACAGCGCCTCGGCGAGGCGGCGGAGCTGGGTGGACTTGCCCGCCCCCTCTCCGCCTTCCAGTGTGATGAAGCGGCCGCGTGCCATCCCCTGCCCTGTTCCAGCCAGACCCGTCGTCAGGCCCTGACTATCAGGAATCGGCGCCGAAGACGAGGTACTTGGCCGCCGACAGGGCGCGCCCGACCATGCCCAGCTCCGCGACGTCCTGGGCGGCCACCACCGGCACCTCCTTGCCCGGGAAGCCGGGAGCGGTGATCACCAGCTTGCCGACCACGTCGCCCTTCTTGACCGGAGCCACCACCGGCTTGTCGCTGACCAGGGCCACCTTCATGTTGGGGCGGTCGGCGCGCGACATGGTGACGGCGAGGTTGTCCGCGACCGTGACCGGCACGGTTTCGGTCGCGCCCTGCCAGACCGGCATCTGCTCGATCGTGTCGCCGTTCTTGAACAGCGCGTAGGAGGCGAACTCTCGGTAGCCCCACTCGATCAGGCGGGCGGATTCGTCCGCGCGGGCCTGCATGCTGGGAAGGCCGTTCACCACCAGGATCAGGCGGCGGCCGTCGCGTTCGGCCGAGGCGGTCAGGCCGTAGCCGGCGATTTCCGTGTGGCCGGTCTTCATGCCGTCGACGCCCATGCCGCGGTACAGAAGCGGGTTGCGGTTGCCCTGCTTGATGCCGTGATACTGAAAGTCACGGATCGAATAGAAATGGTAGTGTTCGGGGAAGTCCTTGATCAGCCGCTCGGCCAGGATCGAAAGGTCGCGCGCCGTCATGTAGTGGTTCGGGTCCGGCCAGCCGGTGGCGTTCACCAGGTTGGTGTTCTTCAGGCCCAGTTCGCGGACGCGCTTGGTCGTGCGCTCGGCGAAGGCGCGCTCGGAACCGGCCAGCCCCTCGGCCAGCACGATGCAGGCGTCGTTGCCGGACTGGACGATCACGCCCTTGAGCAGATCCTCGACCCTGATGTTGTTGTGCAGCTCCACGAACATCTTGGAGCCCTGCATCCGCCAGGCGTTCTCGGTGACCGGCATGGTGCTTTCCATGGTCACGCGGCCTTCCTTGATGGCCTCGAACACCATGTAGGCGGTGGCGATCTTGCTCATCGAGGACGGGGCCATCCGCTCGTCGGCGTTCTTCTCGAACAGCACGGTGTCCGAGGTCATGTCGATGAGGATGGCCTGCTTGGCGATGGTCTCGATGCTGGCGGCCTGTGCCGGCAGGCTCAATGCCGCGGTGAACATCGCGGCCGCCAGCCCAAGAGCGGCCCGGGTGCGGACAACAGCCATCATAATGACTCCCTTTTCAACAACGCATGCACCTGGGACGGCGGATCCGGCCCTCTCCCAGGGGATCAATCGACGATGATTTTGGCGTCGGTAAGGCCGACGTCCAAAAGGCGGTTCAGGAGGGCGTCGGCGGCGCCGACGTCCCTCATCGGGCCGACGCGGACGCGCTGCAGCGTCTGCCGGCCGGAAACGGTCTTGGTCACGCTCGCCTGCTGCCCGAGGGCGGCGAGCCGGGCGCGGGCGCGGCTCACGGCCTCGGCGCTGCCGAAGGCGCCGGCCTGCACGTAGATCTGCGCGCCCGGCCGCACCGGACGCTCGGTCACGACCGGCGCCGGCAGGAAGCGCCCGCCGACCACGCCGCCCGGAACGCTGCCGGGCGGCGGGATGTCCGTCGCCAGGATCGCCGTAGGCACGGGTGCCGCCATTCCGCCGGCCATCTCCACCCGGGCACGCGGGGCGGCCTGCGGCGCCGGCCCGTCGCTTTCCGCCAGGATCGCGGCCGGCGTCCCCCGCCGCGCCGCGGCGGCGATCGTGCGGGTTTCATCGGCCAGGATCTGGACGCGGACCTTGGCAGTGCCGGCGGCCTCGAAACCCAGGAGCTGGGCGCCGCGCCGAGACAGGCCGATGACGCGGTTGTTCGCCGACGGGCCGCGGTCGTTCAGCCGCACGACGATGGAGCGGCCGTTGTCGAGGTTGGTGACGCGAAGGAGGCTGGGAAGCGGCAGCGTCGGGTGCGCGGCCGTCAACTCGTTCTCGTCGTGGATCTCGCCGTTGGCCGTCGCCTTCCCCTTGACGTCCGGCCCGTACCAGGACGCGATGCCGGTCTCGTCATAGGTGAAATCCTCGGACGGATAGTGCCAGACGCCCTTGATCTGGTAGGGCTTGCCGACCTTGTAGACGCCGCTCGTCGGCAGCCCGGAAGCGGGCGCCACGGGCTTTTCCGCGCAGGCGGCAAGCGACAGGACGCCCAAAAGAGCGATTGCCCCTCGCAGCCCACGGACACGGCGCATCGAACCAACCCCTGCTTCAAGAATGCGGCGCACTCTAGACGAGTTGGATCCCCCCGCCAATGGGGTGAGGGCCATATCCCAAGGAAGTCGCAGGCCCCTATCCGCCCGGCCGGGTCAGGGGGCCGGAAACAGCGAGGGCGTGCGGCCCATGGCGCGGTAGGAGGCGAGTCCGATCCATTCGCGCACGCCATCCGTCAGGAGACTCATGTTCTTGAGGAACTCGAAGCGCAGCCGCGGAAGCCCGTGCGGGCGCGTGCGGTAATCCACGGGGTGGGCCAGCACCGGCCATGCGACCTGCCGGAAAATCCCGACCGACCGCGGCATGTGCATGGCCGAGGTCACGAGCAGCCAGGTCTCGCCGGCGGCGGGGTTCACGAGCCGGCGGCTGTAGACGGCATTCTCCCAGGTGTTGCGCGATTCGCTTTCGAACAGGACCCGGTCGGTGTCCAGCCCGGCTTGGCGCAGGGCGCCGAGGGCGGCGGCCGTTTCCCGGTGATGTTCCTCCTGCCCGCCCAGCACGCCGGAACCGCCGGTGAAGACCAGCTTGGCATCCGGGTAGCGGCGGCCGAGTTCGGCGAAGGCGAGGAGCCGTTCGGCCGCGTCGTTCACCGAGGGCTCGTCCCGTTCGAGCGCCAGCGGCGGGTTCACGGCGCCGCCCAGCACGATGATCCCGTCCACCCGCTCCGGCAGCTCCGCGCGCGGGAACCGTTCCTCCAGCGGCATGACGACCCAGGAGGACAGGCCCGTCGTCGTGACGGCGAGTGTGGCCAGCGTCGTCAGGACGAGCAGCCCCTTTCCGATCCGCTGGAGCGGGCGCAGGAACAGTGACAGCGTGCCCGCCGCCAGCACGAGGACCAGGAGGTTGCCGGGCGAGGCCACCGCCCAGAACAGCTTCGAAACGACGAAGGACAAGCGCCCTCTCCCCTTGTTCCCGATGATGCCCGATGAGGACGCCACGATACGGGGGCAGGATCTGCCTGCCCAGCTTGACCTTAGGTGCATGCCGAAGGCGCGGCGGCGCCGGGCCGCACCGTGCAACAAAAACGCCACGGGTCTGCAACATGGCCGTCTTGACCTTGGCGGTACTGTCCGCGGCGCGGCCGTTCCCCCTGTGGGAACGGCCGGCCTTTGCCATTTCCGAGGAAGGACCGGACGGCCATGCTGTCGAACATCTCCATTGGGACCCGCATCGCGCTTCTGGTCGCGGGCGCGCTCGTCACGCTCGGCCTGCTCGGCGGGACCGTCGCGATGGGAGCCCGGCGGGTGTTCGACGCGGCGGCCGAGCTGGAGCGGTACCGGGAGGTCCATGAGCAGACCTCGCTGGTGGAACGGCGGGCCAGCCGGTTGCGCGTCCAGGCCCTGCGCTTCGTCGCGGAGAGGGACGCCGAGGCCGCGGGATCCTTCGAGGGCACCGTGACGGAGGTCGCCGGTCTTCTGTCGGACATCCGGGGCGGGTCGGCGGGGCTGCTTCCCGGGGATGAGCTGGACAGCCTGTCCGACGGCGTCGCGGCGGTGAAGGAGCGGTTCGGCGCGGTGGTCGCCGCGGCGACCACGCTCGGTCTCACCGACGCGGATGGGCTGCGGGGCAGCCTGCGCGCCTCGGCCAAGGCGATCGAGGACGAGCTGAAGCAGTGGCCGAACGCCGACAAGCTGATCGGGCGCATGGAGTCCATGCGCAAGATGGAGAAGGACTTCATCATCTACCAGGACGAGGGGATGCTGTCCGGTCACCGGAAGGCCTTCAACGAATTCACCTTCTTCCTGGCCGATGCCGGCATGGACCCGGCGACCCAGACGAAGCTGGAGACGCTGGCGCGCGGCTACCGGGCCGATCTGGCCAAGTTCGTGGAGGGCACCTCCGCCTTCCGGAAGGAAGCCGCCACCTTCAACGAAGCCTTCCAGGCGCTCGGCCCGCGCTTCGACTCCCTGCTGGAGGCCGCGAAGGCCGGCATGTCGGGCGCGGTCGCCACCCAGAACGCCGTCCGCGACGAGGTCGTCCGCAACATCCTGCTGGCCGGCTCGGCCTTGCTGTTCGCCTTCATCCTCGTCAGCCTGTTCGTCGCGCGCAGCATCACGACGCCGATCCGGCTGATCGAGGCGGTGATGGAGCGGCTGGCCGGGGGCGACCGCGCGGCGACGGTGCCGGGCACGGCCCGGCGCGACGAGATCGGGGCGATGGCGCGCGCCGTCGCGGTCTTCCGCGACAACCTCCAGCGCAATCAGGAATTGGAACTGGAGGCGCGGGAAGCGGAGCGCCGCGCCGAGGAGGAGCGCAAGTCTGCCCTGCGGGCGGTCGGCGAGGATTTCGACGGTGCCTTCGACCGGGTGCTGCACACGGTAAGCGGTGCGGCTGATCAGATCCGCACCGGTGCCTACATCCTGCGCGACACGGCGGAGAAGATGCGCCTCCAGGCGCTCGACACCGCAGAGAAGGCCGACCAGACCTCCAGCGTCGTCGGCATCGTCAACAGCGTGTCGCGCACGCTCTCCGGCTCCATCGGGGAGATCGGCGGGCGGGTTTCCACCACCGGCACCGCCGTGCAGCGGGCCGTCGAACGGGCGCGCCAGAGCGACACGGCCGTCCGCGCGCTGGCCGACAGCTCGCAGCGCATTGGGGAGATCGTGAAGCTCATCAACGGCATCGCTGGCCAGACCAATCTGCTGGCGCTGAACGCGACCATCGAGGCGGCCCGTGCGGGCGAGGCCGGAAAAGGCTTCGCGGTGGTCGCCAGCGAGGTGAAGAGCCTGGCGAACCAGACCGCCAAGGCGACCGAGGACATTGGCGCCCAGGTCTCCGCCATCCAGGACGCCACCGCCGACGTCGTCGATGCCATCCAGGCCATCCGCAACACCATCGAGGAGGTCGAGGGCCTGTCGCTGGAGGTGTCCGCCGCCGTTTCCCAGCAGCTCGAACAGACTCGCGAGATCGTCGGCGCCGTCGACCGCGCGACCCACAACGCGCAGGAAGTGTCGGAAAGCGTCAGCACCATGGCCATCACCGCGGCGGAGACCGGCAAGTCCGCCGTGGAGATGATCTACTCCGCCGGGCGGTTGGGGGAGGAGCTGAAGCAGCTGGAAAACGACGCCGACCGGTTCGTGGCATCGATCAAGGGGTGATGCCGGCCCGGCCCTCCTCTGTTAGGATCCCCGCGTGCCGACGCGCTCGCAGGGAGGGGCCGCATGGGGGAAGCCGCACGGAAACGGCCGGTCACCACGGTCGAGGAGTTCCTGGAACTCGAATTCGGCGATGACCGCCGTTATGAGCTGATCGACGGCGAGGTCGTGGCCCAGGCGTCGCCCTCCCCGGAACACGGCACCATCCAGTCCGCGCTCGACCGCCACATCGGCAATGCGCTCGACGCGCGCAACAAACGCGACGGCATGCGCTGCCGCTCCCTGACCGAAGCCGGCATTCCGACTCCGCTGGACCCGAAGCACAATTGGAGGCAGGCGGACATCGCGGCCACCTGTGAGCCGCATGTGCCGGGGAGCCGTTTCACGACCGCGCCCACACTGCTCGTGGAAATCCTCTCCCCCGAGGATGAGGCCAAGCAGCGGGCGAAGCTTCACGTCTACGGCGCGCTGCCTTCCGTCCGCGAGATCCTGTTCGTGGACAGCCGCTGCATCCGCGCGGAAATCCACCGCCGCCAGCCCGACGGGACATGGCCGTTGGAGCCCGAGATCGTGGTCGGGGACGAGCCCTTGCGGCTGGAAAGCTGCGGCCTGGAAGTTCCCCTGTCGGCCTGCTCCCCGTTCCTCGACCTGCCGGTCGGCGAGCGCTGAAGGACGGCCCTGTTCGAAAACCAAGAAGGGCGGAGACCGCGGTCTCCGCCCTCCCCTTTGTGCGCCCAGCATGGGCGTTCTCTTGTGGGTGCAAGTCCCATCGTAAGCTGATCACGGCGAGCGAAGTGAAGCGCAACTGCGGAAGGGC
>NZ_JAFIQV010000021.1 GCF_017356015.1 Azospirillum sp. SYSU D00513
TGAAACACCTCAGCGCCAATGGTACTGCGTCTTAAGGCGTGGGAGAGTCGGTCGCCGCCAGGTCACCCGGACCCAAGGACACACAGCTCAGCAACACACAGCCACTTGCACCTGTCTTCGCTTCTCCATGCTCCCACGAAACCGAACGGCACAATCGCGGGGTGGAGCAGCCCGGTAGCTCGTCAGGCTCATAACCTGAAGGTCGCAGGTTCAAATCCTGCCCCCGCAACCAAACACGCAAAAGGCCCAGCTCCTGACGGAACTGGGCCTTTTGCATTCCGGGCTCTGCCCGCGCCTGCCGGATCGGACTCTCCGCCGAGCCGTGAGCTTTACACAAGCGTCTGACTCGCGGATAACTTTACTAAAGTCCCTTGCAGGAGGCGACCATGCCCTTTTTCTTCCGCGCCCTGTCCGGCATCTGTGCAACCGTGGGCACCGCCATCGGCATCCTGCTGGGGCCGGCCATGGCCCAGTCGCCGAGCCCGAACTACAAAGTATCCTCGACCGTCGTTCCCGGCCATTACGCCTGTCTTGAATTCCGCGGAAGCCGTCCGGTGGAGTTCGGGCAATACACGGGAACCCGCTTTTCCAACGAGTTCGACATCGTCGATGCCAGCCGATACGAATACCGCGGCTCGCGTCGGCAGCCCGGCGCCTATTCCTTTTCCGCATCGACCGGCGCGATCACCTGGACCTCTGGCCCTTTCGCACCGGACGCCGATGGTACGTCGGTGGAGGCGGTGTCGACCGTCCGGGCATCCGACGGTAGACCCGCGATCATCCTGACCTTCAAAATACCTGGCCTCGGTGAAAGCCGGGAGTTCTGCGCCCTGGTGCGTTAAGCCTTGCGGTAGGCATCGCGACAACTCCCGCCCTTTTTGGCGCGCAAGGCTCAAAAACCTCAAGCGGCACTCCCGAAGCTCCGATTCACAAGGATTTCTGTCCATTCGGGTGGTGAAAACGCCACCCTCGCCAAGATTGGGTGCCCGTCCGTGCCGGCGCCGAGCCCTGCGGAACCCGCCGAAGGCGGACAGGACGCTGCCAAGCCAAGCGGGGTCCGGCCGGGAGAGATCTACGTCACGGTATGCGAGGTCGCGCTGATGGACCGCGCGGCCCGCAACGCCCGCAGCCTGCACCGGTTCGACGGCGGCGAGCCGCTGACCATCGTCGGGCCGGACGTCGAGAAGGGATGGATCAAGGTCCGCGACGTGTTCCGGAAGGAGGGATACGTGCCCCTGGCCAGTCTCAGCAGAGAACAGCCGCTGGGCGGGCAGAAGGCGCAGGATACGCTGGCTTTTGCCACGGCCTCGCTCGGCGCGCTGCCATTGCGGCAGGGCGGGGAGCAGGACCGAAGCCGTCGGCGCAGGGGGTATCCGGCGCCAGTGGCGCGGACTCCGTCGCGGCCTCGAACGGGTCAAAAGCCGGGGATGCGTCCGGCGACGAATATGAGGACAGCGACATCGTCCGGTAGCGGCCCGTTTCAGCCCGCCGGGGCGAGCAGCCGGGTGCTGACATAGCCCGCGCGCCCTTCGTGGCTGACCGGTGCCCAGCCGTCCTGGACCGGGCCGGTCAGGGTCAGCGGGGTTCCCCGGTACAGGACGCCGAGCACCGACGACTCCGTCGTCGGGCCGGCGCGCAGGATGGCGGCGGGCACCACCACCGTCATTCCCGCCCCCGTGACGGCCGCCCTGGTGGCGGCGTTGCCGGCGGACGGACGCTGCGCGTCCCGGATCTGCGAGCCGACGGCCTGGTTCGTGATGCGCATCTGGTTGCGCAGCAGGCTGTCCGACGGCGACTGCGCCGCCAGGGGAGCGGGCAGCAGGAGGGCCGCGGCGGCGGCGGCGAGGAATGGGCGCATGGTGACGACTCCCGGCGGTTCCGGCCACGCTCATGCGCGGCCCTTCTCTTATAACGCGATCACCTGCGACGCGTTCAGTCAGCTCTTCTTCCGCTTTCCGCCCTCGGCGTTGCCTGCACCACCCTTGGCCGGCCGGCTCACGGTGAAGTCGCCGCCGCGCGAGAAGGCACTCGGGTTCTGTTCGCTTTGTCCGTGCCGCAGGGCGAGGGAGGGGACCTGCGCCGTGGCGTAGCCGAGCACTTCCCGCGCGCTGACCGTCCCGTCGCGGGGACCTGTGTCGGCGACCCCGCCAAGCCCGTTCAGGACGGCGTAGGTGAAGGCGCCGTGGCCCAGGGAAGCCAGCTCGACGGCGAGCTGTTCCTTGTCGGTCGCCGCCAGGATGTGGACGCCCGCCTGCTGGCTGAGCAGCGCCAGGGTGCGCCGGTCGGCGTCGGCCTCGAAGGCCCGCTTCACGCCGCCCGACTTGCAGGCGTCGATCAGCACCAGGATGCGCTGGGCGCCGATGCGTACGACGTTCTGGTGGAAGGTGCGGGCGCTGATGCCGTCGCTCGCGACCGCCTGCAGCACGGCCTGGCGAAAGGAGGCGCCGCTGCGCGCGTCGCCCGCGGCCGTCTCGAAAGGTAGGTTGCGGCCGAACTCCGTGGGCAGGAAGTACCAGTTGGATTCGGCATTCTCGCCGTGCCCGGCGATATACAGCACCACCACGTCCTGCGGCTGGGTGTCTTTCAGCTTCGCGAAGAGCGCGTTGATGTTGGCGCGGGTCGCCTGCCGGTCGTACAGCTCATGCAGCACCACCTTGCCGAAAGTGCCGCTGCCGTTCTGCGTGCGCGCCCAACTGGTCAGGCCGCGCGCGTCGGCGACCGCGTAGTTCAGCGTCAGGGCTGGGTTGGAATACTGGTTGATGCCGACGGCGACCACATGCAGCGTCGGCGCGGCCACTGGGGCCTGAACCGTCACCACCGTTTCGGCAGGGACGCTCTCGATGCGGTTGTCGCCCAGCGCCACCGCGCGCAACCGGTTGCTCCCCGCGACGAGGTCGACGTTGTAGGTCACTCGCCGGGAGGGCAGGTTGTTGACGGTCACGTCCTCGGTCGAGGCGACCCGGTCGGGATCGAGCGCCTTTCCGTTCGCATAGAGCAGAACCTCGGTGATGCCGCCGCCGCGGTCCGACGCGGTGACCGTCACCTGGGTCGGGCCCGGCACCGCCGCCTGGGACCCGGACGCGGCGGCGAGCTGCACCAGCGGGGGCGGCGCGATGCCGGCCGTGATCGGTGCCGCGGCGGGGGTGAGCAGGGCGCCGGGCGCCCGCAGCGTCTTGGCCAGCAGGCCCGGCTCGTAATAGGGCTGGGAGAAGTTCGTCATCTCCAGCACCTCCTGGTCGGCCTGCCAGGCGACATCGCCAAGGCCGCTGTCGGAGCCGTCGAACCGTCCGGCCGCGTCCAGCACCGTCCAGCCGCCGCGCGTCATGATGAGTTGCGCCGCGAGCGTGCCGGCCGCCGCGTCCCAGAGGCGTGCGCGGCCGTCCGAACCGGCGCCGACCACGCGGTCGCCCGCGAAAACCGTCGCGACGACCGTGCCCTCCGGGTTCTCGACCTCGGCGACCCGGCGGCCGTCGGCGCCGTTCCAGACGCCCAGCCGCTGGCCGCCGGAGGCGACGGCCAGCATTCCGTCCGGGCGCAGGGCGAGGCCGGTGACCGCGCCGCCGACGGCGCGGAAGCGGCGTTGCGCGGCCGGGGTCCCGGCCCGCCATGCCTGCACCGAGCCGGTGGCATCGCCGCCGTACAGGGTGCCGTCGGCGGTGAAGGCCAGGGCCTGCACCGCTCCCTCGCTGCCGGTCAGGCTGGCCGAGGCGCGCCCGTCCGGCACGGACCAGAGCCGCACCGTTCCGTCGGCCCCGCCGCTGGCGAGCTGCGTGCCCGTGGGTGCGAAGGCGAGCGCGTTCACCGCCCCGGCATGGCCCGTCAGGGTCGCCAGCGCCTGACCGGTGATCGTGTTCCACAGCCGCACCGTCCCGTCGGCCCCCGCCGACGCCAGCAGGGTGCCGTCTGGCGAGAAGCGCACCGAGGAGACGGCCCCGGCATGGCCGGGGAGGCGCCGCACTTCCTGTCCCGAGGCGATGTCCCACAGGATGAGGTTTCCGTCGGCGCCGGCGGTCGCCAGCCGGCGGTTCGCCTCGTCGATCGCGACAGCGCGCAGGGCGCCCGCTTGGAGGCGCTGGATCTGTCGGCCGGTTTCCAGGTCCCAGACGCGCACGCCGCCGTCGGCCGAGGCGACGGCGAGGAAGCGGCCGCCGCTTCCCGTCTCCATGATGGAGACGGGGCCCGCGGAATCGCGGATCAGCAGCCGCGGACGCAGGGCTTGGCGCACCTGGTTGGTGATCGCCTGGTTGATGATGCGCGTCTGGTTGCGGATGACCGGCGCCTGCGCCTCGGCCGGAGGGCTGAAGCCCGCCAGCACCGTGGCGGCACCGAGAGCGGTTCCGAGAAGGGCGCCGAGGCGGCGCGTGCGGCGGGAGCTTGTCATGGTTCGACTCACCTGATAGCGGCGCTGATTCCAGCCCTGGTTTCTGCGCTGGCCGGCCATTTGGGCATCATCCTACACCAAATACGGGTAGGCGTCTCCGGGTGGCGGTGAAACACGGTGTGAACATTGCGGCCGGAATCAGGGCCGGGGGTGTGGCGCGGGCAGGGCCAGGGCGGCGCGCAGCTCGGGCCAGAGGGCGGCCCAGTCGCCGCCATGGTCCACCCCCGCCACCACCCGCACCGGGGCGCCGATGCGCGCCGCGAAGGAACGCACGAGATCCGGCGGAACCACCCTGTCCTCCGCCCCTGCGAGGTGGAGCTGGGGAAGGCCGGCGAGCGCGTCCGCGGCGTCGGCTGCGTTCAGAGAACCAGCCAGCGGCGTGATCCCGTGACGCCGCGTCCAGGCCGCGTGGTCCAGGGGGGCGGCGACGGTCAGGAGCCCGTCCACGTCCGTGCGCCGCGCCGCCAGCAGGGCCGCCAGCACGCCGCCGCCGGAATAGCCGGCAAGGATCAGCCGCTCCGCCCCGCTGTCCCGTTTGGCCGCGTCGAGCGCGCGGCCGAGCGCCCCGACCACCTCCGGTGCGAAGCGGTGCGAGGTCCAATAGCGGTTGCCGCAGGCGGGCTCGACCGAGGCGCCCACATACTGGCAGGGGCGGCCCAGATAAAGGACCCGTTCCGCCGGGTCGCGCGCGGCGAGGCGGAGGGCGACGGGGTTGCGCGGCGTGGGATCGCGCGACGGCCGTTCCGGCGTCACCCAGCCATAGCCGTCGCCCTCGATGTAGGCGACGAGCGGCCCGCCGTTCCGGCCGGAACCGCCGGCCCGCAGCCAGCCGGCGAGCGTGAAGGGGGCAGCCGGATAGAGCCTAGGGACGAGCCCGGCTCCGGCCGCGATCTCCTCCGCCGTGCCGCGCCGGGCTTCCGGGCCGGCGGCGCAGCCGGCGGCCAGTGCCAGCATTCCTAGAAACGCGAACGCCCGCCAGGGCCGGAACGGGCTTTGGCGGGCGTTCATCGATGCGTTTCCCGTGCCTGGAACGTTGGGGACCCGACGGCGGCGCCGGAGCGGCCCGGCGCCGCCGGAGGTCAGAAGGTCAGGCGCGCGGAGACGCCGACCGTGGTGTCCCGCTCGTTCGCGCGCAGCGCCTGGTAGGACAGCTGGCCGGTGAGGGACAGGTTCTCCAGCGCGTCGACCCGGACACCGACCGTGCCGATGATGCCGCTGCGGTCGCCGTTCGTGGAGGTCATCGCCGCGCCCGAGGCTTCACGGGTCCGGTTGAGCAGGTCGTACTCCAGCGTCGCGCCGACGAAGGGACGGATGATGTCCGTCGCCTGGTACTCGGCCTCCGCGCCGATCCGGAACTGGCGGAGATCGTTCACGCCCGGAGACACGCTGTTGCCCGCGGAGTCGAGATAGCTGTCGCTGCGCGTGCGCGACACCGACAGGCCCGTGACGCCCCGGAAGGTCCAGGCATCCTGGACATAATAGCCGGACAGGTTGGTGCTGGCGACGAGCCGGCGGGAGTCGTAGTCGCCGGTGCTCGGCCGCCCAAGCAGGTTCTGCCGGACGTCGTTGTCGTTGTAGCCGTAGGACAGGCTGGCATCGACGGTCAGGTAGTCGTTGATGACGTAGCCGACATAGGGGGTGAAGGAATAGCCCCGGCCCGTGCGGCGGCCGTTCAGGCTCAGCAGGTCGAAGCGGCTGTGCTCGACGCCGACCGCGCCGCCGACCACGAAGTTGTCGCTGACGCGGTAGTCGGCGCCGAACAGGCCGGTGTGGTTCCGGCCGTTGAAGCGCGAACCCGAGTTGAAGTTGCGCAGGAAGGAGACGTTGCCGTCCACCCAGCCGGAGATCCGGCCGGTTCCGTCGCCCGCCGACATGCCGAAGGCGGAGGCACCCTCGGCGTTGCGCTGGCGCGCGGCCATCCGGCTGCGCAGCACGTCGCCAATGCGGCTGGTGATAGTACGGACCGTCTCGCCGACGGTGCTGCGCTCGCTCTGCTGCGTCACCTCGGAAAGGGTCGCCGCCTGGGCCTCGGCCTCGATGTCGTGGTTGTCTACGATCACCTCAACCAGTTGGACCTGACCGCCGCTAACCTCGAACACATAGCGGCCCGGCACGTCGGTGTTCGACTGCCGGATCAGGGCCGTGACGGCTTGGTCGAGGAAGCTGCCGGGCTGCCCGGACCCCGGAAGTTCGAAAGAATGGGTTCCGTCGGCGCTGGAGTAGCCGGCGCGGGCCGAGGAGCCTCCAAGGCCGGCGGCGCCGCCCGAGGCGGTGCCGGATTCCCACTGGATCTGGTTGTAGTTCAGCTGGATGTCGAAATCGCCGGCCTGCCGGTCGGAGCGGTCGACCAGGACGGCCTGGAAGGTGTTCCGCTTGTCGCCGCCGCCATAATAGGCGACCTCGTTCCAGGTGGTGACGAAGGCCGTGCGGCCGTTGACGCTGGTCTGGCCGTACTGGACGGTGCCGCCGTTGCGCGTGTCCACGTCCGCCCAGAAGGGGGCGACGATGTCACGGCCAACCGTGTTGAGGGGTGACGGTGTGTAGGTGGAGATCGCCTGATCGAAGGTGAAGTTGCCGTTGTTGTTCACATAAACGGCGCTGCGCGTGCCACCCCAGATGTTCGCCGTGAAGCCGATGGGAACCGGGGCGCTCGACCCGTCGTCGTTCGCGGGAAGCGTCCCCACGTAGTTGACGCCGGTATCGAGCACCGCGCCGGCCTGCACGCCCCCAGCCGTCATGCAGACGCCGACGGCCAGCGCGATCGAGGAGGTCTGGACCAGCCGGCTCAGGGGAAAGCGCGTCTTCATGGATACATTGACTCCGAATAGGGGTTGAGCGCCGTGCCCGCTGCGGCGCAGACCCCCGGCGTCCCAGTTCCGCCCGGGAAGGAGCAACCGCTCGGCGGATTTCGCGCGAGTATCGCCGCGGTTTGTTAACAAATTTTATCATTTTCGGGCTGCTGCCCGTCAAAGGGGAAAGCTGTATCCATACTACAACAGCGCGTGCCGCCATTCCCGAGCGCTGCCTGAGCGAGGGCGTCAGCCGTCCACGTCCTCGTTGTATTCGCTGCCCGCGTCAATGACGACCTTGACCATGAAGACCACAGGCACGAGCCGGCCGGCGCCGCCGACGGTGCCAGCGAGATTCTCAGGTCCTTGCCGAGGGGCTGAGGCCGGTTCAGCCGGAGTTAAGGGCCGGAGCGGGTTCGGCGACCACCCGCTTGGCCTCCGGCCCGGCCGCTTCCCCTCCGGCGATGGCGGCTTGCGCCGTGCGGTTCACGTTCTCGGCCATCCGGGACGTGATGAGGCGCAGGAGATAAAAGCTGATCTCCGGCTTCTGGTAGCAGAGGTGGGCCAGCTCATCCTCGGTGATCCACAGCATTTCCGCCTCCGTCTCGCAGACCACGGACATGGTGCGCAGCCGGTCGGGCGAGAACATCGCGATCTCGCCGATGAAGTCGCCGGGGGAGAGGCGATGGCCGATTTCCGGGATCGTGACGGTGCCGGAGATCACGCAATAGACCTTGTCGGCGATCTCGCCCTTGCGGAACACGGTGGTCCCGGCCTCGAACACGACCTTTTTCATGTAGGGCTTCAGCCAAGCCACGGACAAGTTGCCCTTGGCCGCCGTCCGTACCTTGCGCAGCAGCATCACAACATCGACCAGCCGGTACAGGTTCAGCGGCAGAAGGATGCAGTTCTGGATCAGGGATGGGATGATCCCATGGCTTGCGGCGTAGGCGATGCTGAAGAGGTTCGCGACCATGGCCAGCACGCGGAGCGGGATTGCGGTCTTCTGATAGCAGGACAGGAGCGTCGCCACGACGGCGGCGTAACCGACGAGTTCGGCGAGGATGCCGCCAAGATTATTGGCCGTCATGTTGGGATGCTCTGCGTTCCGGCGCGAGGTGGCGTGTTGTCTGCAGGCGAGGGCCGCCGGTCAGGCCGCGGCGCAATCTGAGCAGCGCAACATAAGCTTCACAAGCGATAATTTTACGGGGACCCCGTGTGGGATGGCGGCCGCCGCGCCTGTTCCGCCGCGCCTATTTCTCGTTGAGGGCGGTCACGCCGGTCCAGCCGGCGGCGGGCTCGCCCAGGCGGGCGGCGGCCTTGCGCCGCATCACGGCGGCGGCCGGGTCGAGAAGGGCCAGAGGCTCGAACGCGGCAGCGGCCTCGCCGAAGCGGCCGGCGCGCCAAACCGCCAGGGCCTCGGCGTAGGCCATGCGCCGCGCGCCCTCCGCCGGATCCGCCCGGCGTTCCACGGCCAGCGGCTCGTGGAGCGTCACGGGCTCGCCGCGCCCGGCCACCTGGACCGTGTCCAACTCCCGGAAGGCGGCGGCGTCGCCGTGCCGGGCGACGGTCCCCTCGCTGACCAGGACGGCGGTCCCGTAGACCTTGTTCACGCCCTCCAGCCGCGAGGCGAGGTTCACCGTGTCGCCCATGACCGTATAGTTCAGGCGGCGCGGCGAGCCGATGTTGCCGATCAGCGCCGGGCCGCTGGCGACGCCGATGCGGCAGGTCGCGCGCTCCCCGTCGCCGTAGGCGAGCAGCGTCGGGTCGGCCTCCAGGGCCGCGCGCATGGCGAGCGCGGCGTCCACCGCCGCCCGCGCGTGGTTGGCCGGGCAATAGGGGGCACCGAACACGGCCAGCACGGCGTCGCCGATGTATTTGTCCACGAAGCCGCCATGCGCCTCGACGATGTCGGTCATCGTCGTGAAATAGCGGTTCAGGATGAGGACGAGCTGCTCCGGCGGCAGCGCCTCGGACAGCGCGGTGAAGCCGGCGATGTCGCTGAACAGGATGGACAGCTCCCGCTTCTCGCCGCCGAGGCTCGGCGTCCGGCCGGACGCCAGCATTTCGTCGATCAGCCGGGCCGGCAGGTAGAGCCGGAAGGCGTTGCGGATGTGGCGCTGGTCGCGGTCGAGCACCGTGAAGCGGACGGCCAGCAGCAGGGGCAGGGGCAGCACCGCCGCGACGCCGCCCGGAAGATAGGGCAGCACGATCCCGCTCCGGAAGGACATCAGGGACGCGAGGCTCCAGGCCGCCAGCACCAGCGCCAGCCCGCCGGCCGCCGCCAGCGGCTTGAGCGAGAGGGTCAGCGCCGCAGCTGCCAGAGCCAGCCCCAGCAGGAGGGCCGCGGCCAGCGCCGGCCCCGCCTCGTCCAGCGCGTTCCCCGCCATCAGGTTCGACACGGCGGCGGCGTGCAGATAGACACCGGGAACGCTGTCGCGCCGGTGGTCCTCGTGCAGGCCGGCCATCACCGGCAGGCGGCAGCGTTCGGGCTGGTTGGTCCCCTCGGGCTTGGTGACCCAGCGGTTGGAGGAGAGCTTGCGGTCCTCCACGTCCAGCACGGTGCCGACCAGCACGGCCTTGCCCCTGAAATGCCGCTCGAAATAGGCGCTGTCGCCCGCCTCGGCGCAGGCGTGCAGGTCGGCGAGCGAATAGGTCGGAATCGCGCCGGCGACCGTCGGGTGGTTGATCAGCATGCGGTTGGAGGCGCTGCCCGGGATGGCGTAGCCGGCGAGGCTGGCACCGCCGGGGCCGCGTTCCAGCGGCGCGCCCAGCGCGCGGGCGGCGATCTCCACGGCCAGCCCCGGCTCCTGCCATGGCGCGCCGTCGGGGCCGGCGGCGGTCAGGGTCAGCGGCACGCGGCGCAGCACGCCGTCGGGATCCTCCACGAGATTGACCGAACGGATGTTGGCCGCCCCGCCGGCGGCCAGGGCGTGGCCGCGGTAGGGCACGAGAGGCTCGGTCTGGTGCTGCACCTTGGCGAGCACGAGGCTGCCGGCCTTGCCGCCGCGGCGGAGTGCGAGAAGGTAATCGCGCTCGAATCCGGGGACCAGCGTCTCCACCGAGGTCGGGTGGATCACGTCCATGCCGACCACCTTGGCGCCGCCGTCGAACAGCGCGTTCAGCACGGTGCCGAGGCGCGGGGTCCACATGGCCTGGGGCGTGCCGGCGAAGGGCGGGCGGCGGTAGGTTTCCTCGTCGATGCCGACCACCACCACCGGGGATGGCTGGGGTCCCGGCGCCGGCCCGTAGGATGCGTCGCGCAGCCAGTAGAGCGTGTCGATGGACGGTCCCTGCAGCTCCCCGCGCGCTGTCCAGGCCAGCAGCGCGCACAGCACGGCGCCGGCAAGCCCGACGAGCAGCAGGCGGCGGGCGCGGGGCGTCATGGGCCGTGGCGTCTTAGCGTCAGAAGCGGATCAGGCGGCCGAGCGCCGGCCCGCCCTCGTCCTTGGCCTCCGGCGCGATCCGGATCAGCTGCGACCGGGCACCAGCCGTGACCCTGTAGGTGGCGCCGGCGGTCAGCGCCGGCCCGCCCTGCGCTCCACCTTGGGCCCCACCTTGGGCCCCACCTTGGGCCATGTCCAGCGTCCGGGCCTGCGCCTCGACCGTCAGCGTCTCCGCCGGCTGGTCGATCCGCTCGAAGGTGACCGGACCGGGGGTCGCCAGGATGAGGATCGGCCGGGTCTTGTAGAGGGTCTGGGCCGCGGGCTCCGCGGCACCGAGCACGGACCGGTACACGGTTACCCCGGCCTTGCCGGCCTCGTTCGCGGCGAGGATCAGCGGCTCGCCGTCGCAGGGCATGGAGCCGCGCTCCACCTTGCCGTTCACGACCTTGGATTCCCGGCTGCCGATGATGACCGTGCCGCCGGTGATGGTCTCCGTGACGCAGGAGGCCAGATAGCTCACGGACATGGTCTGCCCGTCCTCGAGCTTGAAGGTCCGGCCGGTCTGAAGATAGTCCATCGCCTGGATGCCGGGCACGGTGCCCGTCACATCCTCGACGAGCGCCGCGGGCTGGGAGGCCCAGGCCGTCCCGGCCGACAGGAGGGCAGCGGTTGCGAGGAGGATGCGTGTCGCCGCGGGCATCGGAGTTCCCCAGGATCTCTGGTTTGGTCGCGTGAAGGTCAGGGGCGCGCGGGAAACGGATGCCAGTCGCGCGGGCCCGTGAGCTAAAGAAGCTGCGGCAATCTTAACATTGAATTAATGCCTCGGGAGCCTGGCGGGCGGCCCCGCCGGTCCGGCGGGCTCCCCCCAGGAGTTTTGGCGATCCCATGCATTTGATGTATATTGCGCACCATCGGGTTTACTCCAGAAAGTACGCTCCATGACCGGTCGCCGCCTGCTCGGCCTCGCCGTCCTCGCCCTCGGCCTGCTCGCCGAGGCCACGGTGCCGGCCCATGCCTTCCGCCTCGTTCCCATCGAGATGCAGTTCGAACCGGCGGGCCGTGGCGCCACCCAGATCTTCCGGCTGGAGAACGACACCGCCGAGCCGGTCGCGGTCGAGCTGACGATGATGAGCCGGCGCATGAACGAGCGGGGGGAGGATCAGCTGGAGGACGCCTCGGACCGTTTCGTGGTCTATCCGGAGCAGGTGGTCCTTCAGGCCAACCAGAGCCAGTCCGTCCGTGTCCAGTGGATCGGCCCGGCCACGCCCGAGCGCGAGCTGGCCTTCCGGCTGGTGGCGGAGCAGCTCCCCGTCGATCTCGGCCGCGCGCCGCCGAAGGGTGGGCAGGTGCGCCTGCTGGTGCGCTATGTGGGCTCGGTCTACATCACCCCGCCGGGCGCCAAGCCGGACCTCGCCGTGACCGCGCTGGCGCCGGAGGGCAAGCAGCTCGCCGTGACTGTCGCCAACCGGGGCACCGCCCGCCAGATCCTGCGCGACCCCACGCTGACCATCCAGGCGGGCGGCAAGCCGGTGCAGGTCCGCGGCGCCGGCCTCGCCGGCCTGACGGGGGAAAACCTGCTGGCCGGCGCCACCCGCCGCTTCCTGATCCCGATGCCGGCCGGACTGGCGAAGGGTCCGCTCAGCGGCTCGCTGGCCGTCACCGATCCCTGACCGCCGGCAGCCGATCCCGTGCCCGCCGGACGGCCGCATCCCTCCTTCCTGCTGGCGGCGCTCCTCGCGGCGCTGACCCTGCCCCTTGCCGGGACGGACGGGGCGCGGGCGCAGGCTCCCGCTCCTGCCCCTCCGGCCAAATCGTCGGAGGACATCTTCCGCGAGGTTTTCGGGGGCAAGAGGAAGGCGGCCCCGGCGGTGCGGGAGCTGGAGGTGCCGCTGACCGTCGGCGGGCGGGACGCCGGGACCGTGCCGGCCCGCGTCGCCGGCGACCCCGCGCAGACCCGCGTCGCGGCGGCCCCGCTGCTCGCCGCGCTGGAACCGCTGGTCCGGCCCGATGCGCTGGAGCGGCTGCGGGGCCTGCCGCCGGAAGACGGCGGCTTCCTCGCCCTGCCGGAGCTGTCCGGGGACGGCATGGCCTTCGCCTTCGACCCTGCCGAGATTCTGGTGTCGGTCACGCTTGATCCCGCGCTCCGCCGCGCGGTGGAGCTGGACCTGCGCGGCGGCCTGCGCCCGCCGTCCGGAAACGCGGTGGTCGAGCCGGCGGCCGTCAGCGCCTTCACCAACATCGGCGTCAACGAGGAATGGTCGATCCTGTCGGACGGGCGCACCGGCGGGCGGGTGCCGTTGGGCATCGCCTTCTCCCACGGGGTCAACCTCGGCGGGCTGGTGCTGGAAGGGGCCAGCTTCTACGACGAGGACGGGGCGGATCGCTGGCAGCGCGGCAACCTGCGCCTGACGAAGGACTGGGTGGATGCCCGCCTGCGGGCCAGCGCCGGCGACCTCGTCTATCCGGCGACGGGCTTCCAGTCCGGCCAGCAGGTCGGCGGATTCCTGATCGCCCGCAACTTCCAGCTCCAGCCCTACGCGCTCTACCAGCCCACGGGCCAGCAGGAGTTCATCCTGAACGAGCCTTCCACGGTCGAGGTGGCGGTCAACGGCCGGCCGACGCGCAGCTACCGGCTGCCCGTGGGGTCCTACAATCTGCGGAACTTCCCCGGCACGCTCGGCACCAACGACGTCACCCTGCGCATCACCGACGCCTTTGGGCGGACCCAGACCATTTCCGTCCCCTATTTCTTCGACAATCAGCTGCTGGCCGAGGGAATTCACGAGTTCGCCTATGCCGGCGGGCTGCCGACGCGGATCGAGGAGGGGACTTATCACTATGAGCGCGGCCGGCCGAGCGTCTCGGGAAGCCACCGCGTCGGCATCACCGACCGGCTGACGCTCGGCTTCAACGCGCAGGCCGACCGCACCCAGCGGCTGTTCGGCGGCGAGCTGCTGTTCGCCACGGCGCTCGGCACCATCGCCGTGGAGCCGGCGGTGAGCAGCGGGCATGGGCTGAAGAGCGACAGCGCGGTGCGGGTCAGCTACCGCGACTTCTCGATGGGCGACAGCTACTGGAAACAGCGCAGCGTCACCGCCTCCGCGACATGGCGCGGTGCCGGCTTCGCCCCATTCGGCGTCGCCGAGCCGCGCAACCCGGTGAGGCTGGACCTCGCGCTGCGCGTCAGCCAGCCCGTGAACGAATGGCTCACCACCAGCCTCGGCGGCCGCCACCAGTTCTCCCGCGACCCGGAAGGGGGGGACGCCTCCAACCTGGAGCTTCTGCTGCGCAGCCGCCTGTCGCGCTCGCTCGCCCTCGACCTGTCGGTGGAGCACAACCGCGACGCCGACGGGCGGCGGGAGGTCGCCGGCTTCGCCAGCCTGCGCTACAGCTTCGACGGCTTCCGCCAGAGCGTCGGGGCCAGCGCCGACACGTCGGCCGGAGAGCGCCGGCTGGACTGGCGCTACCGCGACCTGGGCATCGTCAACACGGTCGATGCGGGCGTGCAGCTCACGCGGGACGAGGATGGCGAGCGCGCGGAGGGCGACGCCACCTTCGTGCACCAGCGCTTCATCGCCACGGCCCGCAGCAGCTATCTCAGCCGGCTGGAGGATGCGGAATCCGCGTTCGGGCGGCGCAGCTACGACCGGCGCACCGCGCTGGGATTCTCCACCGGGCTGGTCTTCGCCGACGGGCATGTCGGCGTGACGCGCCCG
Source organism: Azospirillum sp. SYSU D00513 (assembly GCF_017356015.1). Taxonomy (GTDB): domain Bacteria; phylum Pseudomonadota; class Alphaproteobacteria; order Azospirillales; family Azospirillaceae; genus Azospirillum. The sequence goes on from NZ_JAFIQV010000021.1 coordinate 14,273, forward strand.
GTGAACGACTCCTTCGCCATCGTGTCCGCCCACCCGCGGCTCGATGGCAAGGCCGTCACCGTCGATCCCTTCGAGGAGCGCTACACGGCCCGCACCGATTTCCTGGGCGCTCCGGTGCTGCCGGACCTTACCGCCTACCGGCAGCAGGCGCTGCTGCTCGACGTGCCGGACGCGCCGGTCAACCATGACCTCGGCAACGACCGGCCGGTGATGGCGCCGACATACCGCAGCGGCACGGTCGTCCCGATCGGCACTGACACCACCGCCGGACTGTCCGGGGTCCTCAAGGATGGGGAGGGGGCGCCGCTGGCGCTCCAGTCCGGGGTGCTCCGGCCGCTGTCCGGCGGCGGCGAGATCCTGTTCTTTTCCAACCGCCAGGGCCGTTTCCGGATCGAGGGGGTGCGGCCGGGCGGCTGGACGCTCACCGTCTTCGGCCTGGAGGACCGGCCCGTCGCCATCACCGTTCCGCCGGAGGCGGACGCGCTCATCGATCTTGGAGAGGTCCGGCCATGAGGCTTCCATTCGCCACCCTGCTTTGGGTTGCCCTGCTCGCGCCGGTTCTGGCAGCCGGGAGCGCCGAGGCCTGCCGGCTGGATCTGCGCAGCGTGGATGACATCCGCTTTTCCGGCCGCTACGACCCCTTCGCGGGGAGCCAGCCGCCGCGTTCCATGATTTTCCAGGTCCGGAACAAGGACAAGGACCGCTGCAGCTTCGGCGTCGGCATCGACCGGGGCCAGAACGGAAATCGGCGCATGCAGGGTGGGGGCTTCCTGGCCTACGAGGTGGTCGGCCCGGACAACCGGCCCGCCGCCGACGCGCCCTCAGGGCCGGGCAACGGCCTGCTCGCCGGCACGGTCGGCGATGACGACGCCGTGGTCACGGTGTGGGCGGCCATCGCCGCCGGGCAGCTCGTCGAGCCCGGCCGCTACCGCGACCGGCTGACGGTCAGCCTGTACGAGCTGTCCGGCGGGCAACCGGGCCAGCTGCACGACCGGCAGACCATCGAGGTGGAGGCGGAGGTCGGCTCCGCGATGCAGAGCAAGCTGATCGTCGGCGGGGCGAGGGGCGAGCTGGACGGACGCGTCGCCACGCTCGATTTCGGGGAGATGCGGACCGGCGATTCCCTGTCCTTCGGGGTGGAGGTCGCCGGCAACACCCCTTACGCCGTGCGGCTGGAATCGGAGAACGGCGGCGCCTTCGCCGGCGTGGACGCGAACAACCGCGAGGGGCGCATCGGCTACAGCCTGTCCATGGACGGGGCTGTCCTGCCGCTCGGCGGCCCGGTGAGCATGACGGGGGGCGGCTCCTCGGGCGCGGGGGGATCGCACGAGCACCATTTCGAGGTCCGGGTCGGCGACACCTCACGCGCGCTCGCCGGCCGCTACGCCGACAGCCTCACCGTCACCGTGTCTGCCCGATAGACGCACCCGAGGATAAGGAAACCCGCATGGCGCACGCGCGTTCAATCGTTCCGGTGGCCCTTCCGGCGGCCGGTGCCGTGCTGACGGCGCTTGCCGCCGCCGCCCTGGCCGGTCCGGGGGGCAGCGGCCAGATCCAGCTGCGCGCGCAGGTGCCAGCGCTGTGCAGCGTCGCCGTCGCCGACCTCGGCGTGGCGCTCGACCTCGCCCGGCCGCTGGAACGCGTGGCCGTCGCCACGGTGGAGGAGCGCTGCAACGCGGCGGGCGGCTACAAGGTCTCGGTCAGCACCCGCAACGGCGGCGAGCTGCGTTCCGGTGAGGGAAGCGCCGTTCCCTACCGCCTCGAGTATGACGGAGCGTCGCCGCGCGAGGGCGGCCTGGTCGCCACCCGCGCCGCTTCGCCGCTGCCGCAAAGCCGCGAACTTTCGGTTTCGACGGCACCGCGGCCCGGCACACCGGCGGGCAGCTACATGGACACGGTTACCGTCACAATCTCCGGCGAATAGGCGCCGCCGCGAAACCCCTGAAGGTGTCCCGGCACATCCTGCGCCACCCCGACGGATCTTTCCGGGTACCGGGACGAAATTGCCGGGTGACGGCGCGAGCGGGTACAGCGGGCCGGGCCGGCGGCGAAGGCGGCAACCTCATGATATTCTTGTGATTTTTTGGGGAGCCGCGGTTTTTTTCGCGGTTGGCACCGGTCTTGCGATTGGTCCTGGCAGAAAACGGCAACTGTCAGAACCAAGGGAACCGCGAACATGACCGCTTCCATCGCCCTCCGCGCCGCCTCCGTCTCCGCCGCCCTCCTGCTGGCCGCCTACGCCGTGCCCGTCCAGGCCGCCGGGGCAACCGGCACGTTGCGGCTGAAGGGGAACGTCACGCAGGTTTGCACGGTCGAGGTGAGGGACATGGGCACCGACCTCAACCTCGTGAACGGCTCGAACACGGTGCCGGTGGGCGAGGTCACGGAGAACTGCAACAGCGGCACCGGCTACACCATCACCCTGACCTCGCAGAACCAGGGCAAGCTCACCAACGGCGTCGGCACCCAGGTCTCCTACACCGTGAATTACGACGGCGCGACCGGCGGCGCCCACGGACTCCAGGTAAACCGCGACGGCGCCCGGTTCGACAAGAAGTCCACCCTGGCCGTGAACGTCAACGGCAACGCCCAGGCCATCGCCGGCAACTACACCGACACCGTCACCATCACCATCGCAGCCAAGTGATCCATTCGGTCGGCGGGCTGACAGGCCCCCGGCCACCGGCAAGGCAACGGCGCCCCAGGCGCCCTCACGCCCGGAGGAAGCCGATGGCCTATTACAGCTCCCATTCCGAGACCGCGGCGCCGGGCGCGCGGCGGCCTTTCCTCAGCTTGCCGCGGCTGGTCTGCGGATTCCTGGCCCTGTTCGTCCTGCTGGAGACGGCGCACGCCGGCGGCTGGCTGGAGGTGCCCGACGGCCCCCATGTCTGCCTGGAGCGCCCGACCAAGGCCCAGGTCGAGGCCACCATCGCGCGGCTCGGCCACGCGCGCCAGGTCGAAAGCGTGGAGATGGGGGCGGAATGCCCCTTCGCGACCTACGCCGCCGTCCAGCCCATGCGCTGGATCTGGGAGTGAGCATTTCCTTGGGGGCCGGCGCGCATCACTCCGCCAGATGGCCCAAGGGCAGGGCGGTGCGGTAGCGCACCTGTTTCAGCGCGAAGCTCGACCGGATGCCTGCGACGCCGGGGATGCGGGTCAGATGCTCCTTCAGGAAGCGCTCGTAGGTGGCGAGGTCCGGCACCACGACCCGCAGCAGATAGTCCGAATCCCCGGTCATCAGGTAGCATTCCAGCACCTCCGGCCATTGCATGACCGCGGCCTCGAAGGCGCCGAGCCGCTCCTCCACCTGCCGTTCCAGCGAGACGCTGACGAAGATGTTCACCGGCAACTCGACCGAGGCCGGATCGACCAGCGCCACGCAGCGGGTGATCACCCCGGCCTCCTCCAGTGCCTTGACGCGCCGCAGGCAGGGGGACGGCGACAGGCCGACGCGCTCCGCCAGCTCGTTGTTCGGGATGCGGCCGTCCTCCTGGAGGAGGGCGAGGATCTTGCGGTCGATGCGGTCGAGCTTGATTCTTGGCATGGGATGCTGATTCCGGCCCTGGATTGGCATCCGATGCTAATCCAGGGGGTACCGACAACGCCACTTCGCAAACTCATGCCGCGTCACAAATGATAGGCTTCTCCAACGATTGAAGCCTGTCCTTGGAAGGGATGACGCCATGGCCGCGACCGCATCGAACCACGCCGACCTCGCCTGCCTGCGCGAGCTGGAGCGCAAGGTTCTCTGGCTCGCCTCCTGGACCATCCACAACGCCAACCACGTCCGCGAGAACCTGGACGGGCTGAAGATCGGCGGGCACCAGGCCTCCTCGGCGTCGCTGGCGACGATCATGACGGCGCTCTACTTCGCCGTGCTGCGGCCGGAGGACCGGGTGGCCGTGAAGCCCCACGCCAGCCCGAACTTCCACGCCATCCAGTATCTGCTGGGCAACCAGACGCGGGAGAAGCTGGAGAACTTTCGCGGCTACAAGGGCGCCCAGTCCTACCCGTCGCGCACAAAGGACATCGACGACGTGGATTTCTCCACCGGCTCGGTCGGGCTGGGGGTGGCGCAGACCCTCTTCGCCTCGCTGGTGCAGGACTACCTGAAGGCCAAGGGCTGGGCGAAGGACCTGCCCGAGGGGCGCATGGTCTCGCTGGTCGGCGACGCCGAGATGGACGAGGGCAACATCTTCGAGGCCCTGCAGGAGGGCTGGAAGCACGGGCTGCGCAACACCTGGTGGATCGTCGACTACAACCGGCAGAGCCTGGACGCGGTCATCCGCGAAGGGCTGTGGGAGCGGCTGGAGAACATCTTCCGCGCCTTCGGCTGGGACGTGGTGATCCTGAAATACGGCACGCTGATGCAGGAGGCCTTCCGGGAGCCGGGCGGCGAGCGGCTGCGGGAATGGATCGACGGCTGCCCGAACCAGCTCTATTCGGCGCTGACCTATCAGGCGGCGGCGCAGGGCGGGGCGGTCTGGCGCCGCCGGCTGCTGGACGATCTCGGCGACCAGGGACCCGTCACCCGCCTGATCGATAGCCGCAGCGACGAGGAGCTGGCCGCCCTGATGGGCAACCTCGGCGGCCACGACCTGCCGTCGCTGCTCGACGCCTTCGAGGCCGCGCGCCGGCACGACCGGCCGGTCTGCTTCATCGCCTACACGGTCAAGGGTTTCGGCCTGCCACTGGCCGGGCACAAGGACAACCATTCCGGCCTGCTGACGCCCGCCCAGATGGAGGGCTTCCGGGCCGCCAACGGCATCCGCCCCGGCCATGAGTGGGACCGGTTCGAGGGGCTGTCCCTGGATCCCGCGGCCCTGGAGGGCTTCCTGAAGCGGGTGCCCTTCGCCCAGAAGGGCCGGCGGCGTTACGAGGCCCCCGCCGTCGCGGTCCCGGCCGCCCTGCCGGTGCCGGCGCAGAAGAGCCTGTCCACCCAGGCCGCCTTCGGCCTGATCCTGAACGAGCTGGGACGGGAACGGTCGGACCTCGCCGCTCGGATCGTGACCACGGCGCCGGACGTCACCGTCTCCACCAACCTCGGCGCCTGGGTGAACCGGCGCGGCCTCTTCGCCAAGAGCGAGGCCGCCGACCTCTTCAAGAAGGAGCGGATCCCCTCGACCTACGCCTGGGAGTTCTCGGCCAAGGGCCAGCACCTGGAGCTGGGAATCGCGGAGTCCAACCTGTTCATCCTGCTGTCGGCGCTGGGCCTGTCGCATTCCCTGTTCGGGGAACGGCTGCTGCCCATCGGCACCGTCTACGACCCCTTCATCATGCGCGGCGCCGACCAGCTCAACTACGCCTGCTACCAGGACGCCCGCTTCCTGCTGGTCGCCACCCCGTCGGGCGTGACCCTGGCGCCGGAAGGCGGGGCGCACCAGTCCATCGCCACGCCGCTGGTCGGCATGGCCCAGGACGGGCTGGCCTATTTCGAGCCGGCCTTCGCCGACGAGCTGGCCGTGATCATGCGCTGGGCCTTCGACTACATGCAGCGCGACGGCGAGGGGCAGCCGGGCGAGCGCAACTGGCTGCGCGACGAGACCGGCGGCTCGGTCTATCTGCGCCTGTCCTCGCGCGCGCTGGAGCAGCCCAGCCGGACCATGGACGCGGACCTCGCCCGCGACGTGGTGGACGGTGCCTACTGGCTGCGTCCGCCGGGGCCGAACGCCCAGGTCGTCGTCGCCTACACCGGCGCCGTCGCGCCCGAGGCCATCGAGGCGGTGGGCATGCTGGGCGAGGACCGGCGCGACGTCGGGCTGCTCGCCATCACCTCCGCCGACCGGCTCCAGGCCGGCTGGAGCGCCGCCCAGCGGGCGCGCGAGCGCGGCATGACCCACGCCCGCTCCCACATCGAACGGCTGCTGGCCGCCGTGCCCTCCCACTGCGCGCTCGTCACCGTGCTGGACGGCCACCCGGCGACGCTCGGCTGGCTCGGCTCGGTCGAGGGGCACCGCACGCGGGCGCTGGGCGTCGAGCATTTCGGCCAGACCGGCACCATCGCCGACCTGTACCGCCATTTCGGCATCGACGCCCAGGGCATCGCCCGCGCCGCCGAAGCCCTGTCGCCGGGCCGCCCGGTGCGGCACCTGAAGGCGGTTTGAGGGGGAGGGACTTTCCTCCTCTTCAATGCATAAATCATAGGGAAAATAGCGACTTAGCCGTCACCCCCGCGAAAGCGCAAAGGCGCTAACTTTTGCATGTCGGCCCCTTTTGCCGAAACCTGCAACCTCCCTCCTCGTCATTCCCGCGAAAGCGGGAATCCAGTCCGTCCCGTAGCGAACCCTTTGGAAACTCTGGATCCCCGCGTCCGCGGGGATGACGGTGGAAGGTGGTCGGAACCTTGCTTTGGTCGAACAACCCTCAAAGTTAGCGCCTATGCGCGAAAGCGGGGATCCAGGGTTTCCAACGGTTCCGCTTTGGGAGGAACTGGATCCCCGCTTTCGCGGGGATGACGGAAAAATATTGATTTTCAAAGGCTTCCCGAGGAAACGCCGGCTTGAATGGCGGGTCCTCCGCCTCACCCCGGCAACCGGAAGGTCCCCCGGCTGACCGTGACGGCGCTGCCGCCGATGCGCACGGCGTGGGGGCGGCCCGCCTCGGTCTCCGCTTCGATGCGGATCAGGCTGGGGCGGCCCATGTCCTCGCCCTGGTGGAGGTTCCAGCCGGTGAGGCCGGTGCCGAGTGTCTGGCGGGCGGCGAGGAAGCCGGCGAGCGCCGTGGCGGCGGCACCCGTGGCCGGATCCTCGGCGATGCCCATGGCCGGCGCGAACATGCGGGCGTGGATGCTGCGGCCGGCCTGCCAGTCCTCCATGAAGACCGGGAAGAGGTGCGGGGACGCCGTCTCCGCGATCTCCGCCCGCCAGACCGACAGGTCCAGGCGGATGGCGGAGAGTGCTGCGCGCGACGCGACGGGCACGATGGTGAAGGGCACGCCGGCGCTGTAGACGGCGGGCAGGGAGCCGGCCCGCGTGATGGCCTCCAGCGGCAGGCCGAGCAGACGGGCGAGGATGGAGAGCGGCGGGGCGTCGGCCACCGCTTCCGGAAGCCGGGCGCTCGACAGCACGGCGAAGAGCGGGCCTTCCTGGGGCCGGTCGATGCGGACGGGGATCGGCCCGACCTTCTCCCCCAGCACGATGCTCCAGGGGCCGTCGCCCTCCAGCGCGCCGATCTCCGCCAGGATGATCGCCGTACCGATGGTCGGGTGGCCGGCGAAGGGCAGTTCCATGGAGGGGGTGAAGATCCGCACGTCGCGGGTGTGACCCCGGTCGGACGGGGGCAGCACGAAGACGGTCTCGCTGAGGTTCAGCTCACGCGCGATGGCCTGCATCGTCGCGTCGTCCAGCCCGCGCCCGTCCGGGAAGACGGCCAGCGGGTTGCCGCCGAACAGCCGGTCGGTGAAGACGTCGGCCGTGATGAAGTCCAGCGTGCGCATCCCTCGTTCCCCTCCGTTGCCGGCCCCTTGGGCACGGTCACGGTCGAGTTTCGGGAAAGCGGGGCCGGCCGACAAACGGGAAATATTCAGGCGAGGATTAGGAAAGCTAATGCGTGCGGGACCGGCGGCACGGCCGGTCCCGCTTTCATGTCGATCAGGCTATCGTCTCGACGACGCCGCCATCCACCCGCAGCGCTGCCCCGGTGGTCGCCGAGGCCTGCGGGGAGGCGACGTAGACGGCGAGGTTGGCGACCTCCTCCACCGTGGCCGCGCGCTGGATGATGGAGCTGGGGCGGTTGGCCATCACGAAGTCCGCCGCGATCGCCTCGATGTCCTTGCCGGAGCGCTCCCGGTCCTCCTCCAGCATCGCGCGCAGCCCTTCGGACAGGGTCGGGCCGGGCAGGATGGCGTTGACCGTGACGCCGGTGCCGGCCATGCGTTTGGCGAGGCCGCGCGACAGCGACAGGTCGGCGGTCTTGGTGACGCCGTAATGGATCATGTCCGCGGGGATGTTCAGCGCGGATTCCGACGACAGGAAGATCACGCGGCCCCAGCCGCGCTCCGCCATGCCCGGCAGGTAGGCGCGCGACAGCCGCACGCCCGACAGCAGGTTCACCGCCAGGAAACGCTCCCACACGTCGTCGGGCGTCTCGAAGAAATCCTGCGGGCCGAAGATGCCGACGTTGTTGACGAGGATGTCGGCACTGGGCTCGGCCCGGACGAGGGCGGCGCAGCCCTCCGCCGTGCCGAGGTCGGCGGCCACGCCGCGCGCCCGCGCGCCGGACACTTCGCCGGCCAGGCGGGCAACGGCCTTGTCCACGGCCTCTTGGCCCCGGCCGTTCAGCACGACCTCCGCCCCCGCCTGGGCCAGCCCCTTGGCGATGGCGTAGCCGATGCCGGCGGTCGATCCGGTGACGATGGCGGTCTTGCCGGTCAGGTCGATCCTCATGCGCGTGTCTCCTCGCGTGTCGTTTGGTTCGGGGTTGATGGTCAGGCGTCCGGCGGGACGCCGCCCTCCCGGAACACCAGTTCCAGAAGGATGCCGCCCGGCGTCCGGATGAAGAGCCGCCGCTCGCCCAGCTCCGGCAGTTCCATGCGGGAGTAGGGGATGCCGAGCGCATCCAGCTTCGCCCGGTACCCCGCGTAGCCGCTGAGCCGGAAGCCGACATGATCGATGGCCTCGCCGGCACGGCCATGTCCCGGGCGGCCTTCAGCAGGTCCCTGTCCGGGGATCAGATGGACCACCGGCTCTCCGTCCCGGTAGAGCCAGTGGCCCGGAAAGCCGAAATCGGGGCGGTAGCCCGGCTTCAGCTCCAGGACCGCCTCAAGGAAGGCGCGGGTGCCCTCCAGGTCGTGGGTGCGGAGCGTCACGTGGTCAAGCATGGCGTCCTCAGGCGATGGCCCCGCCGCCGTCGACCCGCACGGTCGATCCGGTCGCGAAGGGCGTCGTGATCAGGAACAGCACGGCGTTCGCGATGTCCTCGGGCTGGCCCATGCGGCGGGCCGGCAGGGTCTCGGCGGCGCGGGCGAAGATGGCGTCCCGCTTGTCGCCGGGCAGGCGCGACCAGAGCGGCGTGTCGATCAGCCCCGGCGAGACGGCGTTGACGCGCACCGGCGCCAGCTCCAGCGCGAGGCCGCGGGCCAGCGCCTCCAGCGCCGCGTTGATCGCCCCCTGAAGGACCGAGCTGGCCGAGGGGCGGACGCTGAGGAAGCCGGAGATGAGGGTCAGCGATCCGCCCTCCCGGATGCGCGCGGCGCGGGCGACGCGGTAGGCGCCCCAGAACTTGCTCTCCATGGCGGACCGGGCGTCGGCGAGGCCGAGCGACCGGACCGGGCCGGAGGGGGTCTGGGCGGCGGAGACCACGATGTGGTCCCAGGGCGTCCCTTCGGCGAAGAAGGCCTCGACCGCCGCCTCGTCGACCGTGTCGAGCACGGCGGCCCGCGCCTTCGGCCCGAGGCCGGCGAGTGCGGCGTCGAGTTTCGCTTGCGAGCGCGAGGCGATCGTCACCTCGGCCCCGGCCTCGGCGGCGCGGGCGGCGGCCGCGAGCCCGATCCCGGAGCTTCCGCCGAGCACCAGAACGCGCTGTCCGGTCAAATCCTGCATGGGAGCACCTGTCCTCTGGGGTTTCGTCCTCGTTTCGATGGACAGAGGCTAGCTCTTGCGGAAGCTGGCGATAATCCGCCTAATCGGAGAAGGTTTCTTGCGGGATCGGCAAGGCTATGGCGGACAATCTCTTCGACATGACAGTGTTCGTCCGGGTGGTGGAGACGGGCAGCCTCTCCGCCGCGGCGCGGGCGCTGAACCTCTCGCTCGCGGTGGTGAGCCGCAAGCTCGCGCGGCTGGAGGAGCGGCTGGGCGTGCGGCTCATCAACCGCAGCACCCGCAGCCTCGCCCTGACGGAGGAGGGGGCGAGCTTCCACGCGCGCTGCGCCCGCATCCTCGCGGAGATTGAGGAGGCCGAGCTGGAGGTCACGCGCGGGCGCCACGAGGCGAGCGGCCTGCTGCGCGTCACCGCGACCGTCGCCTTTGGCCGGCGCCGCCTCGCCCCGCTGCTCCAGGAGTTCCGGGCGCTGCATCCCGGCCTGCAGATCCAGCTCGACGCCTCGGACACCATCGTGAACATCGTCGATGCGGGCTACGACCTCGCCGTGCGCTTCGGGGCGCTGGCCGATTCCAGCCTCGTCGCCCGGCCGCTGGCCGCCAACGTGCGGGTCATCTGCGGCGCGCCCTCCTATCTCGACCGGCGCGGACGGCCCGCCGAGCCGGAGGACCTGCTGTCCCACGACTGCATCGTCTTCGGCGAACCGCCGCTGGACCATTGGAGCTTCGCCGACGGGCGCACCGTGCGCGTTCGGGGTGCCCTCATCACCAACGACGGCGAGCTGGCCCATGGCTGGGCGTTGCAGGGGGCGGGGCTGGTCCTGAAATCCATCTGGGACGTGCGCGACGACATCGCGGCCGGACGGCTGGAGACCGTGCTGCCGCACCGTCCCCTGCCGGCCTCGCCCATCCACGCCGTCTACCCGCACAGCCGCCACGCCGCCGCCAAGGTGCGGCTCTGCGTCGATTTCCTGGCCGAGCGGCTGAAGCGGGAAGCGCCGCTGCCGTTTGGGTGACGGCAATCCAGCAGGATTTCAGATTGAACTGATTTGAATTACGCGGTTCCCTAATCGTCGCCCGTCGCGCACCTTTCGCTCCGTCACCAACTCCCAGACGGAAGCTCAGAATGCGCGCTCTGCTGCTGCGGGCCCATGGCGGGCCAGAGAATTTCGACATCGCCGAGGTTCCCCGGCCGGAGCCGCGTCCGGGCAGCCTGCTTGTCCGTATGGCGGCCACCTCGCTGAACCGGGTCGACATCCGCATCCGCGAGGGGCTGCCGATCGGCGGCGAGCTGCCGGCCATCCTCGGCGCGGACGTCGCCGGCACGGTGGAGGCCGTCGGCGAGGGCGTCACGGGCTTCCAGCCCGGCGACGAGGTCTATGGCTGCGCCGGCGGTGTGCGGGGGCAGGGCGGGACGCTGGCGGAGTTCATCGTCGCCGACGCCCGGCTGCTGGCCCACAAGCCGCGCAGCCTGTCCATGCGCGAGGCCGCGGCCCTGCCGCTGGTGGCGATCACCGCCTGGGACGCGCTGGAGCGCACGGCGGTCACCGAATCCGACCATGTGCTGGTCCATGCCGGCACCGGCGGGGTGGGGCATGTCGCCATCCAGCTCGCGAAAAGCCGGGGCGCCCGCGTGGCCGCCACCGTCTCCTCGCCCGAGAACGCGGAGATCGCGCGCGGCCTCGGCGCTGACGCGACGATCCTCCACCGGGAGGAAGCCGTCGCCGACTATGTGCGGCGGCTGACCGGCGGGCGCGGCTTCGAGGTGGTGATCGACACGGTCGGCGGCGCCAACCTCGACAAATCCTTCCAGGCCGCCGCCCTCAACGGGCGGGTCGCCGCCACCGCCGCGCGCAGCACCCACGACCTCGGCCCGCTGCACCAGAAGGGGCTGTCGCTGCACGTCGTCTTCATGCTGATCCCGATGCTGCACGACCTGGGCCGCGAGCGCCACGGCCGCATCATGGCGGCGCTGGCCGAGCTGGCGGACAGGGGGGAGCTGCGCCCGCTCATCGACGAGCGCCGCTTCGACCTCGCCGGGGCCGCCGACGCCTACCGGCACCTGGAGAGCGGCAAGGCCCGCGGCAAGGTCGTCGTGGACATCGCCTGACGCGTCCTTCCATCCCATCGAACCGTCCGAACCGGAGCCCGGTCATGAGCATCTCCGCATCCTTCCTGTCCTTCCCAACCGCCGGTCGCCCGCGCGTGGGCGCGGTCGGGACGGTGCTCGCGCTCGTGGCCGCCATCCTTCTGTGGGGCGCCAACTGGCCGGTCATGAAGATCGGGCTCGGCCATGTCACGCCGCTCTGGTTCTCGGGCCTGCGCTTCGCCACCGGGGCGCTGTGCCTTTTCGCGATCCAGGCCGCGCGGGGCGGGCTGCATCTGCCCCGGCGCGGTGACCTGCCCTTCGTCGCCTCCGTCGGGCTGCTGCAGATGATGCTGTTCACGGCGCTGGGGGCGGTCGCCATGACCCAGCTCCCGGCCGGCCGCTCGGCGATCCTCAGCTACACCACGCCGCTGTGGGTGGCGCCCATCTCGGTCCTGTTCTTCAAGGAGACGCTGTCCCCGGTGCGGGTGGGCGGGATCGCGCTGGCCGCCGCCGGGGTGGCGATCCTGGTCAACCCGCTGTCCATCGACTGGACGGACGGGCGGGTGGTCGGCGCCCACGCCATGCTGCTCGCCGGCTCGGTCTGCTGGGCGCTGTGCATCCTGCACCTGCGCTACTTCCGCAGCGTTTCCTCGGCCTTCCGGCTGGCGCCCTGGCAGATGCTGCTGGCGGCCCTCGTCCTGACCGCCGCGGCCTATGGGACCGAGGGACCCTTCACCGGCGACGGCACCGCCGCCTTCTGGGGCTCGCTGGTCTTCGTCGGGCCGGTGGCGACGGCCTTCTGCTTCTGCGCCGTGAACGCCGCCAGCACCAGGCTGCCGGCGACGGCCATGTCCACCATCATGCTGGGCGTGCCGGTCACCGGGGCCGCCATCTCCGTCATCGCGCTCGGCGAAACTCTGACGGCGGCGCTGGCCTTGGGATCGCTCGCCATCCTGCTGGGCATCGCCGCCGGAGCCGTTCCGAACCGCCGGCCCTTAAACTCCTGACCCTCGCTCCCAACCTCACTCCGAACCCTGATAAGGACCATCGCCATGAAAGCCATCGGCTACCACGCTCCCTCGCCCATCGCGTCCGCTGAATCGCTGGTCGATCTGGACCTGCCGGTCCCGGCCCTGCGTCCGCACGACCTGCTGGTCAAGGTCGAGGCCATCTCGGTCAACCCCGTGGACGTGAAGCTGCGCGCCGCCGCCGCCCCGCCGAACGGCGAGGCGCGGATCCTCGGCTTCGACGCCGCCGGCATCGTCGAGGCCGTCGGCCCGGCGGTCACCCGCTTCAAGAAGGGCGACGCGGTCTTCTACGCCGGCGCCATCGACCGGCCCGGCAGCAACGCCGAGTTCCAGGCGGTGGACGAGCGCATCGTCGGGCCGAAGCCGGCCAGCCTGTCCTTCGCCGAGGCCGCCGCCCTGCCGCTGACTTCGCTGACCGCCTGGGAGCTGCTGTTCGACCGGCTGCGCGTTCCCTACGGCCAGAAGACGTCCGAGGACGCGATCCTGATCGTCAACGGCGCCGGCGGCGTTGGCTCGATCCTGACGCAGATCGCCCGCCGCCTGACCGGCCTGACCGTCATCGCCACCGCCTCGCGTCCCGAGACGGTCGAGTGGGTCCGGAGCATGGGCGCCCACCATGTCATCGACCACCGCAAGCCGCTGGACGAGGGGCTGAAGGAGATCGGCATCCCGCAGGTGCGCTACGTCGCCGGCCTGACCGCCACCGACAAGCACCAGAAGGCCATCGTCGAGGCGCTCGCCCCGCAGGGGGCGCTCGCCCTGATCGACGACCCGGCGAGCTTCGACATCGTGCCCTTCAAGCGCAAGAGCCTGGCGGTCCATTGGGAGCTGATGTTCACCCGCTCCCTCTTCGGCACGCCGGACATCGCCGAGCAGCACCGCATCCTGGCCGAGGTGTCGGCGCTGGTGGACAGCGGCGTGCTGCGGACCACGATGCGCGAGGAGATCGGCCGCATTGACGCCGCCACCCTGCGCCGCGCCCACGAGGCCGTGGAAAGCGGCCGCAGCATCGGCAAGACCGTGCTGGCGGGCTTCTGACGGGCGCCCGTTCCGGACGGCGCAGCTTCTGGCCGGCTTGCCGGCCAGAAGCTGAACGCATAAGCTTTCCCCGATCCAGCAGAAAGCGGAATGGACCATGCGCTTCCCCGACCTCGAGATCGACCTGCTGCGGGCCTTCGTCGCGGTGGCGGAGACCGGCAGCTTCACGGCCGCCGCCGACGTCGTCGGGCGGTCGCAGTCGGCGGTCAGCCAGAAGGTGCTGCGGCTGGAGGAGATCCTGCAACGGCGGGTCTTCGACCGCACCAGCCGGTCGCTCAGCCTGACGCGCGACGGGGAGCGGATGCTCGTGGCCGCCCGCCAGATGCTGGAGTTCAACGATTCCGTGGTCCGCGAGCTGCGGGAGCCGCCCGCCGCCGGCACGTTGCGGCTCGGCATTTCCGAGGACTTCATCCCCGGCGAGCTGCCGAAGCTGCTGGCGCGCTTCAGCCGGCTCTATCCCGGCATGCACATCGACCTGATGACGGGGCTCAGCTGCTCGCTGCTCCAGGCCTACGACGAGGACCGGCTGGACGCCGTCATCGCCAAGCGCGACGGCACGGCCCAGCGCGGCCGGGTGATCTGGCGCGAGCCGCTGGTCTGGCTCGCCGCCGCCGACTATCAGGTCGATTTCGACCGCCCGGCGCGGCTCGTCATGCTGCCGGCGCCCTGCACCTACCGCGATCTGATGATCAGCGCCCTGGATTCTGTCCGACGCGAATGGACCGCCGCCTGCACGGCGAGCAGCCTGATGGGCGTCCAGGCCGCCGTGGCCGGCGGGCTCGGCGTCACGGTGCTGGGCAAGTCCTTCGTGCAGGAGGGCATGCAGATCCTGCGTGCACCCCAGCACTGGCCGGCCCTGCCCATGACCGAGATCACCGTGGTCGGCGAGGACAGCAAGGCCGCCGACCTGATCCGTCCGCTCGTCGCCTTCCTGACCGAAAGCCTGGCGCGCAACGGCGCCCTCACGCTGGTGGCCTGATGGCCGCCCCCGTTGTTCAGCGGGTTCCGCCATCCTCGCCGGATTCGCCCAGACGCGGCAGCAGCTTCGGCAGGAGGCTCGACAGGACGAGTGTTGCGACCCCCAGCGCGGTCGGCAGCATCCAGTCGGGCTTGCCGTCCAGCAGATGGTCGCTGGCCGCCCCGAACTGGACGAAGGCGACCGTCATCGGCAGCTGCCCGATCAGCGTTCCCACCGTGTAGGGGACGAGCCGGATGCGCGTCAGCCCCAGCGCGTAATTGACCGCGCTGTGAGGCAGCACCGGCACCAGCCGGAGGGTTGCCACCGCGCGCCAGCCGCCATGCTCGATCCGCCGGACGAGCCGCGCGAAGCGGGCCGTCTCGCCGAGCGACAGCATCCCGCGGTTCACATGGCGGGCGACCAGGAAGCCGGTCACCGCGCCCAGCACGCTGCCGGCCACCGCCAGCGCCCCGCCCCACCAGACGCCGAAGATCAGCCCCGCCATCATCGCCATGGCCGAGCGCGGCAGGAACATCAGGCTGGTCGCGATGTGGAACAGCAGGAACAGCAGCGGGGCGGCCCGGTGATGCCGCAGGATCTCCTGCAACTGGCCCACATCGAACCCGCCGCGCAGCACCCAGGCCGCCGCCCCGCCGGCAAGGGCGAGGATGATCAGTATCTGCCCTGCGGCGCGCAGGCTGGAAAGCGAAGGCTGCATGGCGTCCTAGTCTTCGATCCGCCCGGCCGCGCCGGGGGCATCCTCTTGGTAAAAGGATTATGTCTGCCCCTTCGGGACCGCCGTCAATCCCGGCGGCGTGCTGGTCAGGCCACAGCGGAACACAACCCTCGGAAGGCCGCCGTGACGTTCTGCGGTATTCCCGCGTTTTTGATCCGGGCTGGCGGAAACGGGCGATTGTGCCGATGCGCGAAAAACCGGCCTCTCCAACAGTGGGACTGTTCAGGATTCCCGCCCGAGGCTATGTGTTCGGCAACCGCGTCCCACATCCACCAACTTCGGTCACCCAAAACGGTCACCAACAACGGTCGAGGACATTTCATGGCGCATTGCCTTTCCAACCTGGCCCGGTCCGCGCTGGTCGCGCTGTCCCTGGCCGTCCCGGCGGCGGCGGTTCCGGCCCTGGCGGCCCCTCCGGTCCAGCAGAAGAGCCAGGCGCCCGGATTCTTCCGCATGAGTTTCGGCGCCTTCGAGGTGACGGCGCTCTATGACGGCTACGTCGATCTCGACACCAAGCTGCTGAGCGGCATTTCCGCCGAGGACGTGAGGGGGCTGCTCGACCGCATGTTCGTGGAGAGCGCCACTGGCGTGCAGACCGCGGTCAACGCCTTCGTGGTCCACACGGGCGAACGGCTGGTGCTGATCGACGTGGGTGCGGCCGGCGCCTTCGGCCCGACGCTCGGCGGCATGCGGGAGCGGATGCTGGCCGCCGGCTACGACCCCGTGCAGATCGACGTGGTGCTGCTGACCCACCTGCATGCGGACCATGTCGGCGGGCTGCTGACACCCGACGGCAAGCCGCTCTTCCCCAACGCCGAGGTGCGCGTCGCCAAGGAGGAGGCGGACTACTGGCTGGACGAGGCGAACGCCGCCAAGGCCCCGGCCGACGCCCAGCCCTTCTTCAAGATGGCGCGCGACAGCGTGGCGCCCTATGTGGCGTCGGGCCAGCTGAAGACCTTCACGGCGGGCGAGGAGCTGGTGCCGGGCATCAAGGCGGTGTCGGCCTTCGGCCACACGCCGGGCCACACCGGCTATCTCGTCACCTCCGGCGGCAAGAGCCTGCTGGCCTGGGGCGACATCATCCACAACCACGCGGTCCAGTTCGTCCGGCCGGAGGTCGCCATCGAGTTCGACACGAACAAGGAGCAGGCGGTCGCCACGCGCAAGCAGATCCTGGCCGACGCGGCGCGCGACCGGCTGTGGATCGCGGGCGCCCATCTGCCCTTCCCCGGCATCGGCCATGTGCGCACCGACGGGGAGGACTACGCCTGGGTGCCGGTGGAATACGGCCCGGTCCGCACCGACCGCTGACGGAACGCCCGATCGATGATCAACGCCCACATCGCGCGCGGCGGCCTGCTTTATTCCACCGTCGCCGATCCCGCCAGCCTTCCGCCGAACGCGCTCTGGATCGATCTCTGCGAGCCGGACCGGGAGGAGGAGGTGGCGCTGGAGAAGACGCTGGGCGTCAGCCTGCCGACCCGCGAGGACATGGTCGAGATCGAGGCGACGAGCCGCGTGTCCAGGGTCCGGGACACGCTGTCCATGACCGTGGTGGCGGTCTGCCGGTCCGACAGCCGCGACCCCACGACGGTTCCCGTGACCTTCGTGCTGTCGCCTCAGCGGCTGATCACCGTGCGCTACGACACGCCGCAGTCCTTCAAGATCTTCCAGCTGCAATGCGACCGGCAGGAGATCCAGGTCGAGACGGCGACCGACGTGCTGCTCGCGATCTGGAACACGATGGTGGACCGGCTGGCCGACATCATCGAGCGGATCGGCACCGACCTAGACACGCTGAGCCGCGAGATCTTCAGCTACAGCCGCCCCGAAGGCGCCCGTCGCCGAACGGCGCGCGGCGGATTGGCAGGTGCGGCGGGCAAGAACCGGCGCCGGCGCCGCCCGCTGGAGCATGTGCTGGGCGATGTCGGGCACGGGCAGGACGTGATCTTCCGCATCCGGGAAAGCCTGCAGAGCCTCGACCGCGTCGTCGCCTTCGCCCGCGCGAATCTGCGCAACGATTCCGGCACGGTGTCGCCGGCGCTCGACGCGCTGGAACGCGACCTGCGGTCGCTGCATGAGTATGAGGGCGACCTGTTCAACAAGGTGCAGTTCATGCTGGACGCCACCATCGGGCTCATCGGCATCCAGCAGAACGGCATCATCAAGATCATCTCCATCGTCTCGGTCGTCCTGACCCCGCCGACGCTGGTCGCCAGCATCTACGGCATGAACTTCGAGCACATGCCGGAGCTGGCCTGGACCTATGGCTACCCCTACGCGCTTCTGCTGATGGCGGCGACCGGGGTGCTGCCCTACCTGTTCTTCAAGTGGCGCGGCTGGCTGTGAGGCCAGCTCACGCCTCCGCCGGCTCCACCTTCGCCACCGCGCGGCGCAGCGCCTCGAAGCAGACGGGGTCGAAGGCCTTGCCGACGTCCGCCTCCATGATCGCCAGCGCCTTCGCCACGGGCATGGCGGCGCGGTAGGGGCGGTCGGCGGTCAGCGCGTCGAACACGTCGGCGGTGCTGACGATGCGGGTGGCGAGGCAGATGGACTCGGCCCTAAGCCCGCGCGGGTAGCCCTTGCCGTCCAGCCGCTCGTGATGCGCCCCGCCGATGCGGGCCAGTTCCGCGAAGGCGCCGATGCGCGACAGGATGGCCTCGCTGTACACCGCGTGGTTCCGCATCGCGGCCCATTCCGCCTCGTCCAGCTTGCCGGGCTTGTCGAGGATCTCGTTGCTGACGCCGAGCTTGCCGATGTCGTGCAGCAGCGCCGCGCGGCGCAGCCGGCGTCGCTGGTCCTCGCCGAAGCCGAGATCCTCGGCGATGAGGTCGGCGTAGAGCGCCACCCGGTCGCTGTGGCCGCGGGTGAAGGGGCTCTTGGAATCGACCACGTCGGCGAAGGCCTCCGCGATGTCGTCGAGGTAGGAATCGTCTGCATCGACCGTCCGCTGCGCCGGGGCCAGAGCGAAGACCGCCGCCTCGACCTCGCCGGAGCCCAGCGTGGCCCAGAAGCCCGCGTCGGCGATGCGCTCGAAGGCGGCGACGGCCTCCGGGTCGAACCAGGTTCCCGTGCGGTCGCGCACCTCGCGCAGGGCGGCCTCCGGCCCGGCGCTGGTGTGGAAGACGTCCACGATCTGCGAGAGCAGGGCGATGCGGGCGTAGAGCGGGATGTCGGCGCCGGCGAGGCCGAGCGGCTTGCCGCCGCCATTCCAATGCTCGTCCAGCCCCTGGATGCCCTCGGCCACCGCGCCGGAGAAGCGCATGCGCCGCGCGATCTCCGCCCCGCGCTGGCAGCGAGTCTCGATCAGTTCGCGTGCGATGCTGCCGCCGTTGCGGACGATGTTGACGACGGCGCGGAACCGCTCCGCCAGCCCGGACTTCAGGCCCGTGTGGCCGATCACGAAGCGCAGCACGTCCGGCAGCCGGTCCCCGACCAGCTTGACGTCGTGCTTGAAGCCGCGGTCGTCGGACAGGTAGAGCTGGCAGATGCGCGCGGCGTTGCTGCTGCATCCCAGATCCTTCAGCAGGATCGTGTAATACAGCTCCTCGATCTCCTCCGCGCCGAGCCCCAGCTCGCGCCCGACCTGCACCCCGATCCAGCAGCAGCGCACGCAATGGCCGGCCGGCTGCCCCTCGGTCAGGTCGAGCGCGTGGCTGAGCGCGCTGAGGATCCCGGCCAGCGGCATCGCCGTGGCGACAGGCGTGAAGACAAGATCACGTTCCAGGACATCCGACACCGCTGCCCGCCTTCGCCGCTTGTGGAGGATTGCGCGAGAATCTTAGCAGATCCTCCCCCGGCATGGGTTAACGGCCGGCAAAAGTTTACGGCCAAAATGGGCAGGAGCGGGCGCTACCCGGCCGACGCGAAGCGCTTCGGCGTCAGGCCGGTGACCTCGCGGAAGCGCAGGGTGAAATGGCTCTGGCTGCTGAAGCCGCAGGCGGCGGCGACCTCGGCCAGCGGCAGGCCGTCCATGGCGATCAGCGATTTTGCGCGCTCGATCCGGCGGCGCAGGACGAAGCGGTGCGGCGCCTCGCCGGTGGAGCGCTTGAAGGCGCGGGCGAAATGGAAGGGGCTGAGCCCCGCCACGGCGGCCAGATCGTCGATGGACAGCGGGGCGTCCAGATGCGCCTCCACGAACTCCGCCACGCGGCGCAGCACGGCCGGGGCCAGCCCGCCGCGCGCGAACAGGGCCTGGGGGGCGCGTTCGGTGAAGCGGGAGGCGAGATAGGCGATCAGCATCCGCCCGGCGTGGCTGGTGGCGACGCGGTCGGCCGGCTCGTCCCAGCGGAGCGGCAGGATGGCCGAGCGGATCACCGTCTCGATGGCCGTGTCCTGCACGTAGGTTTCGTCGCGCAGCCGCACCGCCGCCGGATCGGCGTCCAGCGCCTCGACCACCGCCCGGTCGAAGGCGGGTTTCGGGATGTAGAGGTGGAACAGCCGCACCGGGCCGCTGACGTCCCAGTCCGAACTGACGTCGGCGGGCATGATGCAGAGGCTTCCCGGCCCGCCGCCCTTCAGGGGCTGGTTCCGGCCGCGCAGCCGGCTGATGCCGGTGCCGCCATCCAGATAGAGGCTCAGCGTGTGGTGGCCGGGGTCGGTGTAGCGCGTCTCCGAAGTGCTCTCGCGGTCCCACAGGGCGGCGGCCACGCCGTCGCCGAAGGGTGCCGCCGCGCGCAGCGCCGCACCGGCGCCGCGCAGCACATCGTGGATCGTGTAGCCGTCCAGGGTCGTCATGATGGGCACAGGAGACACCCGCACGCCCAACCCGCGCAAGCCCGTAAGGGAGGCCGGAGGTCACTTCGCAGCAAGATCAGGACATTTCCGCCCCGCGGCCCCGCGATTGCGCAAGCCCGTGGCAGACCCGGACCCCCGTCCCGTGGCATTCAGCGTCCCGACACGTTGAAGGGGTTTTCGCCATGACGGCCATTCTGTTCGCGGCGGTGGTCGCCGCCTGGGGTTTCACCTGGTTCGCCATCAAGATGCAGTTCGGCCCGGTGCCGCCGGAGGTGTCGATCCTCTGGCGCTTCCTGCTGGCGGCGGCGGTGCTGTGGGCCGGGCTGGCGCTGACCGGGCGCCTGCGGCGGGTGAGGCTGCGCCAGCATCTCTGGTTCGCGGCGCTGGGGCTGTGCCTGTTCGGGGTGAACTTCGTGCTCATCTACAATGCGACCCTGCACATCGCCAGCGGGGTGGTGTCGGTCGTCTTTACGCTCGCCACCGTCTTCAACGCCCTGAACCAGTGGCTCTTCCTGAACAAGGCGCCAGGCCTGCGGACGGTCGCCGGCTCGGTCATCGGCATGGGCGGCATGGCCCTGCTGTTCGGGGAGGCCTTCATGAAGCTGGAGGTCGGCGGGGGTGCGGCACTCGGCATCGGGCTGGCCCTGGCCGGCACCTACGTCTTCTCCATCGGCAACCTCGTCTCCACCCGCGCCACCGCCGACGGCACCGACCTGCCCAACGCGATCGCCCGCGGCATGGCCTGGGGCTCGGTCTTCCTGCTGGCGCTGACGCAGCTCCGCGGCCTGCCGCTGGTGATCGAGCCGACGCCGCGCTACCTGCTGAGCCTGCTCTACCTCGCCGTCCCCGGCTCGGTCCTCGGCTTCTTCGCCTACCTGTCCCTGGTCGCCCGCATCGGCGCCGCCCGCGCGGCTTACGCGACCGTGCTCTTTCCTGTCATCGCGCTCGCCGTCTCCACCCTTCTGGAGGGCTATGTCTGGACCCCCTGGGCGCTTGCCGGCCTGCCGCTGGTCCTGCTCGGCAACCTCGTGATCTTCGCGCGCTGGCCGGCGGCGTGGCGGGGCGTGGCGCTGTCGAGGGGGTAGGGCGCCTGCGTGCGCCCTTGAAAGCGTCACGCGAAGACGCCACCATCCGGACTGGAGGTGCGGCATGGTCAAGGTCGAGGCACAGGCCCGAAAGGAAGGACGTGCGGCGCCCAGTCACATCGAAACCATCGACGTGGCGGCGGTCATCGACCGGCTGCGCCAGCTTTGCCAAGCACAGCCGCGCCGTTATGGCGGGAAGTTGGACATTGATAGGATCGTCGCGGCCAGTGTCAACGTTCCCTTTCCGCATGTGATGGACCCGGCGGCGCTGGCGCGTTCCATCACGGAGAACAGCGTGCCCCCGGAGTATGCCGGGCACATCGGCCGCTTCCTGGGCGAACTCCCTCTGACCGACATCCTGCGCTTCTGCGACCGCCACGGCATCAAGGCGCCCACCCTGGCGCGCTTCGTGCGCGACAACCGTGCAAAGCTTGCGCTTCGCCGTCCGGAGCTGGACCAGCACATCGATGCCCTCGTACCCAGTCCCTGACGGGCCGCACAACGACGACTGGAAGTCGCTGCTCGCCTATCTCTTCCCAGTCGTCGGAGAGGTGGTCCAGCGTCATGGCCTTCCGTTCCCCATACAGATCGGCGGCGGCTCGATGCTGCTGCGCCGTTACCGGCACCGCAAGAGCCGCGATCTCGACGTTTTCGTGACCGACGCCCGCCTGGTGCGCCTTTGCTCGCCGCGGATCAACGAAGCGGCAGCCGACATCTTCGTCGATTACGGAGAGGAGGCCTCGGCGGTCAAGCTCGTCCTCGGCATGCAGGAGATCGACATCATCGCGGTGGCGCCGGTGATCACCGATGAGGCGACGGAGGAAGCCGTTCTCAAGGGGCGCGACATACTCATCGAACGGCCTCGGGAGATCTTGGCAAAGAAGGTCGTCTATCGCGGGCGGACCTTCCAGCCGCGCGACGTGTTCGACCTCGCCTGCATCGCCGTGGAAGAGCCGGAGGAGGTCGCCGCCATTCTGCCCTGGCTATCGCCGACGCACCTTGATGATCTCGCCGTCCGTCTCGATGAAATCGAGCCGATTCTTGACCGGGAACTCGCCGACAAGGTCGAGGCCTATCCGGACTTTCAGCCGGTTATTGGCAAGTGCCTGGACATCACGCGCGGCGTGCTGGCGACTTGGAAGGAGGAGCTGACACCAAAAGTCCAGGCGCCTCCGCACCCGCAGCACACGCACCGGGCGATCTACTCCCGCGATGGATCGACGGTGGTCATCAAAGAGCGCAACCCGGAAACACAGCGCTTTGAGCGGATCGGGAACACTCTGGGGCCGGCGAAGGTTGCGCCGGAGGGCGTATCCTATTGGCTGGCCGGCATCGAAATGCCGGAGGCCGAGTGGCGATTGCACCCGGCCGTCCTGGCGGCCTTGAGGAAGGCCTGAGTGGAAGTTTTTAGACGGCGCTCGCGGTAGAGCCAAAAGGTCCCTACCGCACCTCCTCCCATTCCAGCCTCACCCCCGCTTCGCCAGCTCCTCGTGGGTGATCGGCTGCAGGCCGCCGTCGCGGCTGACGACATAGACGGCGTCGGCGTTGCGGATGGTGGCCAGGCGGTGGGCGATGACCAGCGTCGTGCGCCCTTCCGCCAACTCCATCAGCGACTTCTGGATCTCGCGCTCGGTCTGGGTGTCGAGCGCCGAGGTCGCCTCGTCGAGGATGAGGATCGGCGGGTTCTTCAGGAACATGCGGGCAATGGTCAGCCGCTGCTTCTGCCCGCCGGACAGCTTCACGCCGCGCTCGCCGATGATGGTGTCGAGCCCGTCGGGCATCGCCTCGATCAGCGTGTCGAGATGGGCGCGGCGGGCCGCCTCCATGATCTCCTCATCACTGGCGCCCAGCCGGCCGTAGGCGATGTTCTCGCGGATGGTGCCGCCGAACAGGAAAACGTCCTGCTGCACGATGCCGATCTGGCGGCGCAGGGAGGCGAGCGTCATGTCGCGGATGTCGATGCCGTCGATGGTGATGGCGCCACCGGTGATCTCGTAGAAACGCGGCAGCAGCGAGCAGATGGTGGTCTTGCCGGCGCCGGACGGGCCGACGAAGGCCACGGTGCTCCCGGCCCGGATGGCGAGATCCACGCCGCCGAGCACCGGCCGCTGGCGGTCGTAGCCGAAGGACACGTTGCTGTAGACGATGTCGCCCTTCAGCGGCGGGGCGGGGATAGCGTCCGGCCGGTCCGTGATGTCCGGTTCGGTGTCGAGCAGTTCGGTGTAGCGGCGGAATCCGGCGATGCCCTTGGGGTAGGTCTCGATGACCGAGTTGATCTTCTCGATCGGCCGGAAGAAGACGTTGACCAGCAGCAGGAAGGCGAAGAAGCCGCCCTGCGTCAGCTCGCCCGCCAGCACGAAATGGGCGCCCGCCAGCATGACCACGATCAGGATCAGCCGCATGCCCATGTAGCTCATGGTGGTGGAGGCGGCCATGATGCGGTAGGCGTCGAGCTTGGTCCGGCGGTAATGCGCGTTGTCCTGGGCGAACAGCGCGCGCTCGTGGTCCTCGTTGGTGAAGGCCTGCACCACGCGCATGCCGCCGACATTCTCCTCGATGCGGACGTTGAAGTTGCCGACGCTGGAATAGAGCGACTGCCAGTTCCGCGTCATGCGCCCGCCGTAGCGGCTGGTCAGCCAGGCGATCAGGGGGACGATGGTCGCGGTGATCAGCGCCAGCGGCGTGTGGACCGTCAGCATCAGGGCGAAGGCCCCGACGAAGGTCATGACCGCGATCAGCAGGTCCTCGGGGCCGTGGTGCGCGACCTCTCCGATCTCCTCCAGGTCCTTGGTGACGCGGCCCACGAGATGGCCGGTCTTGTGGTTGTCGTAGAAGCTGAAGGACAGCTTCTGGAGATGGTCGAAGCTCTTCCGCCGCATCTCCGTCTCGATGTTGATGCCCAGCTTGTGGCCCCAATAGACCACCACTGCCATCAGCCCGCCGTTGGCGAGGTAGATCGCCAGCAGCGCCACCGAGGCGAGCACGATCAGCGGCCAGTCGCCGGTGGGCAGCAGCTGGTCGACGAAGGAGCGCACGGCCATGGGGAAGCCCAGCTCCAGCAGGCCGGACAGCACGGCGCAGAGGATGTCGAGGGCCAACAGGCCCTTGTAGGGGCGGTAGTAGGCGAGGAAACGGCCGATCATGCTTGGGATCCTGAGTGCGGCTGGCCCTGGGACGGCGGGCTTGGAACGATGGGCTTCGAACAGCGGGGATGCGTCGCGGGGGTCGGGTCAGCCGGCACGGGGACCCTCCCGGCCGAGCAGCCAGATCAGATAGGGACCGGCCAGCAGCGACGCGAACAGCCCCAGCGGCAGTTGATACGGAAAGGCGGCGGTCCGGGCAAGCCAGTCCGACAGCACCATCAGGGCAGCACCGATCAGCATGGCGCCCGCCGCCTGCGCCCGCGCGCGGCCGAGCCCGAGCAGCCGGGCCAGATGCGGCGCGATCAGCCCGATGAAGCTCAGCGGCCCGACGAAGAGTGCCGCCACGGCGGTGAGCAGCCCGGCGAGCAGGACCAGCAGGCCCCGGCAGCGCCGCGCCGGCAGCCCGACCGAACGCGCCGTGGCGTCGCCCAGCGGCAGGATGTCCAGCCAGCGCCCCGCGAAGGGCAGGGGGGCGAGCAGCAGCAGGGCCGCGACCGCGCAGCCCCAGGCGTCGGCGGGCGTCGCCTCGTTGGTGGAGCCGCTGAGCCAGCGCAGCAGGGCGAAGGCCTGGGGCGTGCCGGTGGCGATGACGGCGGTCAGCACCGCGCTGCACAGGGCGCTCATGGCGATGCCCGCCAGCAGCAGCCGTTCCGGCCCGAAGCCGGCGCGCAAGGACAGCGCCAGCATGCAGGCCAGCACCGTCACGGCGCCGATGGCCGAGGCGGCGGCCTGGACGCCGATGCCGGGCGACGCGAACAGGAACAGCGCGGCGGTCAGCCCCACGCCCGCCCCGGTGCCGACGCCGAGAATCTCCGGCCCGGCGAGCGGGTTCGCGGTGACCCGCTGAAGCACCATTCCCGCCGCCGCCAGCATGGCCCCGGACGCGGCGGCGACGGCCACGCGCGGCGCCCGCCAGGCCATCAGGTCGCCAAGCAGGCCGCCGGTGGAGACGGTCCAGCCCTCCGGCCCGTAGCCGACGGTCAGCGCGAGCCCGGCGGAGACCGCGCCGAGCAGGGCGAGCAGCGCCAGCAGGAGTCCGGGGCGGGCGCTGCGGCGCGACGCCGCTCGGCGGGCCTCCAGCGAGGGCCATTCGAACATGCGCAGCCGGGGCAGCAGCCACAGCAGCAGCGGCCCGCCGAGCAGCGCCGTGGCGGCGCCGGTCGGCACGCGTTCGCCGCCGCCCCCGGCCAGAAGCTGGACCAGCCCGTCGGTGAGCCAGAGCAGCAGCGCGCCGATCAGGGGGGCGGCGACCAGCCTCTGCCTTTGCGTCCGCGCGCCGCTGAGCTGCGCCAGCGCCGGGGCGGCCAGCCCGACGAAGCCGATCACCCCGACCTCCGCCGTCACCCCGGCGGCGAGCCACACGGCGATGCCGATGACGCCGAAGCGCGTCAGGTCCAGCGCGACGCCGAGGCTGCGGGCGCTGCCGTCGTCCAGCCCGAGGATGGCGAGCGGGCGCGACAGCAGGACCGCCGCCACGGCGCCGGCCGCCAGCCGCCAGGATATGTCGAGCGTCGGCCCCCAGCCCTGCTGGGACAGCGACCCGCCGCCCCACAGGAAGATCGAGAAAAGATATTCGCCGTTGGCGAGGATGACGGCCGCACTCGCCATGGTCGCTGTCAGGGCGACCATCATGCCGGCCAGCACCACCGCCACCGGCTCCAGCCCGCGCCGCCAGGTCATGGCCATGATCAGCCCGACGGCGGCCAGACCGCCGCCGAGCGCCACCCCCTCGCGCGCGCCCTCCATCAGCGCCGGGGCGTAGACCGCCGCCAGCGTCATGGCGAGCTGCGCACCGGCCGACACGCCGAGGGTGGAAGGCTCCGCCAGCGGGTTGCGCAGGACGCGCTGGAGCAGCAGGCCGGACAGGCCCAGCGTGGCCCCCGCGATGAGCGCCACGGCCATGCGCGGCAGCACGCTGTACTGGAGGATCACCGCGTCGAGTTCGGGCACGGACGTGTCGGCACCCGCGCCGAAGCCGGCCGGCCCGGCGATCCGCAGCGCGGACAGGAAGGCCGCGGCAAGGGCGAGGCCGCCCCACAGCAGCAGCCGGCTCATGGGCCGCCCCGGACGCATCGCGCGCTCAGCCATGGCGGCCGCCCTCCCGGCCGAGCAGTGCGGCGGCCAGCAGGCGGGCGAAGCGCAGGGCGGCGGGCAGCCCGCCGAAATGGTTCACCGGCTCGATGGTCGCCACGCGGTCCTCCCGCACCATGGGCAGGGCCTGCCACAGCGCGCTTTCGGCGAGGCCCCGGCGCGCCTCGGCCGGCACCGGCGGCACGACGATGACGGACACGTCCGGCAGGCGGGCCAGCGCCTCGATGCCGAGCGGGGCCGCGGCGCTGTAGCTGGAACCGGCGGCCCAGCCATTCTCCAGCCCGAGCCGCCCGATCACGTCGCCGAACATGCTGTCGGTGCCGAAGGCCCGGAAATGGCGCGCGTCGCCGAGGTTGATCGGCAGGACGCGCCGCCGCGCCACGGCTTGCAGGGCCTCGCGCAGGCGGGCGATCTCCGCGCGCGCGCGGGCGACGACGGCGCGGGCCTCCGCCTCGCGGCCGATGTTGGCGCCGATGGTGAAGGCGGCCTCCTCGGCGCGCGCGTAGGGCGGCACGCCCGGCTCGTAGACGGTCACGGACAGGACAGGGGCGACGCGCTCCAGGCTGCCGCGCTGGCGCTCGTAATAGTTGGAGCTGAGGATCAGGTCGGGTGCGGCCAGCCGCAACGCCTCGTAGTTCGGCGTGCCGCGCAGCCCCAGGTCCATCACGGAGGCCGGGATCTCCGGCTCCACCGCGACCTTGCGGAACTGGATCAGCTCGGTCGCGGCCACCGGGACGGCGCCCAGCGCCAGCACGGTCTCCAGCGCCGCCCAGTCGATGGCGGCGACGCGCTGGGCCTGCGCGCGGGCCGTGGCGGGCAGAAAGAGAGGAAACAGGGCCGGGCCGGCCGCGAGGCCGAGCGCCCGGCGGCGCGTGATGGGGGACGCCATGCGCATGTTCAGGGGACGCAGGCTCACTGGACGTACCCGATCGGGTCGCCGGTGACCGGGTGGGGCAGGATGCCCATGGCGAGGTGGTAAATGCCGGCGAGGGTCTCGGCCGTCATCACCTCCCTGGGCGTGCCGCGCGCGACCAGCGCGCCGTCGCGCATCGCCAGGATCTCGTCGCACAGCCGTGCCGCCATGTTGATGTCGTGCAGAACGATGACGGCGCCGATGCCGCGCGCGCGGCTCAGCCGCCGCACCAGCCCCAGCATCTCGACCTGGCTCGCGATGTCCAGCGCGGAGGTCGGCTCGTCCAGCAGCAGGCAGCGCGTGTCCTGGGCCATCATCATGGCGAGCCAGGCGCGCTGCCGCTCGCCCCCCGACAGGCTGTCCACCAGCCGCCCGGCGAAGGGCTGGAGCCCGGTCTCGGCCAGCGCCTCCTCCACCTTGGCGGCGTCCTCGGCGCCGAAGCGGCCGAGCGCGCCGTGCCAGGGGAAACGCCCCAGCGCCACCAGCTCGCGCACCGTCATGCCCTCGGCGGGCGGGGTGAACTGCGGCATGTAGGCGACCGAGCGCGCGAAGTCGCGCTCGCCCATGCCGCCGATGTCGCCGCCCATGAAGCGGATGCGCCCGGCCTGGGGGGCGCGCTGGCGGGCGAGCAGCCGGATCAGCGTGCTCTTGCCCGAGCCGTTCGGGCCGACCAGCCCATAGATGCGCGCGGGCTCCAGCCGCAGCGACAGGCCGGACAGGATCGCCCGCCCACCCACGGAGAAGCCGACGGAGTCCAGGTCGTACAGGGCCGGGGTTCGTTCAGCGCCGCTCATGGATGGTCCCGATCGTGAGAACAGAAAGAATCGTGAGAACAGAAAAGCAGGCCTGAAAAAACGGATCGGCCGGGACCGTCCGCGAGCCCCCGCGGACGGTCCCGGCCGGCGGAAGGCCGGATCACCAGCTCATGTTGACCTTGAGCAGGGCGGTCCGCCCCTCCGCATAGCCGCAGGAGAACTGAGTCTGGCAGCTCGCCACGTACTTCTTGTCGAAGAGGTTCGTGACCGAAAGGTTGACGCCCCAATTGTCCTGTTCGTAGCCGACCCGCGCGTCGAAGACCGTCGCGTCGGGCACCTTCAGCGTGTTCTCGTTGTCGGCCCAGGAGGAGCCGATGTAGCGCACGCCGCCGCCCACCCCCACGCCGTCGAGCGGCCCGCCGTCGCGGAAGCTGTAGTCGAGGAACAGCGACGCCTGGGTCTGCGGCACGATGTAGGGCGTGTTGCCGATCAGCGACGCGTCGGCGTCCTCGGTGATCTCCAGGTCGAAGGCGGTGAAGGCGGCGGTGGCCTTCAGGCTCTCGGTCAGGTTGGCCTTCGCCTCGAACTCGAAGCCCTGCGAGTTGACCTCGCCGATCTGCGTCTCGGCGTTGAAGGGGCCGGTGACGACGTTGGTGCGCGTCAGGTCGAACAGGGCCGCGGTGAAGAGCGCGTCCGCCCAGGCCGGGCGGTACTTCACGCCGACCTCGTACTGGCGGCCGGTCTCCGGCTTGAAGACGCCGGCGGCCGGGGAGGAGCCGAGCACCGGGTTGAAGAAGGTGGAGGCGCTGGCGTAGGGCGTCAGGCCGTTGGCGAACTCGTAGGCGAGGCCGGCGCGGCCGCTGAACTCCACGTCCTTGCCCTGGTAGGCGGGCGTGCCGTCGGCGTCGGTGGAGACATGGTCGTAGCGGCCGTTCAGCGTCACGATCCAGCCCTGGCCGAAGCGCATCTGGTCCTGAAGATAGACGCCGATCTGGTGCATCTTCAGCACCTGGTCGATGTAGGCGGAGCGCGTGCCCTGCGGCGCGCCGTAGACCGGGTTGGTGGCGCTGATCGGGGTGGCCGAGCCGGAGAGCTGGACTTGGTCCATGTCGAAGAGGCGGTAATCGACGCCGAACAGGGCGGTGTGCTCGATCGGGCCGGTCCGCAGCTTGGCCTGGACCTGGTTGTCGATCAGGAAGCTGTTGACCTCCGTCTGGTGCTCGAAGTTGATCCGCGACAGGAGGTTGTCCGGATCGGCGGGCGCCGCCGCGAAGCCGCCATAGCCGAAGGGATAGAGCGAGACCTCGTGGATGTCGCTGTAGCCGTAGCGGACGTTCTGGCGCAGCGTCAGGCTGTCGTTGACCTGGTGTTCCAGCTCGTAGCCGACCTGGAGCTGGCGGCGCTCGTAATCGTCGAGGTCCGGTTCGGTGAAGTTGGCGTCGCGCTCGATGCGGCCGAAGGGAGCGTCCACCACCGTGCCGACATAGGGCAGGAAGGCGCCGCCGTTGTGCCGCTCGTCGATGTGCGTGTAGTTCGCCAGCACGGTCAGGCTGGTCCGGTCGTTCGGCGTCCAGCGGAAGCTGGGCGAGATCGTGCCGCGGAAGCCGTCCTCGAAGTCGGTGGCGCCGTCGCCGCCCTCGATCCGGCCGGTCAGCCGGTAGCTCAGCGTCCCGTTGAGCTGGTCGCCGAAGTCGAAGCCGAGATGCGCGCGGCCGCTGTCGGTGATGCCGGTTTCGACCGAGCGCAGACGCTCCCCGTCGGGGCGCTTGCTGACGAGGTTCACGAGGCCGCCCGGATTGCTGCCGCCATAGAGGACGGAGGCGGCGCCGCGCAGAACCTCGACCCGCTCCAGCGTGTAGCTGTCGGTGAAGGTGCCGCCGAACCCGAAGCCGTAGAGCTGGAGCCCGTCCTGGTAGACGCCGGTCTGGGTGGCCTGGAAGCCACGGATGTAGATCCAGTTGGTGTCCTTGTCCGAGCCGAAGGGCTGGGCGAAGACGCCCGCCGTGTAGCGCAGCGCCTCGTCCACCTTCTGGGCGCCGCGGTCGTCCATCTCGTCCCGGCCGATGACGGAGACCGACTGCGGGATCTCGTCGATCGGGGTGTCGGTCTTGGAGCCGGTCGCGGTGGAGCGGACGACGTAGCCCTGGACCGGGCTGGTCGGGGTGTCGGCCGGACGCGTTCCCTCGACCGTGACCGGGTCGAGGACGACCGGTGCGGTGGGGGCGGTGCCTTGCGCGTGGGCGAGCGCCGGCATCAGCAGGGCGGCCGCCGCCGTGCCGTTCAACAGGGCCTGGGTCAGCCAGTGCTTCGGACTATGGACCATCACATTCGTTCCCGGACAATGGCGCGCCACGTTGAAAGCCATCGTTCGGGCCGGGATCCCTGTGGGGCAGGGTTTCCGGCGGATCGGGCGTTCGTCCGTGCGTCGTTGTTGCGAATGATTAGCAAAAGCATCCCTGCCGGGATTGAACCGTCTTACGGCCGCTTGGACGATCTTCGGACAATGTTCGGCCTTTCCGGTCAGGCCGCGCGGTCGCGTTGCCAGGCGGCGGGGGTGGTGCCGACGATCTGCCGGAACACACGGGTGAGGTGCGCCTGGTCGGAGAAGCCGGCGGCGTCCGCCACGGCGGCCGGCGTCATGTCCGGTGCCGACAGCAGCGCCTTGGCCCGGTCGACCCTGGCCCGCATCTGCCACTTGTGCGGCGGCATGCCGGTGGAGGCCTTGAAGGCCGAGCAGAAATAGGTGGGCGACAGGCCCGCGAGGTCGGCCAGTTCCTGGAGCCGGATGGTGCGGCTGCAATGCTCCTCGATGTAGTCGATCACCCGCCGCAGCTGGCGCGGCGGCAGCTGCGCCCGCCGCCGGCCCGGCTTCGGCCCGATGCGCAGCAGCGCCACGAAAAGGGCGGAGGCGAGGCTGTCGCCGTACAGGTCGTGGAAGGCGCTCGGCTCGGTGCATTCCGCCGCGATCAGGCGGGCCAGCGCCAGCAGCCGCTCGTCGGAGAATTTCAGCCGGGGCGTCTCGACCGCGTGGCGGTCGATCTCGTCCATGAAGCGCGCGCCCAGCACCTCCATGTCGAAATGCAGGTCCAGATGCGTCAGGCGGCGGATGTTCTCCACCCGCGACCGGACCCGCAGGCCCGCCGGCACGTAGCTCATCGGCTCGCGGGGGTCGATCCGGTGGCCGGTCCCGCGCGCGGGCGATTCCGTGACGTGCAGCCCGCCGTCCCCGTCCGGCCCGTCCCATTGCTGGTCCAGCACCACGACCAGCCGGGGCGCCTGCGAGACGTACTCGCCGCCGGCCCCGCGCGCGCATTCCACGTTCCAGACATCCGCGATCACGCCGTTCCAGGCGCGCCATCGCAGGTCGCCCAGGATGGTGATGCCTTCCGTGCTGCTCTGCATGCGGGGATGGAACGTCATCGGTCGGGCTTCCCGGTCACGGCGGGTGTGTCTTTCGGCTGTGTTCGGCGCACCCCTTTCCCTATAGACCGAAGCAGGATTGCGAACAAGTCGCATTATCAGATACAAGGGTGACCGGCCGGGCCGTTCCGGCGAACGGAGGAGGGCAGCGAGGGTGGCAAGCAGTTCCGTGTGCGACGTCCGCTGGGTGGAAGTGGCGGCGGTGTCCAGCCCGACGCCGCGCATGCGCTCCATCGTCCTCACCGGCCCGGCGCTGGAAGGCTTCGCGCTCCAGCCCGGCGTCATCGCCCCGCACGTCGCGGTGACCATCCCCTCGGACGATGCTTGCGCGCGGCAGAGCCGCATCTATTCGGTGCGGCGCTTCGATCCGGTGGCGCTGACGATGGAGATCAACTTCGTCCTGCACGGCGGCGGGCTCGCCTCCGGCTGGGCGGAACGGGCACGGCCGGGGGACCGGGCGGGCATCGCCGGGCCGGGTGGCCTCGCCCTGGAAACGGTGGACCGCTACGTCATCGCCGGCGATCACACGGCACTGCCCGCCATTGGGCGCCTTCTCGACGTGCTGCCCGCCGGGGCCGGGGCCGACGTCTTCGTCGAGGTGCCGGACGAGGCGGAACGGCAGGAGCTGCCGTCCCGCGCGGGCCTCTCGGTCACTTGGCTCCACCGCGAACGCGGCGCCCCGCCCGTCGCCTCGCGCCTGCCCGACGCGGTGATGGAGGCGACGCCCGCCGGCGGGAGCGGCACCGTCGCGGTCTGGACCGGCGCCGAACAGACCGTCGCCCGCCGCATCCGCTCCCACGCCCGCCAGACCCTGAAGCTGCCCTCCGGCCGCCATTCCGTCGTCGCCTACTGGAAGGCGGGCGTCACCCAGGGCGGCTTCCAGTGCTACGACTGAGCATGGCGCGCGGGTGATCCATTCAGGCCCGTGCGCGCCGGTTGACACCCGGCTCTCCGGGGTGCTGTGATTCCGGGACCGTTTCCATGCTCAGTGGGACGGGCCGTATCGGATTCGCGGGCACCGGGGAGCCAAGCCATGAAGAGCCGACCTTGAAGGCTGCCGTGACATCGCGACGGCCGTTCCTTCTGCTTGCCGCCGGTCTTCTCGCCACCAGCCTCGCCGCCCCCGCGCTCGCTGGCCAGACGCATGTCGCGGTCGCGGCGAACTTCACCGAGGCGGCGAAGGAGATCGCCGACGCTTTCCAGCGGAAGACCGGGCACCGGGCGGTGCTGAGCTTCGGGTCGTCGGGGCAGCTCTACGCGCAGATCACGCGCGCCGCCCCCTTCCAGATCCTGCTCTCCGCCGACACGGAGCGGCCGCGGATGGCGGTGGAGGAGGGGTTCGCGGTGGCGGAGAGCCGCTTCACCTACGCCATCGGGCGGCTCGTGCTGTGGAGCCGGGACGCGGACCTGGTGAAGGGGGAGGAGACGCTGCGGGCCGGCTCCTTCGCGAAGCTCGCCATCGCCAATCCGGCAGCGGCCCCCTATGGCGGCGCGGCGCTGGAGACGCTGACGGCGCTGGGGCTCGGCGACGCGCTCCGGCCGAGGATCGTGCAGGGCAACAGCATCGCCCAGGCCTTCCAGTTCATCGACACGGGCAACGCCGAACTCGGCTTCATCGCGCTTTCGCAGCTCGCCGGGAAGGAGGGCGGGTCGCGCTGGCTGGTGCCGCAGACGCTGCACGCTCCGATCCGCCAGGACGCCGTGCTGCTGAAGACCGGCGCCTCGAACGAGGCGGCCACGGCCTTCATGGCCTTCCTGCGCGGCGGCGAGGCCCGCGCCATCATCGAGCGCTACGGCTACGCCGTGGACATGGGATCCTGACGGCGCCATGCAGGGCTTGCCCGCGGAGGTCTGGACCGCCGTCCGTCTGACGGTGGAGCTGGCGGCGATCACCACCGTGATCCTGCTGCTGCTCGGCACGCCGCTGGCCTGGTGGCTGGCGCGGTCGCGCGCCCGCTGGAAGGAGGCTGTCGGGGCGGTGGTGGCGCTGCCGCTCGTGCTGCCGCCGACGGTGCTGGGCTTCTACCTGCTGGTGGCGCTCGGCCCCGGCGGGCCGGGCGGGCTGCTGGCCGGGCTGTGGGGCGCGCGCACGCTGGCCTTCAGCTTCGAAGGGCTGGTGATCGGGTCGGTGGTCTATTCGATGCCCTTCGTCGTGCAGCCGATCCGCAACGCCTTCGAGGCGATGGGCGACCGTCCGCTGGAGGTCGCGGCGACGCTCCGCGCCTCGCCCGCGCGGGCCTTCTGGACCGTCGCGGTGCCCCTGGCCCGGCCGGGTTTCCTGACGGGCGCCGTGCTGGGATTCGCCCACACCATCGGGGAGTTCGGCGTCGTGCTGATGATCGGCGGCAACATCCCCGGCGAGACGAAGGTCCTGTCGGTCGCGATCTACGACTATGTCGAGACGATGCAGTGGCGGGAGGCCAACATCCTGGCCGCCGGCATGGTGGCCTTCGCCTTCGCCGTCATCCTCGCCATGACGCTGATCGGCCGACGCGCCGCGCGGGTGGATGAATGAGCGGCGGAGGAACCATTCGCGCCGCCTTCCGCGGCCGTCTCGGACGGTTCGAACTGGACGCCGCCTTCACGGTGCCGGCCACCGGCGTCACCGCCCTGTTCGGCCCGTCGGGCTGCGGCAAGACGACGGTGCTGCGCTGCATGGCGGGGCTCCAGCGCCTGCCCGGCGGCGTCTGCACGGTGGACGGCGACCCCTGGCAGGAGGGGGACCGCTTCCGCCCGGCCCACGAACGGCCGGTCGGCTACGTCTTCCAGGAGCCGAGCCTCTTCCCGCACCTGTCGGTCCGGGGAAACCTGCTCTTCGGGGCGCGGAGCCGCCCGCCGGCGGCGGGGCCGGGGCGCATCGGCTTCGCGGAGGTGGTGGAACTGCTCGGCCTCGCGGGGCTGCTCGACCGCGCGCCGGGCCGGCTGTCCGGCGGCGAGCGGCAGCGCGTCGCCATCGGCCGCGCCCTGCTGTCCCAGCCGAAGCTGCTGCTGATGGACGAGCCGCTGTCAGCGCTCGACCGCGCGACGAAGGACGAGATCCTGCCCTTTCTGGAAAGGCTGCACGCGGGCCTGTCCCTGCCGGTCCTCTATGTCAGCCACGACATGGCGGAGGTGGAACGGCTGGCCGACCATCTGGTGCTGATGGAGGAGGGCCGCGTCCGCGCGGCGGGTCCTTTGGCCAGGCTCCAGACCGATCCGTCCCTGCCGCTGCTCGCAGCAGCGAACGCGGCGGTCAGCCTCGACGCCGTGGTGGAGGGCCATGACGCGGCCTACGGCCTCGCGCGACTGCGGGTGGAGGGCGCGGTGCTCGCCCTGCCGGCGCGCCCCGGGGTGCCGGGCGAGCGTCGGCGGCTGAGCGTTGCCGCCGGTGCGGTCGGCCTCGCCCTGGCGCCGCCGGAGGGTGACACGGCCCTGAACGTGCTGCCGGCCCGCATCCTGTCGGCGGTGCCGGTCACGGAGCAGGAGGTCGTCGCCGTCCTCGGGCTGGGGCCGGACGGTGCCGGGGCGCGCCTGCTGGCGCGGGTGACCCGGCTGTCCTGGGAGCGGCTCGGCCTTGCCGAGGGGATGGCCCTTTACGCCCGCATCGGCGGCGTTTCCTGAACGAGCGCCTCGCCGGGACCGAAGAACTCGTAAAAGACGCGGTCCTGCGGAACGCCCAGCTCCTTCAGCGCGCCCAGCACGCAGGCCATGAAAGGCTTCGGCCCCACCACATAGGCGTCCGTCCTGCGGCCCGGCTCCAGCAGCCCGGCCAGCAGGGCCGGCGTGACGAAGCCGGTGGCGTCGGGCCGGTCGCCCGGCTGCGGCTCGCTGTAGCAAATGACCTGCCGGAAGTCGCCGGCCTGGGCCAGCCCTTCCACGCTGCCGCGGAAGGCGTGCACCGTGCCGTTGAGTGCTGCGTGCAGGTAGCGCACGCGCCGCCCGTCGGCCAGCGCCTGGCGGGCCAGCGGCAGGGCGGGCGTCTGGCCGACGCCGGCCGTGACCAGCAGCACGTCGGCCTCGCCCGGCTGGAGCACGAACTCGCCGGCCGGCGGGTAGACGTCGATCTCCCCGCCGACGGCGAGACGGTTATGCAGGAAGTTCGAGGCCACGCCGCCCGGCTCCCGCTTCACGGAGATGCGGTAGGTGCGGCCGTCCGGCGAGTCCGACAGGCTGTAGTTCCGGTGGACCGTCTCCCCGTCGATGCTCAGCCGGACGCCGAGATATTGGCCGGGCAGGAAGTCCATCACCGGCCCGCCGTCGGCGGGCGCGAAGCGGAAGGAGGTGATGACGGCGCTCTCCGGGGTCTTCTCGACCAGCCGCATCCGCCGCGCGCCGCGCCAGCCGCCGGGCAGGGCGGCCTTGCGGCTGTATTCGGAATCCTCCGCCGCGATCAGGATGTCGGCGAGCTGCCAGTAGGCGGCACCCCAGGCGTCGGCCACGTCCGGCGTCACCGCGTCGCCCAGCACCCGGCCGATGGCCTCCATCAGGCTGGACCCGACGGCCTTGTACTGGTCCGGTGTTATGTTCAGCGAGACGTGCTTCTCGACGATGCAGCGCAGGGCGGGCTTCAGCGCGTCGAGCCGGTCGATGTTCGAAGCGTAGGCGATGATCGCGTTCGCGAGCGCCTGCGGCTGGGTGCCGCCGCGCTGATGGCTCTGGTTGAAGACGGCGCGGACCTCGGGGAATTTTTCGAACAGGATCGGGTAGAAGGTCGAGGTGATCTCGACGGCATGCTCCGCCACCACGGGGGCGGTCGCCTTGATGATGTCGGTCTGGGCTTGCGTCAGCACGGCTGCGTTTCCTGGCTCTGCGATAGGGTTGCCGCTGGAAAAGCAAGCACCGTGCCAGCTGCGGGGAGCGCGGAACGCCGCGCCCGAGGCGCTAGCCTGTGTCAGATAGACAGCGGGCAGGGAGTGTCAAATCGACTGAGGCGCTGTCGAAATGACACCACCCCAATATGGAAAGGGCGGGCTTTCGGCCCGCCCTCCGTGGGATTATTGGGTGCCCGATCCCGAACCGGAGGTGGAGCCGGCCGGCGCGGTGGGGGTGGTGCCCAGCGATGCGGGGGGATTCTGGGGCGCCGTGTTGCCCGACGGCATCGTGGCGGGCTGTTCGGCAACGGACGGGCTGGTGGATTGCTGATTGTTTTCAGCGGTTTGCTCATCACAGGCCGCGAGACCGAACATCAATGCGGGAATGGCGGCGAGCCATAGCTGACGTCGCATTCTTCCTCTCCTTGTCGTTGCCCTTCCAGGCTTTCCCACAGGGGGATCAGGCTGGGCCGATCGGCTCGGCACTCTCACCAACGGCGGGCGGACATGATTTATTCCCAAAACAATCCACTTTTTGATTGTCGGCGGGCCGACGCGCCGTGGTCGGCCGGCTGCACGGAATCCAAAAGAGTTGGATTCTGTAACACAGCAGATCTGAAGTACCAGGCCGCGTCTTGGCGGTGAGCGTAAGAATTCCTTTCCATTCCAGGAATTCAGTGCCCTTGCCCTGCTGAAAAGGGCGCTTTTGGCGGTGAGAATATCGCTTCTACGCAGACCCTATTTGGTGGAGCTTCCTTGATCAGAGCCAGCCGGAATTTTTCGTACCCTCAGCCAGAGTGGTCGGTGGAACATCTCCATGTTTGACGCATTATTTCCAACCGGTTGCAGAAATTTGTACCTCTTATGAAAGGCCTGGGCAGGCAATGCTTATGAGGACGCCAGATTCGGACAGCAGGCCTATACAGATCGATGCGCGCCGTCTTGTAATGTGTTTGCTTCTGGTTTTTTCATTTTTCGTAGCAGTCAGCCTCGCTCAGAACATCGTTGCTCACGCCACGGGCTATCTGGATCCGGCAAAGAAGATTTGGCTGCTTGAGGTCGATGAGGAGAGAAGCCTTTATACTTGGTTATCCTCCACCTTGATGGCCTTCATCGCCGCCCTGAACCTTATCGTGGCTCTGGAAAGAAGGCGGGACGGACGGCTCCCGTTCCTGCAATGGTTTTCCCTGTCCGTCATCTTCCTCGTTTTTTCCGTGGATGAAGCTCTCTCATTCCACGAAAAAATGGGAAATCTTCTTCCCGAAGGCATGAAGACGGGATTTACCTATTTCCGGTGGGTGATTCCCGCCGGTATCGCCTGCCTGATCGGGCTTGTTTTCTACATCCCCTTCATCCTTGGATTTCCGGGAAAGGCCAGGATGCTGCTGATCGCGTCGGCGGGCGTGTTCCTGTCCGGCGCGATCGGCATGGAAATGCTGGGCGGAGCGATCGTCGAGGGCACGGATGGGGTTCCGACACTGACCTACCGGTTGGTGTCCAGCCTTGAGGAGGCCATGGAGGGCTACGGCCTCATCCTCTTCCTGCACGCGGTCCTGCTGTACAGGCACCAGTACGGCAGGACGATGTCGATACAGGTCTGATCGGCGCCGCTGCCGGCCTCAGGGCGCCGGGTGGCTTCCCTGGTGCCGGAGCAGGATGTGTTCGGCGATGGCGAGGCTGAGCTCGCTCGTCCGGTAGGGTTTGTACAGGAACGGGCTGCCACGGTGCGCCGGCGGCACGTTGTCGATGCCGAGCCCCGAGGAGAAGATGAAGGGAACCCCCTTGCGGCTCAGCGCGTCGGCGACCGCATCGACGCGCTCGCCGCACAGGTTGATGTCCAGCAGCGCGCCCACGAATCCCCCTTCCCGGATCCGCTCCATGGCTTCGGCAACGGTCGCCACCGGTCCGATGACACCGATGCCCAGCTCCGACAGGGCATCCTCCATGCTCAGGGCGACGAGATGATCGTCCTCGACCACGAGCAGCGACGCGGGCTCGGTCATGCCCCTGCCTTTCAACATTTTTTCCGATCCCGAGATTGGCGAGATTCCCACTCCGCTTGAAATAACCTGTTCAAAGCAGCACGGACACCGAAGTGGCCGCTTCATTCCCTCCAGTATATGATGACGCCCCGTCGATGATGCGCCCTTATGGCTGTGACATTCATGCGACCGATGGCGCCGGGCGGCCCGGACGACTTGGCGTTGAACAGGACCGCAGGGCGCTTCACGCGCACGCCATTTGCCCTTCCTGTTCCGGGGCCGCATTCATCACGGGCGCTCCGCCACGTTACATTGTCTTCACGCGGATCCGGCGGTACAGCAGGGAAGGGCTCCGTTCGCGCCGTATGGCCAGCAGGGCGCGCTCGTAGGCGGCGACCGCGCGGCCGGTTTCGTAAGCGGCGGCGGCCTCGCGCAGCGCGCTGCGCTCAGGCGGTTGCCGCAGGACCGCCTCCATCGCGCCGGCGAGCGCCTGGACGTCATCCACGGGCACCAGCGGGCCGAGCGCCCCCTGTTTCAGCAACTCCCGCGAGCCGCCGGGGCAGTCGGTGCTGACCACAGGGCAGCCGCAGGCCAGCGCCTCCACCAGCACCCCCGGCATCCCTTCCCAGCGCGAGGACAGGACGAACAGGTCTGCTTCCGCCAGGAGCGGGAAAGGATTGTCCAACAGGCCGGGCCAGGCCACCGCATCGGCGATGCCCAGCCGGTCCGCCAGGTTTCTCAAGGCATCCCGGTCGGGTCCATCGCCCACCAGCGCCAGGCGGACCGGCAGGCGTTCTCTCAGCATCGCGAAGCCGCGCAGCAGGCTATCGAAGCCCTTCTGCCGGACGAAGCGGCCCATCGCGACGAGGAGGGGAACGTCGGACGTGGCCGGAAACGGCAGGTCGGGGACGGGGCCTCGGAGCAGCGCGGGAAACCCCTCCGGCAGGATCGGGCTCGGGACCGGATGGACGCGGTCCGCCGGCAGCCCGGTCAGGGCGCGCACGCTCTCGCCGACATCCTCCGACACCGCCAGGATCCCATCCGCCTGCCGCCAGAACCAGCGTTCGGGCAAGCGCTTCATCGACCCGGCTTGGCCGCCCCGGCGTCGGGACAGGTGGTTGCTGGCGCGAAGGACCAGGGACCTTCCGTCACCCCGCCCGGCCAGCCGGTGGGCCAGCACCGCCGGCAAGGTCGAGTGGTTGGCCATGCTGACCAGCATGTCCGGCTGTTCGGCGCGCAGATGACGGACCAGCCCGGCGACGGACGCCGCCATCTCCCCCGTCCGCCGGAACCCGACGGCGACCTCCTGCCCCGATCCCCGGGACAGGGCAACAAGCCGGACGGCCGGATCGACCAGCGTCTCCAGCGGCGCTCCGGGCAGCACCGTGATCAGGTCGATCCGGTGCCCCAGCCGGGCCAGCCCGTTCGCCAGCATCACGGACCGGCGCTGCGCGCCGCCCACGCTCAAGGAATGAAGAAAGAGCCCCACATGCATGCGATCACCTGGCCCCGGATGAATCGAAATCCAGCAGCATGGGAACAGCCGTGGGACCGGAGTGATGCAGGGCTTCGCCATCCGCGCCGGCGGATGCGCCCAATTGCCAGGAAGGTCATGCTAACGGCCGGCCAGCGCCTCCGCGAGCAGCGCTTCCAGCTCTGCGGGATCGATCGGCTTGTGCAGCATGATGCTGCTGCTGTTCCGGGCTTCCGCCAGCCTCTCGGCCGAGGTGTCGCCGGTGACCAGCACCGTGACCGGCGTGCCGCGCCGCCTCACCTCCGCGATGGCCTCGGCGCCCGTTTCCCCGCCCCCAAGGGAATAGTCCGCGATCAGGATGTCCGGTGGCCGGTCCAGCCCGTCCAGGATGGTTCTGGCCTGCGTCAGGGTGCGCGCGGCATGCACCCGCACGCCCCAGCTCCGCAAGGTGACCTCCAGCGCCTTCAGCACCATCGGCTCGTCATCCACCACCAGGGCCGTCCGCCCCGTCAGCGCCGCGCCGGGCGCCGGGACGCCGGGTTCCCGCTCCCGCTCCGGCCCGGCGGCCAGCGGCAGCGTCAGGCTGAAGGCCGATCCCTGTCCCGGCGTGGAGCGGACCGCCACGCTGGTCCCGAGCATCTCCGCGACTCGCCGCACAGTGGCGAGCCCGATCCCGAAGCCGCGCGAATGGTCCCGGGCGGTGTTGCCGATCTGGTAATAGTCATCGAAGATGCGTCCCAGATCCTCCGGCGGGATGCCCCGGCCGCTGTCGGTCACCTCGATCGTCAGCATGTTCCCTTCGGCCCGCGTTTCCACGCTGACGCCGCCATGTTCCGTGTATTTGATCGCGTTGGAGATCAGATTGCGCAGCACCAGCTCCACCAGGAGCGGATCGGACTGGACGGTGTGGGAGGCGGGCGGGATGTGCAGGCGCAGCTTCGCCTCGCGCGCCAGCCCCTGGAACTCGCCGTAGAGGCGCCGCAGCAGGCCGTCGAGATCGAAGGCCCGCGTCTGCGCCGTGAGAAGCCCGGCGTCGAGCCGCGCCACTTCCAGCAGGCCGTTCAGCATGCCCGTCAGGCTGGTCATGCTGTCCGACAGGGGCCGCAGCAATTCGCGCTCCGTCGGGCCGAGGGGCTGCTGCTTCAGCAACTCCAGGAACAGGCCCGCGGCCTGCACCGGCTGGCGCAGGTCATGGCTGACCGAGGCGAGGAAGCGCGACTTCTGCCGGCTCGCCTCCTCGGCGGCGTCGCGGGAGCTCTGCAGCAGGGCCTCGGCCTGCTTGCGGTCCTGGATGTCGGTCGAGGTGCCGAACCAGCGGGTGACCCCGCCGCTGCCGGGATCGCGATAGGGCACGCCGCGGACCAGGAACCAGCGGTACTCGCCGTCCTTCGAGCGGAGGCGGTGTTCGACGAGGAAGGTGCCGCTCGTCCGCTGGGCCTCCACGAAGCGCTCGGCCGTCAGCGCCGCGTCGTCGGGATGAATGACGTTGGCGAGGACCTCCGTCACCGTCGCGGACCCCGGCCGCCGGTCCCCGCCATCGCCGGTGTAGTCCGTCCACTGCCGGTTCAGGAACTCCACCACGCCCTGGGCGTCCGTGATCCAGACGATCTGCGGGACGGCGTCGGCCATCAGCCGGAAGCGGGCCTCGCTCTCGCGCAGGGCGGCCTCGGCCCTGCGCCGGTCGGTAAGGTCGACGGTGACCACGAGGAAGCGGCTTTCCCTGCCGGCCCGCAGCAGCGTGACGCTGCTGTGTCCCCAGACCAGGCTTCCGTCCGGCCGGATGTAGCGCTTCTCCAGCCCCGCCGTTCCCCCCGTGCGAAGCGTGTCGGCGATGGCGAGCACGCTCGCTGCTATGTCCTCGGGGTGGGTCACGTCCGCGACCGAAAGGCGCAGCACCTCCTCGCGCGGCCGTCCCAGGATTCGGCAGAGTTCGTCGTTGGCCGCGAGGAAGCGCCCGTCGGCGTCGATTTCCGACAGGCCGGCCGCCGCGCGGGAAAAGATGGCGGCGAGCCGCTGCTCGCTCAGGCGCAGGGCCGCTTCGGACCGCTTGCGCTCCGTGACCTCGATCACGGTCAGCAGCACCCCGGCGATCCGGCCGGCGTCGCGGACGGGGCTGTAGGTCAGGTCGAACCAGGCCTCCTCCGGAACGCCGTTGCGCTCGAGGATCAGTCTCTCCTCCGCGAAGATGCGGGTTTCACCGCGCAGCACGGCTTCGTAGATCGGCCTGTGGAAGTCCCGTGTCTCCGGCCAGCAGTCGTGCGTCGGCTGGCCGAGCGCACGCGGATGCTTGGCGGCGGCGATGATGGCGTAGCAGTCATTGTAGATCTGGACGAGGTCGGGACCCCAAAGAACGATCATGCCCAGCGGCGCATCCAGGATCAGGTCCACGACGGTGCACAGCGACGCCGACCAGCCCTCCTTGGGGCCGAGCGGGGTGGCTGCCCAGTCATGCGCGCGTATGAGGGCGCCCATGGTCCCGCCGTCGAACGGCCAGCCGCGTGCCGGAGGGAGCGCGCCAGTCTTCATGGCCGGTGTCCTGGCCGGACCGGGCATGACCTCCCGTAGGCCGCTGCGTGGACGGCCTGGCGGCGAGGGGAGACGCTCCGGCTGGTGCGCCTGGACATGCGCCTGAACATGGACCACCACGGTAATGGGTGAATGAGTAGTCACAGCCTATGCCAACATGGCGTAGAACCGCGACCTATCCGAACGGCCGATAGCGCCATGAGATGCTTTCGTTTCGTGGCCGGAGCCGTCCTTCGGGCGTCCCGGTTGCCGCGATTTCTTCGGTTCGGTCAGGAATCCGCCCGCCGGGATGAGCGTGCTTTTTCCGGCCGGGCGGATAAACT
Source organism: Azospirillum sp. SYSU D00513 (assembly GCF_017356015.1). Taxonomy (GTDB): domain Bacteria; phylum Pseudomonadota; class Alphaproteobacteria; order Azospirillales; family Azospirillaceae; genus Azospirillum. The sequence continues at coordinate 56,897 of NZ_JAFIQV010000021.1, forward strand.
TGGGCATGCGGGCGGGGAGTTCAGCCTCCGCCGGCGCAGGATTCAGGACGGCGGAAGGCGATGTTCACCCTCAAGGGAAAAGCCCGGTTCGAGCAGGAGGTCAAGAAGAGCCGCTTCCTGGCATGGGCGGGACCGGTCGGCAGCGAGGAGGAGGCGCGCGGCTTCATCGCGGGCTGCGCTAGCCAGGATGCCGGCCACAATTGCTGGGCCTTCCGGATCGGCGGCGTCTACCGGTTCAGCGACGACGGCGAACCCGGCGGGACGGCCGGGCGGCCGATCCTCCAGGCCATCGAAGGGCAGGAGCTGGACGGGGTGGCGGTGGTGGTCAGCCGCTGGTTCGGTGGCGTCCTTCTGGGGACGGGCGGGCTGATGCGCGCCTATGGCGGCACGGCGGCGTCCTGCCTGCGCGCCGCGGAGCGGGAGCCGGTCGTCCGTTTCGCGGGCCTGTCGGTCACCTGCGCCTTCGCCGAGGAAGCGCGGATCCGATCGGGCCTCGGCCCCTTTGCCGCTCTCGTCGAGACCACGGGCTTCACGCCCGACGGGGTGCGGCTCGACATCCGGCTGCCAAGCGCGCGGCTGGAGGAGGCCGTCCGGCTGATCACCGACATTTCCCGCGGCCAGGCGGAGATCGAACGCGGTGAGGTCTGACGAAGCCAAACCGTCCGCCGGGCCGGGCATGACCGCCCCCGCCGACACGGGCCTGCGCGAGGTCGCCGGCCTGCTGGGCGCGCTGGAACGGGGCGGTCCGGACGCCCTCTGGCCGGAGGCCCTCGCCTTCGTCCGGTCGCGCGTTCCCTGCGACGCCTGCGCGCTGCTGCGCCGGGACGGCGAGGTGCTGGTGCCGCTGGCGATCCACGGCCTCAGCCCCGACGTGATGGGCCGCCGTTTCCGGCTGGGCGACCACCCGCGGCTTGAAGCGATCATGAAGGGCGGGGAGGGCCGCGGACCGGTGCTGCGCTTCGCCGCCGACTGCGGGCTGCCGGACCCCTATGACGGGCTGATCCCCGACCATGAGGACCGGCTGCACATCCATGACTGCGTCGGCGCGCGGCTGGGGGAGGGCTGGGGCGCCCTGACCTTCGACGCGCTCGACCCGAACGCGCTGGCCGGCGCGCTCGACGGGATCGCGGAGGTGGCGGCCGTCCTGGCGCCGCTGATCGCGCTCGCCGAACGGCAGGCCGCGTTGACGGAGCGGCTCAGCCGGGCGGGGGAACTGCACCGGGTGCTGGCGGAGGTGCCCGCCTCGGGAGGCGAGATCGTCGGGCGCAGCCCCGCCGTCACGGCGATGCTGCGGGAGATCGACGCGGTGGCCGACAGCGACCTCGCCGTGCTGCTGACCGGCGAGACCGGCACCGGCAAGGAGCTGGCGGCGCTGCGCCTGCACCGCCGCTCGGCCCGCGCGGGTGCAGCGCTCATCCAGGTCAACTGCGCGGCCCTGCCGGAAACCCTGATCGAAAGCGAGCTGTTCGGCCATGTGCGCGGCGCCTTCACCGGCGCCACCGCCGAGCGGAGCGGTCGCTTCGAGCTGGCCGACGGCGGCACCCTGTTGCTTGACGAGGTGGGGGAGCTTCCGCTCTCCGCCCAGTCGAAGCTGCTGCGCACGCTCCAGAACGGCGAGATCCAGCGCGTCGGCTCCGACCGCCACATCAAGGTGGACGTGCGCCTCATCGCCGCGACCAACCGCGACCTTGCCGAGGAGGTCCGGGCCGGACGCTTCCGCGCCGACCTCTATCACCGGCTCAGCGTCTATCCCCTGCGCGTGCCGCCCTTGCGCGACCGGGGCCGCGACGTGCTTCTGCTGGCCGGCCATTTCCTGGAGCGGGAACGCGCCCGGCTGCGGCTGCGCAACGTCCGCCTCTCCCCGGAGGCGCAGCGTCGCCTGCTCGCCTACGGCTGGCCGGGCAACGTGCGCGAGCTGGAGCACGTCATCAGCCGCGCCGCGGTGCGCGCCATGGCGCAGGGGGCCGCCCACCAGGGCGTGCTGACGCTTGGGCCGGAGGCGGTCGGGCTCGGCGAGACGCCGCCCGGCATGGCCCCGCCGGCCGAAGCCTGTTCCGCCGGGCCGGAGGAGGGCGGAGCGCCGCCTCAGGAAGGGGCGACGATGCGGGACGCCGTGGACATCCTGCAGCGCCGCCTGATCATCGAGCGGCTGCGGGAAAACGGCGGCAACTGGTCCGCCGCCGCCCGCTCCCTCGGCCTCGACCGCAGCAACCTGCTGCGGCTTGCCCGGCGGCTGTCGATCCGGGACGATGAAGGGTAGCGGGCGCCGCTTGTGTTCCGGATGCAACAGATGTGGTTCAACCGTCACCGGAGTGGCGGGCGGGCTGTCATGTCACAGCACCGGCGCGACGCCTGCGCTAACCTCCGAGTCGGCTTTGGTTGAAAGCTGTTTTTCGATTTCGCAAACCTTCAGACCGCTCCAGCCGATGCTGGAGCGGTTTTTTTCGTCCTCGGCCCGCCGGGGCCTGCGTGGCGAGGTGCGGTGCAACGGCCGGGGCGTTCCGCCGGTTGGCAGCGTCAGGACTGACGACAGGAACTGGCGCAACATGACCACCTCATCATCCAGGGTCGCTCTGGTCGCGGGGGCCGGCGGCATCATCGGCCATGCGGTCTGCCACGAGCTGAAGGCGCAGGGCTGGCGGGTGCGGGCGCTGGCGCGCCGCGCGCTTGCGGGCTTCGAGTCCGTGACGGCGGACCTCACCGACGCCGAGGCCACGGCGCGGGCTCTGGCCACCGCGCGGGATACCACCCACGTCTTCTACGCGGCGCTGAGCCCCGACCCGGACCTCGCCACCGAGGCCGAGCGCAACGGGCGGATGCTTGGCAACCTGCTGGATGGGCTGGAGTCGAACGGCGCGCCTCTGCGGCGGGTCGTGATCTACCAGGGCTTCAAGATCTACGGCATCCATCTCGGCGCCAAGGTGCCGACGCCTGCCCGCGAAAGCGACCCGCCGCACATGCCGCCGAACCTCTATCTGGCGCAGGAGGCGCAGCTCCGGCTGCGGGCGGAGCGCAGCCCCTGGGATTACGTGGCCCTGCGGCCGGACGTGGTGGTCGGGGACGTGCACGGCAACCCGATGAACATCGCGCTGGTCGTCGGCGTCTTTGCCGAAATCTCACGCGCGCTCGGCATCCCGATGCGCTTTCCCGGCACCGACCGCGCCTACGCCCAGCTCGTGCAGTTCACCGACTCCGGCCTGCTGGCGCGGGCGAGCGCCTGGGCGGCGGAGAGCGGACGGGCGGGTGGCGAGGCCTTCAACGTCACCAACGGCGACGTCTTCCGCTGGGAGCGGATGTGGGCCGACGCGGCCGCCCACCTGGATTTACGGACGGCCTCGCCGGTGCCGCTGACGCTGGCCCGCCACATGGCCGACAAGGGACCGTTATGGCGCGGCCTCGCCGAGGCGAAGGGGCTGGTGCAGCCCGACCTCTCGGCGCTCGTCGGCTGGGGTTTCGGCGACTTCATCTTCCACACGGAGACCGACGTGATCTCCGACGTGAACAAGATCAACCGCTTCGGGTTCACGGAACGGCTGGATTCGACCCAGTCACTCCTCACGGCCCTCGACAGCCTCAAGCGGCAGGATATCCTTCCCTGATGCCGACTGACGCTCGGACGGGCCGGTCCGCCGGCCGGTCTGTCATGCGCCTGGGGGCAGAGCCGCCATGGTCCCGGCATTCGTGTTTCAGAGCCGGATCTTACGGATCAGGGAAATCAGGGCCGGGAGGGGCATCGGGCGTAATCACCCGCCCGCCGCTTGGAAAAGCCTGTGCAAGCATGCATCTGAAGTGCGGTCTGCATGATTTTGCCGGGAGAGCGCCGTGGTGAGGAAATTTGGTTTCGTCTTTTATACGGGTGTCCTCCTTCTGGCGGTTTATCTGTTCATCGCCGGCAATATTCTCATGATCGGGGGACGGTCGGAGGAATGGGTGGTCCATGCCGTCGGCTTCCTGGTCGCGGCGCTTCTCGCCTACGCGATCCGGCCCCGCTCCTGACCCGCCGCCGGCCCGGCCGTAAGCCGCCAAGGGGTGGCTGAGCGAGTTTCCGCTTGTGCGGCGCGGGCGGCATCCCCACTTAAGACTGGTCGAGGTTGCTCTGGGCTACGCTACTCCGGTCTCCGCAAGGGGGTCGGGTCTCTTCCCGAAGTGAGTTTGATGCCCCTGGCGCATGTTGCGCAGGGGGCAACGCCAGAAAGGGAACAGACCCATGGCCAACGGTACCGTGAAGTGGTTCAATTCGACCAAGGGCTTCGGCTTCATCCAGCCGGATGACGGCACCGCCGACGTCTTCGTCCACATTTCCGCCGTCGAGCGCGCCGGTCTCGGCAACCTCAACGAGGGGCAGCAGGTTTCCTTCGAAGCCGTCCGCGACCCGCGTCGCGGCAAGGTGTCCGCCGAGAACCTGCGCGCTCTCTGAGCGACGCGGAACACGGCAGTGCGAAAGGGCGGCGTCAGCCGCCCTTTTTTGTTTCCGCCATCCGGTTCGCGCCCGGCCCGAACCGGGCCACATCGAGGAGGAAGCCGATGGATCTCGTTGAAAAGCTGCCGGCGATGACCGACGTCGCCCTGTCGAACCTGCAGGACAACGCCACGCGCCTGTCCAAATCCGGGACGGTCAAGCAGAAGGCGGCGGCCGAAGCGCTGTTGCCGGCCGTCCAGGCCGAAATCACGTCACGCATTGTCCCAAAGCCGGTCCGTGCACCGCGCGCCAAGAAGAAGGCGCCGTGAGCGGGCTTGCTGTCCGGTTGGAGGAAAGCCCATGACCCATCACAAGTTCGACGTCGGCCAGTTCGTCCGCGTGTCGCCGGGACGGCTGGAGCGGGTCGCACCCGAAGGCGAGTACCGGATCGAGCGGCAGATGCCCTTCGAGGACGGCGAGTTCAAATACCGCCTGAAGCCGATGGAGGGCGGGCCGGAACGGGTCGTCCGTGAAAGCCAGATCGGCAACCGGGCCTCGGTCGAGACCCTGGCCCAGTCGTTGTACGAGGCGGGATCGGCGACCGGCGTGCCGTGGGCGAGGCGCGACCGCTCCGTCCGCGATGCCTGGGTCGCCGCCGCCGAACAGGAACTCCGCCAAAGGGCCGCCCGGCAGCCCTGAACGCGAACGTTTCCTTTTCCGATGGGCCTGCCTTCGCGAGGGCAGGCCCGCTCGGCTGACCGCTCACTCGATAGTTGCGCCAAATAATCGGGCGCGACATTTCAAACTTTATTTCTCCCGTTGGCGTGAAGCCCGTTGGTTATTTCTGGAAGCGCCATATTTCTTGTTGGGAGCCGCCTTAAAACTCAGGGGCCATGTCCCCTCCTCCAGGCCGCCATCGAGGCAGGCTGTCACGGCGGAATCCGAATTGGAGGCGACCGCGATGTCGGTTCATGCCTACGACTTCACCGCCGATCTGCACAATTCCGGTTCGAAGAACGCCGATGTCGGGAACGACGCCTGGATGGTGGTCGATCTCGCCACCGGCGACGTCGCCTTCCTGAACGGGGCGGCACAGCGGAATCTCAGCGTGGATGAGGCGGACGACATGGCCGCCCTCCTGAACAGGGTTGCCGCGAGCCGCCCTCCCGCAAGGAAAGGATGACACGGCCATGATAACCCCCATGACGAGCGTCGCCGGGCTGGTGCCGCAGGGTGCCGACCGCCTGCGCGAACAATTGCGCTGGGCCGCCGCCGAGCGGCGCTGGCAGGAACCGGCCTCCAAGGGGCACGTCTTTCCGGTCCCTCCGCCCATCGGGCAAGGGGCGCTGCGGCGCGGCGCCCAACTCACCCGCTTCACCCACGCCCATGGAACAGCCGGCGGGGCGGCCAGCGGCGGCGGTGCCTTCTGAGGCGGTGCCTTCTGATCAACGCAGGCGGCACCGGCGGTCCGGTGCCGGTGCCGCAAGAAAAGGCAGGCTTCAATGACGATGTTTTCAAGGGCTCTCGCGATCGCGGTGGCGCTCGCTCTGTCCGGCTGCGCTGGAACGGGCGAGGACGTCGCGGCGGAGCCGACCGCGATGGTCGGCGATCCCAACGGGCATGTGACGGCGCCGGTTCTCCTGGCGCCGCTCGGCGGGATCTTCTAGGCACCATGATCGACGCCGAACTGCTGCGCCGCTATGAGGCGGCCTTCGGCACGACCTTCAACGCGGCACTTTGGGAACGGCGGCCCGGCGACACGGTGAACGGCATGATGCGGGCAGCGCTCGCCGGCGGTGGTCCCCCGGTGACCGACGCCCTCATCGCCGCGGAGCTTCAGGGGCGGATCGCGCCGCCGGAGTCCTCCTGACCGGCTTCCTTGCGCTTGGGTCCGGGCGTCCTCATGTCCTGTTCTCGAAACAAGAGAAAGGGGAGGGCGGCATGGCCGGCGATGCGGAGAAGGGCGGCGCGGAGAAGAAGGTGCATGAGCTGGACGCGGACACGCTGGCCTTCGTCGGCAAGGTGTTCCACTACACGCGCTCGGGCTCCGCGCCCGAACTGACCGACCTGCTGGACCAGGGGCTGCCGCCGAACCTCCGCAACGAGAAGGGCGACAGCCTCCTGATGCTGGCGAGCTATCATGGCCATGCCGACGTGTGCCGGGCGCTGCTGGACCATGGTGCCGATCCGGAGTTGGCGAACGACCGGGGCCAGACGCCGCTCGCCGGGGCTGCCTTCAAGGGCGATGCCGAGGTGGTGCGGCTGCTTCTGGATCATGGGGCGAAGGTGGACGGCTGCGGCCCGGACGGGCGCACGGCCCTGATGGTCGCCGCCATGTTCAACCGCGCCGACATCGTCGAATTGCTGCTGGAGCGCGGTGCGGACCCCACCGCGCGCGATGCTGGCGGCAACAGCGCGATCGATGCCGCCAACGTCATGGGCGCCACCGACACGCCGGAGCTTCTCCTGCGCGCCGTCCAGGCGCGCTGATCGAGATACGCGCTACTCCTGTGCTGGTCGGGCGCCGGCCTTCAGCCGGATCAGCACGTCCACGCGTCCGGGCGTGACGCCGCCCAGCTGTTCCACCAGCGCCCGGACGGCCGGATCGCCCTCGTCGAAGTGATGGAGCTGTCCCGTCTCCTCGCAATAGAGATGGCAGTTGTGGGTCACGTTGGTGTCGAACCAGCTGCGCTCGGCGTCCACCACGATTTCCCGCAGCAGCCCATGTTCGGCCAGCGCGTGCAGGGTGTTGTAGACGGTGGCGCGCACCACGGCGATGCCAGAGGCGCGCGCCTCGCGGTAGAGCCCGTCCGCCGTGACGTGCCGGTCGCCGGCCCCGAACAGAAGCGACAGGAGCGCCAGCCGCTGGTCGGTCACCCGCAGCCCGGCGGCATGGAGCAGCCCGGCGATGGGAGGGTCGGATTTGCGCCCGTGCGGCATGGGATCTCCCGCTTTCGCTGGTTCGGGTCCGTTCCGGTGGTTGCCCCTCAGTTAAGCTTTTGCTAGTTATATAAGCAAGTGATGTTTCGGATAGTTCGCATTCGAAACAGCAAGTGCGGCAGGACGGCGCGCTGGCGCGCGCCCTTGCCTCGGCCGGGTGCCTCGGACGGGTGCCTCGGGTGGGCACTTCGGAGATGGCAATTCCGGATGGGCCGGCGATCCGGCCTTGACAGGCAAAGTTTAGAATTATTCTAATTAGGTGCGGGCCGTGGTTCCGGAAGGGCATCTTCCCTGAGCCACGGCACGGCGGAGGACTCCTACGCGTGCCCAAGGGCCGACAGCCGGAGATGCATTTCCGGGGCCTTCATCTGTTGCAGGTTCCGGGTCGTATGCCGCTCCCGGCATCGCCAAAAACCTCAAGGGAGAAAGCGATGGACAAGACCAACGAGACCCGCCCGGGCGAGGCTGCGGCGCCGAGAGCGTCAGACGGCATCCTGACCAACCGTCAGGGCCACCCGATCACCAACAACCAGTCCCAGCGCACCGTCGGCAGCCGCGGTCCGGCCACGCTGGAGAACTACCAGTTCCTCGAGAAGATCACCCATTTCGACCGCGAGCGCATCCCGGAGCGCGTGGTGCACGCCCGCGGCTTCGTCTGCTACGGCGAGTTCGAGGCGACCGGCAAGATCGGCGACGAGCCGGCCTCCAAATACACCCGCGCCAAGCTGTTCCAGGAGCCCGGCAAGAAGACGCCGCTCGCCATCCGCTTCTCCACCGTCATCGGCGGCCGCGACTCCTCCGAGGCCGCCCGCGACCCGCGCGGCTTCGCGGTGAAGTTCTACACCGAGGACGGCAACTGGGACCTCGTCGGCAACAACCTCGCGATCTTCTTCATCCGCGATGCCATCAAGTTCCCGGACGTGATCCATTCGCTGAAGCCCGATCCGGTGACCTTCCGCCAGGAGCCGAACCGCATCTTCGACTTCATGAGCCAGACGCCCGAATCCATGCACATGCTGACGCACCTGTTCAGCCCGCGCGGGATCCCGGCCAGCTACCGGCACATGGAGGGATTCGGCGTCAACACCTACAAGATGGTCAACGCCCAGGGCGAGACCGTCCTGGTCAAGTACCATTTCCACCCGCGCTGCGGCATCGCCAGCCTGACCGCCGCCGAGGCCGCCCGGGTGCAGGGCGAGGATCTGGGTTCCGCCTCCAAGGACCTCTACGAGGCCATCGAGCGCGGCGAACACCCGCAGTGGGACATGTACGTCCAGATCATGGAGGACCATGACCACCCCGAACTGGACTGGGACCCGCTGGACGACACCAAGATCTGGCCGGAGAAGGACTTCCCCCTGCGCCATGTCGGCGTCATGACGCTGAACCGCAACGTGCAGGATCACTTCAACGAGAACGAACAGATCGCCATGGGCACCGGCGTGCTGGTGGACGGGCTGGACTTCTCGGACGACAAGATGCTGATCGGCCGGACCTTCTCCTACTCCGACACGCAGCGCTACCGCGTCGGCACCAACTACCTCCAGCTGCCGATCAACCAGGCCAAGAACGCCCGCGTCGCCACCAACCTCAACGGCGGCCAGATGTCCTTCTACCGCGACATGGCGCCGGGCCAGAACCCGCACATCAACTTCGAGCCGTCGATCCACAACGGCCTGAAGGAGGACCCGCGCGAGGAGCCGAACAACCCGCCGGAAATCCGCGGCCGGCTGACCCGCAGCGTGCTGGAGCGCCGCAACGACTATGTCCAGGCGCGCGGCCGCTACAACACCATGATGGACTGGGAACGCGACGACCTCGTCCTCAACATGGGCACGCTGCTCGGCCAGTGCGAACGCGACGTCCAGGAACGCATGCTGTGGCACCTGTTGCTCGTCCATGACGATTACGGCACCCGCGTGGGCAAGATGCTGAACATGACCGCCGACGACGTGAAGCACCTCCAGCCCCTGCCCAAGCAGGTGCTGACCGACGAGGACAAGCGCCGTCTCCAGAACCTCGGCAACAACGGCGACAAGATCGACCCGACCGTCTGGGGCCAGTGGACCAGCTCGGTGAAGAACTTCCAGGTCAAGGCCGAGGATGTGCTGGGCGGCATGCGCAAGCCGCTCGACACGAACCAGGGCCAGAGCAAGGCCGCCGAGTAAGGCCGGCTTTCAGGGCCGGAGTTGAAGGGGAGGGGCGGCCAGCGGATGGCCGCCCCTTTTCCTTTGGGGCAGCCGAGGAGGCGGGCCGCCCCATTGACTCCGGTGCCGCACGGGGGCAGCCTCCAGGCCATGTCGCAGGCGTTGAAACTTGATCCTTCGTTGTTGCAGTTCCCGGCGGTGAGCCTCACCGCGGAAGAAAGGCAGGCCGTTCTCGACCGCCTCCACCTGCAGCGAGCGGAGCCTTGGATCGAGGATCTGGCGATCCGAGCGGAAGAGCGGCGCCGTCAGCAGGCAGAATCACAGCGAAATCTGCGCACCGCCTTCGATCTTTTTCGCCGGGCAGCTGCCGGGGATGATGGTGACTTGGCGTCGGTGACGGCGAGCATCGTGTCCCGCCAGCGGGCTTTCGAAAAGGAGCTGCGCCCGGAGTTCAACGGCATCGCGGCGGCTTTGGCCAAAGCACGCAAGCTCGCCGAGCAGCGGAGCGCGGAGTTTCGGGCGGCCATCATTCCCTTGATCGACCGGGGCTTGGAACTCGACGCGAACCGGGTGAGATACTTCCGGGATTCCGCCATTCAATTCCAGGCGCTGGGCTGCGAACAGGACGGCCATAGGATCGCGGAAACCCTCTATGACGACGAGCTTCGCGTCCAGGCGGTCGCCGGCCTGTTCGATGATGCCTCGGCGGCACGCCGGCGCCGGCTCGTCGCCAGCCTCTGCCTGCTCGGGAAGGAACCAGCCAATTCACGGCTTCAACTGACTCCCGTCGGCGTGACTTCCTCCATCTGGATCATGCTTGCGGACGCCCCGACGGCCGTCATCCTGAAACGGAAGCGCGAAGCGGAACAGGATGCCCTCATCGCCGTCACGCTTGCCGAGTTCAAGCCGGTGCTGGGCGACGGGCTGGCGATCCTCTCCGGCGGGGCCGGCTGGTCCTTCCGGAACGGCCGGCTCGAAATCGGTCTCGGCCAGGGCGAGGACGTGGACTGGTCCCGCGCATTTTCGGAACGGCCTGCGGCCGAGGAACTGATCACTGGAGAGTTCGGCGAGGAAGCCGTTGAGTGGTGACGGCTTCATTCCGGGCCGAGGCGACCTCCTTTGGATTCTGTTCGGGCGCTCGCCCGAGAGCGGGGATGTTTTCGGGCATGAACAACAGGGACGGCGCCCGGCCTTTTGTCTGAGCCCCTACGACTACAACGAACAGCGCGGCATGGCCGTCGTCTGCCCCGTCACATCCAGGATCAGGGGCTATGAGCGCACCGAGGTCCGTCTGCCGCCAGGGCTCCTGGACAGGACTTCGGTCGTCCTGGTGGATCAGGTCCGTGCGATCGACTGGCGTGCGCGGAAGGGCCAGCTCATCGGCGCATGCCCGTTCGAAACCGTGCATGAGGTCCTTCGCAAGCTGAGGGCGATCACCGGGTGATGGTGGCGGCTCAACCTTTTCGACGATGATCAGCAGGTGGCGCTTCTTGCCCGGCCTCATCCAAGGAGCTGTCTTTCATCAGATCTTCTGGCGCAGCGAATTCCGCTGGAACCTTGCTTTCGCGCAATGCCCGCCGAAACGCATCCGACAAGTCGGCCGGGCGAAGGTGGCGGCGGGGATCCGCTGTGGGAGGATGTTCGTACTCGGCACGTTCCTCTGGGGACAAAGGGGCCTCCAAAGATTGCTCCAATGAAGATACTCCGATGCCGGCATAATGTCGAAAGTTGCCGCCAAATCCCTTAACGGCTGCGGCGAGAGCCCACGGCAATTCCGCCCGCTGAAACCGTACGAGCGTCCAGCGGGTTGATCCCCGCCCCCCGCCGCTCTAACGTGCGCCGGACAGGGCGCGACCGGGTGTTCCACGGCTCACCCGTGCCTGGACGTGGCCGGCGGCCGGCGTCCGGGGGCGCCGGACGGAGTTTGGAAGGCAAGGCCCAGTTTCATGCAGGACTATGTCAGGAAGATTCTCACCGCGCGCGTCTACGACGTGGCGGTGGAAAGCCCGCTCGATCCGATGGCGCGGCTGTCGCGGCGGCTCGGCAACACGGTGCTGCTGAAGCGGGAGGATCTCCAGCCGGTCTTTTCCTTCAAGCTGCGCGGTGCCTACAACAAGATGGCCCAGCTCTCCGACGAGGCGCGCGCGCGCGGCGTGGTCTGCGCGTCGGCCGGCAACCACGCGCAGGGCGTGGCGCTCTCCGCGCAGAAGCTCGGCATCAAGGCGATCATCGTCATGCCGAGCACCACCCCCGCCATCAAGGTGGAGGCGGTGCGCAGCCGCGGCGGCCACATCGTGCTGCACGGCGACACCTTCGACGAAGCGTCCCTCCACGCGCGCCAGATCGAGTCCGAACAGGGACTGACCTTCATCCATCCCTACGACGACCCGGACGTGATCGCCGGCCAGGGCACGGTGGGCATGGAGATCCTGCGCCAGCACCCGCACCCGCTGAACGCGATTTTCGTGCAGATCGGCGGCGGCGGGCTGGCGGCGGGTGTGGCCGCCTACGTCAAGTTCCTGCGGCCCGACGTGAAGGTGATCGGGGTGGAGCCGGACGACGCCGCCAGCATGGGGGCGGCCATCGCCGCCGGCAAGCGGGTGCAGCTCGACCAGGTCGGGCTCTTCGCCGACGGCGTCGCCGTGCGCCAGGCCGGCAGCGAGACCTTCCGCCTGTGCCGGGAACTGCTGGACGAGGTCATCACCGTCAACACCGACGAGATCTGCGCTGCGGTGAAGGACATCTTCGAGGACACCCGCGCGATCACCGAGCCCTCGGGCGCCGTCGGCATCGCCGGGCTGAAGAAATACGCCGAGCGCGAGAACCTGGAAGGCGCCGGCCTGGTCGCCATCGGCAGCGGCGCCAACATGAACTTCGACCGGCTGCGCCACATCGCCGAGCGGGCGGAGATCGGCGAGCGGCGCGAGGCGCTGTTCGCCGTGACCATCCCGGAGGAGTCCGGCAGCTATCTCCGCTTCATCGAGGCGCTGGGCCGGCGCTCCGTCACCGAGTTCAACTACCGCTACGCCGACAGCCGCGAGGCGCAGATCTTCGTCGGCGTGCAGCTGACCGGGGGCGAGGCGGAGAAGCGCCAGATCATCGAGACCCTGCGCGGCATGAACCTTCCCGTGCTCGACATGAGCGACAACGAAATGGCCAAGCTGCACGTCCGCTACATGGTCGGCGGCCGGGTGCCGGGCTTGAAGGACGAGGTGATCTACCGCTTCCAGTTCCCGGAGCGGCCGGGCGCCCTGCTAAAGTTCCTGAAGGGCATGGCGCAGGACTGGAACATCTCGCTCTTCCATTACCGCAACCACGGTGCCGACTATGGCCGCGTGCTGGCCGGCCTCCAGGTGCCGATGGCCGACCGAGAGCGCTTCCGCCGCTGCCTGGACGAGCTGGGCTATCCCTACTGGGACGAGACCGAGAACCCGTCCTACCAGCTGTTCCTCGCCGGAACGGGAAAGGCCGGCTGAGGGGCAGGCTTTTAGCTCTTCGGAGAGACTTTGGTGCGCAAATCGGCGTGACAGCGGAGTCCGCCGCAGAGCAGGGGTAATCAGGCGACCTTGCGAGTGACCGGCATGCCCAAGCTGGTCAAGACGTTCATGACCTTGCATCCGGCGGTCGCCTCGACCTTCTGGGTGCGCAGAGTCCGGGCACGTAGGCTGTGCCCGATCAGCGCCTTGTAGCGGAGCATCGCCACCTCGACGAGGGAACGGCGGCCGTACCCGACAGCCTTCTGCCAGCCGAGCCGGCCACGCTCGGAGATCACTTGAAGGTGTCGGTCGCGCTGGGTCGGCGCGGTTTGGGCGGTGTCGCTCGTTACGGCCGTGGAGCGGGGCGGGATGATCACCTCTGCCTCTGCCGTATGGGCGGTTATGGCTTGGTAGATGGGTTCACCATCGTAGGTACCGTCGGCCAGGACCGCGCCGAGCGGGCGGTCGATCCTCTCCAGCATGGGAGCGACCAGCGACGCATCCCCTTCTTCGGAGGTCATCAGCTCTGAAGTGAGGATCTCGCCGGTGTCGGGATTGACGGCCAAGTGCAGTTTGCGCCAACTCCGACGTGGCTTTCCGCCATGCTTTTCCTGATGCCACTCGCCGGCGCCGAACACTTTCAGCCCGGTGGAGTCGATCACCACGTTCACCGGTCCGGCGGCCTTCCTCAGCACCACGCCGATCGTCAGGTCGGCGCCTCGGCGCGAGAAGGTCGTGTGATCCGGGACCGGCAGGTCCAGGCCGAGCAAGCGCATGAGCGAGCCCAACAACCCTTCGGTCGGCCGCCAGGGACGGCCAAACGCGAGGCGTAGCATCATTCCGGCCTCAATGGCGATTTCCGAGTAGCGCTGCGGTCGGCCACGCCGGCCCGTGCTGGCGGGCCTCCAGGCCGCGATCGCCTCGGGCGTCACCCAGATCGTCAGGTCGCCGCGTCGACGCAACGCCGCATCGTAAGCCTACCAGTTCTCGACGCGGTACCAGGCCTTTGGGATCTTGTGGCGGCGGCACTCGTTCGCCTTGTACGGCATGCGGCTCTCGGCTTCGGTGGGAGGCTTCTATACCCGCCAAGGCCCTTCGTCGCCAGACCGCGACCGAACTATGCGCCAAGATCTTGAAGCATAGGCTGCGGGCGCTGCTTCCAGCTACCCGCAGCGCTGCCAACTGGCATCACTCCCCGGGCACCGCGGCCATCGCCCTATGCCCGGTCTCACCGGCTGGCCGGCGGCCGGCGCCGGCCAGCTGGCGCAGCAGCACGTAGAAGACCGGCGTCAGGATCAGCCCGAACAGCGTGACGCCGATCATGCCGGAGAAGACCGCGATGCCCATCGCCTGGCGCATCTCGGACCCGGCGCCGGTGGAGATGATCAGCGGCACCACGCCCATGATGAAGGCGATGGAGGTCATCAGGATCGGGCGCAGCCGCAGCCGGCTCGCCTCGATGGCCGCCTGCACGGGGCTGCGGCCCTGAAGCTCCAGCTCGCGGGCGAACTCCACGATCAGGATGGCGTTCTTCGCCGACAGGCCGACCAGCACCATGAAGCCGATCTGGGTGAAGATGTTGTTGTCGCCCCCCGTCAGCCACACGCCGGCCAGCGCCGACAGGATGCTCATCGGCACGATCAGCAGAATGGCGAGCGGCAGGGTCAAGCTCTCGTACTGGGCGGCCAGCACCAGGAAGACCAGCAGCACGCTGATCGGGAAGATCCACAGCGCGGCGTTGCCGGCCAGGATCTGCTGGTAGGTCAGGTCGGTCCATTCGAAGCGCATGCCGCGCGGCAGCACCTCCGCCGCGATGCGCTCGGCCGCGGCTTCCGCCTGGCCCGAGGAATAGCCCGGCGCCGGGCCGCCGTTGATGTCGGCCGCCGTGTAGCCGTTGTAGCGCACCACCATCTCCGGCCCGTAGCTCTGCGACACGGTGACCAGCGAGGACAGCGGCACCATCGCCCCCTGCTCGTTGCGCGTCTTCAGCAGCCCGATGTCGTCCGGCCGGGCGCGGAAGGGCGCGTCGGCCTGCACCCGCACCTGATAGACGCGGCCGAAGCTGTTGAAGTCGTTGACGTAGAGCGAGCCCAGATAGATCTGCATTGTGTCGAACACCTCGTCCACCGACACGCCGAGCTGCTTGGCCTTCACGCGGTCGAGATCGACGTCGAGCTGCGGCACGTTGATCTGGTAGCTGGAAAAGCTTGGCCCCAGCTCCGGCGTCTCGGCGGCCCTCTTCACGAAGGCGCCCACGGCCTCGTTCAGCGCCTCGTAGCCGAGCGAGCCGCGGTCCTCGATCTGCATCTTGAAGCCGCCGAGCGTGCCCAGGCCCATGACGGGCGGGGGCGGGAAGATGGCGACGAAAGCCTCCTTCATCCCGGCGTAGCGCTTCTGAAGCTCGCCGGCGATGGCGCCCGCCGACAGGGCGGGATCCTTGCGCTCCGCGAAGGGCTTCAGCGCGACGAAGACGATGCCGGCGCTGGAGCTGTTGGTGAATCCGTTGACCGACAGGCCGGGGAAGGCCACCGCATTCTCCACTCCGGGATGGGCCAGCGCCACGTCCGTCATGTCGCGGATCACCTGTTCGGTCCGGTCCAGCGAGGCGCCGGTCGGCAGCTGGGCGAAGCTGACGAGATACTCCTTGTCCTGGAGCGGCACGAAGCCGGCCGGCACGGCGCGCCCGAGATAGCCCGCCGCGCCCAGCAGCACTGCATAGAGCAGCAGCATGGAGCCCTTGCGCCGCAGCACGCCGCCCACGCCCCGCCCGTAGCCGCTGGACGCCCGGTTGAAGCCGCGGTTGAACAGGCGGAAGAAGCCGCCGAAGACCCGGTTCATGGCGCGGGTCAGCCAGTCCTGCGGCTGGTCGTGGCCGCGCAGCAGCACGGCCGCCAGGGCCGGCGACAGGGTCAGCGAGTTGAAGGCGGAGATGACGGTGGAGATCGCGATGGTCATCGCGAACTGCCGGTAGAATTCGCCTGTCAGGCCGGTCATGGCCGCCAGCGGCACGAAGACGGCGACCAGCGTCAGGGCGATGGCGATGATCGGTCCCGACACCTCCTGCATCGCGCGGTATGTGGCTTCCTTGGCCGACAGGCCGGACTCGATGTTGCGCTCGACGTTCTCCACCACGACGATGGCGTCGTCCACGACGATGCCGATCGCCAGCACCATGCCGAACAGCGACAGCGCGTTGACCGAATAGCCGAAGGCCAGCATCAGCGAGAAGGTGCCGATGATGGAGACCGGCACGGCCAGCAGCGGGATGATGGAGGCGCGCCAGGTCTGGAGGAAGACGATCACCACCAGCACGACCAGCGCCACCGCCTCCAGCAGCGTGTGGATGACCGCCTCGATGCTGGCACGGACGAACTGGGTCGGGTCGTAGACGATGCTGTAGTCCACGCCCTCGGGCATGTCGGCCTTCAGGTCGGCCATCGCCTCGCGCACCGCGTCGGAGATGGCGAGCGCGTTGGCGCCCGGCGCCTGGTTGATGGCGAGCGCCACCGCCGGCTTGTTGTTCAGCAGGGAGCGCAGCCCGTATTGCGCTGCCGCCAGCTCGACCCGCGCTACGTCGCGCAGATGGGTGACGCCGCCGTCCGCACCGGCCTTCAGAATGATGTCACCGAACTCTTCCGGCGTCTTCAGCCGGCCACGCGCGTTGATGGACAGCTGCAGCGGCACGTCCGGCAGGGTGGGGGAGGCGCCGATGACGCCGGCCGCGACCTGCACGTTCTGCTCGCGGATGGCGTTCACCACGTCATTCGCGGTCAGGCCGCGCTGGGCCACCTTCTGCGGGTCGAGCCAGACACGCATGGCGTAGTCGCCCGAGCCCCAGACCTGCACCTCGCCCACGCCGCCGATGCGCGCCAGCCGGTCCTTCACGTTCAGGACCGCGTAGTTGCGCAGGTAGGTCATATCGTAACGGTCGTTCGGCGACAGCAGATGCACCACCATGGTCAGGGTGGGCGAGCTTTTCACCGTGGTGACGCCCAGCCGCTGCACCTCCTCCGGCAGGCGCGGCAGCGCCTGGGAGACGCGGTTCTGCACGAGCTGCTGCGCCTTGTCCGGGTCGGTGCCCAGGCGGAAGGTCACGGTCAGCGCGATGTTGCCGTCGCTGTTGGCCTGCGACTGCATGTAGATCATGTTCTCGACGCCGTTGATCTGCTCCTCCAGCGGGGAGGCGACGGTCTCGGCGATGACCTTGGGGTTGGCGCCCGGGAACTGGGCGCGCACGACGACGGACGGCGGCACCACCTCCGGATATTCGGAGATGGGCAGCCGGAACATGGCGATCAGCCCGGCGAGCAGCACGAGGACCGACAGCACGCCGGCGAAGATCGGCCGGTCGATGAAGAAGCGTGAGATGTTCATGATGCACCTTGCGTGCGAAGGGCCTCGGGCTCCCCCTTAGCGGGAGAGTGCCGCCGTTTCGGTGCCCGTGCTTTCCATGGCGACCATGTTGGCGCGGACCTGCGTGCCCGGACGGGCGAGTTGGATGCCGTTGACGACGATGCGGTCGCCGGCCGTCAGGCCGGAGGTCACGACGCGCAGGCCCTCCTGGAGCGGGCCGAGCGTGACCGGACGGTATTCGACCTTGTCCTCGGCGTTGACGGCGAGGACGAACTTGCGGTCCTGGTCGGTGCCGACCGCGCGCTCGTCGATCAGGATGGCGCCGTAGGGGGCCGCACCGCCGACCCGCACGCGGGCGTAGAGGCCGGGGACCAGCCGTCCCTCCGGATTGTCGAAGCGGGCGCGGACGCGGATGGTGCCGGACACGCTGTCCAGCCGGTTGTCCACATGCTCCACCGTGCCGGTGCGGGAATAGCCCGTCTCGTTGGCGAGGCCGAGCCGCACCGGGATGTCGCCCGCGTCGCGCACCGGCGCGATGTGGCGCAGGTAGGTCTGCTCGTCCACGTCGAAGGAGGCGTAGATCGACGACACCGACACCAGCGTGGTCAGGGACTCCGCCGCCGCACCCGCCGCGACCACGTTGCCGACCGTCCGCTCCGCCCGCGACACGCGGCCCGACACGGGGGCCGTGACCTGGGTGTAGGACAGGTTCAGACGGGCGGCGTCCAGTGCGGCTTCGGCCGCCTTCAGGTTCGCGGCGGCCTCGCGGGCGGCGTTCTCCTTCTCGTCCAGCGTGCTGCGGGAGATGGTGTCGTCCTTGACCAGCCGCTGTGCGCGGTTGAGGTCGGAGGTCGTGAAGCGCAGCCGCGCCTGTGCCGCGGCGACGCGGGCCTCGGCCTGGGCCACCTCCGCCTCGTAGGGGCGCGGGTCGATGGTGAAGAGCACGTCGCCGGCCTTCACCAGCGCGCCGTTGCGGAAATGCACGGCGGTGATGGTGCCGGGGACGCGCGGGCGGATCTCGACATGGTCCACGGCCTCCAGACGGCCGGAATAGGACTGCCAGTCGGTCACCTGCCGCTCAAGCACGGTGGCCACGTCCACCTCCGCCAGCGGAGCGGCGGCGGCGGCCGGTGGCGTTTCCTGCGCGCCGGCCGGGCTGCGCAGGGTGGAGAGTCCGGCGCCGGCGGCGACCGAGACACCAGCCGCCAGGAGGACGGCGAACTTCATACGGGATGCGGTCATGATGCGTCCTGGGATTCGGAAGTTTGATCGGGGTTGGTTCGGGGAGCGGCGCCCGCGAGGCGGCGCCTCAGGAAGTCGGAGACGGCGCGCAGGGCCGGCGGGTGGCCGGCGAGCGCCGCGTGGGACAGGCCGGGAAAGCGCGTCGCCTCGGTCGGCACGCCGGCCGCGATCAGGCGGGAGGCCAGGCATTCGGCCTCGGGACGCAGCACGTCGCGTTCGGCCGTCAGCACCAGGGTTGGCGGCATCCGGTCGAGCCGGAGGGAGTCCAGCGGCATGGCGTAGGGATGAACGCGCGACGCGGCGTCCGGCAGATAGGCGCGGTAGAAGCGCGCGCAGGCGGCCACCGACAGGTCGGATTTCAGCTTCCGTTCGTCGCCGGTCCGCGTGAGGCTGGGGTCCAGCATCGGGCCGAGCAGCGCCAGGGCGGCGACGCCGGGACCGCCCCGGTCGCAGATCGCGAAGAGGAGGGAGAGGGCGACATGGCCGCCGGCCTCGTGGGCGGCGATGCCGACGGGGCCGGGCCGCACGCCCAGCGCCTCCGCCCGTTCCGCCAGCCAAACGGCGGCCCGGTGCGCGTCCTCCACCGCGGCGGGGAAGGGGTGGCTGGGGGCCAGCGAATAGCCGACCGACAGCACCAGCGCCGGAACGCTCCGCGCGATGGCCGCGGCGGCCGCGTCCGCCTCGTCGAGCGAGCCGGAGGTGAAGCCGCCGCCATGCAGGTAGAGCAGGGCGGGAAGGGAACCGTCCGCCAGGGGACGGTAGAGCCGCAGGGCAACGGGCCGGACGCCGGGAACGGCGTGTTCCTCGGTGGCGAGGGTCATGGCGGGAACGGCGGACAGCGCACGGTCTGGACCGTGCCCGCCTCCGCCTGTTCCCTGCGTCCCTTTACCCTCTTTCCTCGGCCCCATCTCGATCCGGCGCGGCGCGCCCCTCCTGCATTGCGACAGGGGGGAGTGTCGTCGGATGGGGCGCCCCGATAAAGACGCGGGGATCGTGAACAGAATTCACCGGAGCCGAACAATCGGCTCCTCAGGATGCCGGCCGGGAACCGGTGTCAACGGATCCGCGTCAGGCCACGCACTCGCCGGCCCGCATCCGCTCGGCGCGCGCCATCGCGGCGGCCTCCTTGGCGAGGCAGGCTTCGGTCGTGACGTCCTCGCCCTGGAGCAGCGGGCAGCTCTCGAACAGCTCCGCGGCCCAGTCCACGAAGACGCGGACCTTGGGGGAGAGGTGGCGGCTGTGCGGGTAGACGGCGGAGACCTGCATGCGCGGCGGCCGCCAGTCCGTCAGGATCTCGCGCAGGGCGCCGCTGCGCAGGTGGGGAAGCGCCATGAAGCGCGGCGGCTGGATGATGCCCAGACCCTCCAGCCCGCAGTTCAGGTAGGCGTCCGCGTCGTTCACGGCAACGACGCCGCGCATCGCGATCTCCCGCGTCTCGTCCCCGCGCTCGAAGCAAAGGTCCATGGTGCGGCCGGTGCGGCTGCCGAAATAGTTCACCGCGAGGTGATGCTCCAGCTCCTCCAGGCTCTTCGGCTCGCCATACTGCGCGATGTAGGCCGGGCTGGCGCAGGTGAGCGGCTGGAGCGCGCCGATGCGCCGGGCCACCAGGCTGGAATCCTGGAGGCTGCCGATGCGCAGCACGCAGTCCACCCCTTCCTGGATCAGGTCGATGGTGCGGTCGGTCAGGCCGATCATCACCTCGATGTCTGGATACTGCGCGTGGAACTCGTGGATGGAGGGAATGATGACCAGCCGGCCTATCGAGCCCGGCATGTCCACGCGGATGCGGCCGCGCGGGTTCTTGCGTGCGCTGGTCAGGGTGGATTCGATCTCGTCCACCTCCGACAGGATGCGGGTCGCACCCTCCAGATAGGCCGCACCGTCGAGCGTCAGGTTCAGCCGCCGCGTCGTCCGTTGCAGCAGGCGGACGCCGAGCGACTCCTCCAGGTTCTGGATGGTCGTGGTGACCGAGGCCCGCGGCAGGCCGAGCGTTTCGGCGGCCTTGGAGAAACTGTTCGCCTCGACGACACGGACGAACACGCGCATGGCATGCAGCTTGTCCATGGAGAACCCCCCGTCATCACGCGGCCCGAGCGCTTGGAGCCAAGTCTCTGGATGGGAGTGAGTCTTAGGCCCAATCGCCCGGCCTGTCGATACATGGCGTTTGAAGGGGGTTTTACGCAAAGGTGGGACCAGCCCTCCGCCCGGGGCGCGCGGGACAGGAATGCGCCCCGCGCTGTTTGCGCGATGACGGCGGCTCTTATCTACAAGCCCAATTCCCAGCCCGCCGGAAATGTGCGGGCATCATATGTGAAATGGAGTCATCGGCATGGCTGATCTTTCCATCGGCCGGGCGGCAGGCCCGGCGGCCGGCTTGCCGGACATCAACGGGCGCGTCGTCGGTGCGGCCCTGCTGGCCCTTCTGGGCGGCGCCCTGTGGATCGGCACGGACGTGTCGGGCCGGCAGGCGGCCCTCTATCTCATCGGCGGCGCGCTGGGGCTCGTGCTCTACCACGCGCTGTTCGGCTTCACCTCCGCCTTCCGGGTCTTCTTCTCGGACCGGCGCGGGGCGGGGCTGCGCGCGCAGATGATCATGCTGGCGCTGGCCTGCGCGTTGTTCTTCCCGGCGCTTGCGGCCGGCACGCTGTTCGGCACGCCGGTCAGCGGCCTCGTGGCGCCGGCCGGCGTCTCGGTCCTGGTGGGCGCCTTCCTGTTCGGCATCGGCATGCAGCTCGGCGGCGGCTGCGCGTCGGGCACGCTCTACACGGTCGGCGGCGGCAGCACCCGCATGCTGGTGACGCTGTTCTTCTTCATCGTCGGCTCCGTGCTGGGCGCCTATCACCTGCCCTGGTGGCAGGCCCAGCCGTCGCTGCCGCCGGTGTCGCTGGTGACCGCCTGGGGCTGGCCCGTCGCCCTGGCGGCGAACCTCGCCGTCTTCGCGGCGGTCTATGCCGGCACCATCCTGCTGGAGAAGCGGCGGCACGGCCGGCTGATCGAGCAGCCCGCGGCCCGCACGGCGGGCCTCGCGCGGCTGCTGCGCGGTCCCTGGCCGCTGGTCTGGGGTGCGGTGGCGCTGGCCCTGCTGAACTTCGCCACCCTGGCGCTGGCCGGGCGCCCCTGGGGCATCACCGCCGCCTTCGCGCTGTGGGGAAGCAAGGCGCTGGCCGCCGCCGGGGTGGACGTCGCCTCCTGGCCCTTCTGGCAGGCCCCGGCGCAGGCCAAGGCTCTCTCGGGAAGCGTGCTGGCGGACGTCACCTCGGTCATGGACATCGGCATCATCCTCGGCGCCCTGCTCGCGGCCGGACTGGCAGGCAAGTTCGCCCCGGTCTGGCGGCTGCCCCTGCGTTCGCTGGCGGCGGCGGTGGTCGGCGGGGTGCTTCTGGGCTACGGCTCGCGGCTGGCCTATGGCTGCAACATCGGCGCCTATTTCAGCGGGATCGCCTCGGGCAGCCTGCACGGCTGGGTGTGGATCGTGACGGCGCTGATCGGCAACTGGCTCGGCACCGGCCTGCGCCCGCTCTTCGGGCTGGAGGTCGAGCGGACCCCGCGCCAGACCGGCTGCTGACAATCCGAAACGGCTGATCGGCCCGCCCGGCGGCCCTCGGAGGGGTTGCCGGGCGCCGGCCTATTCCACGACCTTCAGCACGATCTTGCCGCGCGCGTGGCCCGTCTGACTCAGCTCATGCGCCTTGCGAACCTCGGACAGCGGGAAAACCTCGCCGATCAGCGGGCGGACATGGCCGGCGTCGATCAGCCCGGCGATCTCCGTCAGCCACGCCGCGTTCGGGCCGATGAAGATATAGTCCTGCCGCACGCCATGCGCCCGCGCCGTCTCCTCCGACGGCGGGCTGATGACGGAGACCAGCATGCCGCCCTCCCGCAGCACGCCCCAGGACCGTTCCTGCGTCTCGCCCCCGATCGTGTCGAAGACCATGTCCACCTCGCGGACGGCCTCCTCGAAGCGCGTCGTCCGGTAGTCGATCACCTCGTCGGCCCCGAGGTCGCGGACCAGCGCGTGGTTGGCCGCCGAGGCCGTGGCGACGACGCGCGCCCCGCGCCATTTCGCGAACTGCACCGCGAAGCTGCCGACCCCGCCCGCCGCCGCGTGGACCAGCACCGTCTGCCCGGCGGCAAGCCCTGCGGACTCGAACAGCGCCTGCCACGCCGTGATGGCCGCCAGCGGCACGCCCGCCGCCTCCACATGGCCGATGCTCTTTGGTTTGCGGGCGAGTTCCGACGCTCGCACGGCGACGAACTCCGCATAGGCGCCGTCGCGCTGGATATCCGGCCGGGAATAGACCTCCTCCCCGACTGAAAATTCCGTCACCCCCGGCCCGACCTCCTCGACCACGCCCGACAGGTCCCAGCCGAGGATGAGCGGCAGGTCATAGGGAAGCTTCTCCTTCAGCCAGCCGGCGCGGAGCTTCCAGTCCACGGGGTTGATCCCCGCCGCATGGACCCGCACCAGCACGTCGCCCTCGCCCGGCACGGGGCGGGGTGCTTCCTCGTAGCGGAGCACCTCCGGCCCGCCATACTCATGGATCCTCACGGCTTTCATGCGGTTTTCCTACCTTCGTGAGCGTTCAGGGCGGGGCAGAGCGGCCCTTCCCAGCCACCCCTCACAACCGCGATCCCCGGCGGGCGTTGCCCCAATGACATTCACCGCAGCTCTTGCGGTGATTAGAGGGCCTATTCACCGCACACTCTGCGGCGAATAGCCCGGCCATTCACCGCAAGGCGGCCTGATGCTGGTTCCTACCGGCGTATACCGGTCAGGCTGCGGGACGCGGGGGCGCCGAAGGTGCGGCGGAAGTCGTGGGCGAAATGCGCCTGGTCGGCGAAGCCGGCGGCGTGGGCGGCGGTGGTGAAGTTAGCACCATCCACGATCTCGGCGATGGCGGCGCGCATCCGGCTCCAGGCGCGGTAGCGCCGGAAGGGGACGCCCATCTCTTCGGTGAAGAGATGCTGGAAGCGCGACGCGGATAGGCCGGCCGCCCGGGCGATGCGGGCGACCGGCACGGGCGCGCCGCCGGGCTCCTCGCCGGCCTCGCGCAAGGCCTGGAGCGCGCGGGGCAGGCGCGGGTCGATGCTGCGGGCGGCTTGCTTCCCGGAGAAGTCCAGCAGGTCCCGCAGCGCCTCGCCGGCCCAGCGGGTGGCGTGGCGGTCCTCGTAGAGGTCGCGCAGCAGCCCCGTTTCCCCGGCGCTCCCGACCAGGGCGCCGCCCGTCTCTTCGGCACCGCGCAGGAGCGGCGCCAGAGCGTCGAAGCCGGCGACCGTGGGCTCGACGTAGAAGACCGCCAGCGGGTTGCCGCCGAGGTCGAGTTCATGAAGCACCCCCATGGGAATGGCGGCGGTCCGGCAGGTGAGCCAGGGGCCGTCCCCGATCCGCAGACCGAAGGGGCCGTGAAGCCCTGCCAGATAGACCGGCGCGCCGTGCTGGTGGCTGGCGTTGTAGTCCAGCGGCCCCGCGAAGAAGGTCAGCCCCCCGCCGAGATGCCAGAGCGGGCCGGGTGCCGCGTTTTCCGCCGCAGCACGTTCGTACAAGCGCCCGGACTCCGCCATCGCTAGCCTCCCCGCCGTGGTGGACGGAAATCACAGCATGGAATCCGCCGCCGCGACAGACGGAAAGAAAACCATCGGGGAGGATCGAAGACCATGTCCGCCGTCACGCCATCCGCGCGCACGGGACTCACCCGCCGCCGGCTCCTCGCCACGGCCGCCTCGGCGCTCGCCGCACCCGCCATCGTCGGGCCGCTCGCCGCGCCGGTCCGGGCCGCCGCCCCGCCGCTCGGCCCCTCGGCGCCCACCCATTACCGTTTCAGGCTCGGCGACTTCGAGGTGACGACGATCCTCGACGCCGGCGCCATGATCGACGGTCCCTGGCCGGTCGTCGGAGAGGACCGGCCCAAGGAGGAGGTCGAGCGGCTGATGCGGGAGAACCTGCTGCCCGAGACCCGCTTCCAGCCCGGATTCACGCCCACCTTGGTGAACACCGGGCGGGAGCTGATCCTGTTCGACACGGGCAACGGCGCCAACGGCTTCGTGCCCCGGCCCCACGGCGGCTGGCTCGCGCGGGTGCTGGGATCAGCGGGCTACGCGCCCGAGCAGGTCGATCTCGTGGTCCTGACCCACGGCCATGCGGACCACATCGGCGGGCTGATGGAGGAGGGCCGGCCCCTGTTCCCGAACGCCCGCTACGCAATCGGCGGCTCGGAATATGATTTCTGGGCATCCAAGGACCGGCTGTCGGCGCCCCGCGAGGGCAACGAGTTCAAGTCGGCCAGCCTGTTCCAGCATGCGGTGGTTCCGCTCGCGGAGCGGACCGGCTTCCTCACGGCCGGCGGGGAGGCCGCCCCCGGCATCCGTGCCGTCGAGGCGTACGGGCACACGCCCGGCCATCTCGCCTTCCACATCGAAAGCCGGGGCAGCCGCCTGCTGCTCTGGGGCGACTGCGCGCATCACGAGGTGGCGTCGCTGGCCCGGCCCGACTGGCACGCCTTCTTCGACATGGACAAGGAGCAAGGGGCGGCGACGCGCCGGCGCGTCTACGGCATGGCCGCGGCCGACCGGATCCCGGTCATCGGCTATCACATGACCTTCCCGTCGGTCGGCTTCGTGGAGCGGCGGGAGGCCGGATACCGCTGGATTCCGGCCTCCTACCAGTTGAACCTGTAGGCCAGTTGAACCTGTAAGGTGTCGCGGGCCGGACCATCGCCGTCCGGCCCGCATGCTTCCTTACTCCGCCGCCACCATGCCCCGGCGGATCTCCACGGCGCGGTCGGCCGCCTTGCCCGAGACCTCCTGGAGCCGGTCGAAGCTCCAGGTGAAGCTGCCGACGCCGGAGGAGAGCGAGCGCAGATCCACGATCAGGTCATGCATCTCCGCCTGGGGCAGGGCCGCCCGCACCTCGTCCCAGCCGGGCCAGCCGTCCCGCGCGTCGAAGCTCAGGATCTGGCCGCGCCGGCCGCCGACAAGGCGCTGCACCCTGGCGGTCGCGTCGGCGGGAACGGTGATGGAGACCAGCAGGACCGGCTCCAGCAGCACCGGCTCGCAAGACGGCAGGGCCTCGGCCATGGCCTGGCGCGCGACCGTGCGGAAGGCCATGTCGGAGCTGTCCACCGCGTGGTACTGGCCACCGGTCAGCGTCACCGCGAAGTCCACGACCGGGAAGCCGAGCGGCCCGCGCGCCGCCGCGTCGCGCACGCCGCTCTCCACGGCGGGGATGAACTGGCGCGGCACGGCGCCGCCCACGACGGCGTCCTCGAACAGGATGCCGCTGCCGCGCGGCAGTGGGCGGATCGCCACATGGATGTCGGCGAACTGGCCGTGGCCGCCGGACTGGCGCTTGTGCCGGGCGTGGTGCGCCGTGCCGCGCCGGATCGTCTCGCGGTAGGGCACCTGCGGCGGGCGGCCGCGCACCGCGACGTTGGACCGGTTCCGCAGCCGGTCCATGGCGATCTGCAGGTGGATGTCCCCCTGGCCCCACAGCACCAGCTCGTTCGTCTCCGGCGACTGCTCGACGCGCAGGGCCGTGTCCTCCTCCAGCAGCTTCTGGAGGGCGGCGCTCAGCTTCACCTCGTCGTTGCGGTTCTCGGCCTGGAGCGCCAGTGCGTAGACGGGCGCCGGCGGCTCCGGCCAGCCCTCCGGCCGGCCCAGGTTGCCGGCGTCGGTCAGCAGCTCGCCCGCCGCCGCCTTTTCCAGCCGGCCCAGCGCCACCACCTCCCCGGCCATGGCCCTGGGCTGTTTGCTCTGCTCGCGGCCCATCAGGGCGTGGATGCCCGACAGCCGCTCCGCTCCCAGCGTCATGCCGTCCGTCACCGTGCCCCGCCAGACGCGGGCGAGGCTCAGCTTGCCGGCCTGCGTGCCGTTCAGCGTCTTGAAGACCTGCGCGGCGACGGCGCCGTTGGTGGAAATTCCCAGCCGCGCGGCGGTGGTGACGACGTCCGGCGTGTCGTGGCGCAGCGCCTTCAGCAGCCGCCGGACGCCGTTGTCCTTCTCGGCGGAGCCAAACAGGACGGGGACGATCAGATCCTCCGCCAGTTCGCGGGCGAGCCGCTCATAAACGTCCACCGCCTCCGGCCGGACA
Source organism: Azospirillum sp. SYSU D00513 (assembly GCF_017356015.1). Taxonomy (GTDB): domain Bacteria; phylum Pseudomonadota; class Alphaproteobacteria; order Azospirillales; family Azospirillaceae; genus Azospirillum. The sequence goes on from NZ_JAFIQV010000021.1 coordinate 83,540, forward strand.
TCCTCCAGCAGCCGTTCCAGAAGCTCGTCGTCGAAATCGGCGACCGCCTCCAGCAGTTCCTGCCGCGCCTCCTCCCCGCGCTCGCGCACGGAGTCCGGAAGCTGGACCAAGTTGGAGGGGCGGTGCGGCGCGAAGCGGTAGGCGCGCTCGCTCACCAGATCGACGAAGCCGGTGACCGCACCCCCCTCCCGGATCGGCACCTCGCGCAGCACCAGCTTGCGCTGCGACACGGCCTGGAAGGCCTGGACCACGTCGCGCAGCCGCGCCTCGCCCAGCGTGTCGATGCGGTTGATGAACAGGATGTGGGGAATGCGCCGGTCGTCGAGGAACTTGAAGAGCGGGGCGAGCAGCACCGCCTTGTCCGGCGCCGGCTCCGCCACCACGACGGCGACGTCGGCGACCATCAGGGCGGCCTGCGTCTCGCAGGCCAGTTCCACCGAACCGGGGCAGTCGATGGCGTTCCACCGTTCCCCCAGATAGGAGAAGGAGGCGAGGTTCACCTCCACCCCCATCTGCCGGGCCTTCGCCTCGGCGCAGGAATCGCCGGTGGCGTTGCCATCGCGGGTGCTGCCCTTGCGGGTGATGGCGCCGGTCGCGAACAGCAAGCTTTCCAGCAGCGTCGTCTTGCCGCTGAGATAAGGCCCGACCAGCGCCATGCAACGGGCGCTTTCAACAGTCCTGTGTGGCATGCCCAAACCTCCCCTATGGCTTTTCTTGAAAAGCCGCCGGGCCGGTTCTCAGACGCCGGCCGACGGACGGCCCATGGTCTTCAAAGCGTGTGGTAGAAGGGCGTGTGGTAGATGGCGTGGAAGGCGACGCCGCTGGCGTCCGTCCCCATGCTGATCCTCTTCGGGGGCGGCTGTCGACGGCAAAAAGGGGAGGGGCCGGCGCGGAGGCCGATGGCCTGGCGCCGGCTTTTGCCGGTTCCTACCCAAACCGCGCGATGTCCGTGTTCTCCGTCGCGCAATATTTGTCGCAGTCGCACTTTCCCTGCGGCTTTCCGAGGAAGTGATAGTGATAGAAGCGGGCGATGCTCGGCGGCAGGCAATAGGTCACCGATCCGTCGACCACCATATGGACGGAGAACACCTTTATCTTGGGCGGCAGGACGAAGCATTTCTGCCGGATCCACTTGGGCTCCGGCTCGGTGGCGCTCCACCGCATGTCTTCCAGGAAGGACATCCGGCTGCCGCCCGCGCCCCGGCCACAGCCGAACATCAGGCATTGCAATGAGATGGCCCCGACCGGGACCCGGCTGAACTTGTATTCCTGCATGAGGAGGAAGTCGTTCGCCGTGTCCATCATCACATCGACAAGGTTTCCGGCGTTCGGCACGATGTATTCATCCACATCGAAAAGCCCGATCAGCCCGTCCCGGCCGAACCTGTAGATGCTGTGGTTCTGCTGGGTGGTCTGGCCGGATATGGAAGCCCCCGGATAGCGGTACGGCACGTCCCACAAGACGGCGGTGATCATGTCCCTCAGCGGAGACGCCGAAGCGGCCTCGGTGAAGGCGGAGAAATGCTCGACGGAATTCGAATAGATGTGAAAACGGTCGATGCCCAGAGTCCTGTGATGGTAATCGACCCATTTCAGGACGAGATCCGAGCTCTCGATGGTCAAGGTCGACATGGACGCCCTGGCGGGCTCGACCGGAACGCAGTCGAATTCCACGGCGGCGTCATGCTGACCGTCGGAAAACAGAAGCCCGCAACGCTGGTTCGCCGGGCCGAAAGCCCTGCCGTCGAACTTGAAGAGCAATATAAGCGTATGCTGGTGGCTGTCCTTCACGGCCACCCCGGGCTTCGAACGCATGCCGGACCGTCTGTCGAGTACTGTGATTGTCTTGGTGTACTCGCCCGTGAATGGCCCTATTCCAACCAGCGTGTCTTCCGAGACGGGGAAAACATCGTACAGCTCCGTGTCCCCGACCCTGAATTTGGTGGGCCTCAGGATAATCATCATCACAACCAAAGCGCATTGAACCAAGGGCTGCACGCTAGCGAAGATGGCAACGGGGATCAACCGCGACTGCCGGCCGGCCGGCCGTGCCATCTTTTTCGCCCGAGGATGGGCCAAGGGCGGCCGCCGGAGAGCGGAGGTCTATGGCGTGGCCATGAGCCGCCCGTATAGGCTCGGTCGAGCTCGTGCCTCTACCAAGCGAGCGCCGCCCCCTGAACGAAGGGCGGCGGACACACCCCATGCCGGAGTCATCCATGCCCCAGTCCCGTTACGGAACCCGCCGCGTCGCTGTCGTCCAGGCCGGATCGAGCCTGTTCGACACGCCGCGCACGCTCGACCGCATGCAGGCCCATTGCGAGGCGGCGGCGGGGCAGGGCGTCGAGTTGGCGGTCTTCCCCGAGGCCTATGTCGGCGGCTATCCCAAGGGGCTGGATTTCGGCGCGCGCGTCGGCACGCGCAGCGCAGCGGGGCGCGAGGATTTCCGGCGCTACTGGGAATCGGCCATCGAGGTCCCCGGTGCCGAGACGGCGCGGATCGGTGGTTTCGCGGCGGAGATGCGGGCGCATCTCGTGGTCGGGGTGATCGAGCGCGACGGCGGCACGCTCTACTGCACGGCGCTCTTCTTCGGGCCGGACGGGCGGCTCCTGGGCAAGCACCGCAAGCTGATGCCGACGGCGAGCGAGCGGCTGGTCTGGGGCATGGGCGACGGCTCGACCCTGCCGGTGCTCGACACGCCCGTGGGCCGGATCGGTGCGGCGATCTGCTGGGAGAACTACATGCCCAACCTGCGCCAGGCCATGTACGCCAAGGGCATCGAGCTGTGGTGTGCGCCGACCGTGGACGAGCGGGACATCTGGCAGGCCTCGATGCGGCACATCGCCTACGAGGGCCGGACCTTCGTGCTGAGCGCCTGCCAGTACATGACGAGGGCCGACGCGCCCGCCGATTACGACTGTATCCAGGGCGACGATCCGGCGACCGAGCTGATCAAGGGCGGCAGCGTCATCGTTGGTCCGCTCGGCGAGATCCTGGCCGGCCCGGTCTATGGGCGGGAGGCGGTCCTGACCGCCGAAATCGACCTGTTCGACACGATCTGCGGCAAGTACGACCTGGACGTCGCCGGCCATTACGCCCGGCCCGACATCTTCACCCTCTCGGTGGACGAGACCCCGCGCGCGGCGGTCACCCTACAGCCTCCGCCTCGGGCCGCCGCACCGGCCGATGGGGGTGGCGCAGCCGAAAGGTGAAGATTTGTTCACCAAACAGTCTCTTAAGTATGCATTAAGAAGCTCTGGGGCAAAAAAGGGGAAAGGAAATGAGCGGCGCTGAGCCGCCTTGATCGGCCGGGCCGCCGGCCGATGGGGGAAGAATGACGGGCAGGGGAACCATCGGCACGGCCGCGCTGCTCGGCGCCGCGCTGGCCGCCATGCTGGCCTTCACGGCGCCGGCCGCCGCGGGGGAACCGCGGGTGAGGCTTCAGGTGGCGAGCACCTTCCCCAGCGGCATGGCGGTGATCGGGGAGGGCGCCCGGCGCCTGGCCGAGAAGATCGAGCGCGCGTCGGGCGGCGAACTCGTCCTGGAGATCCACGAGCCCGGCGCCCTCGTCCCGGCGGCGGACACGGTGAAGGCCGTCTCGGCCGGGATCGTCGACGCGGCCTGGGCAGGGGCGGGCTGGTTCGCCACGGAGGACAGCGCCTTCAACATGTTCTCCTCCGTGCCCTTCGGGCCGTCCATGGGCGAATACATGGCCTGGATGTACCGGGGCGGCGGGCTGGAGATCGCCCGCGCGATGTTCCACGCGCGCGGCGTCCACAACCTGCCCTGCGCCCTCATCCCGCCCGAGGCGTCGGGCTGGTTCCGCAAGGAAATCCAATACGCGGAGGATTTCCGCGGCCTGCGCATGCGCTTCTTCGGGCTGGGCGCCAAGGTGATGGAGAAGTTCGGCGTCCAGACCCAGCAGCTCCCGCCGGCCGAGATCCTCAAGGCCATGCAGGACGGGGCGCTGGACGCGACGGAATTCTCGCTGCCGCTGATGGACGAGCCCTTCGGTTTCGACACGGTCGCCAAATACTACTACTTCCCGGGATGGCACCAGCAGGCGACCTTCTTCGACCTCTACATCGCCAAGAACCGCTGGGACGCGCTGTCCGACCGTGACCGGGCGGTCATCGAACTGGCCTGCGGCGACACGATCCGGGAAACCATCGCGGAGGGCGAGGCGGCGCAGGGCAGGGTGCTGCGGGCGATGCAGGACCGGGGCGTGCAGCTCAGGCGCTGGCCGCCGGAGATCCTGGTGGCGCTGGACGAGGCCTGGAACGAGGTGGTCGAGGAGGAATCCGACGCCAACCCGAACTTCCGGCGGGTCTACCGCTCCTTCGCGGAGTTCCGCGCCCGCTATTCCGTCTGGCACGGGCTGGGGTACCTGCACTGATGATCCGCGCCCGCTGGGAAAAGGACGGCACGGGGCTGCTGGACCACATGAGCGTCCGCAGGAAGATCGCCCTGTGCTTCGGGGCGGCCTTCGGGCTGATGCTGGCGGTCAGCCTGATCGGCCTGCTTCAGCTCCACGCCACCAACAAGGCGGTGGCCGAGATCCGGCACGAATGGCTGTCGCGCATCGAGACGCTGGGCGAGCTGAAGCGCGCGACCATGCAGTACCGCATCCTCGCGGCACAGCAGGGATCGGTGACCGATTTCCGCCAGCTCGCCGAGATCGGGCGCGCCACGCTGGCCACGCGGGCGGCCGTGGAAGGCGCGGTCCGGACCTACCAGGCCCGCGGGCTGTCCGGACCGGAGCAGGGCCTGTTCGGAGAGTTCCAGGCGCAGTGGGAACGGTACGAGGAGGCCCGGGCCTCGGCGCTCGCCCGGCTCGAGCTGGGCGAGAGGGCGGCGGTCGGGCGCGAGCTGAACAGCCTGGCACGCCCTGCCTTCGAGGCGGCGTCCGAAAAGCTCGACGAACTGCTGGCCCTTGCCCGCGAGGGCAGCCAGCGGACCGTCGCCCGCGCCCAGTTCACCTACGACCAGGCGCTCCAGCTGATCGTCGCGGCGCTGGTGGCGGGGGCGGCCTGCGCCGTCGGGGCGGTCGGCTGGGTGACCCGCCGCGTCAGCAAGCCGGTGCTGGACGTCAGCGCCGCGATGGACCGGCTCTCCGCGGGCGACCTTTCGGTCACGCTGGCACCGTCGGGCCGCCGCGACGAGATCGGCACGCTCTACAACGCCGTTCTCGGTTACCGCGACAGCCTGGAGCGCATCCTGCTGCTGAGTGCCCAGTCGGAAACCGAACGGCAGCGGTTCGAGGCCGCGCTGGACAACATGTCTCAAGGCCTCTGCATGTTCGATCCCGGCGACCGCCTGATCGTCTGCAACCGCCGTTACGCCGAGCTGTACGGGCTGCCGCCCGCGCTGACCGCACCCGGAACCGGGCTGGCCGACATGGTCGCCCATTGCGGCGCCAACGGCATCGGCCCGGCCGATCCCCTGGCCTTCGGAGACCGGGACATCGTGCGGTCCATCGCGCGCCGGAACAGCCCCTACGACCTGGAACTCCGCGACGGCCGGGTCATCCGCATCAGCCACCAGACGCTGCCCGACGGCGGCTGGATCGCCACTCACGAGGACCTCACCGAGACCATCAAGGCCCAGGCGATGATCGCCCACATGGCGCGCCACGACGCCCTGACCGGCCTCGCCAACCGGACCCTGTTCCGCGAGGAGCTGGACCGGGCGCTCCTGCGGGTCCGCCGGGGCGAGGGGCTGGCCCTGCTCTGCCTGGACCTTGATCATTTCAAGAACGTCAACGACACGCTGGGCCATCCCGTCGGCGACGCGCTGCTGCGGACCGTGGCGCAGCGGCTGCGCGGCTGCACGCGCGAGACCGACACCATCGCGCGGCTCGGCGGGGACGAGTTCTCGATCCTCCAGGTCGGTCCCGACCAGACCGGCCAGCAGAGGGACCGGGCCGTGGCGCTCGCCGCGCGCGTGATCGACGCGCTGTCGGCCCCCTACGACATCGACGGCCACCAGCTCGTGGTCGGGGCGAGCGTCGGGATCGCGCTCGCCCCCGGCGACGGCCTCGACCCCGACCAGCTCCTGCAGAACACCGACCTGGCGCTCTACCAGGCCAAGGCCGAGGGGCGCGGCACCCACCGATTCTTCGCTCCGGACATGGCCGAACGGCTGCACGCCTACCACGCGCTGAAGACCGGCCTGCGCGAGGCGCTGGCGAAGGGGCAGTTCGAACTGCACTATCAGCCGCTGGTCAACCTCCGCTCGGGCCGGGTCCGCGGCTTCGAGGCGCTGTTGCGCTGGCGCCATCCGGAACGCGGGCTGGTTTCGCCGGCGGAGTTCATTCCCGTCGCCGAGGAGACAGGGCTGATCGTGGCGCTCGGCGAATGGGTCCTGCAGGAGGCCTGCCGCGAGGCCGTGGGCTGGCCAGCCGGGCTGGGCGTCAGCGTCAATCTCTCCCCTGTCCAGTTCCGTAGCCGCGGGCTGGTGGAGGCGGTGGCGGGGGCGCTGGCCGAGAGCGGCCTGGAACCGGAGCGGCTGGAGCTGGAGATCACGGAATCCGTGCTGCTCCAGGACAATGACGCCAACCTCGCGGTGCTCAGCGAACTGCGGCAACTCGGCCTGCGCATCGCCATGGACGATTTCGGCACCGGCTATTCGGCGCTGGGCTACCTGCGCAGCTTCCCCTTCGACAAGATCAAGATCGACCGCTCCTTCGTCAGCGACCTGCCGCAGGGAGAAGGCTCAAAGGCGATCCTGCACGCCGTCGCCGGGCTCGGCCGCAGCCTCGCCATCACCACGACGGCGGAGGGGGTGGAGACCCGCGACCAGCTGGAGGCGGTGCGCGCCCAAGGCTGCGACGAGGCCCAGGGCTACTTCTTCTCCAGGCCCGTGCCGGCGGCCGAAATCCCGCTCCTGCTCGCCCGGCTGGAAGGCACCGCCGGCGCCCCGCCCGGGCTGGGCGGCCGGGGCGCTCCGATCCGGGGAGCGGTGGAGCTGGTCGGGGCGTGATGAGGTGTTCCGGCACCGCCCCATACCAATCGGGCGAGGAGCGTGGCAAGCTGTCCGCGGTTCCGTCCGGGCGTCCCGCGCGGTCGATACGGAACCCGGCAGGAACGGAGCCGGCGCCGCGCGGTGCCCGACAGGAGGAAACAGATGCTGAGGATGATTCTGGCCGCCGTGACCCTGGCGCATGGCCTGTTGGCGGGTCCGGCCATGGCCCAGGACGGCGGGAACGCGCCGTCCGGGTCCGCCACGGACAGTGGCATGGGATCCTGGATGGTGGGCGACAGCGGGCAGTTCTGGGCGAAGCCCCTGGAGCTTCCGGACCTGGGCGGCGCCCGTGCCGACGAAGCGGCGGGGCCAAGCGCCGGCCTGTCCCCGGATGAGCCCTGCTGCGCCGCCGTGGAGAACGCTTCCGGAGCCGGTGAGGGTGGATTGTTTCCCGAGCGGGAGGAGAAGGCCGGGATTAGGTAAGGCGGCCCGAACGGTGGCGGGCCACGATCTCCGGCACGGTTTCGGCCGCCGGCCGCAAGCGGGCCGCATCCTCGTCCGTCAGTTCGGGGTTGTCCGGGTCTTGCGCGATCCCAGCATTGATCGCTGCGTCCTCATCCGGCCCCATGCCCCGCAGCGCCTCCAGGGCGCGCCTGCGCGCCTCATTCCGCTGCATCGACAGGGCCGCCAAAGCCGGAAACGCCTCGGCGAAGGGCACTGCCTGCTCGATGTCCGCTTCGGTCCACTCCGGGTTGTCGGACACCTCGTTCCAGTCGGCTTCCGTGAAGCCCTGGCCGGTGGGAAAATCGGTCGGGGGTTTGGTGGTCATGGGAATGGACGCCTTTCCTTCCGACGGGCCGGACGCATGCTGATACCATGAGTCGGCTTACGCAAGAGCCCGCGTAGTCGCAGACCTCACAGCGCGCCGGGCATGCGGACAAACGTCCCCCCTTCCGAACCCGCCGTCCTTCAAGACACCGCGCTGATCCTGCGCTCCGCCCAGCCCGGCTGTTCGGTGTCGGGGCGGCGGCGGCCGGTGCGGGGGTCGAAGAGGTGGAGGTCGGACGGGTCCGCCGTGACCGGCAGGACGTCGCCCGGCCGGTGGGCGGGCATGCCGGCCATGCGGAGCTGGGCCGGCTGCCCGCCGTCGAGCCGCCCGTAGAGCACGGTTTCGGCCCCCAGCGCCTCCGACAGCTCCACGGTCAGCGAGAGCCCGCCCGGCCCGGCCGTCGGTTTCAGATGCTCCGGCCGGATGCCGAGCTTCACCGGCTGCCCGGCCTCTGCGGCCAGCGGGCCGGGCAGGGCGATGCGCCCTCCGCCGCCGAGCAGCAGGCCGCGGCCGTCATCGGCGATCCGCGCGTCCAGGATGTTCATGGGGGGCGAGCCGATGAAGCCCGCCACGAAGAGGGAGGCCGGGCGGCTGTAGATCTCCAGCGGCGCGCCGATCTGCTCGGCCACCCCCTGGTTCATGACCAGGATGCGGTCGGCCAGCGTCATCGCCTCCACCTGATCGTGGGTGACGTAGAGGCTGGTGACGCCGAGCCGGGCCTGGAGCCGCTTGATCTCCAGCCGCATCTGGGTGCGCAGCTTGGCATCGAGGTTCGACAGCGGCTCGTCGAACAGGAAGGCGGCGGGCTCGCGCACCACGGCGCGGCCCATCGCGACGCGCTGGCGCTGGCCGCCGGACAGCTGGCTCGGCCGCCGGTCCAGATAGGGGGCCAGCTCCAGCATCTCGGCGGTCCGGGTCACGCGCGCGCGGATCTCCGCCTTGGGCAGCCCCCGGATCTTCAGCCCGTAGGCCATGTTGTCGAAGACGCTCATGTGCGGGTAGAGCGCGTAGTTCTGGAAGACCATGGCGATGTCGCGGTCCTTGGGCTCCAGCCCGTCCACCCGGCGGCCACCGATGGCGATCTCGCCGCCGGTGATGCTCTCCAGCCCCGCGACCATGCGCAGCAGGGTGGACTTGCCGCAGCCCGAGGGGCCCAGCAGGACGAGGAATTCGCCGTCGCGCGCCGCGACGTCGATGCCCCGGATCGCCTCGACCGCGCCGTAGCGCTTGGTGACCTGGCGGAGTTCGACGGTTGCCATGATGGGTCTTGCCTTATTTCTCGCTGTCCACGAGGCCCTTGACCAGCCAGCGCTGCATCAGAGCCACCACGGCGACCGGGGGGAGAAGCGCCAGAAGCGTCGCCGCCATGATGATGTTCCAGTCGGTCGCGGCCTCGCCGGTGCCGATCATCTTGGTGACGCCGATGACGACCGTGTCCATGTCGCCGCTGCTGGTGACCAGAAGTGGCCAGAGATACTGGTTCCAGCCGTAGATGAAGAGGATGACGAACAGCGCCGCGATGTTCGTGCGCGACAGCGGCAGCAGCACGTCCAGGAAGAAGCGCAAGGGTCCGGCCCCGTCGATCTTCGCCGCCTCCACCAGCTCGTCCGGAACGGTCAGGAAGAACTGGCGGAACAGCAGGGTCGCCGTCGCCGAGGCGATCAGCGGGATCGTCAGACCGGCGTAGCTGTCCACCATGCCGAACCCTGCCACCACCTCGTAGGTCGGGACGATCCGCACCTCCACCGGCAGCATCAGCGTGATGAAGATCATCCAGAAGAAGACCATGCGCAGGGGGAATCGGAAGAAGGCGATGGCATAGGCGGAGATGATGGAGATGGCGATCTTGCCCACGGCGATGGCCAGCGCCATCACGAGGCTGTTCCACATCATCACCCGCACGGGCGTGTGCATGACGCGCTCGCCGCCGGTGCCGGTCCAGGCATGGGCGAGGTTGTCGAGCAGCAGCGGGCCGGGCGTCAGCGGCAGGTTGCCGCGCGCGATGGTGCCGGCGTCCCAGGTCGCCCCGATGAACACCATGTAGAGCGGAAAGCCGAGAAGCAGCACGCCGAGCACCAGCACCGCGTGCGGCAGCAGGTCCAGCGGGCGGAAGCGCGCGGGCGCCACCTTCGCGGGCGCCTGGTCGAGGAGGGAGGCGCTCATGCGTAATGGACCTTGCGCTCGATGAAGCGGAACTGGATGGCGGTGAGCGCGATCACGATCACCATCAGGATCACCGACTGCGCCGACGAGCCGCCGAGGTCGTTGCTGACCACCCCGTCCTGGTAGACGCGGTAGATCAGCGTCTCCGTCGACTTGCCGGGCCCGCCGCGGGTCAGCGCGTGGATGGTGCCGAAGGTCTCGAAGAAGGCGTAGACGACGTTCACCACCAGCAGAAAGAAGGTCGTCGGCGACAGCAGCGGGAAGGTGATGGTGAAGAAGCGCCGCACCGGACCTGCCCCGTCGATGCTCGCCGCCTCCAGCACGGAGCGGGGGATCGCCTGGAGCCCGGCCAGGAAGAAGATGAAGTTGTAGGAGATCTGCTTGGCGCTGGCCGCCAGCACCACCATCAGCAACGCCTGCCCGCCGTTCAGCCGGTAGTCCCAGCCCAGCCCCATCCCGTTCATCGCCCGGCCGAGCAGCCCGATCTCCGGGTTGAAGACGAACAGGAACAGCACCGCCGCGATGGCCGGGGCCAGCGCGTAGGGCCAGATCAGCAGGGACTTGTAGAGGCCGGCGCCCCGGATCTTGGTGTCCGCCAGTGCCGCCAGCAGCAGCGCCACGGACAGCGACAGGCCGGCGACGGCGGCGCTGAACAGCACGCTGACCTGCACCGTGCCGAGATAATTCGGGTCCGACAGCACGGCCTGGAAATTCTCGAACCAGACGAACTCACTGTACAGCCCGAACGGGTCCTGGAGATGGACGGACTGCCAGAGCGCCCGCCCGGCCGGCCAGAGGAAGAACAGCACGGTCACCGCCACCTGCGGCGCCAGCAGCAGATAGGGCAGGAGCCTGCCTTTGAAGATCGCGCGACGTTGCAAGGGGATCTGTCCTGCGGAGCGGTGAACAAAGCGGAAGGCCACCCTCCCTTCGGGGAGCTGTTGCGCTCACGCGTGCGGCAAAACACCAATTAACGGTAAAACAGCCACTTAACCGTCACCCCCGCGAAACGCTCTCGGCGAATGCCGTAGGCATTTGCCTGCCGCGTCAGCGCAAACGAAGTTTGCGTGAGAGCGGGGGTCCAGGACTTCTCCACAGGGAATGGCCCGGAGACTTCTGGATCCCCGCTTTCGCGGGGATGACGGTCAAATGATTTTCCGACGGAAACCGGTTGCAGAGCGGCAGGTGTGAACGCGCTAGCGCCCTAAAGGGGAGGGGACGACGGACGTTGCCGCCCGTTCAGCTCTTGTTCGCGCGCTCGAAGTTGCGCAGCACCGTGTTGCCGCGCTGGACGGCCTTGTTCAGCGTTTCCTGGGCGGACTGCTGGCCCTGGAAGGCCTTCTCCAACTCCTCCTGGATGATGTTGCGGATTTCCGGCAGGTTGCCGAGCCGCAGGCCGCGGGTGTTCTCGGTCGTCTCCGACCGGGTCATCTGGAGGTAGGGGATGTCGGCGCCCGGGTTCTTGTCGTAGAAGCCCGCGGCCTTGGCCTCCTCATAGCCGCGCGCGGTGACCGGCAGGTAGCCGGTGTCCATGTGCCACTTGGCGTCGACCGAGGGCTGGCCGAGATACTTGAAGAACTGCGCCACCGCCTTGTACTCGGCGTCGGTGCGCTTGGGCGAGGTCATGGTCCAGAAGGCGGCGCCGCCGATGATGGAGTTCTTCGGCGCGTCCTTCACGTCCGGCCAGTAGGGCAGCATGGCCGCACCCCAGGCGAACTTCGCGTCGCGGGCGACGCGGGCGCGCAGGCCGGAGGAGCCGAAGATCATCGCGCATTCGCCCGAGGGGAAGAGGGCGTCGGCGGTGCTGTCGCGGCCGCCGTACTTGAACAGCCCGTCCTTCTGCATGTCGATCAGCGTCTGCACCTGCCGGACATGCAGCGGGCTGTCGATCTTCAGCTCGGCCTTGGCCGAATCGAAGCCGTTGGATTCGGACGCGAAGGGCAGGTTGTGGGCGGCGCTGAACTGCTCGAACAGAGTCCAGACCGGCCAGGCGGCGGTCAGCGGGCAGGCGCTGCCCGAGGCCTTCAGCTTCTTCGCGGCGTCCAGCAGCTCGGGCCAGGTGGCCGGGGCCTTGTCCGTGTTCAGACCGGCCTTCTGGAAGGCGTCCTTGTTGTAGAACATGATGGCGGTGGAGCTGTTGAAGGGCAGCGCCATCAGCTTGCCGTCCTTGGCCGCGTAATAGCCGCCGACCGACGGAAGGTAGCTGTCGGTGTCGAGCGGCATGCCGGCCTCGGCCATCAGCTCGTGCGCCGGCTTGATCGCCTTGCCCGCCGCCATCATGGTCGCCGTCCCCACCTCGTACATCTGCACGACGTGCGGCGCGTTGCCGGCGCGGAAGGCGGCGATGGCCGCCTGCATCGTCTCCGGATAGCTGCCCTTGTAGCTGGCGTTGACCTGGACCTTGTCCTGCGAGTCGTTGAAGCCCTGGACGACCTGCTCCAGCTGCCCGCCCAGCGGCTGCGACAGCCCGTGCCAGAATTCGATGACGACCTTCTGCTGGGCCTGGGCGGCGCCGGCGGAAAGGGCCGTGACGGCGAGTGCCGCCGCGGAGCCGGCGAGCGCCGATGCGAGCCGGCGGCGGCCGGTCTGGTGACGGGTCAGCATCTGGAGGTTCCCCCTGTTTTCGGTGCCTTCTTGCGGGCACCTGAATGGACCCGGATGCTTACGCTCCGGAGACAGGGGGATGAAGTTTTCGTGTCAGACGATCGCCGGCGCGAGAAAGCGGCTGGAAGAACCCCGCCGGCCGGGAGGACACCCGGCCGGCGGCGCCCGTCAGTTGTAGATTGCGTCCGGCAGCCAGAGCGCCATGCCGGGGAAGACGTAGAGCGTGACGAGGCAGAGAACGACGATGAACAGGAAGGGCATGACGCCCGCGAAGATCTGCTCGATCGTGACGCCGGCCGGGGCCACGCCCTTCAGGTAGAAGGGCGCCATGGCGATGGGTGGCGACAGGAAGGAGGTCTGGAGGTTCAGCGCCACCAGGATGCCGAAGAACAGCGGGTCGATGCCGAAATTGTCCAGCAGAGGCAGGAAGATCGGCACGAAGATGACGATGATCTCCGTCCATTCCAGCGGCCAGCCCAGCACGAAGATGATCGCCTGGGCCAGGATCATGAAGGTGACCGGGCTGAGGTCGAGGCTCATGACGAAATCCTCGATCACTTGCTGCCCGCCGAGATAGCCGAAGACGGAGGAGAAGATGAAGGAGCCCACGAACAGCCAGCAGACCATGGCCGTGGTGCGCGCCGTCAGGAACACCGATTCCTTCAGCTTCTGAACGTTGAGCGCCCGGTAGCAGGCGGCGAGCAGGATGGCGCCGAGCGCGCCGATGGCCGCGGCCTCCGACGGGGTCGCCAGGCCGAACAGGATGGCGCCGAGCACCGCCATGATCAGCCCCGCGAGCGGCAGGAAGGAGCGCGCCAGCTCCAGCAGCACGCGGCCCGGCGTGATGCCGGCCGTCAGCTCGCGCGGCGGTGGCGGCGCCCGTTCCGGACGGAAGAAGCCGACGGCCAGCGCGTAGGTCATGTAGAGCGCGGTCAGCACGAGGCCGGGGATGAAGGCCGCGGCGTAGAGCTTCACCACCGACACGCCGGCCGTGGCGGCATAGAGGATCAGCATCACGGACGGCGGGATCAGGATGCCCAGGCAGCCGCCCGCGCAGACCACGCCGCTCGCCAGCCGCGTGTCGTAGCCGGCGCGCAGCATCGCCGGGAAGGCCAGCAGCCCCATCAGCGTCACGGTGGCGCCGACGATGCCCGTGGCGGTCGCGAACAGCGCGCAGGTGACCAGCGTCGCCAGGGCGAGCGAGGCGGGGACCGAGCCGAAGGCCATCTGGATGGACCGGAACAGCCGGTCCAGGATGTTCGCGCGCTCCACCAGATAGCCCATGAAGACGAAGAGCGGGATGGAGATCAGCACGTCGTTCGACATGACCCCGTAGGTCCGCTGCACGAACAGGCTGAAGATGGCGTCGCCCATCCCGAGATAGCCGAAGCCGAGCCCGAGCGCCATCAGCGTGAAGGCGATGGGGAATCCCAGCACGATCGCGAAGATGAACAGGACGAGCATGAACAGGCCGAGTTGCGGATCGGTCATGGCGCGGTGCTCCCCCCGACGGTCTTGTTTTCGCGGGCCAGGGCCGCCTGGGCGAGCACCACCTGCTCCAGCTCCTCGACGTCATGCAGCCGCCGCGGCCAGTCACCGGTGCGGATGCAGATCACGCAGCGCACGCTCTCCGCCAGCCCCTGCAGGAACAGCAGCAGCCCGGCGATCGGGATCAGCGCCTTGAAGGGCCAGATCGGCGGGCCGTCCGGCGTGAAGGAGGAGTGTTCGTTGAACTGGTAGGAGGGCTTGAAGAAGTTCCAGCCCGAATAGATCAGCGCCGCCATGCAGGCGAAGAAGAACAGGATGTACATGGTCAGATCGACCGAAGCCTGCACGCGCGGCGGCCATTTGCGGTACAGGAAGTCGCCGCGGACATGGCCGTTGCGCGACAGGGTGTAGGCGCCGGCCATCATGAACAGCGCGCCGTAGAGCATGTAGCTGGCGTCGTAAACCCAGAAGGTCGGGGCGCGGAAGACATAGCGCATGAAGACTTCGTAGGAGATGGCGAGCGTCAGCAGAAGGATGCACCAGGCGAAGGTCTTTCCGACCCAGGCGCTGATGCGGTCGATCGACAAGAGAAGCCGCTGCATGCGGTGCGCCTCCGTGAACGCGGAAGGAATGCGGGAGAGGACTGTGGACGGAGGTGGGAGGGGGCACGGACAGCCCTAAGGGGACGGCGCCGAGGGCGCCGTCCCGACACAGGCCAGCCGGCCGTCCGGCCGGAGCGATCGCGCGGATCAGCCGAAGAAATGCTTGAAGGCCTGCTCGCGCGGGACTTCCCATTCCATCTCGAAGCCGACGACCTCCTTGGTCCAGGCCTTCTGGCTGTCCACCACCTTCTTGAAGAAGGGATCGGCCGAGAGCTTGTCCACGACCTTGGTCCAGGCGTCGAGCTGCGCCTGGAGCACGGCCGGCGGCGTCTTCACCGCCTTCACGCCGCGCTCCTTCATGGCCTGAAGGTCCTTCGGGTAGCGCGACATCGCCTTCCACATCATGTCCGCCGAGGCCGCGTCCGCCGCGAACTTAAGGATCTGCTGAAGCTCGGGGCCGAGGTTGTCATACTTGTTCTTGTTGTAGATGACCTCGAAGCACTCGCTGCACTGGTGGTAGCTCTGCACCATGTAGACCTTGCTGACGTCCGGGAAGCCCAGCGTCCGGTCGGAGGAGGGGTTGTTGAACTCCGCCCCGTCCAGCAGCCCGCGGTCCATGGCCGGCACGATGTCGGCGGCACCCATGATCGTGACGGCCGCACCCATCTCCTGGTACATGTCGGCGGCAAGGCCGTTGGTGCGGTACTTCAGGTTCCGCATGTCCTCGGCCGTGGCGATCTCCTTCTTGAACCAGCCCAGCGGCTGGGTCGGCATCGGCGCCATCAGGAAGCCCACGAGGTTCAGCTTGAGGACGTCGCGCACCAGCTCGTCATAGAGCGCCTGCCCCCCGCCGTAGCGGATCCAGCCCAGCATCTGGTTGGCGTTCCAGCCGTAGGCCGGCGGCGTCGCGAAGAGCGAGAAGGCCTTGTGCTTGCCGTACCAGTAGCCGGCAACCCCGTGCCCGCCGTCCAGCGCGCCGGAGATGATCGCGTCCTGGAGTTGGAGCGCGCCGACCACGGCACCCGCCGGCAGCAGGTCCAGCTTCAGCCGCCCGCCCGACAGGTTGTTGACGGTCTTCACATAGTCCTGCGCGAACTCGTGGAAGATGTCGCGGTTCGGCCAGGTGCTCTGGAAGCGCAGGTTCACGGTCTGCGCGCGCGCCACGTTGGGCATGGACACGGCGGCGACGGCGCCACCCGCAGCGGCACCCGCCAGGAAGCTGCGGCGCGAGGCCGCGGGCTTGGACGAGTCGGCATCGGCCGGCGTTCCGGCAACCGTGTTGGTGTCGGCGGTCTCGGTCATGGTTTTCCTCCCCTTGCACGGCGGTGCCGGTTCGTTGCCGGCGCGCCGATCGTTGATCGCTCTTTGTTTGGTGGCTCCGATCCGGGATCGGGCGGTGTGGGGGCGGCAGGGCGCCGCTCGTCGGTCGTCGTCACGTTCGGGAGCGATGGGCATGGCAAAACCGCGCAAGCGCGCCGTCTCCGGTCCGCCGGCCGAGCCCATCCCGTCAGGAGCACCTCCTTCAGCCAGTTTGCTGCGCCTGCAAACTGTCGCATGAGCGAACAACTTCCGCCAGTCTTCAAATCGGCGTAAGAAACACAAAGTTCGAAAAATGCCGGGGATGGGATAGGAAGCTGCGGGGCGGGCGACTCGCGTTTCCCCAGCGGTATGCGAACTGGTATGTCCTCGCCATCGCGCTTGCGTCGGCTGTGGACCTACCGGTGGGCTCCCTGGATCATGCGCCAAGGGAGCGGGTCATGAGCCTCGCAAGGCCGATCCAGAACGACGCGAAACACCAACACGCACTTGCCGAAGTGATACAACTTTGGGCGGCTGAATCAGGCACGCCAGACCATGTTCGGCTGGTGCTCCTTGGTGCTCTCATGGACGCCTATGAGGAAACACTCTGGCCGATCACAGCAGCGTAAGCACCGCCCCTCAGCGGAGTTGCGCGAGGGTTCACAGGACAGCTGCCAGAATAGCGAAGCGAGTGTTTGCGGCAGCGCTCCGGGGAGATGGCGAGACCCCTGGGATCGGCTTGGCCGACATTCCGGCCCAACATGCCGGACCTGGAGGCATCTTCCTCCTGGCGGCGCAATTGCTGCCTTGGAGCTGATTATTAGAGCATCGTTAGGCTGGGTCGCCTGTTCACCATTCGGTTTGGAACGGCAAAACAGGCTCCCATCTATCAAATGACGCAAGCTGGGTCGTTCAGTATGCGATCATGTATATCGCAAACATTTAGCAAAAAGGCCTAAGATTACCTCAAAGTCATCTGTTGCCGCGCGTATAGGTTTTTCACTTTCCGTCCTGCGCGGAGGCGCTGTCCTCCGGAGGATTCTTGATGTCTTTGATTAGAGTAATTATGTTTCCACTATCGTCGCTCTGCAGATCCGGTGCATCGTCGTAAGAGTTCAGCTCCTCCTTACTATTCTTTTCCTTTTTCTTATCTTTTTCGGTCTGTCCGGGCCGCTCATCCACACGAATTTTTATCACATCCCAGATTTGGCGAAGCCGCTTGACATGGAGGTCGTCCCGAATAATTGCAACAATAGCTTCGATATAATCGGACGGGTCAAGCTCCAGCTCGCTTGAGTTTTCTACAACACTTTCGCGTTTTTTACCGGAAGCCCTAAACTTTATTCCTTCAAGGTCCTTCCTGTCTGTAAGAATTTCAGTTAGCTTCCTTTTAAGGAAGTCGTTATCCATGGATTTTTCAAGATCAAATATGGTGCGTATATTATATGACCTTAGCATAGAAGTCTTCTTTGTTCCAACAGCTAATATGAGTTGAGCTTGCGCCACCCAATCAACAACTTCATATAATCCGTAGGGCGTCTCAACGAATAGCTGGATTGGATTTGTTGTTGCAAGATTTTGAACATCCTCGATTTCAAATTCGGAAAGCCGGAATTTCATATAAGAATCTATTCCGAGAATCGTGTCGAGGGGCAGTTCTTCTTGCAGGTCCTTGGTTTCTTTCTTTGTCCTTTTCAGCCTCATCCAGGGGTATCGAGCCATTAGTTTATCGAGCATCAATCGTGGCTCAATTCCTATAAGGAATGCGATCCCAACGGTAAACGTAGAGCCTAGGGCCGGCTCATCAAAAAAAGATGACGCCACGTGCCAGCATGTTACAGCAACAAATATTCCGAATATTATGTGATAGCAGCATCGAAGGAAAGAAAGTGGAGAAAGGTCAAAGTTTGATATCCTCTTGATTAAGTAATTGACTGTCCAACAATATCCTCCAGCAAAAGCATAGGAAACGACACTCAATGTGAAGTAATGGCTCTGGTCGGTCGAGGAAGGATTGTATAACAGAGGCTGCAAGAAAATATTGTTGCTGAAATTCTGACCTGACGCAAACGCCGTCCAGAAGCCGCAGAAGCAGATAAGTGAATAGATTGTGACAGGAAGTAAGTAATATTGGAACGAGTGGGCTTCTGCCGCTCCACTTCTCTCCGGATTAGAATCTGGATCATACTTGTACTTTACCAGTTCGAAAGAAGGTATAATCAAAGATTTACCATCTTTTTGTTTGGCGAAATCAAAAAGGTGCTCTAAGTCCCTTACCAAATCCCTTCTGAAAGCTCTTATGTTATTGCGGCCGATGAATATGGCAGTGGGTACAAGGACGCTGAGCATAAGTATACTGAGTATTTCTATAATTTTCTCTATGCCAATGCTAAATATATCTAAATCTGTCATTTCAATCTCCGAGGTTGAGGGCATAAGGCGACCGCATATGAGCCGGACTGCAAGCTGCTTTATTTGTCCGATAACCTTGCAGGCTGGTCAGAAGGGAAGAATGTGCCCAAGATGAGTGAAGGCTGCTCACCATACAGCTGCATTCTCTTACAGCGTCTCTATTATATTGTCGCAATGATCTCGGCGCCCGCAAGCTAAAAGCGGGAAAGGCGACCTGAATGCTCGTATAAACCGATGCCGGTAATGATATTACAAGTTCGGTGTTAGAAGATTTAACAATAATCTATTGGTGCTGCCTAGAAATTGCGTCTTCGGTTCTCCCATCCGATCCGGAGAATACGGCGAAGTCGGATCATAAACCTGAATGAAAGCAAAGTGCATGGACTCGGAGGGAGATTTACTCCGGCGTTGGAGGCGAGTTGAGGTGCTTGGCAGGACCAAATCGCTGATGTTAACAAGAGGCAGCGCCCGGCAGGAGGCCTGCGCCGGCAAAAAAATTAATTTGAGCGTATAGAATCTGATTGTCGAGACACACGACAAACCTATGGCATTCAACTGCGTAGGTAAGTCGTAGCACGGTCTAAAGTTTAGGGATTTGAAGCAGCTCTGAGGAGATGCCCATCAGGCTGGCAGTTTCCAGACAAAGCAAAGTACCCTGGAATGTCACCTCATGACGGCAGGGTCATGCACCTGATTCGCTCACCGGAACGCGTGCAGGTTCGCCAGGAACTGTTCGGCCGACCGCCGCCAGGAGTAGCGCAGCGCGTGCTCGCGGCAGCGCTCCGGCGGGATGGTCAGCGCCGCGCGGACGGCGCGGCCGAGGTCCTCGTCCAGCACGCCGGCGGACGATCCTTCCAGCACGTCGAGCGGGCCGGGCACCGGGTATGCGGCGACCGGCAGGCCGGACGCCAGCGCCTCCAGCAGCACGAGGCCAAAGGTGTCGCTGCGCGACGGGAAGACGAAGACGTCGGCGGCGGCGTAGTGGCGCGCGAGGTCCTCGCCCTGGCGGGCACCTGCCCAATGGACCTCCGGGTAGCGCCGCTCCAGCTCGGCCCGCGCCGGGCCGTCGCCGACCACCAGCTTGCTGCCGGGCAGGTCGAGCCGCAGGAAATCCTCCAGGTTCTTCTCCACCGCCACCCGCCCGACATACAGCGCGATGGGGCGCGGCAGGTCGAGGAAGCCCTTGTCGCGCGGCCGGAACAGCTCCGTGTCCACCCCGCGCGTCCAGCGCCGCAGGTTGGCGAAGCCGCGCGCCTCCAGGTCGCGCTCGATGGAGGGGGTGGCCACCATCACCGCGGCCGAGGGCCGGTGGAAGCGGCGCACCACCGCGTAGCCGAGTCCCAAGGGCACGGGCGCGCGGTCGCGCACATATTCGGGAAAGCGCGTGTGGTAGGCGGTGGTGAAGGGCTTCTTGCGGGCGAGGCAATAGCGCCGCGCCGCGAAGCCCAGCGGCCCTTCGGTGGAGATGTGGATGCAGTCGGGTTTGATCCCGTCGATCATCCCCGCCAGCCGCCGCCCGGCCCCCAGCGCCAGCCGGATTTCCGGGTATGTGGGCAGCGGCACGGTGCGGAACTGGTCGGGGCCGATCACCTCGACCCGGTGGCCCATGGCCTGCAACTCGCGCTGCACGGTGCCGATGGTGCGCACGACGCCGTTGACCTGCGGGGTCCAGGCGTCGGTGACGATGACGATGGTCACGCCGCCACCTTCTCCGCCTCTCCCACCAGCATCAGCGCCTGGCGCGCCTCGGCCCAGCGGATGATCTCCAGCTCGCCGTTCTCATGCTCGACCAGCGCCGTGCAGGACTCCACCCAGTCGCCGTCGTTCACGTAGAGCACGCCGTTCATGTCGCGCATCTCGGCCGTGTGGATGTGGCCGCAGACGATCCCGTCCACCTTGCGGCGGCGCGCCTCGTCGGTCAGCGCCGTCTCGTACTCGCCGATGAACTCGACGGCCTTCTTGGTCTTGTGCTTCAGGTAGGCCGACAGCGACCAGTAGGTGAAGCCGAGCTTGCGCCGGACCCAGTTCAGCACCGTGTTCATCTGGAGCAGCACGACATAGGCGCTGTCCCCGACGAAGGCCAGCCAGCGGGCGTATTTCACGACCGCGTCGAACTGGTCGCCGTGGATCACCAGCAGCTTGCGTCCGTCGGCGGTGGTGTGGATCGCCTCGTCCTGCACATGCACGCCGCCGAACTGCAGCCCGACATAGTCGCGCGCGGCCTCGTCATGGTTGCCGGGGATGTAATAAACCTGCACGCCCTTGCGCGCCTTGCGCAGGATCTTCTGCACCACGTCGTTGTGCGCCTGCGGCCAGTACCAGGCCTTGCGCAGACGCCAGCCGTCCACGATGTCGCCGACCAGATAGAGATGGTCGGATTCCGTGTGCCTCAGGAAATCCAGCAGCATCTCCGCCTTGCACCCCCGCGTGCCGAGATGCACGTCGGAAATCCAGATGCTGCGGAAGCGCCGAACGCCGCGCGTCGTGTCCATGGCCAGAACCCCATCGCCGTCCCGACACTGCAGGGTGCCGTCAGGGGTTCCTGTATCCCCAAGGAAAGGAGCCGTGCAATGGAACTAATTGTGGCATCGCTTCTTGAGGGGTGATTCGCGTATATCTTCTTTGTGCCGCAATCAATGCTTCACGGTCCTTGCTTCATCTTGTCATGGAACCGCAAGAAACCGGGTGCATCTACCCATTTCGAGACAAGGAAAGAGGGGGCGCCTGCCGGGTCAGACCGGCAGGTCTTCCAGGAATCGGTCGATGTCGCCCCAGACGCGGTCGCGGATCTCGTCGCGCTCCATCAGAAGCTCGTGCTTGCCCTCGGGATAGCTCTTCAGCGTGGCGTTGCCGAGCCGGGCGGCGACCAACCGGTGCGCGGCGGCGCGGACGACGCGGTCGTTGGGGGCGCTGACGATCAGGACGGGGGTCTTCACCCGTTCCAGCGGCGCCTCCCGCTGGAGATGGTCCGAGGCGCGGAGTGCTGCCCGGATCCAGCCGAAGCTGACGCCGCCCACCCGCAGTTCCGGCCTTTTCCGGAAGGCGTCGTGGAAGACGGCGTAGCGGCGCGGGTCCGACGTGATGAAGTTCAGGGTGGTGAAGGTGCCCTGGAACAGCTTGTAGTCGCCCTGGCCCAGCGCGTATTCCGCCGCGCGGCCCCGACCGCAGTACCAGTCGGCGAGGATGACGGCCAGCCGGCGCGGCACCGGACCGGTGAAGAAGTCGAACATCGGCGCCGACAGGACCGCGGCGGCGTAGCGCTCGCCATGCCGCAGCAGGTGCATGACGGCCGGCAGCCCGCCCATGGAATGGGCCAGCAGCACCAGCGGGCCGGCGGCGAGCGGCTCGACGAAGTCCCGGAGGATCTCGTCCAGGTCGTCGGTGAGGATGGAGAAATCCTCGATGTGGTGGACCTGCCGGTTGGCGAGCGGCCGGTCGGACAGGCCCTGGCCGCGCCAGTCGAACCCCGCCACCTGGAAGCCGCGGGCCAGCAGCTCACCCACCGTCTCCTCGTACTTCTCGACGAACTCCGCCCGGCCGGTCAGGACCAGCACGGTCCCGCGCACGCGCTCCCCGGTCGCCCGCCAGAAGGCGGTGCGCAGCCGTGTCCCGTCCCTCAGCGTGAAGGTCCCGAACTCCGGTTCCGGACAGGGGGACGCCGCCGCCCAGTCCGTCTTTCTCTGCACCGCCCTCACGCCGTCACCAACCGTCCAATTCGCCACCGCTCAGAAACAGGATAGGGGGCGGGGCGGTCCATCGGAAGCGCCGAAAAGCCGGACCGGCCCTGCACGCCCCACCTGCGCCCGCCCTGTGCCCGGCGGCGTTACAGGCCCGTCTTCCGGCCGGACTCCGGTGCGATGAACGGCTTTCTCTCCGAACCGGCCTGCCAACCCGGCAGGTATTTCGCTTTCTTCGCATCGACGCTCCGCATGTGCGTGCGCGCCCAGTCATGCGAGGCGGGCGTGTTTTCCACCCACGCGGTGGTCCTCAGATCATCCTTGAGGTTCGGCGACGACGCGGGGACGGGTTCCAGCGCGAAACGCGATTTCCAGGTCCCAAGACGTGGCGAGACGCGGGCGAAGTAGGTGTGTCCGGCGGTGAAATCCGCGTCCAGGAAATCGGCCGACTCACCGATGACCATCAGGCGGCGCTTGCCGGCCGGCGCCTCGTAGGCGAGCTTCCTGCCCGCAGAGACGATGCCGATGAACTCGGACTGTCCCGTCGTGATGTCGAAGACCGACGACTGGATCGCGGCTTCGGCCATGGACGGGCGCATAATCACGAGCGTCGCCTTGTTCTCGGCGGGCCTGGTCATGGCGACGGGCTCCGCGGCGTCCCGCATGTGCCGGCTCCCGCAGGCGCTGAGCATCAGCAGGGCGCCCAGCGCCAGGACGGTGGCGCGCGACTTCTTTTCGAACATGGCTTT
Source organism: Azospirillum sp. SYSU D00513 (assembly GCF_017356015.1). Taxonomy (GTDB): domain Bacteria; phylum Pseudomonadota; class Alphaproteobacteria; order Azospirillales; family Azospirillaceae; genus Azospirillum. Next base: position 106,323 of record NZ_JAFIQV010000021.1, read on the forward strand.
CCTCGAGGGCGGGACTAATGCCGGAGGATACCGGCATCAAACCATGGGTTGAAGAGGAAAACGCATGAACATTGCGCGGTGGTGGCCGGGCGCGGCGGAAAGACGGCGGCCATGACGGCCGGAACGCCGTCATGGCCCATGCCCGTCATTCGGCGGCGGCCCTCACCCGCCCGGTGGCGGGCTCCGGCGGCCGGTCGGGGATGACGCGTTCCAGCGCTTGGGCGATCGTCGCCGTGAAGGGCAGGAAGAGCAGCGTGCCCAGCACGTTGAAGGCGACATGCGCGTTGGCGATCTGGCGCGGCACGCCGTCGGCGGTGCCGGCTGCCCAGCCGGTGAGTTGGTGGACGAAGAGCAGGCCGAGCGCCACCGTGGCGATGTTGAAGAGCAGGTGGAACAGCCCCGCCCGCACCGCCGGGCGGGAGCGGCCGATTGTGGCGATCAGCGTGTCGGCGCAGGTGCCGATCTCCGCCCCCAGCATCATGGCGACGCCCGCCGGCAGACTGATCAACCCCTGGCTGGCGAGCGCTATGACGATCCCCATGGTGGCGCTGGAGGACTGGATGACCAGCGTCGCCACGCAGCCGGCCAGCGCCCCCAGCAGGGGCGTTTCCATGCGCTCCATCCAGCGCAGGAGGCCGGGATGGTCCTCCAGCGGCTTCACGCTGTCGCCGATCACCGACAGGCCGAAGAAGATCAGCCCCAGCCCGAACAGGATCAGCCCTGCCTTGCGCCAGACCTCCGCCTTGGGAAGGATCGAGGTCACGAGCCCGACGATCATCGCCACCGGCGCGTAGTCCTCGACGTTGAGGGCGTAGATCTGGCTGGAGAGGGTCGTGCCGATGTTGCTGCCCATGATGACCGGAATCACGTGGGCGAAGCTCAGCAGCCCGGCGTTCACGGTCGCGATCAGGATGATGATGGTGACGGAGGAGCTGTCCAGGATGAAGGTCGCCGCCGTTCCCGTCGCCACGCCGGCGACGCGGTTGCGCGCGGCCCCTTCGAGGACGCGGCGCATGCGGTCGCCGGCCACCTCGCGCAGGCATTGCGACAGAAGCGTGACGCCGTAGAGGAACAGCGACAGCCCGGCGGAGAACTGGATGGCGACCGACACCCAGTCGATCTCCGCCGCGCCGGCGTCCGCCGGCTCCTGCGCGGGCAGGGGACTCGCGGCGAGGAGCAGGGCGAGCGGCGCGAGGCCGGCCAGCAGAAACCCGGGTCGCCCTGCCGGAAAAGGTTTGGCGGCTTTGCTTCCGAAGTATTTCAGTTTCATGAAAGAAATAATGCGGGCAAACATGGCGGATCTCCGTGTTGTTGCCGCAGGCATGAACAACGTGAGCTGCTGATCGTTTCTTTGCTTTTATTGTCAAGCGCGAGTATTGATGGCGCACTGTGCGGGGGTTCCGGCCGCAACGCCGCCGGTACCGCCCCTCAAAGCCGAAACCATGCCGGGCACCGGCCATCGCGGGAGAGGGTTGCGTCCGCCGCCCCTCGCCGCTACCGGCGGCGCGGCTTATCTAAGTTGCCTGTCTTAGATGCCCGGTCCCTTGCGAGAGGGGCCTTTTCGTTCGCGACGCCAGACCGGAGCCGGCGCCGGCGCGCCGGAGAGTTCACATGCCCGTTCAAGACCGCCGGCGGGCGGACGCGATCCGCACCGTCCTCGCCTTCACCTTCGGCCATTGGCGCCGCCAGCCCCGGCTGGTCGCGGCGGTGGCGCTCGCCATGGCGGGATCGACCTTCGCCGACGTGCTGATGCCGCTCTTCGCCGGGCGGCTGGTCGATGCGCTGGCAAGCGGGGTGGATCGGGCCGAGGCGCGCGAGGCCGCCCTCTACGCCTTCGGCGCCATGGCGGGGCTGGGCGCCCTGATGGTCGTGCTGCGCCACCTCGCATGGAGCGGCATCATCCCGCTCACCCTGCGCATCATGTCCGACGTGGCGCAGGACGCCTTCCACCGGGTCCAGCGCTTCTCGACGGACTGGCACGCCAACAGCTTCGCCGGCTCGGTCGTGCGCAAGGTGACGCGCGGCATGTGGGCGCTCGACACGCTGGACGACACGCTGCTGCTGGCGCTCTGGCCGTCGATGGTGGTGCTGGTCGGAACCATGGTGATGCTGGCGCTGCACTGGCCGGTCATGGGGCTGGTGATCGCGCTGGGCACGGCCGCCTATGTCGGCATGACGGTGTTCCTGTCCACCAATTACATCGCCCCGGCGGCGCGGCTGGCGAACGCCTGGGACACGCGGCTGGGCGGGGTGCTGGCCGACGCCATCGGCGCCAACGCGGTGGTGAAGGCCTTCGGCGCCGAGGGGCGGGAGGACGAGCGCTTCGCCCGCGTGGTGACGAAATGGCGCAGCCGCACCTGGCTGACCTGGACCCGCCACACCCGCAGCGGCAGCGGCCAGCTGGCGCTTCTCATGCTGGTGCGCACGGCGGTGGTGGGGACCGCGCTCTGGCTCTGGTGGCGCGGGCAGGCGACGCCCGGCGACGTGACCTACGTGCTGACCACCTACTTCGTCGTGCACGGCTACCTGCGCGACATCGGCATGCACATCAACAACCTCCAGCGCTCGGTCAACGAGATGGAGGAGCTGGTGGCGATGCACGCGGAGCCGCTGGGCGTCGCCGACCGGCCGGGCGCCCGCCCGATCCGCGTCCCGGCCGGCGAGCTGCGCTTCGACGACGTCACCTTCCATTACGGCGGCCACGACACGCCGCTCTACCGGGACCTGTCCGTCACCATCCGCGCGGGGGAGCGGGTGGGGCTGGTCGGCCCGTCGGGGTCGGGCAAGACCACCTTCGTGAAGCTGATCCAGCGGCTCTACGACGTGACCGGCGGGCGCATCCTGATCGACGGGCAGGACGTGGCGCAGGCGACGCAAAGCTCGCTGCGCTCCCAGATCGCCATCGTCCAGCAGGAGCCGATCCTGTTCCACCGCTCGCTGGCCGAGAACATCGCCTACGCCCGGCCCGGCGCCGCGATGGAGGAGATCGAGCGCGCCGCCCGGCTCGCCAACGCGCACGACTTCATCGCCCGCCTGCCCAAGGGCTACGGCACGCTGGTCGGGGAGCGCGGCGTGAAGCTATCCGGCGGCGAGCGCCAGCGCGTGGCGCTCGCCCGCGCCTTCCTGGCCGACGCCCCGATCCTGATCCTGGACGAGGCGACCTCCAGCCTGGATTCGGAATCGGAAGCACTGATCCAGCAGGCGATGGAGCGGCTGATGCAGGGCCGCACCGCCATCATCATCGCCCACCGCCTGTCCACCGTCCGCACGCTGGACCGCATCCTGGTCTTCAACCGCGGCCGCATCGTGGAGGAGGGCAGCCACACGGCCCTGCTGCACCGCCCCGGCGGCCTCTACCGCCGCCTGTTCGAGCAGCAGTCCGGCGACGCGCCAGCCGCCCAGCCGGACCGGGCGCCTAGGGGAGTGCCCAGGGAGATGCGCGGGTAGGGTGCCGGCTTACCCCCGCGCCGCCGCCGGGGGCTGTTCCGGACGGTGGCCGGAGCGGTGCCAGGCGATGGGGAAACGCCGCGCCGTCCGTCCGGCCTTCGGGCCGGCGGGCGGCAGGCCGGCGGGCAGGATCAGGACGGCGCGCAGGCCGCCCTCCGCCCGGTTCTCCAGCAGGATGTCGCCGCCATGGCCGCGCGCGATGGAGCGGGCGATGGACAGGCCCAGCCCGACGCCGCCGGTGCGGCGGTTGCGCGAGGCCTCCAGCCGCACGAAGGGTTCGAAGACCCGCTCCATCTCCGGGCCGGCGATGCCCGGCCCGTCATCCTCCACGGTCACGCGCAGCTCGTTCCCGGCCTCGGCCACCGTCACCCGCGCGACCCCGCCATAGGCAACGGCGTTCTCCACGAGGTTCCGGATCACGCGGCGCAGGGCGGCCGGTCGGCAGACGATGGGCAGCTTGCGCACGCCCTCGAAGCTCACCGGCGCGCCTAGGTCGGCCATGTCGTCGCACAGGCTCTCCACCAGCGAGACGAGGTCGGCGGGGCGCGATTCCTCCCCGGCCTCCTCGCGGGCGAAGGCGAGCATGGCTTCGGCCGTCTGGCGCAGTTCCTCCACATTGTGCAGCATGCGCGCCTTGGTCTCCCCCTCCTCCAGCATCTCCACGCGCAGGCGCAGGTTGGTGATGGGGGTGCGCAGGTCGTGGCTGACGGCGGCCAGCATGCGCGTGCGGTCGTCCACGAAGCGGCGCAGCCGGTTGCCCATGGCGTTGAAGGCCGCCGCCGCCCGGCGCACCTCCGTCGGTCCCTTGCCCTCGTCCAGCTCGACCGCCTCGCCGCGACCCAGCCGCTCCGCCGCCTCGCCGATCTCGCGCAGGGGGCGCGCGATGCGGCGCGAGATGAAGAGCGCCACCAGCGCCACCATCGCCGCCGCCGCCAGGGTGGAGGAGAGCATCGCGCCGTTCATCGACGACGGCCCCACGACTTGGTAGGTCGCGGCGTTCAGCCAGCGGCCGTTGGGAAGCTGCACCGACACCTTCAGCTTCACGTCCTCGGTGCCGTCCGGCTCCGCCATGTCGGCACCGTTGGGGCGGATGATCTTCACCCGCACCTCGCGCGCGCCGTCCCCGACCAGCGCCTTCAGCCGCTCGCCCGCCTCCACGTCCCCGAGCCGCGCCATGGCCGGGATGGCGGGTTCCTCGCCCCACCAGAAGCGGAACTTCAGGCTGCTGACGGCGTCGATGGCGTCCTTGTGCAGGTCCTCCGGCGCCACGCTCATCAGCCGGACCGTGGCGGCGATCCGGCCGAGGGAATCGTCCACATGCATCCGCTGCACGGCGAAGGCGCGCTCGTCCTGGTAGGCGTACCAGCTCCCGGCCTTGGCCAGGAAGACGGCGGCGGCGAGCAGCAGGACCATCTGCGCCCACAGGGTCCGCGGCGCCAGCCGGCGGAGGAGCCCGGTCACGGCAGCTCCCTCACGGTCGCGGCGAAGCAGTAGCCGCCGCCCCACACCGTCTTGATCATGGCGGGGTTGCGCGGGTCGGCCTCCACCTTGCGGCGCAGCCGGCTCACCTGGTTGTCGATGCTGCGGTCGAACACGTCGGCCGTCCGCCCCTTGGTGAGGTCGAGCAGCTGGTCGCGCGACAGCACCATGCCCGGATGGCGCACGAAGGCCTCCAGCAGCAGGAACTCCGACGTGCTGAGCGAGACGGCGACCCCGTCCGCCCCGGTCAGCTCCCGCCGACCGAGGTCGAGCTGCCAGCCGTCGAACGCCACCCGCGCGCTCTCGCCGCGCCGCCGGGCGTAATCCACGGGCAGGCTGCGGCTGCGGCGCAGCACCGCCTTGACGCGGGCCAGCAGTTCGCGCGGCTCGAACGGCTTCGCGACATAGTCGTCGGCCCCCATCTCCAGCCCGACCACCCGGTCCGTCGGCTCGCCCAGCGCGGTCAGGAAGATGACGGGAAGGTCCGTGGTCTCGCGCAGGTGCCGGCAGAGGCTGAGCCCGTCCTCCCCCGGCATCATGATGTCCAGAACCACGAGGTCGAGCGCCGCCGTCTTCAGCACGCGGCGCGCCGCGGCGGCGTCCTCCGCGGCCGTCACCCGCAGCCCGTGGCGGTCGAGGTAGCGGGACAGCGTCTCGCGGATGTCGCGGTGGTCGTCCACCAGCAGCAGATGGGCGGGGGTGTCTTCGGCGATCAGCGGCATGGGACGGAGTCCATCAGGTCGGGTCCATCGGTTCGGCCCTTCTCACCCCGAAGGTGCCATGGACCGCCAAGTCTCCAAAGCCCGAAATTGTATAAATCCATGTCAGCCGCCGGCCCCGCGACAGGCGGATACAGGCCACGACAGGCCGATACAAAACACCGGCCCCGCCGACACACCCTTGCGACAAATCAGGCCCAGAACTTTGTCCGTCGGCGGCCTCTTCCGTCAGCCGATGCCCGGCCGGACCATGGGTGCCTCCCCCGCGAAGACTCCGGCCGGGCACCCCCTTCACATTTCAAGGACAGGAGTTTCCCATGACCACCCGCCGCATCGCCGCCCTCGCCATCGCCGCCGCCACGCTGACCGCCACCGCCCTGGCGTCAGGCCCCAGCCTCGCCGCCGGCTTCGACACCCAGCTCGGCGAGGCCCAGGCCGCCAGCCTGGCCCAGCCGGAACGCGAGATCCGCGACACCATCGCCACCCACCTCAGCACCGCCGAATCCCTCCAGGCCCAGGGCCGCGAGGCCGAGGCGCAGCCCTACCTGAACCTCGCCCGCGGCCTGCTGGGCCTGCCGGTCGAGCAGAGCGTGCCCTTCCGGACACAGACCGCCGAGCGCCCCACGGGCGGGCTTCAGGCGGAGCGGAACTGACGGGGGCGTGCCGCGATCGGTTCCCACAAGCGGAATAGTGGGCCGCGTAGAAGCCAAGCTGATCAGATGTCCTGCCGGTCCACGATTCAATGCGATGTCATGGTCAGGATCAGGCCACACAGGAGAAGAAGCAAGAGTGATCGTTCCACTGATTGGCCGGCGGCATCGAAATTAGCCAGAAACTTGGGAAATACCGCTGGGTCGTCAAACGCACGCTCGCGTGATTCGCGTGATTCGCGTGGTCGCAGGGGCGCTGTCCGCTACGAGCGTCGCGCTAACATCCTCAGGGCATTTTTCATCGCGAACGGTCCTAGGCTCCAGACTCAATCAGAGCCAGTACGCTACAATGGTTGCAATGGTTATGGCTGACACATAGTTTCTGGCGAGCTTGTCATAGCGT
>NZ_JAFIQV010000022.1 GCF_017356015.1 Azospirillum sp. SYSU D00513
CCTTCCGCAGTTGCGCTTCACTTCGCTCGCCGTGATCAGCTTACGATGGGACTTGCACCCACAAGAGAACGCCCATGCTGGGCGCACATTGAAAAAGGCCGGGAACGCGTCCCCGGCCTTTCCCGTCATTCGGCCGCGGCCAGCGGAGTCTCGGACTCGTCCTCGGGCAGCGCCTCGAGCTGCGTCTTGATGAAGTCGCGCACGCTGATCACGCCGATGAGGTTCATGCCCTCCAGCACCGGCACATGACGGATCGAATGCTTGTCCATCAGCGACAGCACATGGCGGATCGAGTCCCCCGGCGCGCAGCAGATGGGGTTCTTCGACATCAGGGTCGCGACCGTCTGCTTCAGCACGGTCGGCCCCTGCTGCACCAGCCCGCGCACCACATCGCGCTCGGAAATGACGCCGACGACGGTGTTGCCCTCCGTCCGGCAGACGTCCTTGACCACGAGGGCGCCGATGTTCTCGGACGCCATGAGCCGGAGCGCCGTCTCGATGGGCTCGTTCACCCGCACCGTGTTGATGCGCGTGCCCTTCCTGCGGAGAATATCCTCGACCTTCATGACGCACCTCTCTTGCAGCCGCTCCCCGCGCCCGTCCCGGGACACGGGGGCCACGGGATCACTGGGCGGCGACGGCGGGGGCCGGAGCGGCGGCCTCGACGGCCTCGCTCTCCTGCTTCGGGCGGGTGTAGCAGCCGGCGATCTCGCCGCGCTGCCGGACCAGCGCCAGCACCACGTCCATCGTCGGGGTGGGGACGCCGACCATGCGGCCCATCTCCTGGACGACGGCCAGCAGGGCGTCGATCTCCATCGGTCGGCCACGCTCCAGGTCCTGGAGCATGGAGGTCTTGTGCGCGCCCACCGCGGCCGCACCGTTGATGCGGCGCTCGACGTCGACGCGGAAGTGGACGCCCAGACGGTCGCCGATCTCCTTGGCCTCCAGCATCATCGCCTTGGCGACGGCGCGGGTCTCGGCGTCGCCGCAGATCTGCTCCAGCGTGCCGTGGGTCAGCGCGCTGATCGGGTTGAAGCAGAGGTTGCCCCACAGCTTCAGCCAGATCTCGTCGCGGATGCGGTCGAGCACGGGGGCGCGCAGGCCGCCCTTCTCCATCATGGCGCTCAGCGCCTTGACGCGCTCCGACTGGCTGCCGTCCGGCTCGCCGAGCGAGAACTTGTCGCCGTAGACATGCTGGATGACGCCCGGGGCCACGACCTCCGTCGCGGGATAGACGACGCAGCCGATCGCGCGCTCCGGCCCGAAGCCGTTCCACTGCACCGCACCCGGATCGACCGTCTCGAGGCTGCGCCCCTCGAACTCGCCGCCGTTCTTGTAGAAGTACCAGTAGGGGATGCCGTTCACGGCGGTGACGATGGCCGTGTCCTTGCCCAGCAGCGGCTGGATCGCGTCGACGACGCCCGGCACCGAATGGGCCTTCAGCCCGATGATGACGTAATCCTGCGGGCCGAGTTCGGCCGGATCGTCCGTGCAGCGCGGATGGGCGACGATCTCTTCCTCGCCCATGATCAGCTTCACGCCGTTCTCGCGCATCGCCGCGAGATGGGCGCCGCGCGCCACGAAGCTGACATCGGCGCCCGCCTGGCAGAGCCGCACGCCGAGATAGCCGCCGATGGCGCCCGCGCCATAGATACAGATCTTCATACCCGTCCCTCCCCGAAATTTTGAGCCGAATTCGCAGGGCCACGCGCCATTTTTCGGCGTTTGCGTTGGCCGTAAACAGTCCGCTTCACAAGCTTTTCAGAGCTTGGTATACAAGATACCCGAAGTCAATGGACAAAAGGTCGCAGAGTTTCCGCCTCTCGGAATCGTTGCCCCTACCCCTCTCTCCCTCCCATCCAAGAGGCTCCATGCTCACCCTGGTCCTGCTGATGGCGGCCGCCTTCGCCTCGGGCATCCTCAACGCGATCGCCGGCGGCGGCGCCTTCATCACCTTCACCGCTTTGCTCTTCGCCGGCGTGCCGCCCGTCGCCGCGAACGCGTCGAGCACGGTCGCCCTCTTCCCCGGCCAGGCGGCCAGCGCCTGGAGCTACCGCGAGGACATCCGCGGCGTCGAGGAGGTGAGCGTGAAGGCCTTCGTGGCGCTCAGCCTCGTCGGCGGGCTGCTGGGCGCTCTGCTCCTGCTCGTCACGCCGAACGCGCTCTTCGCCGACCTCGTGCCCTGGCTGCTGCTCTTCGCGACCGCCCTCTTCGCGCTCGGCACCTTCGCGCCGAACGCGACGAAGGCGCTGCGGCTCGGCGGGCGCGGCGTGCTGGTCGCGCAGTTCCTCATCTCCATCTACGGCGGCTATTTCGGTGGCGGGATCGGTTTCCTGATGCTGGCCGCCCTGACCATGTTCGGCATGACCAACATCCACGCGATGAACGGGCTGCGCATCCTGCTGGCGACCCTGATGAACGCCGCCGCCGTCGCGGCCTTCGTCGCGGCGGGTGCGGTGTCCTGGCCGGAAACGCTGGCCATGGCCGCGGCGGCGGTGGCCGGCGGCTTCGCCGGCGCCATCGGCGCCAAGCGCGTGAAGCCGAAGGTGCTGAAGAGCCTCGTCGTCGCCATCGGCACGGTCCTCACCCTCTACTTCTTCGTGAAAGGCTGAAGCGGCGGCGCTTTCCGCAGGATGAAATCATCTTCCACGGCCGTTGCCGCGGAACCCCGGCGGCGGAAAAGATCGCCCGCTCTCCCAACCATCCAAGAGAAGAGCCCATGAGCCGGCCCGAGACCATGACCGCGATCGAGGTGAGCCGCCCCGGCGCGCCCGAGGTGCTGACCCCGGCCCGCCGCCCCGTTCCGGAGGCCGGACCGGGCGAGCTGCTGATCGAGGTCGCGGCGGCCGGCGTGAACCGCCCGGACGTGCTCCAGCGGCTCGGCAAGTACAACCCGCCGCCGGGCGTGACCGACATCCCCGGGCTGGAGGTCGCGGGCCGCGTCGCCGCCCTGGGCCCGGAGGTCACGGGCTGGTCGGTCGGCGATCCGGTCTGCGCGCTGCTGGCCGGCGGCGGCTACGCCGAATATTGCACCGTGCCCGCCATGCAGTGCCTGCCGGTGCCGGAAGGGCTGAGCATGATCGAGGCGGCCTCGCTGCCCGAGACCCACTTCACCGTCTGGTCCAACGTGTTCGAGCGCGGCGGGCTCCAGCCCGGCGAGAGCCTGCTGGTCCATGGCGGCACGTCGGGCATCGGCACCACGGCCATCCAGATGGCCAAGGCGCTGGGTGCGCGCGTCTTCGCCACGGCCAAGGGTGCCGACAAGTGCCGGGCCTGCCGGGATCTCGGCGCCGACCGCGCCATCGACTACACGGAGGAGGATTTCGCCGCCGTCGTGAAGGAGGAGACCGGCGGGACCGGCGTGGACGTCGTGCTGGACATCGTCGGCGGCGACTATGTCTCCCGCAGCCTCGACTGCCTCGCGGTGGAGGGGCGCTACGTGGTCATCGGCTTCGTGCGCGGGGCCACGGCGTCGGTCAACCTCTTCCCCGTCATGATCAAGCGGCTGAGGATCACCGGCTCGACACTGCGCGCGCGGCCGGCCTCCTACAAGAAGGCGGTGGCCGACCAGCTCCGCGCGCGGGTGTGGCCGCTGGTGTCGGCGGGCACCATCCGGCCGGTCGTCCACCAGACCTTCCCGCTTGCCGAGGCGGCCGGGGCGCACGCCCTGATGGAAAGCAACCGCCATGTCGGCAAGATCGTCCTGACCGTCCGCTGACCCCCCGCATGAGGATTCGGACATGAGCGTCACGCCAGGTTCCAAGCGGGTGAGCGTGCCCGCGCTCGCACGGCGCAAGGGTGGGGAGCCGCTGGTCTGCCTCACCGCCCACAGCACCCCCGTGGCCAAGCTGATCGACCCGCATGTGGACATGATCCTGGTCGGCGACAGCCTGGGCATGGTGGTCTACGGTTTCGAGAGCACCCTGCCCGTCACGCTCGACATGATGATCGCGCACGGGGCGGCGGTGTGCCGCGGATCCTCGCGCGCCTGCGTCATCGTGGACATGCCCTTCGCGAGCTACCAGGAATCGCCGCAGCAGGCCTTCCGCAACGCCGCCCGCGTCATGGCGGAGACTGGCTGCGCCGCCGTCAAGCTGGAGGGCGGCGCCGAGATGGCGGAAACGGTGGCGTTCCTGACCGCGCGCGGCGTGCCGGTGATGGGCCATGTCGGGCTGACGCCGCAGTCGGTGAACGCGCTGGGCGGCTTCCGCACGCGCGGCCGCACGGAGGCCGAGGGCGACGCCATCCTCGCCGACGCCCGGGCCATCGCCGAGGCCGGCGCCTTCAGCATCGTGGTGGAAGGCGTGGTCGAACCCCTGGCCGACCGCATCACGGCGGCGGTGCCCGTGCCGACCATCGGCATCGGCGCCTCGCTCGGCTGCGACGGACAGGTGCTGGTCACCGACGACCTGCTCGGCCTGTTCAGCGACTTCACGCCGAAGTTCGTGCGCCGCTACGCCCAGCTCGGGGGGCAGATCTCGGAGGCTGCCGCGTGCTTCGCCGACGACGTGCGCAACCGCCGCTTCCCCGGCCCGGAGAACGTCTTCGCCCCGGCGAAGCCGAAGCCGGCCCTGGAGCCGGCCGGGGACTGACCGCGCCCATTGTTCGGTGTGCGGACAATTTGCCGCACCCGCAGGGCGCATGGGGCGGCTAGGCACCATCCGGTTGTTGGGATACCGTATACCAGAACAGCACGAACCCCAGGGGAAGGAAAGCAACGCCATGGAACAGCAGTCCGCCACCATCGACATCACGCTCGCCAAGGACGACGCCGACATCGCCGCGAGCTTCCCGGTCGTCAAGGAACTCCGCACCAGCTTCACCGACGAGACGGTCTACCGCGACCAGATCCGCCGCCAGATGGACGACGGCTACAACCTTGTCCTGCTGCGGGTCGACGGCGAGGTGGGCGGCTGCGCCGGCTTCCGCGTGCACGAGACGCTGTCGCGCGGCCGCTACATGTATGTCGAGGATCTGGTGACCTCGCCGAAGATGCGGTCCTTCGGCCTGGGCGACAAGCTGTTCGACTGGCTGGCCGACCAGGCGAAGCAGCGCGGCTGCGCGCAGATGGAGATCATCTCCGGCATCCAGCGCGGCGACGCGCACCGCTTCTATCACCGCAAGCGCATGACCATCAAAGCCTTCCAGCTCGTCCTGCCGATCGCCTGAGGCAAGGCTTCGGGACGGCGGAACGGCCCGGCGGCATCACCCGCCGGGCCGTTCGCGTTGGCGATTCCGGCGGCGATATGATACGTAAGTTCAACAGTCCGTATTCGGAATTACTTTGCACCTGCATTCTGGATTTGGTATACCAGAACTCACCAGGGCGCCGCCGCAGTCAGCTCACCGCCCCCATCTCACCGCCCGTTCCGAGGAGCGCCTGCCATGAACGTCGAACATATTCTCCGCAAGAAGGAAGCCCGCGTCGTCGCCGTGCGCTCGGGCTCCACGGTCGAGGAAGCGATCCGGCTGATGAAGGCGGAAAACATCAGCTCCCTCGTGGTCAAGGATGTCTGCCGCACGGAGGGCAACACGCTGGCCGGCGTTCTGTCCGAGCGCGACATCGTGCACGCGCTGCTGGAGAAGGGGCCGGCGCTGATGCAGACGCCCGTCTCGCAGCTGATGACCCGCTGCCCGGTGACCTGCGCGCCGACCGACAGCCTGCGCCACGCGCTGCAGCTGATGGAGGACCACCACATCCGCCATCTGCCGGTGCTGGACGACGGCCACCTCATCGGCGTGGTCAGCGCCCGCGACTTCACCCGCCTGCAGCTCGAGGAATTGGGCTCGACCGCGGACCGCACGGCGCCCCACCAGCCCAGCGCCTACGCCCACTGATCGCGCCTGGGAGGACACGAGCGTCCGACGCCCCGGAGCCTCGCGCTCCAGGGGCGTTTTTCGCGTGCCGTTCCGTTACCTTCATAACGATCACGGGCAACAGACAATGCCCGGCAACAGCGCTCCGACCGACGAAAGAGGGTGTTCATGACGACCTTGATCTTCACCCATCCCGACTGCGAGCATCACGATACCGGCCCCGGCCATCCGGAACGCCCGGAACGGATCCGGGTCGTCTGGCAGGTGCTCGACCGCGAGGAGTTCCGCGGCCTGGAGCGGCGCCCCGCCCCGGAAGCCGAAGCCGAGCAGCTCAAATGGGTGCATGATCACAGTTACGTGGACGAGGTCATGGCCTCCTTCCCCGAGGAGGGTTATGTCCGGCTCGACGCCGACACGGTGCTGTCACCGGGGTCGCGCTCCGGCATCCTGCGCGCCGCGGGCTCGGTCTGCGCCGCCGTGGACGCCGTGCTCGGCGGCGAGGCGGACAACGCCTTCTGCGCCGTGCGCCCCTGCGGCCACCACGCCGAGCCGGCCCGCGCCATGGGCTTCTGCGTCTTCAACAACATCGCCGTCGGCGCCGAGCAGGCGCGCAAGCGGCACGGGCTGACGCGGGTGGCGGTCGTCGATTTCGACGTCCACCACGGCAACGGCACCCAGGCGATGTTCTACAACGAGCCGGGCCTGTTCTTCGCCTCCACCCACCAGTCGCCGCTCTATCCCGGCACCGGCCGGTCGCACGAGCGCGGAGTGGCGGAGAACATCGTCAATGTGCCGCTTGAGCCCTACAGCGGCTCGGTCGAGTTCCGGCAGGCCATGGAGCGGGCGATCATCCCGGCGCTCGACGCCTTCGCGCCGGAGCTGGTGATGATCTCCGCCGGCTTCGACGCCCACGCCCGCGATCCCCTGGCCAACCTGAACTTCACCGGCGCCGACTTCGAATGGGCGACCCGCCAGCTCATGGCCGTGGCCGACAAGCATTGCGGCGGGCGCGTCGTCTCCGCGCTGGAGGGCGGCTACGACATGACCGGCCTCGCCGAGGGTGTCGAGGCTCATCTGAAGGCGCTGACGCGGGCCTGATCCGCCCGGCCCTTCCCCGACCCGGTCGCTTCGGTCCCGGCCGAAGCGACCGCCTCCCGCCCGGTGGCATGCTCCCCGCCGTCCGAACAAGGTGGGGGAAAGATGACACATCCGCGGAACAACGGGGCAGCCGATCTCGGCCTGCTTCTCCTGCTGGCGACGCTCTGGGGGGCGTCCTACAGCTTCATCAAGGTCGGGGTGGAGACCATCCCGCCCGTGACGCTCATCGCGGGGCGCACGCTGATCGCCGGGCTGCTGCTGCTCGCCGTCATCCGCTGGCGGGGCTCGGCCCTGCCGCGGGACCGCGCGACCTGGACGCGCTTCCTGGTCCAGGCCTGCCTCAACAGCGTCCTTCCCTTCACGCTCATCGCCTGGGCGGAGCGCACGGTGGAGGCGGGGCTCGCCGCCATCCTGAACGCGGGCACGCCCATCTTCGCCTTCCTGCTGACCGCCGCCGTCACCCGGCACGAGGCGGTGACCGCGCGCAAGTCCTTCGGCGTGCTGGCCGGCCTTGCCGGGATCTCCCTCATCGTCGGCGTCCAGGCCTTCGGCGGGCTCGGCCGGAACCTGCTGGCGCAGCTCGCCATCGTCGCGGCCACGGTCTGTTACGCGGGTGCCGCCATCTTCGGGCGGGGCTTCAAGGGGTTGGACCCGGTCATGCCGGCGGCGGGCTCGCTCCTGTGCGGGGCGGCGCTGCTCATCCCCGTGAGCCTGGTGGTGGACGCGCCCTGGGGGCTCCGGCCCTCGGCGGAGTCCATGGTGGCGCTGGCGGCCCTCTCGGTCTTCTCGACGGCCTTCGCCTTCGTCCTGTATTTCCGGCTCGTGAACCGGCTGGGCTCGGTCGGCACGACGGCCCAGGCCTATCTGCGCGTGCCGATCGGCGTCGCGATCGGGATGGCCTTCCTCGGCGAGAGCCCGAGCCCGACCGCCTGGGCCGGGCTGGTCCTGGTGATCGCCGGCGTGCTCGCCATGACCCTGCCGTCCGGCGTGCGCGCCCCGGCCTTGCGCGCGGGCTGAGCTAGCCCAGCGTGACCTCGGCCTCCGGGAACTCCGTCGGGCTGTAGCCGGCGTCGGCGCGGATGCGGAAGACCGGGCCGGCCGGGGTCTCGACCCGCACCGGCATCACCGGGACGAGCGGCCGTTCCCGCGCGGCCAGCACCGCCGCTCCCATGTCCGCGCAGCCGGCGAGGCGGCGCAGGATCATGCGGGTGACGAAGATCAGCTTCAGCTCGCCGGCGTCGGCCCGCGCCAGGATCGCCCGCGGCGTCGCCCAGAGCGCGTCCACCGCCTCCCCGGCGTCGATGCGCAGCTCCTGCCCCGCCGGGGCGGGCGCCAGGTAGAAGAGCGTGTCGAAACGCCGCCGCAGGATCTCCGGCGTCACCCAATGGGCGAAGGGCACGAGCCGGTCCGTCGCCAGCTCCAGCCCGGACCGCCGCAGGGCGTCGAGAAGCGTCTCCCCCGTGTTGGGCAGGAAGGCCGCGCGCTGCTCCTCCCCCGCCAGCCCGTCCGTTCCCATCGAACCGGCGAGCAGCAGCCCGCATTCCTCGAAGGTCTCGCGGATGGCGGCGACGCGGTGCGCGGCGTCGTCCGGATGGAGGCGGCAATGGTCCCGCCAGTCCGGGTCGTGGTCCTGCTCCTCCAGCCCGCCGCCGGGGAAGACCATGGCGCCGGGCGCGAAGCGCAGGCCGGCGTGCCGCCGGATCATCAGCAGTTCCAGCCCGTCGGCGCCGTCGCGCAGGAGGATCAGGCTGGCGGAGGGGCGCGGCTCGGCGGGAGGCGTCATGCTGGGTCCGGATCGGGATCGACCAGCCATCAGAGCATGGCGCGGCGCCCGCCGGTCAAGCGGGCGTGGCGCCTATGCCCTCGGCCGAATGGCGTGAGAATCATGTGGCATGCCGTACATTCCGCTATCCGGAAAACGGTAATACCCATGATTGACCCCATGGGCGGCCCGGTCCCAGCATCCGGGCAATCCTTACATGGCCGGGCTTTTCCAAGCCCGCCTCATCCATCCCGGGCCGTCGGGCTTCCGGGCCACAGGGGTATACGCACATGCCGCGCAACCGCAGCACCAAGATCGTCGCCACGCTTGGACCGGCGAGTTCGACCTACAGCCAGATCTTCGACCTCGCCGAGGCCGGGGTGGACGTGTTCCGCCTGAACGCCAGCCACGGCACCCAGTTCGAGCATGCCGAGCGCTACCAGCAGATCCGCGCGGTGGAGGCCACGCTCGGCCGCCCGATCGGCGTGCTGCTCGACCTCCAGGGGCCGAAGCTGCGCGTCGGCACCTTCGCGAACGGCCCGGTGGCGCTGAAGGCGGGCGACCGCTTCCGCCTCGACCTCGATCCCACGCCGGGCGACGCCACCCGCGCCTGCCTGCCGCACCCGGAGATCTTCGCCAGCCTCACGCCGGGGCTGGACCTTCTGCTGAACGACGGGCGCATCCGCCTCCAGGTGCGGAGCTGCGGCCCCGACCACGCGGAGACCGAGGTGCTGGCCGGCGGCACCCTGTCCGACCGCAAGGGCGTGAACGTCCCCGGCGCCGAGCTGGCGCTGAGCGCCCTGTCGGAGAAGGACCGCAGCGACCTGCGCTTCGGCCTCGGCCTCGGCGTGGACTGGATCGGCCTCAGCTTCGTGCAGCGTCCGGAGGACATTCTGGAAGCGCGCGAGCTGATCGGCGACCGCGCCCACATCATGACCAAGGTCGAGAAGCCCGCCGCCCTGCCGCGGCTGAGCGAGATCATCGACCTGTCCGACGCCATCATGGTGGCGCGCGGCGACCTGGGCGTGGAGCTGCCGCCGGAGGACGTGCCCGGCCTGCAAAAGCGCATGATCCGGGAGTGCCGCGCCAAGGGCAAGCCGGTGATCGTCGCCACCCAGATGCTGGAATCCATGGTGTCGGAGCCGACCCCGACCCGCGCCGAGGCGTCGGACGTGGCGACCGCCGTCTATGACGGCGCCGACGCGGTGATGCTGTCGGCGGAGTCCGCGTCCGGCCGCTACCCGGTCGAGGCGGTGGCGATGATGGACCGCATCGTCCGCCGGGTGGAGCACGACCCGCTCTACCGCCGCATCATGGACGCCGAGCACCCGGCACCCGAGGCCACCGTGTCCGACGCCGTGTCGGCGGCGGCGCGCCAGGTGGTGGACACCATCTCGGCCGCCGGCATCGCCACTTTCACCCTGACCGGCGCCACGGCGCGGCGCGCCTCGCGCGAGCGTCCGGGCGTGCCGATCCTTGGGCTATCCGCCCGCCAGCAGACGGCCCGCCAGCTCTCGCTCGCCTGGGGCGTCCATTCGGTCTGGACCACGGACGTGGAGAATTTCGCGGAGATGGTCAGCCGGGCCAGCGCCGTAGCGGCGCAGGAGGGCATCGGCAAGGTCGGCCAGATGCTGGTGATCACCGCCGGCGTGCCCTTCGGCAAGGCCGGCACCACCAACATCCTGCGCGTCGTCACCATCGAGGCCAGCGGCAACGCCGAGGCCCAGGCCGCCGGCGCCGTGCGGAAGGCCCCGGTCACCGCGTAGAGCCCGGCGCAACGAAAAGCGGCGGCGGTTCCGGGGATGCCCGGGACCGCCGCCGTCAGTTCATGACAACGCCTTCAACACGCGCCCTGGAAGGACAGCCCCTTATTCCAGGAAGTCGCAGTGCTTCTCGACATGGGCGGCGAGGCCCAGGGCGTGGTCGCGGACCAGCCGTTCGGCGAGGTCGGGGTCGCGGCTTTCCAGCGCCTTGATGATCGCCTTGTGGTCCTGGATCGAGCGCTCGGCCCGGTCGGTCTGGCCGATGGTCAGCTTGCGGATGGCGCGGACGTGGATGAACAGGTTGTCGGTCATCTCCCGGATCAGCGCCGAGCCGCTGAGCGCGATGATGCTCCGGTGGAAGGCGATGTTCGCGTCCGAATACTCGTTCACATGCTCCTTCGGGCTGCTGTTCTCGAAGTCGCGGAACAGCTCCCACAGCTTGGCGATGTCCTCGGCCGGGGCATTCTCCGCCGCCATGCGGGCGGACATGCCCTCCAGCGCCGCCCAGACATGGATCATCTCGACGATCTCGGCCTTGGTCTTGCGCACGACGAAGACGCCGCGCCGGGGCTGGAGGCGGATGAAGCCCTCCTGCTCCAGCAGGGTCAGCGCCTCGCGGATCGGCGTGCGGCTGACGCCCAGCATCTCGCTGAGCTGGCGTTCGTCCAGCCGGATCTCCTCGGAGTGGTCGTAGATGTCCATCTCCATGATCGCCTGCTTCAGCGAATGGTAGACCTGGTTGCGGAACGTCGTGCCGGTGTCGAGCGGACGCACGTTGAGCGGCAGGGCGGTCATGGTGTCACGGTCCTTCGTGCTTCGTGTTTTCGTTTTTCCATGGGCGTCCCATTTTCCATGGATTTCCCAAGGGCGGGCCGTTGGCCGGTTTCCGCCTGATTTCTCGTATCTCAAATACCAGATGCGTATATTTTTTACAAAGTCCAGTGGTGCCGGCGGCATCGGCCCGGCGTGGCCGCGCGGCCGGCCAGCAGACCGTCAGCGCGCGGCGGCCCGAACGGCGTCGAGCAGCCCCGCCAGCGCGTCGGGCCGCCGCATCGCCAGCCCCATGACCGCGACCCCGGCCGCCCCCGCGCCGAGGCAGGCGCCCGCCGCCGCCGCGTCCTCGATCCCGCCCAGCCCCAGCAGCGGGACGGGGCTCGCCTCCGCGAGTCGCCGCACCCCCTCCGCCCCCAGCAGCGGCCCGTAGCCCGGCTTGCTGGCCGAGGCGAAGACGGGGGAGACGGTGACGTAATCCACCTCCTGCCCCGCCGCGCGCGCCAGCGCCTCGGGTCCATGCACCGACTGCCCGATCAAGGCCCCGTCCCCCAGCAGCGCCCGCGCCCGCCCGGCGTCCGCCCCGTCCGGCAGATGCACGCCCGCCGCCCCGGCGAGCAGCGCCAGCTCCGGTTCCCCATGCAGGGTGACCGTGGCGCCCCAGGGCCGCGCCGCCCGCACGAGGTCGCGGGCGAGCGCCAGCCGCTCAGGATCCGGCAGGTCCTTGTCGCGCAGGGACAGCCAGCGCAGCCCGCCGGCGAACAGCCGCTCCGCCAGCAACGGAAGCGGCGCCGCCGCCTGCCAGCGGTCGGTGATGACGAGGAGTGGCGGCACGGGAAGCTGGAAGGCCTGCGCGAACTCCATCCGGGTCATGCCAAGCCGCTGCCGCAGGACCTTCACGCGCGAAACCCGGCGCATCCTGGCCAGTTGCTCGGGTGCGAGCGGTTGCGCATCGGGATCGTCCTGAGCGGCGGCCAGGATCTCCTCGTCGGTCATGGCCTCCAGCCGTGCGCAATCGGTGTCGCCCCGGGGCGGAGCCTCACCACTCTTCACGGTCACCAGCGTGGTATCGGTCTTGTTCATGGCGCGTCGCCCTCCGGGCGGAGATGATGCGGCATTTGTTCTCGTCCCGCATGGTGGCGACCACGAACAGGACGTTGCCGTAGGCCATGCCGATCACCTGCATGCGCTTCATCCGGGACGACACGTTCATGCGGATTCGCGAGTCGGCGCCCTTCCTTAAGGGCCGGAATGGCATCCTCGAACGACAGGCCGTGCGTCTGACGGTACCGGAATCCGGCAGTTCCGTGCAACGGCGCGCCATGCGTTTCGGCCGTTGAAGCCGGCCAATGCGCTGAATGGTGCGCAGCGCTCCGCGACGGGAGCATCGCGCCGCCCGCCGAGCCGACGACCACGAGCATCGCTCCTCCGACTCGCCGATTCGGCCCCATGTCCGCACGCGGTCACAGCGCCCGGCCGCCCCGCCCGCCATCCAGAAGTATAGGTAGAGGTGAAAGCCGGGGTCCTATGCGGATGGGCGGGATTGACCAGGGAATCCGCGAAAGACGGCCCTGACGGCCCGGAGGCGGTCGGGACGGGAAGGGAGAACAAGCATCGAACCTCAATCCGTCACGGCACGGATTCGCGCCGAATCGCGGAATCTTTTTAGCTTGCGAAATCGTATGATGAAGGAAACGTTAATTTTTATCGTTCGCCTTCGCGGCCGCGTTCTGGCAGGTTCGCCTCACCAGTCATTCACCCCGTCCTGCTCCGCAAGGAAAGGGATCAGAAAAGGAGATACGATCGTGAAGGCCATCGTGGTAGAAGACGACGCCGTCGTTTCTCTCTATATCAAAATGGTATTAAAAGATTTGGGACACGATGTCTGTGCCGTTGCGGCAACAGTTCCGAAAGCCATTTCCGACATCGAATGCCACAAGCCGGATTTTGTTACCTGTGATGTCAGCCTGGCCGGCAAAGGTTCGGGCGCCGAGGTGGCGCGGGCGGCTTATGAGCGGTGGGGCATCAAGACCCTGTTCATCTCCGCCAACATCGACAGCGCTCTCCGTAAGGAGACCGAGGATCTCGGCCCGCTCGGCTATGTGTCCAAGCCTTTCGTGACGGGCACGCTGGCGAGCGCGCTGGCCTTCGCCGCGCTGAACTGATCCGCCCCGGCGCCAGGATCTCCCGCGCGGCCCGCAGGATTTCGGTCGGGCGCAGGCGCCGCCGATCCCCGCCCCGCCATCCATAGGTTCCTTTCCCCGACTTTTGTGACCATGCGCCTCCTGTCCTTTCCCCATCCCGCAGCGGTTCCGGGCCTGACGGCCCGCGCCTTGCCCGCCGCGCGGACGCCGTGCTTCCGAATGGCCGAGGCAGCCCGCCCGGCGGCCTCGGCCGGCCCCAGCGCCGGAACCGCCCGTGGCCGTTCCCCTGCCCTCCGGCCCGTGTTCCGCGCCAAGACGCGTTGAGCCGCCGGGGTGGCCGGGCGCCCTGTCCTGCCCGCACCCTTTCCCTCCGACGCCAGCCGAACCCCACCCTGACCCAAGGAGCCAAGACCATGTTGTTCGGACGACGAAACCAGACCTCCGGCACGGCGGAAGCCGCCACCGCGCCGCCGCCCGCGGAACAGCCGCCGGCCTCCGCCGCGCAGACCATCGCCCAGATCAACGACGCCCCCACCTTCAGCCCGCTCGCCAGCAAGGACACCGACATGAACGCCCCCACCGTCACGCCCGTCCTGGACACCGTTCCGCCGCAGTCCTCCAGCCGGACGGACGTTCCGCGCAAGCTGATCGACCGCCCGGTCGCCGTCCCGCGCCGGATGCCGGAGAGCGCCTCCGCCCCGAAGGCGCCCGCCGCCGTGGCGGAGCCGGCGCCGGCCTCGGCCGAGCCCCGCCGCCTGATCGTCGGGCGCGGCATCTCCCTGTCCGGTGAGATCGGCGCCTGCGACGCGCTGGTGATCGAGGGCACGGTGTCCGCCAAGCTGCACCAGGGCCAGTCGCTGGAGATCGCGGAAAGCGGCCTGTTCAACGGGTCCGTGGAGGTGCAGGACGCGGACATCGGCGGCCGGTTCGAGGGCAGCATCACCGTGCGCGGCCGGCTGACCGTGCGCGCGACCGGCAAGGTCACCGGTTCGATCAAGTACGGCGAACTCGGCGTCGAGGCCGGCGGCCAGCTGGCCGGCGACATCCAGTCCGTGACGCCCGCCAGCACCAACAGCGCCGCCAAGCCGGCCGCCGCTCCCCTGGCCGCCGCCGCGACGGCCTTCGCGGGCGCTGCCGAGTAACCTGCCGCCACGGATTCCGCCGGGGCCGGCGAACAGCGCCCCGGCGGACCGCCATGCCACCCGCCAGCCATTCGCGCCGCCCGCCGTGACGGGCAAAGGGAAGCCTACCCACATAGGCTTCCGATGAGGTGACCCTGCGGGACCAGGACGGCCTTCCCCGCGACGCGCCCTTCGGCGCCGGTGCACCGGCGGCCGGGCCGAACCGGCCTGTCCGACGCGGCCTGCCCGCGGCCACCCTCGCCCCTCCCCTGCTTTCCAAGCCTTCCCGCCTCAGCCAACCCGAGGACACGCCCATGCTGCCCGACCGACAGGAACACCCGATCCATGACATGGCGGAACTGCCGGAGCCTCAGGCAAGGACGATCTCGCGCCGTGGCATCCTCGCCGGCCTCGCCGCCTTCGCCACCATCGGCGCGCCGCCCCTGACGGGCGAAGCCGCCGCCCGCCCGGTCCAGCCCGGCACGCGCAAGGGGCGGAGCCTCGCGAAGGGCGTGGGGAGCAGCACCCAGGACGACAGGAGCCCGAAGGTGCGCAGCCTGCGCCTGGTCCACATGCACACCGGCGAGGCCTTGTCGCTGCCCTACCGGCGCGGGAACGACTATGACCGGGCGGCGCTCGGCCAGCTGAACCATTTCTTCCGGGACTGGCGCACCGGCGACGTGCAGCCGATCGACCCCGGCGTTCTGGACATCATGTGGGAGGTGCAGCGCGCCTGCCGGACCAAGAGGCCGATCACCATCTTGTCCGGATTCCGGACCATCGGCACGAACCGCATGCTCCGCGCCCGGCGCGGCGGTGCCGCCGAACACAGCCTGCACCTCGTCGGCAAGGCCATCGACTTCACCTGCACCGACGTGAACGTCACCGCGCTTGCCCGCCACGCCCTGTCCCTGCGTCGCGGCGGGGTCGGCATCTACCCGGACAACGGATTCGTGCACATCGACTGCGGGCCGGTGCGGACGTGGAATGGGTAGAGGGCATTAGCCGTGGCCGCGCCAACGGCTGAATGACGGGAAGCCGGACACCGGGCGCTCCGAACGGCGGCACCCGATGCAGAAGGGACAGTTCCCCGCCTCCGGGACTCTCAAAATCCGGCAGAACCTAGAACTTGCGGGCGGCCGCGAAGAAGGATTCCACTTCCGCCGTCAGTGCCTGGGAGCGCTGACCGACAGCGTCCGCCGATGTCAGCACCTGCGAGGCGGCGTTGCCTGTCCCGGCAGCGGCGCCACGTATTTCGCCAACGATGCTGCTGACCTCCTGCGCGCCGAGTGCCGCCTGCTGGATGTTGCGGACGATCTCCACGGTGGCGGCACCCTGTTCCTCCATGGCCAGTGCGATCGTGGATGCGATCTGGCTGACGTGAGTGATGGTGTTGCCGATGCCACGCATCGATCCGACCGTGCGTTCCGTGACCGCGCGGATTTCCTCCACCTGCACCACGATGTCGCCAGTCGCCTTGGCGGTCTGGTTCGCGAGGCTCTTCACCTCATTGGCAACGACAGCGAAGCCCTTGCCCGCCTCGCCTGCGCGAGCAGCTTCGATCGTGGCGTTCAGTGCGAGCAGATTGGTCTGGGCCGCGATCGACTGGATCAGTGTGACCACATCGCCGATCTGTTGAGCCCTTTGCGCCAGGGCATCGACCGTCTTATTGGTGCTTTCCACGTCGGCCACCGCCACACCGGCAACTCGCGCCGCATCATTGACTTGCCGGGTGATTTCGCGGATCGAGGCAGACAATTGATCCGTCGTCGTCGCGACAGCCTGAACGTTGCCGGAGGACTGGCTGGCCGTGGCCGCGACCGAGGCCGCCTGATCATCGGTGCGGTCAGCAATGGACGAAAGGTCTTCCGCCGTCGTCCTCAGTTGCACGGCAGAAGAGGCAAGCTCCCTGGACAGACCACTCGCCTTGGCCTCGAAGTCCCGCTGCAATTCAGCAAGCGCACGCGCGCGGCTCTCTCGTTCCTGCCATTCAACCTTCCGAGCCTGATCCAGGTCGCGAGCCCGGATCAAGCCGGCTTTGAAAACATCGACCGCGCGCGCCATGGTTCCTGTCTCGTCCCTACGGTCAAGTGCCGGGATCGGCGTTGCAAGATCGCCGTCGGCCAGACGCGCCATCGCCGATGTCATCGCCGTCAGGGGACGCGCCAGCCCACCACCGATCATCAGCGCGACCACGGCGCCGAAGGCGATGCTGATCAAACCGACCATGGCCGACAGTTGGGTCAACCGGTCGGCATTCGCCATGATGCTGGCCTGCGGCACCGCCACCAAGAAGGACCAGGCGGTCTCGGCCTGGCCGAAGCGAATTGGCAGCACACGAAGGTGATGGGGCTGGCCGGCAAGCATCACCGTGTCCTGGAACACACGCCCCTCGCTCACCGCGGACCGCACCTCGGCGGGCAGATCATCACTGACTTGCGACAGCCGGGACGCGTTGGGATGAGCGACATATCGCCCCGAAGGCGACAACACGGCCACATAGCCGTCACCGTAAGGACGGACCGACTGCACGATCTCCGTCAGACCCTGGAGTGACAGATCGACTCCAGCCACACCGATGACGTTCCCGGCATCGAGCACCGGCATGGCGGCGCTGGCCATCAACTGCTTTGTGAATTCGTCAAGATAGGGTTCCGTCACCACCTCCTTCTTCGCGGTGGCGGCGTCCTTGTAATACTCCTTCTCCTGGACTTCCTCGTAGCTGACACCCTCGCTGTCATCGGCTTTGGGTCCGGTCTCGCCGGGCAGCCACAACAGGCTCATTCGTCCAGTGTTGGGCAGGCCCAGGATTTCGTCTGTGCGTGTGGCGAAATGAGCGTCGCGGCCGTCGAAACCATCATCGGCCATATCGACCCAGACTCCAGCGAAAGCCGGGTTTGAAGCCAGACGCTGCAAGTACCGGTTCACGACCTCCCGCCTGGGCGACTGGGTGCTTCGCTCCGCGTCGATGAGATCGGCAATGCTTCGGGCGCTGTTCAAGGCATGGGTGATGCCTGCCGCAACGCGGACAGCCTGATGTTCGGCAATTTCGGATGTCAGTGTTATCGCTGCCTTCTGGGCTGCTTGGCGCGACAGCCAAAGCGATATCCCGGTGAACGCTGTTGTGCTTGCCACCAGTACGGCCACCATTCCGACCACGATCTTTGTCCGCAACCGGACTTGCCACCAACGTGCCACGACCACCCATCCCCACAAACAATGCAATGCTGATTGATTTAGGACCATTATATTAGAAATTTATCAACAGCCAAACGCAAAGAGAGAGGCATTCTCATCTCTTAACTTTCTTTAACACAGTGTTTCAGATTCTAAACATGGGCTACTGAAGCATGAAGTCTGCACTCAGCCATCCCGGATCTCTGTTGCGCAGCAGAGAGAAGTTTTGCTGGATGTGGAACGGAAGCTTTCACCTCCGCTGTTCGAGGCCTGCCGCCGGCGTGGCGAGGCGCTGCCCCGGTGTCCGCAGTGCCAGAAGATGCCGAGGGGACCGTCGCATTCCTGAACCAGGAGTCTTGGCCGATGGGCATCACCACACCGTCGATGACGTTCATTGCTGTTCGGAATGGCTCAACCCTTTGTCGTGACTTGCTTTTCGGCCTCCCCTTCCACATTGCGAAAAGCTTTCCGCAAACCGTTGCCTCCCCACGCCGAGCGCGCCACTCTGCGGCCATGCAGGATGATCCGCTGGACGATCATTCTTTGAAAAAACGCATGTGATTCAAGCGAGGAGGCCGGTTATGGCTAGGATGAGGGCGATTGAGGCGGCGGTCCATGTTCTGGAGAAGGAGGGCGTCACCGTCTGCTTCGGCGTTCCGGGCGCGGCCATCAACCCGTTCTACGCGGCGCTTCAGCAGAACGGCCGGATCGGCCACGTGCTGGCCCGCCACGTCGAGGGCGCCTCGCACATGGCGGAGGGCTACACCCGCGCCGATCCGGGCAACATCGGCGTCTGCATCGGCACCTCCGGCCCGGCCGGCACGGACATGATCACCGGCCTCTATTCGGCCATCGCGGATTCGATCCCCATCCTCTGCGTCACCGGTCAGGCGCCGCGCGCCCGCATGCACAAGGAGGATTTCCAGGCGATCAACATCGCCGACATCGCCAAGCCCGTCACGAAGTGGGCGACCACGGTGCTGGAGCCGGGCCAGGTGCCCTACGCCTTCCAGCAGGCCTTCCACATCATGCGCTCCGGCCGCCCCGGCCCGGTGCTGATCGACCTGCCCATCGACGTGCAGATGGCGGAGATCGAGTTCGATCCAGACAGCTACGAGCCGCTGGCCCCCTACAAGCCCGCCGCGACGCGCAAGCAGGTCGAGAAGGCGCTGTCGATGATGCTCGAGTCCGAGCGTCCGCTGATCGTTGCCGGCGGCGGCATCATCAACGCCGACGCCAGCGCGCGTCTGGTGGAGTTCGCGGAGACCATCGGCGTTCCCGTCATCCCGACGCTGATGGCCTGGGGCGCCATCCCCGACGACCATCCGCTGATGGCCGGCATGGTGGGGCTGCAGACGGCGCACCGCTACGGCAACGCGACGATGCTGGAATCGGACTTCGTGCTGGGCATCGGCAACCGCTGGGCCAACCGCCACACCGGTTCGGTGGACGTCTACACCAAGGGCCGCAAGTTCGTGCACGTGGACGTGGAGCCGACCCAGATCGGGCGCGTCTTCACGCCGGACCTGGGCATCGTGTCCGACGCGGGCGCGGCGCTCGACCTGTTCGTCGAGGTGGCAAAGGAGTGGAAGGCCGCCGGCAAGCTGAAGGACCGGTCGGAGTGGGTGTCGCAGTGCCAGACGCGCAAGCGCACCATGCTGCGCCGCAGCGACTACGACAACACGCCGATCAAGCCGCAGCGCGTCTACCAGGAGATGAACCAGGCCTTCGGCCGTGACGTCTGCTACGTCACCACCATCGGCCTGTCGCAGATCGCCGGCGCGCAGTTCCTGAACGTCTACAAGCCGCGCCACTGGATCAACTGCGGCCAGGCCGGCCCGCTGGGCTGGACCCTGCCGGCGGCGCTGGGCGTGCGCGCGGCCGACAAGACGCGCAAGATCGTGGCCCTGTCGGGCGACTACGACTTCCAGTTCATGATCGAGGAGCTGGCGGTCGGCGCCCAGCACAAGCTGCCCTACATCCACGTGCTGGTGAACAACAGCTACCTCGGCCTGATCCGGCAGGCGCAGCGCGCCTTCCAGATGGACTTCCAGGTCCAGCTCTCCTTCGAGAACATCAACGCGCCCGAGGTCAACGGCTACGGCGTCGACCACGTCAAGGTGGTCGAGGGGCTGGGCTGCAAGGCGATCCGCGTCACCGACCCGAACGACCTGCAATCCGCCTTCGCCCAGGCCCAGTCGCTGATGGACCAGCACCAGGTGCCGGTCGTCGTCGAGGTCATCCTGGAGCGCGTGACCAACATCGCCATGGGCCAGGAGATCAACGGCGTGACCGAGTTCGAGGAAGTGCTCGACATCCCGGCGGATGAAGCGCAGCTGGTTCGGGTGTGATCGGCGGGCGGCGGTTCCTCGCTCTCCGGGGAACCGCCTTCGTGCGCATCGTGATGCCGTGATTGAAGGAACACCGGCCACTTAGCCGTCACCCCCGCGAAAGCGGGGGTCCAGGACTCCCCCGGAACGACCCTTATGGGAACGTCTGGATCCCCGCTTTCGCGGGGATGACGGAAAAGTGGTTTTCCTTCGATGGCGTGCTGAAAAGCACAGCCTACCGGCCCTCACCCTCCCTCTCCCCGGTGGGGAGAGGGCCGGAATTCGCGGTTCCCTTTTCTAAATCCTATTCCTCCTTTCCAACGCGCCTCATCCAGACCGGGAGCCGAGCATGACCAAGAGTCCCGTGCGGGAGCGGCGGGTTGGCGGGCGGGGTGCTGCTCCGGACCAGGCCGCCGACCGCACCTCTGACCGTGCGACCGAGCGCTCCTCGCAGGTGCAGTCCCTGCTGCGGGCGCTGTCCATCGTCAACGCGCTGGCGGAGTCGGACGAGGGCACCGGGCTGACCGATCTGGCGCAGCGGGTCGGGCTGTCCACCTCCACCGCGCACCGGCTGCTGACCACGCTGGAACAGGAACGCTACGTCCATTTCGACGCGGAGCGGAAGCTCTGGTCGGTGGGGGTCCAGGCCTTCCACGCGGGCAGCGCCTTCATCCGCTCGCGCAACCTCGTGGTCGTCGCCCGGCCGCACATGCGCAGCCTGATGGAGGAAAGCGGGGAGACGGTGAACCTCGCCGCCGAGGATGACGGGCAGGCCATCTACATGGCGCAGATCGAATGCCGGCAGATGATGCGCGCCTTCGCCAGCCCCGGCGGGCGGGTGCCGCTGACCTGTTCGGGCGTCGGCAAGGCGCTTTTGTCGGAGATGACCGACGCGGAGGTCGGCCGCATCCTGCGCCGCACCGGCATGGTCCGCCCCACCGAGAAGAGCCTCGCCACCCCCGCCGCCCTGCGCGACGAGCTGGAGCGCACCCGGCGGCGCGGCTATTCCATCGACGACGAGGAGCATGCCGTGGGCATGCGCTGCTGCGCCTCGGTGATCTTCAACGAGTTCGGGGAGCCCGTCGGCGCCGTCTCCGTCTCCGGCCCGATGGCGCGCATCACCGACGACCGGCTGCCCCTGCTCGGCGCCATGGTGAAGGCGACGGCGGATGCCATCTCCCACCAGTTCGGCGGGCGCATCCCGCCGAAGCGGGGGCAGGAACGCGTTGCCGGTCAGGCACTTGGGGAAATCACTTCCGCATCATGAAATTCCATTCCACGAACCATTGACGGGACCGTGCCGGGCGGTGTCTGCTGGGCGGAACCATGCCGGTCCGCCGGCAAGCCAACGCCGGCACCGCACCCACGTGCCCGTTCGCCGGTGAAGAACCGGCGAGAAACCGGCGAGAAATTCCAAGGGAGGAGACGACATGCCGAAATTCGCGGCCAACCTGACCATGCTCTATGGCGAGCACGGATTCCTCGACCGCTTCGCCGCCGCCGCGGCGGACGGCTTCAAGGGGGTCGAGTATCTGTTCCCCTACCCCTTCGCCAAGGAAGAGTTGGCCGAGCGGCTCCAGCAGCACGGGCTGACGCAAGTCCTGCACAACCTGCCGGCCGGCAACTGGGACGGGGGCGAGCGCGGCATCGCCGTGCTGCCGGACCGGGTGGGCGAATTCCAGGACGGCGTCGGCAAGGCCATCGAATACGCCAAGGCGCTGGGCTGCACGCAGGTCAACTGCCTGGCCGGCAAGACTCCGGCGGGTGCTTCGGCCGACGCGGTGGAGCGCACCTTCGTGGACAATCTGGCCTTCGCCGCCAAGGCGCTGAAGGCGGAAGGCATCCGCCTGCTGGTGGAGCCGATCAACACCCGCGACATCCCGGGCTTCCACCTGACCACCACCGCGCAGACCGAAGCGCTGCTGGAGACGGTCGGGTCGGACAACCTGTTCATCCAGTACGACGTCTACCACATGCAGATCATGGAAGGTGACGTCGTGCCGACGATGCAGCGGCTTCTGCCGAAGATCGCGCACATCCAGATTGCCGACAATCCCGGCCGCAACGAGCCCGGCACCGGCGAGATCAATTATTCCTTCGTCTTCAACGCAATCGACCGCATGGGCTTCCAGGGCTGGGTCGGCTGCGAGTACAAGCCGGCCGCCAGGACCAGCGACGGGCTGGGCTGGATGCGCGCGGCGGCCGCCACGGCCTGACCGCCCCTTCCCCGACCGATCCCTGCCGCACACGCATTCTTTAAAAGGAGTTCTTCCATGAACGTCGGATTCATCGGCCTCGGCATCATGGGCGCGCCGATGGCGGGCCACCTGCTGGACGCCGGCCACACGCTCTACGCCTTCGACATCAAGCCGGTCTCGTCCGAGCTGACCGGCAAGGGCGCCGTCGCCTGCGCCTCGGGCAAGGAAGTCGCCCAGAAGGCCGATGTCATCATCACCATGGTGCCCGACACTCCCCATGTCGAGGCCGCCCTGTTCGGCGCCAACGGCATCGCCGAGGGGCTGAGCGCCGGCAAGCTGGTGATCGACATGAGCTCGATCTCCCCGATCGAGACCAAGAAGTTCGCGGCGCGCATCAACGAGCTGGGCTGCGACTATCTCGACGCGCCGGTGTCCGGCGGCGAGGTCGGCGCCAAGGCCGCCTCGCTGACCATCATGGTCGGCGGCCCGGACGCCGCCTTCGAGCGCGCCAAGCCGCTGTTCGAGAAGATGGGCAAGAACATCACGCTGGTCGGCGGCAACGGCGACGGCCAGACCACGAAGGTCGCCAACCAGATCATCGTTGCCCTGAACATCGAGGCGGTCGGCGAGGCCCTGCTGTTCGCGTCGAAGGCCGGCGCCGATCCCGCCAAGGTGCGCCAGGCGCTGATGGGCGGCTTCGCCTCCTCGCGCATCCTGGAGGTGCACGGCGAGCGCATGGTGAAGCGCACCTTCAACCCGGGCTTCCGCATCGAGCTGCACCAGAAGGACCTGAACCTGGCGCTGGCCGGTGCCCGCGCGCTCGGCGTCTCGCTGCCGAACACCGCCACCTGCCAGGAGCTGTTCAACAGCTGCGCCGCCCATGGCGGTTCGGCCTGGGACCATTCCGGCATGGTCCGCGCGCTGGAGATCATGGCCGACCATGAGATCGGCCAGAACCACCGGACCGACGCGGCGGAGTAAGGCCGCGCCGCACGGCGCATGAGGCGGAAAGGCCCCGCCCCCACATCGGGGGCGGGGCCTTTTTCATGGGAGCGGCCGTCGCCGTGCCGCGGAGGGTCAGGCCAGCCGTTGCAGGAAATGCCGGGCGTATTTGCCGGCGACGTTGTCGAGCGGGACGATGAGGCAGACGTCGGTGGTGTTGAAGGCCTGGTCCACGACGGCCCCCTCCCCGACGAAGCCGCCGAGCCGCAGGTAGCCCTTCAGCAGCGGCGGCAGCCCGGCGACCGCGGCCTGGCCTTCGAACTGGCGCGCCGCCATGTCGTGGGACACGCAGGAGGCCGGCGCGCGGTTCATGTCCACGTAGCGGTCCGGCAGGGCGCGGGCGCGCAGCTCCGGCGGGGCCAGGTGGCGGTGGTGCAGGTAGGACAGGGCGGGCGCCAGGGCGTCCACGTCCGTGCCCGGCAGGCTGGCGCAGCCGAACATCAGCGACACGCCGTGGCGCAGCACATAGGCGGAGATGCCGCGCCAGAGCAGCTGCATCGTGGCCCGCGTTCGGTAGGCCGGATCGACGCAGGAGCGGCCCAGCTCCAGCAGCTCGCCGGGCTGGGCGAGCAGCGGGGCGATGTCGAACTCGGTGGCGCTGTAGAAGCCGAGGGCGCGCTCCGCCACCGAGCGGCGCAGCAGCCGGTAGGTGCCGACCACGGCACCGCCCGGGGCCGCCGCGTGGTCGAGGATCACGAGATGGTCGCAGACCGCGTCGAACCCGTCCACGTCGCGGCCGGGCACGGCGCCCGACGGCGTCGCCCGAAGCTCCTCGTGGAAGACGCGGTAGCGCAAGGCCTGGGCCGCGTCGATCTCCCGCGCGCCGCCGGCCAGCCGCACCTCAAGGCGCGAGGACTCGGCCGCGATGTCCGCCGCAACTGCCATCGGATTCCGCATGCTCATGGCTGATCCCTTCCCTCGTGACCGGGCACCAGCCCTGGGGATCATTCATGCCGGAACTTCGCGAAACCCTGATGACAGCCGCGCGACGGTTGGGCTGCGGTTGCGTTTCGGATTGGGGAGGGGGGACGTGGTTTGTCTTGCATGCCCGTGACGGCAGCCGTATGTGTGGGCTATGCGCTGTTGGAATCGCTTGCCGGAAACGGTCAGGCCCCGACAGACCCTGACGAAGGGGGCGGGCTTAAGGGCGCCGCCCCCTCATCGTTTCTGGAAGCCTGACCTCACGTCATTGAAAGGCAGGGCTGTGTTCCTGCCCTGCGCCAGTTCCAGCAGCCATTCCCGAACCCGTTCATGAGGAATGACCTCGCCACGTCGGACGGCCTCGCGGGCTTCCTCGACGGCCGCGCGAAGCGGTTCCGTTTCGAGAAGGTCGCTGTCATTCGTCGGCCGGTGAGCTTGGGTCATAAGGCCGAGCATGGCATCCGGACAGGCTTCCGTCGATAGGCCGCTCGCCGGAAACGCCCTCCCCTTTTCCATGGGGAGGGCGTTCAGGTGGTGCCGCCCCTACTCCGCCGGGCGGTAGATCTCGCCGCCGGTCGCCTTGAAGGTTTCCGACATCTGGGCCATGCCGGATTGGGCGTAGTCGCGGACCTCCTGGGTGATCTTCATGGAGCAGAATTTCGGCCCGCACATGGAGCAGAAATGGGCCGACTTGGCGCCCTCCGCCGGGAGGGTCTGGTCGTGGAACTTTTCGGCCGTCTCGGGGTCGAGGGAGAGGTGGAACTGGTCGCGCCAGCGGAACTCGAAGCGGGCGCGGGACAGGGCGTCGTCGCGGATCTGCGCCGAGGGATGGCCCTTGGCGAGGTCGGCGGCGTGGGCGGCGATCTTGTAGGTGACGACGCCGGTCTTCACGTCGTCGCGGTCGGGCAGGCCCAGATGCTCCTTCGGCGTGACGTAGCAGAGCATCGCCGTGCCGAACCAGCCGATCATGGCGGCGCCGATGGCGCTGGTGATGTGGTCGTAGCCGGGCGCGATGTCGGTCGTCAGCGGCCCGAGCGTGTAGAAGGGCGCCTCGCCGCAGAGCGCCAGCTGCTTGTCCATGTTCTCCTTGATCTTGTGCATCGGAACATGGCCCGGCCCTTCGATCATGGTCTGGACGTCGTGCTTCCAGGCGATCTGCGTCAGCTCGCCCAGCGTTTCCAGCTCGGCGAACTGGGCCGCGTCGTTGGCGTCGGCGATGGAGCCGGGTCGCAACCCGTCGCCCAGCGAGAAGCTGACGTCGTAGGCCTTCATGATCTCGCAGATCTCTTCGAAATGCGTGTAGAGGAAGCTCTCCGCGTGGTGCGCGAGGCACCATTTCGCCATGATCGAGCCACCGCGCGAGACGATGCCGGTGACGCGGCGCGCGGTCAGCGGGATGTGGGCGAGCCGCACGCCGGCGTGGATGGTGAAATAGTCCACCCCCTGCTCCGCCTGCTCGATCAGCGTGTCGCGGAAGATCTCCCAGCTGAGATCCTCGGCCTTGCCGTTGACCTTCTCCAGCGCCTGGTAGATCGGCACGGTGCCGATGGGAACGGGTGCGTTGCGCAGGATCCATTCGCGGGTGGTGTGGATGTTGCGGCCGGTGGACAGGTCCATGACCGTGTCGGCACCCCAGCGGATCGCCCAGACCATCTTGTCCACCTCCTCCCCCACCGAGGAGGCCACGGCGGAATTGCCGATGTTGGCGTTGATCTTGGTGAGGAAGTTGCGGCCGATGATCATCGGCTCCGATTCGGGGTGGTTGATGTTGGCCGGGATGATGGCGCGGCCGCGGGCGATCTCGTCCCGCACGAACTCCGGCGTCACGAGGTCGGGGAGGACGGCGCCGAAGGCCTCGCCGTCGCGCGGCTTGCCGGAGGCCTCCATCCGGCCGAGATTCTCGCGCACCGCCACATATTCCATCTCCGGCGTGACGATGCCGGCGCGGGCGTAGTGCATCTGCGTGACGTTGCGGCCGGACCGGGCGCGCAAGGGGCGGATGCCCTCGCGGCCGAAGACCGGCACGGGGCGCGTGTCGCCGGGGCGCAGCCCGTCGTCCTCGGGCCGGGCGGCGCGGCCCTCGTAGGGCTCGACGTCGCCGCGCCCCTCGATCCAGGCGCGGCGCAGCTCGGGCAGGCCACGGCGGATGTCGGTCGTGACGGCCGGGTCGCTGTAGGGGCCGGAGGTGTCGTAGACGGGCACCGGCGGCTCCCCGCCGCCGACGTCGATGAGGCGCATGGCGACCCGCAGGTCGGGGAAGCGCTGGCCGGCGGCATGGACCTTGCGCGAGGCCGGCAGCGGCCCGGTCGTCACGTCGAAGCGGTCGGGCTGTTGGGTGTCGGGAGTATGGGTGTCGGGCATGTGGATCTCCATCCGATAAGGGTCGGGGAGATCCGGGTGTTGTGACGGAGCGGCAGTGCGGTGATCGGGGCACCCGGCCCATGCGGGGCCGAAAGAAGGAGAAGCGCCCGTGATCGGGGCGGCCGTTCGCGTGCGGCCACCCGTTCCTGTCCCTACGCCGGTACGACCCGGATCAGGTTCGAAGGGTGCACGCGCGCTCTAGCGTTATCTCAGCCCCTTGCCGGGGCTCCCCTCGGAACGGTTCGATGGTCCAACAAGGCTTGTGTTGCCGTCAAGCGCCATCTCCGCTCCGGAAATGGAAAAGCTTTGGCTTAACCATGCACCAAGCGGGACCCTGACATCGTGCATCTGGTATACGAAATTCTATTGCGCGGCCTAGGCCCCAATCCTATCTTGCTCCGCAACAAAGCCTCCCCCGAAGGTGCAAGAACAATGGTCGAAGCCCAACTGATCTCCTTCGTCGCCCTCATCAGCCTGATGGGCCACGCCCTGTCCCTCACCATCCGCGGCGGCTTCGATCCGTCCTCCTCCCTCGAGGACGAGTCCGACGAGCCCGGCATCTTCTGGTCCTCGGACCGCTTCCATCAGTCCGGAGAGGGCAGCGACCGCCCCTACATGCCGGAGTAAAGGGCCGGAACAACAAGCCGGAAAACAGTTCGGCCGCCGAACCCCTTGGGGGCGCGGCGGCCGGACCGTGTCGAGAGTTTTTCCGCGGGGTGGCCCGCCCCGGATGAGGGCGGGCCGTTCGGCGGAAGAGGTCAGGCGGTGGCCATCGACGCGCGGGCGGCGGCCTCGGCCTCGTTGCGGGCGTGGTGGCGCTTCAGCATCGGCTTGAGGACGGTGATCGCCAGGATGGCGGAGGTCAGGTCCATGGCCGCGCAGACATACAGCACGGTGTTCCAGGTGCCGGTCGCCTCCATCAGCAGGTTCGACAGCGGGACCAGCAGGGCCGCGATGCCCTTGGCGCAGTAGAGGACGCCGTAGATCTTCGCGACGTGCTTGGTGCCGAAGGTGTCGCCGGTGGTGGCGCTGAACAGGCTGTACACTTCGCCCCAGGCCAGGAAGACCAGACCCGACAGGATCAGGAACCAGAACGGGTCGTGTCCGAGCTTGCCGAGCAGGATGATGCCCAGGCCTTCGAGCGTGAAGGCGATGAACATGGTCGATTCACGGCCGATGTGGTCGGAGATGAAGCCGAACAGCGGGCGCGAGATCCCGTTCATCACGCGGTCGAGCATCAGGGCGAACGGCAGGGCCGCCATGGTGATGCCCATGAAGTTGATCGGGTATTCCTTGACGCCCAGGTCGTGGGCGATGACGCCCAGCTGAGCGACGGCCATCAGACCACCGGAGACGGTGCAGATGAACATCAGGAACATCAGCCAGAAGACCGGGGTCTGCATGGCCTCGGCGAGCGTGTAGTCGCGGCGGCTCTGGGCGACCTTGGTCGAGCCCGTCACTTCGCCCTTGCGCGGGGCGCGCAGGAAGAAGGCGGCGGCGATGATGATGGCACCCTGGATCAGGCCGAACCAGAAGAAGGTGGCCTGGTAGCCGCTGCTCTGGATCATGTTGGCGATCGGGAGGATCGTCACGGCCGAGCCGGCGCCGTAGCCGCCCGCGGTCAGGCCGACCGCCAGGCCGCGCTTGTCCGGGAACCACTTCAGCGCGCTGTTGACGCAGGTGGCGTAGACGCAGCCGACGCCGATGCCGCCGAGGGCCGAGCCGATGTACAGCACGGTCAGCGAGGTCGCGTAGCTGTCGACGATCCAGGACAGGCCGGTGAAGAAGCCGCCGACGGCGACGATCAGGCGGGGACCGAACTTGTCGATGAAGTAGCCCTCGATCGGGGCCAGCCAGGTCTGGACGACGACGAAGATCGTGAAGGCGGTCTGGATCGAGGCGCGGGTCCAGTTGTGGGTGGCCTGGATCTCCGGCACGAAGAGCGTCCAGGCGTACTGGATGTTCGCCGCGGCGACCATGCAGACCACGCCGACCACGATCTGCAGCCAGCGGTTGGCCAACGGCGCGGGATCTTGCGAGTTCCCCGCGTAGGATGCTGTTGATTGAACCATTCGTCCCCTCCCTCAGGAAACCAGGTATGTCGTGTCGAAAGCGCCGAACGTCTCTTGGGCTTGTGCGGGCAAGGGATAGGCTCTTGTCCGACCGGGCCCGGGCCGCTGGGCTGAAAGCCTCCCCCGAGGCTCGGCCTAGCGTTGCGCGTTTTGAAAGTCAGTCCGGATACTTGGCGCGCCAAATATGGGATATGGCATACCAGGAACCAGATAAGGTTGGCAACAGGAACTTTCCGGGATTCCAACTGGTCAGACTACGGACAGAACTGGCGCGACGTCCCGGAGCACGGCGCCGATCGATGCAACCCGTTGAATTCGCATAGAAAAAAAGCCGCGCCCTCAACGGCGCGGCTTTTCTTTGTCATGGGAACGAGTGGGTGGAAAGGCCGAGGCCGGGCTTATCCGGGCAGCGTCTCCACCCGTGACCTGTCCGGAATCGGAGCGGAAACGCCCTCCGCGGGGATTGGTAACGCCGCCGGGAATCGGGCGGCGAGCTGCCGGACGACGGAGGGAGGAACGAAGTTCCGGACGTCGCCACCCATGGCGGCCACCTCCTTGACGAGGCGCGACGCGATGAACTGGTTGCCCTCCGAGGCCATCAGGAACAGCGTTTCGATGGAGCGGTCGAGGCTGGCGTTCATGCCCGTCATCTGGAACTCGTAGTCGAAATCGGAAATGGCGCGCATGCCGCGCAGGATGACGGCGGCGCCGCGCTCGCGGGCGAACTCCACGAGCAGCCCTTCGAAGGGGCTGACCTCGACGCGTCCAGCGAGGTCCTCGATCGCCGCCACCTCCCGCCGCACCATGGCGACGCGCTCGTCGAGGCTGAAGAGAGGGCCCTTGCCGCTGTTGCGGTGGACCGCGACGACCAGCCGGTCCACCAGACGGGCGCTTCGGACGATGATGTCCAGATGCCCGTTGGTGACGGGGTCGAAGGTGCCCGCATAGACCCCTACCCTGCCCTGCGGCATGGCGTCCTCGCTTGGAAAGGATTCTCATCCGAAAACGAAGGCGCCGCGCCGGACCCGCCCCCTTTCAAAGGAGCAGGCCCGGACGCGGCGCCGGTTACCGAACCAACCCTAGGCCACCCTGCTTTTTAGGCGAGGGCCTTGGCTTCGATCTTGGCGGCGGAGAACTTGAACTCCGGGATCTTGCCGTAGGGGTCGAGCTTGGGGTTGGTGAGGATGTTGGCGGAGGCCTCGGCGTAGCAGAAGGGGATGAAGATCAGCCCCGACGGCATGCCGTGATCCGAACGCGCCTTCAGCTCGATCGAGCCGCGCCGCGTCGTGATCCGCACCATGTCGCCCGCCTTCGCACCCACCCGCCGCAGGTCCGCCGGCGACAGATAGGCCACCGCCTCCGGCTCGATGTCGTCCAGAACCTGCGCGCGCCGCGTCATCGACCCGGTGTGCCAGTGCTCCAGCTGACGCCCCGTCGTCACCACCATCGGGTACTCCGCGTCCGGCTCCTCCGCCGGCGGGATCACGTCCGCCGGAACCAGACGCCCGCGGCTGCTCGCCGTCGGGAAGCCGTCCCCGAACACGATGTCCTGCCCAGGCTCGGTCTCCGACAGGCACGGGTAGGTCACCGACCCCTCCCGCTCCAGACGCTCCCAGCTGATGTTGTCCAGCGACGGCATCGCCTTCTTCATCTCCGCGAACACGTCGCGCGGGTGCGAGTAGTCCCAGTTCAGACCCAGCCCGACCGCCAGCTGCTGGATGATCCACAGGTCCTGGCGCGCCTCGCCCGGCAGCGGCAGGGCGCGCCGGCCCAGCTGAACCTGGCGGTTGGTGTTGGTCACCGTCCCGTCCTTCTCCGGCCAGGCGGACGCCGGGAGCACCACGTCGGCGTATTTCGCCGTCTCGGTCAGGAAGATGTCCTGCACCACCAGATGCTCCAGCTTCGCCAGGGCGTGGCGCGCGTGCTCCACGTCCGGGTCCGACATGGCCGGGTTCTCGCCCATCACGTACATGCCCGTCAGCTGGTCGGCATGGATCGCGTCCATGATCTCCACCACCGTCAGGCCGCGCTTGGGATCGAGCTTGGTCCCCCACAGGTCCTCGTAGAAGGCCCGCACCTTCGGGTCGTCCACCGGGCGGTAGTCCGGGTACATCATCGGGATCAGCCCGGCGTCCGACGCACCCTGCACGTTGTTCTGGCCGCGAAGCGGGTGCAGGCCCGTGCCCGGACGGCCGATCTGGCCGGTGACCAGCGCCAGCGCGATCAGGCAGCGCACGTTGTCGGTGCCGTGGATGTGCTGCGACACGCCCATGCCCCAGAAGATGATCGAGCCCTTCGAGGAGGCGTACAGGCGCGCCACCTCGCGCAGCGTGTCCGCGGGGATGCCGCAGATCGGCTCCATGGCCTCGGGCGTGAAAGACTTCACATGCTCCTTGAGCTTCTCGAAGTCCTCCGTGTGCTCGGCCACGTAGTTGGGGTCGTGCAGCCCCTCGCTGATGATGACGTTCAGCATGGCGTTGAGCATGGAGACGTCGCGGCCGGGCTTGAACTGCAGCATGTGCGTGGCCAGACGCTTCAAGGCCAGGCCGCGCGGGTCCATGACGACCAGCTTGGCGCCCTTCTTGGCGGCGTTCTTGAAGAAGGTCGCGGCGACGGGGTGGTTCTCGGTCGGGTTGGAGCCGATGACGACGATCACCTCGGCGTCGAGTGCGGCCATGAAGGGGGCGGTCACGGCACCCGAGCCGATGCCCTCGATCAGCGCCGCCACCGAGGAGGCGTGGCACAGGCGCGTGCAATGGTCGACGTTGTTGGTGCCGAAGCCGGTGCGCACCAGCTTCTGGAACAGGTAGGCCTCCTCGTTGGAGCCCTTGGCCGAGCCGAAGCCGGCCAGCGCCTGCCCGCCGCGGGTGTCGCGGATCCGCTTCAGGCCGTCAACGGCGACCTGCAAGGCCTCTTCCCAGCTGGCTTCGCGGAAATGCGTCCAGGGGTTGGCGGGGTCGAGCGTCTCCATGTCGTGCTTGGAGGCACCCGGCTTGCGGATCAGCGGCTTGGTCAGCCGGTGCGGGTGGTGGATGTAGTCGAAGCCGAAGCGGCCCTTCACGCAAAGCCGGTTCTGGTTGGCCGGCCCCTCGCGGCCCTCCACCGACAGCAGACGGTCGCCCTTGATGTTGTAGGTCAGCTGGCAGCCGACGCCGCAATAGGGGCACACGCTGTCCACCTTGCGGTCCGGCGCCTCCGAGAAGACGCCGGTCTGCAGGTCCACCTGCGTCTTGGGCATCAGCGCACCCGTCGGGCAGGCCTGCACGCACTCGCCGCAGGCGACGCAGGTGCTGTCGCCCATGGGATCGTCGAAGTCGAAGACGATCTTCTCGTTGTGGCCGCGCAGGGCCATGCCGATGACGTCGTTGACCTGGACCTCGCGGCAGGCCCGGACGCACAGGTTGCACTGGATGCAGGCGTCGAGCTGCACCGCCATGGCCGGGTGGGAGAAGTCCTTCTCCACCGGATGCTCGCGGCTCGGGAACCGGCTCTCCGTCACGCCGACATGGTCGGCCCATTTCCAGAACTTGGACTCGGGGTCATGGGCGCGGGCGCGCTCGGGCTGGTCGCCGACCAGAAGCTCGAAGACCAGCTTGCGGGCGCTCTTGGCGCTCTCGCTGGCGGTCTTGACCTTCATGCCGGCGACCGGCTTGCGCATGCAGGAGGGTGCGAGCACGCGCTCGCCCTCGATCTCGACCATGCAGGCGCGGCAGTTGCCGTCGGCGCGGTAGCCGGGGGCGGTCGAGTAGCACAGGTGCGGGATCTCGGTGCCGACGCGCGTGGCGACCTGCCAGATGCTCTCGCCCGGCTGCGCCTCGACCAGCTTTCCGTCCAGCTCGAACTGGACCGACACGGGGCTCATCTGGTTCACAGGACGTCCTCCCGGAAATGCTTCAGCACGCTTTTCAGTGGGTTCATGGCGGCCTGGCCCAGGCCGCAGATCGAGGCGCTGGTCATCACCTGCGCCAGCTCGGTCAGCAGGGGCTCGTCCCAGGCCGGCTGGTCGACCAGCTTGACGGCCTTTTCCGTGCCGACGCGGCAGGGCGTGCACTGGCCGCAGCTCTCGTCCTCGAAAAAGGCCAGCAGGTTGCGCAGCACCGCGCGCATGTCATCCCGGTCCGACAGCACCACCACCGCGGCCGAGCCGATGAAGCAGCCGTGCTGCTCCAGCGTGCCGAAGTCCAGCGGGATGTCGGCCATGCTGGCCGGCAGGATGCCGCCGGACGCACCGCCGGGCAGGTAGCCCTTGAGGGCGTGCCCGTCGGCCATGCCGCCGCAATATTCCTCGATCAGCTCGGCCATGGTGATGCCGGCCGGGGCCAGCTTCACGCCGGGGTTCCTGACGTGGCCGGAGACGGAGAAGCTGCGCAGCCCCTTGCGCCCGTTGCGCCCGTGGCTGGCCCACCAGTCCGCACCCTTCTCGACGATGTCGCGCACCCAGAAGAGGGTCTCGACGTTGTTGATCAGGGTGGGACGGCCGAACAGGCCGACGACCGAGGGGAAGGGCGGCTTCTGGCGCGGCAGGCCGCGCTTGCCCTCGATGCTCTCCAGCATCGCCGATTCCTCGCCGCAGATGTAGGCGCCGGCGCCGCGCCGCAGGTGGATGCGGGTGTGCGGCGACAGGCCGGCCGCCTCGACCGCCGCGATCTCGCGGGCGAGGATGGCGATGCACTGCGGGTATTCGTCGCGGATGTAGACGTAGACGTCGGTGGCCTCGACCACCCAGGCGCCGATCAGCATGCCTTCCAGGAAGCGGTGCGGGTCGGTTTCCAGATAGTGGCGGTCCTTGAAGGTGCCGGGCTCGCCCTCGTCGCCGTTGACGGCCATGAGGCGGGGGGCGGCCTCCTGGCGGACGAAGCGCCACTTGCGCCCGGTGGGGAAGCCGGCGCCGCCCAGGCCGCGCAGGTTGGAGGATTCCAGCGCCTCGATCAGGCTGTCGGGCGTGCGCGCGCCGTCCAGGCAGGCGCGCAGCAGGCCGTAGCCGCCCTCAGCCTTGTAGGCCTCAAGCCCCGGATAGTCGGGGATGTGGGGATGGGTGTGCCCGTGGGCGACGGCCTCGGCAACGCTGTCGGCGGTGGCATGCTCGTGCAGCGCGTGGCCGATGGCGACGGCGGGCGCGTTGTGGCAGGCACCCATGCAGGGGGCGCGCACGACGCGAACGTCCGGGCCG
Source organism: Azospirillum sp. SYSU D00513 (assembly GCF_017356015.1). Lineage (GTDB taxonomy): Bacteria > Pseudomonadota > Alphaproteobacteria > Azospirillales > Azospirillaceae > Azospirillum. Next base: position 33,708 of record NZ_JAFIQV010000022.1, read on the forward strand.
AGCTTGGCCGGCAGCTCCTCCAGCAGCTTTTCGCCGCCGGCCATGCAGCAGGAGAGGCTGTCGCAGACGCGCACGGTGACGGGCGGGGGCGCCTGCTCCTCGTCCATGACGATGTCGAAATGGGCGTAGAAGGAGGCGACCTCATAGACCTCGACCAGGGCCAGGCGCATCTCCGCCGCGAGTGCGGCCAGATGGCGGGCGTGCAGGCAGTGGAAGCGGTCCTGGAGCTTGTGGAGATGCTCGATCAGCAGGTCGCGGTTGCGCGAGCCCTCGCCGAGCAGTTCCTGCACCTCGGCCAGAGCCGCCGGATCGACCTGCCGCCCCTTGGGCTGGATCCGGGTGTTCCGACGCCCGGCACCCGGATGAATGGCTTTCTTCTTCTCAGCGATGGCCGTGTCCATGGCCTGTCCCCCAACACCCAGATGATCTTGTTCGCATGGCTTTTGGCGATGCCGCGCGCCACGAGGGGACGGTGCCGCAGGCCATGCCTGCCCGCTCACCCCCTTGGTGCGCATCATACGGGATGCAGTATTCCAGATAAACAGTTCGGCCCGCCAGCATTATCGACGGCGGACCGAACCTATTTTCGGGACAGCCTGTTTCCGGGCACCCTATTTCCGGGTCACGTAGCCCCGGTAGGTGATCGCCTGCCCTGCCGTGCTGTCGCGCTCGGCCAGTTCGGCCACCAGCGCGTGCTTGTCGGACCGCTCGCAGATCGGGTCGGTGGCCGAGGCGTCGCCGGCGATGGCGAGCGCCTGGCAGCGGCAGCCGCCCCAATCGACCTCCTTGAACTCGCAGCCCTGGCAGGGCTCCGGCATCCAGGCGGTGCCGCGGTAGGCGGCGAAGGCCGGCCCGTCGGTCCAGATCTCGGCCAGCGAGCGGTCCTTCACCGTCTCGAAGGCGAGGTTCGGGATCGTCTCCGCCGCGTGGCAGGGCAGCACCTTGCCGCTGGGGGTGATGTTCATGAAGCGCCGGCCCCAGCCGCCCATGCAGGCCTTCGGCCGCCGCGCGTAATAGTCCGGCACCACGTAATCCACGACCAGCCGGCCCTTCAGCGAGGGCAGCCGGGCGCGGATCTTCTCGTCCATGCGGATGAGCTGCTCGCGAGTCGGCATCAGGGCCGGGCGGTTCAGCAGCGCCCAGCCGTAATATTGGACGTTGGCGATCTCGATGCGGCCGGCGCCCAGTTCGAGCGCCAGGTCGATGAACGCCTCGGCGTGGTCGATGTTGGAGCGCTGGATCACCGCGTTGACGGTCAGCGCCACCCCAGCCGCCACCACCTCGCGCGCGGCCTTCAGCTTGCGCTCGTGCCCGCTGGGGAAGCCGGCGATGCGGTCGGCCTCCTTCGCTTCGGTGTCCTGGAAGCTGATCTGGATGTGGTGCAGCCCGGCGTCGCGCAGCCGCTCGATCCGCGCGCGGTCGAGTGCGGCGGCCGAGGTGATGAGGTTGACGTAGAGGCCGGCGCCGCTGGCGTGGGTGATCAGCTCCTCGATGTCGCGGCGCAGCAGCGGCTCGCCGCCCGAGAAATGGACCTGGAGGACACCCATCTCGGCGGCCTCGTCCAGCACGCGCTTCCAGGTCGCGGTGTCCAGTTCGCGCGACTGCGCCTCCAGCTCCAAGGGGTTGGAGCAGTAGGGGCAGGCCAGCGGGCAGCGGTGGGTCAGCTCCGCCAGGATCGCCAGGGGCGGTTCGAGCCCGCCGCCGACGCCACAGGCCAGGGGCTTGGTTCCGGTCATCACGGTCATGATACGAGGAATCCCCGGTTGCGGAGGTCGGTCAGGAGGTCGAGCACGTCGCTGGTGATGTCGGACCGCGGCGCGTCGAAGCTTTGCGACAGGGCGTCGATGCCCTCGGACACCGAGGCCTTGCCTTGGGCGCAGGCGCGGACGACCTCGAGCGCGATCTCATCCAGCACCAGCACCCGTTCCGGCGCCATCAGCACCCAGGAGCCGCGCGTGCGGTCCTGGCGCAGCATCACCCCCGGCGCAAGCCGGAGGTTCGCCTCTTCGGTAATGGGGGCGGCTTCGCTCATCGAGGGCACTCTGTCGTCGGGTAGGATTCACCAGATGGGCATGGCCCGGCGGAAAGTCACCGGGTGAAGCGGGTCGGCTCCATGCCTTCGGGCACGAAGGCGCCCGGCGGGATCAGCCCCGGCGTCACGTATGCGTGGTGCAGCGCGTCGAGCTGCGCCCACAGCAGCTCCGTCTTGAAGCGCAGGGCGGCGATGGACTTCACCTGCTGCTCGTACGTGCGGGCATGCTCCAGCACGTAGGACAGGCCGAAGCGCACGTCGCGCGGGGCCTCGTCCAGCCGCTTGCGGAAGTAGGACAGGGTCTGGTCGTTGGCGAACTCGTAGTTCTGCTCGAAGCCGGCGATGCGCTCCTTGTGGATCGCCGAGGCGAACAGCTCCGTCAGGGAGGAGGCGACGGCCTCCAGCGTCGTCCGGGTGGAGACGAAATGAACGTAGGCGTCCACCGCGAAGCGCGTCGCCGGCAGAATGCCCTCCAGCGAGCGGACATAGTCGCGGTCGAGCCCGAGCCCGTCGGTCAGCTTCAGCCAGCGCTCGATGCCGCCGTCCTTGCCCTCCTTCTGGCTGCCGTCCTCGTTCAGCCCGTCATGGTCGAGCACGCGGTGCAGCCATTCCCGCCGCAGCGCCGGATCGTCCATGCGCGACATCAGGGCCAGATCCTTCTTCGGGATCGACACCTGATAATAGAAGCGGTTCAGCGCCCAGGCCTGCACCTGCCCGTGGGCGAGCTTGCCGCCGTGCAGCAGCTTATGGAAGGGGTGGAGGTCGTGGTACTGGCGCTCCCCGACCTTGTAGAGTTCGGTCTCGAACTCCTCCCGCGACATCGGCGCCGATTGGGGGGAGCGGGACTCCAGGCTCGTCATACCGAAAACTCCATGCCGTCGTGCGCGACCTCCCAGCCGGCCGCCTCGACCTGGCGGCGCTCCGCGGAATCCTCCAGCAGGACCGGGTTGGTGTTGTTCAAGTGAATGTAGACCTTGCGGGCGACGCCGAGCCCGTCGAAGGCGGCAAGGCTGCCATCCGGGCCGGAGATCGCCATGTGGCCCATGCGCTGGGCGGTCTTCACGCCGGTGCCGGTGCGCGCCATCTCGTCGTCCACCCAGGTGGTGCCGTCGAAGAAGACCAGCGGCGCGCCCCGCAGCCGGTCGGCGAGCCAGCCCGGCAGGCTGGCGCAGCCCGGCATGTAGAAGAAGCTGCCGCCCCCTGCGGTGTCGGTGATGCGCACGGCCACCGTGTCCTCGGACACGGCACCGAGGTTCAGGCCAATGGATTCGTCCTCAAGGTAGAGGGCGACCTTTCCGGGAATGGCGAAGACCTCGACCTCCAGCCCCAGCCCCTCCCCGTCCGGGCCGGCCGGCTGGAAGGGCGTGCCGAGCGCCATGGCGCGGCGCGGCACCATCTCCGGCTTCAGGACCTGGAAGACGCTGTTGGCGGCGAGCACGCCCTGGACGCGGGCCGTCGCGTAGAGCGCGAAGGGCTGGCTTTCGCGCAGGGTCAGCAGGCCGGTCACATGGTCGATGTCGGCGTTGGTCAGCAGCGCCGCCGAAATCGGCGTGCCGCGGCGCTCACCCACGGCGTGCAGCGCGGGGGTGGCGAGAATCTGGGCCCTCAGATCGGGCGAGGCGTTCAGCAGCAGCCAACGCCGGCCGTCCGCCGAAACCGCAAGCGAGCTTTGAGTGCGGGGACGGGCGAGCGGATCACCCGAACGGGCGCGGCGGCAGCCTTCACAGTTGCAGTTCCACTGCGGAAAGCCGCCGCCGGCCGCGGAGCCGAGCACGATGATCTGCATCGTCACGGCTCAGTCGCCTTAGAGACCGGCGCAGGCGTACGCGTTGATTTCGCAGCCAACGGAGATCTCGGCAACCTTGGGCTTGCGCCAAACCTTCATGATAGATCCTCCCATTTGCGTTTTCGGAGCGGCCTCGCCGCCCTAGGACGATACCCTACCCCAAGTCGGTCCGGGGTCAATATAATACTTTGGTTAGCGAACAAACATTGGCCGGGGCGGGGCGGCGGCTATGACCTGGGGCCGCCCTGCTCACTGAGCCTTCAACGCAGCAGGCTTGCCTTGCCACCGCACCTAAACAAAACTATCTTTCGTAGCTTAAAGGTACATATAGCCTTGAGGCTCCAGCTTCGGCAATGGGCGCCATTCTGTTCATCCGATTTGTCCACTTTTAGAAAGCTTGCACTTATGAGTGAACCAAGCCAGATAATTTTTATCGATACTAATTGCCTAATTCATCTTCGTGATTTGAAGGATCTACCGTGGCAAAGTCTATTTCCTAAATCAAAATGGATTGATATAGCAATCGCTCCTATAGTGATCGAAGATCTTGACAAATTCAAAGTCGATCGCGAAAGTCGACGACGTGATCGCTCTAGACAAGCACTAGCAATTATCGAAGAAGCATCAACAAAGGCGGACTTCCGGCTCTTTTTAAAAGAAGGATCAATTAAATTAAGCTTGCGTGTCTCAAGCGCAAGCCGTGTTGATTGGAGTAGCTTCCCATCACTTGATCCCACTCGCGCCGACGATCAATTGGTTGCGACCGCCCTATCAGAAAATGCCCTCAGCCCCTGCGTCCTTTTATCTCACGACACTGGCCCCTTGATTCGGGCACGAATGACTGGCCTCGCCGCACATCGCCCACCCGCTGACTGGCATCTGCCTGAGCAACCGGATAGTACAAAACAGGAGATTGCGCGCCTAAAGCGCGAGATTGAAACTCTCCGAGCAACGCGACCCTCCATCCATGCAGCTTTTGAGTTAAATGGGTCTGTTACTACGGAGATAGTATTCCCCATTATTCAACTTCCACAAATTCCATTGGAGATCCGAAAAATTCTTTCTACTGAATGGATTAGCCGCCACCCCAAGATCTTCCTGTCATCGCCTGACCCACACCTTCGACTAGGAACGATGTATTTTGAAGATGGGTACTCAAAGTACGATATTGATAAATATCAGAAGGACTATGATGACTTTGAGAGAGCAACCGAGTCATATTTCGAGAATATGCACAAGATTTTAAAGAAAACATCAATGATCATGGAGGTTCAGTACGCAATAGAAAACACTAGCTCGGTAACAGCTACAAACCTTACTATAAAGTATACCGGACCAGATGACACAATTCTCTTCGGAGACAAAGAAGAAGTACCACACTGGACAGACTCTCTAGACATGCCATTACCACCCGAACAGCCGAAAACTCGCCAGCAATCGAGATATGAGTCGTTCGCGCAGTTCCATACACCCATTATCAATCAGATGAAACCGCGCGATCCTACAAAATTTTATTGGCAAGATCGCCCCAAAGCTTCGACACGTAGTGGGTCGTTGATATGCGCCGAATTTCGCGCAATGCGTACGTGGCGCGATAGTTTTTTTCTTATCCCTGAAAAAAAGCCCTTTTCTGGTCCTGTTACACTAACACTTTCAGCCACAAATCTGCCTGCGCCATATGAAGCAAAAGCAAACATTAAGCTACAAGAAAAGTTGATGAATTGGACGGATGCAGAAGTACTGAGCAGAATCGACCCCTGGATCCATGAACATCTTAAAGCTATATAACAGGATGCGGAGGGATTATAAAAATTATGAAATATTAGGTTTTTTACAGGAGGCGACCTATCCTCATGGGTTTGCGATGATTTCAGCCGCGCGCTTGGCCGCCAGGGCACTCAGAGGCGTTTGCGTTAAGCACTTCATCATCTATGAGCAGGCAGTCGAGTCGCATCTAAGGATCCCGGACCGACATCGCGTCAAGCACCCTATCAAAGCCAAGTACGAGTTTAGTCTCATGGAAATGCGCAGCCGCATAGATGTAGGCGTGACTGTCAGAAACGGCGATCAACCGCTGGCCTCGCGTTTTCTTATCCAGCAGCTTGATGCGTGATTTCGAGTAGTTTCTTGAATTTCTTCACACCGAAAGATCCAACCGCCAGTACTAAGAGGTTCTTCTTGACCTTACTGATTTCTATAAGAATTAATGGTGTTTCTAGAAGATTCAGTTATAGAGAAAAGGTTTTATGTGGCTTATAACGTATATACTTTCTTAATCGCGCATACCCTCCATCGGTATCAGTGTTGTGGTACATTATGCACAAGGTCACGGCGTATGCCGCCTTTGTATATTCTCCATGCAGGCACGGCGCTATCGTATCGAAGAATCAATTCTCTTTAACAGCTTCCTACCTTTTATATTGAACAACTATCGTCCCTTATTTCACCCGAAGCCCCCTCTCCAGCGGACGAATCCCCAAGGCAAGCACCAGCCCAATCGCCGTGGCGCAGGCGATGTAAAAGGGCGCCGCCGACCAGCCGTGGGTGGCGACGACGGAGGCCAGCAGCGGGGGGCCGATGAACTGGCCGATGTTGGAGCCTTGCATGACGAAGCCGCTGATCGTGCCGACGAGGTTGGGGCGCGGGGCGAAGGCCGGCAGGGCTCCCATGATGGTCGCCGGCAGCAGGCCGCCGATGACGGCGTACAGCAGGGCGGCGCCATAGCGCAGGCCGAAGGGCAGGCCGCCGGTGAACACCACCAGTGCCGTCAGGCTCAGCATGACGCAGGGGCCGGCGATCAGCACCCAGCGCGGCACGCCCATCCGCGCCAGCACGCCGCTCATCACGTTGCCCAGGGCGTTCGCCAGCACGGCCACGGCGCACAGGACGGAGGCGGTGGCGGCGTCCATGCCCAGCTGTTCGACCAGCATGGTCGGCAGGAAGCCGAAGACCGACATGAAGCTCATGCTGTAGGCGACGAAGACGCCGGCCAGCATCCAGGAGGCGGGCTGGGCCGCGGTCAGACGCACCGCCGTCAGCAGGGAGGGCGCCGCCACCCCGCCCTCGCGCGGCGCCACGCGCGGGCTCGCCAGTAGGGCCGCCGCCGAGGCGAGGCAGGCCAGCGCCGCCACCGCCCAGGTTCCGCGCCAGCCGAATTCGGCCAGCAGCGGCGGCGAGGCCAGCATCATGGCGGCGACGCCGGCCGGCAGCCAGACGCCCCAGAGGGCGAGCGACAGGCGCATGTCCCGCGGCCGGGTGACGGAGGCGATGTGGCCGGGGGCGGCGACGATGGTCAGGATCAGGCCCATGCTCTCCAGGAGCCGGCTCGCCAGCAGCGGCCCGGCCGAACCGGACAGGGCGCCGGCCAGGCTGCCCGCCGCCAGGGTGGCGAGGCCCAGCAGCATGGCGGTGCGGTGGGTGAGCTGGTCGGCGAGCCGGCCGAACAGCAGGCCCGACACGGCGCCCAGGCCGCTGACAAGCGCCATCAGCCAGCCTGCGGCCACGAGGTCCATGCCCAGCTCGGCGCGCAGCATGGGCAGGGCCGGCGGCACCTTGCCGATGTGCAGGGCCGCCGCGATCCCCGCCAGCACGGCGACGGTGACCTGGCCCCAGCGGGTTTCTGGAGCGCGTTGCATGATTCTCCCTGGGGGTGGCGGTTTCCCTCGCCCCTCCGGGGAGAGGGAGGGGCCCAGCCCGCAAGGGCTGGGAGGGTGAGGGCCGGCGTCCCGTGGGACGCCGCAAATGGCCTTTACGGCCATTTGCCTGAAGTTTCCACCCTCACCCTATCCCTCTCCCGGGGCGGGAGAGGGGATTAGGCTGCATCTTTGCGCAGGCCTCAACTCGGCGCGTGCACGTCCGAGCGGGCCAGGGCGTCGTCGCTGCCGGGCTCCACGCCGTTGATCTCGTCGATGATGTTGCGGCCGTTCTCGATGAGGTAGTTGCAGAGCTGCTGGTGGACCGGCAGCAGGGGCATGTTGCGGCGGTGGGTGACGTACCAGCTGCGCATCAGCGGCAGGCCCTCCACTGGCAGGACCGCCAGCATGCCCAGCTTCAGCTCCAGCCCGATGGTGTGGCGGGAGATGAGGGAGACGCCCATGCCGGCGATGACCGCCTGCTTGATGGTCTCGTTGCTGCTGGAGATCATGGTGATCTCCGGCGCGAAGCCGTGATCCTGGAAATAGCGGTCCATCAGGGCGCGGGTGCCCGACCCCATCTCGCGCAGGATGAAGCGGTCGTTGGCGAGCGCGTTCAGCGGAATGTTGCGCGCCCAGAGCTGGGCGGCGCTGCCGTGGGCCAGCGGGTGGTTCGGGGGCGCGATGATGACGGAGGGGTGCGGGGCGAAGGGGTGGGCCTCCACCTCCGTTTCGTCGGGCGGGCGGCCGGTCACGGCGATGTCGATCTCGCCCTTCATCAGGGCTTCCTGGATCTCCCGCCGGTTGCCGTCCTGGAGGTGGATGGAGACGCCGGGATACATGGTCTGAAAGCGGCCGAGCATGTGCGGCACGATGTATTTCGCTGTGCTGACCAGCCCGATGGTGACCTGCCCGCCGCTCAGTCCCTTGAGCGCCATCATGCGCTGGTCGGCGTCGTGCAGCGCCTTCAGCACGATGGCGGCGTAATCGACCAGCGCCTTGCCGGCGTCGGTCAGCACCACCCGGCGCCCCACCCGCTCGAACAGCGGGAACCCGCTCAACCCCTCGATCTGGCGGATCTGGAAGGAGACGGCGGCGGGGGTGAGGTTGAGCTTCTCGGCCACGCGCGTGAAGGAGAGCGATCGCGCCGCCTCCACGAAGATCTGGAGCTGGCGGACCGTCGCGTGGCGGATCGTCATGACAAGCCTTTCCTTGTTATAATGGTTGATACTATTGAATATTCCTTAGCATGTCCAGCTGATAGTTTGATTTCACAACAAACGGACTTCAAACCCCTCCCTACCAAATCCCCCATAAGCAATCACCGAGGTCGCCCCATGAATACCTTGGAAGACGCCAAGATCACCGACATGAAAGCCCGCTACAAGCCGGGCGTTCTCAAGTACCGCCAGATGGGGTACTGGGTCCCTGATTACGAGATCAAGGAGACCGACGTGCTCGCGGTGTTCCGCATCACGCCGCAGGACGGCGTCGATCCGGAAGAGGCGGCGGCGGCCGTTGCCGGCGAATCCTCCACGGCGACCTGGACGGTGGTCTGGACCGACCGGCTCACCGATTGCGAATACTACCGCGCCAAGGCCTACCGCGTCGATCCGGTGCCCGGCCAGCCCGGCCAGTATTTCGCCTACATCGCCTACGACCTCGACCTGTTCGAGGAGGGCTCGATCGCCAACCTGACGGCGTCCATCATCGGCAACGTCTTCGGCTTCAAGCCGCTGAAGGCCCTGCGGCTGGAGGACATGCGCATCCCGGTCGCCTACATGAAGACCTTCCAGGGTCCGGCCACCGGCATCATCGTGGAGCGCGAGCGCCTGAACAACTACGGCCGCCCGCTGCTAGGCGCCACGATGAAGCCGAAGCTGGGCCTGTCGGGCCGCAACTACGGCCGCGTCGTCTACGAGGCGTTGCGCGGCGGCCTCGACTTCACCAAGGACGACGAGAACATCAACTCGCAGCCCTTCATGCACTGGCGCGACCGCTTCCTCTACTGCATGGAAGGCGTCAACAAGGCCTCGGCCGAGACAGGCGAGATCAAGGGCACCTATCTGAACGTCACCGCCGGCACGATGGAGGAGATGTACGAGCGCGCCGAGTTCGCCAAGGCGCTGGGCAGCACGATCATCATGATCGACCTCGTGATCGGCTACACGGCCATCCAGTCCATGGCCAAGTGGGCGCGCCGGAACGACATGATCCTGCACCTGCACCGCGCCGGCCATTCCACCTACACCCGGCAGAAGTCGCACGGCGTCTCCTTCCGCGTCATCGCCAAGTGGATGCGCATGGCCGGCGTCGACCACATCCACGCGGGCACCGTCGTCGGCAAGCTGGAAGGCGACCCCGCCGTCATCCGCGGCATCTACGACACCTGCCGCGAGCCGGTCACCCGCGCGAACCTCGCCCACGGCCTGTTCTTCGACCAGGAATGGGCCAGCCTTAAGAAGCTGATGCCGGTCGCCTCGGGCGGCATCCACGCCGGCCAGATGCACCAGCTGCTCACATATCTCGGCGACGACGTGGTGCTCCAGTTCGGCGGCGGCACCATCGGCCACCCCATGGGCATCCAGGCGGGTGCGACCGCCAACCGCGTCGCGCTGGAATGCATGATCAAGGCCCGCAACGAGGGGCGCGACATCTGGAACGAGGGTCCGGAGATCCTGGCGGCCGCCGCCAAATGGTGCACGCCGCTGCGCGCCGCACTCGACACCTGGAAGGACGTCACCTTCGACTACGCCTCCACCGACTCCGTGGACTACGCACCGACGCCGACCATGGCCTGACGCGGCCCCTGCAGGCCCGTCCACCGGAAGCTGCCCTCCGGCGCCCCTCCTCCTCCCGGGGCCGCCGGAGGACCAGCCGAACCAAATCCGCCGAACGCAAAGTGAAGGATCGCCGACCATGCGCATCACGCAAGGACAGTTCTCGTTCCTCCCCGACCTGACGGACGAGGAGATCACCATGCAGGTCCAGTACGCGCTGGACCAAGGCTGGATCGTGGCCATCGAGCACACCACCGACCCGCACCCCCGCAACGCCTATTGGGACATGTGGGGCCAGCCGATGTTCGACCTGGCCGACGCCGCCGGCGTGATGATGGAGCTGGGGGATTGCCGCCAGGCCAACCCGAACAGCTACATCAAGATCCTCGCCTTCGACTCCAACAAGGGGTTCGAGAGCATCCGGATGAGCTTCCTCGTCAACCGCCCCGCCGAGGAGCCCGGCTTCGAGCTGGTGCGCGCCGAGGCCGCGGGGCGCCAGCTCAACTACACCATCCGCAGCTACGCGACCGCCCAGCCAGCGGAAACCCGTTACCGGTGAGGGCATGAGCATGGTTACGACCGCAACCGGCCCCACCCGCCGCCCGGCCCACCTCATTGCGCCGAGCATCCTGTCCGCCGACTTCGCGCGGCTGGGGGATGAGATCGAGAACGTGATCGGCGCCGGCGCCGACGTGGTCCATTTCGACGTGATGGACGGCCATTACGTGCCGAACCTCACGATCGGTCCCCTGGTCTGCGAGGCGATCCGCCCCCGGACCACGGCCCCGATCGACGTGCACCTGATGGTCAAGCCGGTCGACGCGCTCGTAACCATGTTCGCCAAGGCTGGCGCGGACATCATCTCCTTCCACCCCGAGGCGTCGGAGCATGTGGACCGCACCCTGTCGCTGATCCGCGACCTGGGCTGCAAGGCGGGGATCGTCCTCAACCCCGCCACGGGGCTCCACCATCTCGACTATGTCATGGACCGGCTGGACCTCATCCTCGTGATGTCGGTCAATCCGGGCTTCGGCGGGCAGGCCTTCATCCCGGAATCCCTGCGCAAGATCGCGCAGGTCCGCCGCCGCATCGACGGGCACCGGGCGGCGGGCGGGGGCGAGATCCTGCTGGAGGTGGACGGCGGCGTGAAGGTGAACAACGTCCGCGCCGTCGCCGAGGCCGGGGCCGACATGTTCGTGGCCGGCTCCGCCATCTTCGGGGCCAGGGACCCCGACGGCGGCTTCCGGGGCGTGATCGGCGAGTTCCGGCGCGAGCTGGAGGCCGCCGCGGCCGTGGGAGCGGCGGCCTGACGGCCGCCCTTCCCCACCCCTCCCCCAACGCGGGGTGGCGGGTCCGTCCTCCCCTCCGGACCCGCCACCCTTCCCTAAAAGCTTGGTGACCGACATGACCGCACTCGCCCCCGCAGACACGAAGACCACCACCGAACTCACCACCACCGCCACGACCATCAGGGACGTGCCGGGGACGGTGGACCTCGACGCGCTCTACACCGGCGCCGGGATCGAGGCCATCCTGTCCGGCATGGACCGGGAGCTGATCGGGCTGGTGCCCGTGAAGACCCGCATCCGCGACATCGCCGCCCTGCTGGTGGTGGAGCGGGCGCGCCGCACGCTCGGCCTCCAGGCCGACCCGCCGTCGCTGCACATGAGCTTCACCGGCAACCCCGGCACCGGCAAGACCACCGTGGCGCGCCGCATCGCCGGCATCCTGCACGGGCTCGGCTACATCCGGCGCAACCACGTCGTCAGCGTCACGCGCGACGACCTGGTCGGCCAGTACATCGGCCACACCGCGCCCAAGACCAAGGACGTGCTGAAGAAGGCGATGGGCGGCGTGCTGTTCATCGACGAGGCCTATTACCTGTACCGGCCCGAGAACGAGCGCGACTACGGCCAGGAGGCGCTGGAGATCCTGATGCAGGTGATGGAGGAGAACCGCGACGACCTCGTGGTCATCCTCGCCGGCTACCGCGACCGCATGGACACGCTCTACAAGAGCAACCCCGGCCTCAGCTCCCGCATCGCCCACCACATCGAATTCCCGGACTATTCCCCGGACGAGCTGCTCCACATCGCTGAGAAGATGGTGGAGACCATGCAGTACCGGCTGGACGAGGACGCCCGGTCGGCGATGCGCGAGTACATCGAGCACCGCATGCGGCAGCCCCGTTTCTCCAACGCCCGCTCCATCCGGAACGCGCTGGACCGCGTGCGCCTGCGACAAGCTAGCCGTTTGTTCGCCGCGCGCGGAGACGCGGTCGATGCTATAACACTACAGACGCTCCGCGCTGAGGACATTCGGGCGAGCCGGGTCTTTACTCAGTGACGGCAATAAACAAAGGCAGACGCTGCCGTGGGAGGACAACATGCCGCATCGCCGTACCACCCTCAGCAAGTTCATCATAGAGGATCAGCGCCGGCGCGGTGGGCCGGACACGGACTTGACGGCCCTTCTGAACGACGTGCAGACCGCGTGCAAATTCATCTCCTCGGCGGTGGCCCGCGGCAACCTCCGCCCGCCGCCGGAGTTCGACACGGGCGTGAACGTGCAGGGCGAGGAGCAGAAGCCGCTGGACGTGCTCGCCAACGACATCGTGCTGCGCTGCTGCGAATGGGGCGGTGAACTCTGCGGCATGGCCTCGGAAGAGATGGAGGAGCCCTACTCCATCCCCGACAAGTATCCGCGCGGCCCCTATCTGCTGGTCTTCGACCCACTGGACGGCTCCTCCAACATCGACGTGAACCTGACGGTCGGCACGATCTTCTCCGTGCTGCGCGCGCCGGACGGGGTGACCGACCCGACGGCGGAGGATTTCCTCCAGCCCGGCACCCGCCAGGTCGCCGCCGGCTTCGCGCTTTACGGGCCGAGCACGATGATCGTGCTGACCTTGGGCGACGGGGTGCACGGCTTCACGATGGACCCGGAGATCGGCGCCTTCACCCTCACCCACCCGGACATGAAGGTGCCGGAGACCACCTGCGAGTTCGCGATCAACGCGTCGAACGAGCGCTTCTGGGAGCTGCCGGTCCGGCGCTACGTGGAGGAGTGCATCCAGGGCAAGACGGGGCCACGCGGTGCCGACTTCAACATGCGCTGGGTCGCCTCGCTGGTGGCGGAGGTCTACCGCATCCTGATCCGCGGCGGCGTCTTCATGTACCCGACCGACAGCAAGAACCCCAAGCAGCCCGGCCGCCTGCGCCTGCTGTACGAGGCGAACCCGATGGCGATGATCATCGAACAAGCTGGGGGTGCCGCCTCCACGGGGCGCAAGCGCATCCTGGAGGTCGTGCCCGACCGGCTGCACCAGCGGGTGCCGCTGATCCTGGGCTCCAAGGCCGAGGTCGAGCTTCTGGTGAAGTACCACCAGACCCACGATTCGGGCGAGGAGATCACGTTCCAGTCGCCGCTCTTCAACACGCGCTCGCTGTTCCGGACGACCGGACCTGCCCTGGAGACCTGATCCATGTCGGTGAAGCATCCCATCATCGCCGTGACCGGCTCCTCGGGCGCCGGCACCACGACCGTCACCAACACCTTCCAGAAGATCTTCCGCCGCGAGGGCATCAAGGCCGCGATCATCGAGGGCGACGCCTTCCACCGCTTCGACCGGCTGGAGATGCGCCAGCGGCTGGCCGAGGCCGAGGCGTCGGGCGTGCGCAACTTCAGCCATTTCGGACCGGACGCCAACCTGTTCGAGGAGCTGGAGCGGGCCTTCATGAGCTACGGCGAGAGCGGCACGGCGCGGGTGCGCAAGTACCTGCACGACAGTGTCGAGGCCGCCCCCTACAAGCAGGATCCCGGCACCTTCACGCCCTGGGAGGACATCGAGCCGGACACCGACATGCTCTTCTACGAGGGGCTGCACGGAGCGGTGAAGACCGAGAGCGTGAACATCGCGCGGCACGCCGACCTGAAGATCGGCGTCGTTCCGATCATCAATCTGGAATGGATCCAGAAGCTGCACCGCGACAAGAACGCCCGCGGCCATTCGCAGGAAGCCATCGTCGACAACATCTTGCGGCGCATGCCCGATTACGTGACCTACATCTGCCCGCAATTCTCGCTGACCGACGTGAATTTCCAGCGCGTGCCCACGGTGGACACGTCGAACCCCTTCATCGCCCGCGACATCCCGTCGCCCGACGAAAGCATGCTGGTCATCCGCTTCGCCAACCCCCGGGGGATCGACTTCCCCTACCTGCTGTCGATGCTGCACGACAGCTTCATGAGCCGCCCCAACACCATCGTCTGCCCCGGCGGCAAGATGGGCCTCGCCATGCAGCTGATCTTCACGCCGATGATCCTGCAGCTCTGGGACCGGAAGAAGAAGGCGCTGTAGGGGGGCGGCTCCCTAGTCCCCTCTCCCCTCTGGGGAGAGGGTCAGGGTGAGGGGGTCCCGCGTTTGCCGGACTTTTCCGTCCCCCCTCACCCCCCTCACCCGGCCCTGGCGGGCCACCCTCTCCCCAGGGGGAGAGGGAAAGAACGTCCGACATTGCATGCCGCTTTCCCGCGACGCGGGGATGACGGGGACGTGCGGCCTGAATTCGGCCACGCAAAAAACAAAAGCGTCTGGAGGAGTCCACCATGACCGTCATGCTGCAAAGGCAGACCACGCGCGACCACCGGTCGCTTGCCAACGCCCTGCGCTTCCTCGCCATCGACGCGGTGGAGCAGGCGAAGTCCGGCCATCCCGGCATGCCCATGGGCATGGCGGACATCGCCGAGGTCCTGTGGAACGGCCATCTGAAGCACAACCCGGCCGACCCGGCCTGGCCGGACCGCGACCGCTTCGTGCTGTCGAACGGCCACGGCTCGATGCTGCTCTACGGGCTGCTGCACCTGACCGGCTACGACCTGCCAGCGGACGAGCTGAAGCGCTTCCGCCAGTTCGGCTCGCGCACCCCCGGCCATCCGGAGGTCGGCATCACGCCGGGCGTGGAGACGACGACCGGGCCGCTCGGCCAGGGCATCGCCAACGCGGTCGGCATGGCGCTGGCCGAACGGCTGCTGGCGGAGGAGTTCAACCGGCCGGGCCACCGGATCGTCGATCACAGGACCTACGTGTTCCTGGGCGACGGCTGCCTGATGGAGGGCATCTCGCACGAGGCCTGCTCTCTGGCCGGCACGCTGGGGCTGGAAAAGCTGGTGGTCTTCTACGACGACAACGGCATCTCCATCGACGGCCATGTCGAGGGCTGGTTCACCGACGACACGCCGGGCCGTTTCGAATCCTACGGCTGGCGGGTGATCCGCAACGTGGACGGCCATGACGCCGCCGCGCTGGACGCCGCCGTCCGCGAGGCGCTGGAGCCCTGCGGCAAGCCGACCCTGATCTGCTGCCGCACGGTGATCGGCTGGGGCGCCCCGAAGATGGCGGGCACCCACGACGTGCATGGCGCCCCGCTCGGCGCCGACGAGACGGCGGCCTGCCGCACGGCGCTGTGCCACCCGCACGCCCCCTTCGAGACGCCGGACGCGCTGGCCTCGGTCTGGGACGCCCGCGAGCGCGGCGCCCAGCAGCAGCGGGAGTGGGAGGACCGCTTCGCGGCCTACGCCGCCGAATACCCGGTCGAGGCGGCGGAGTTCCGCCGGCGCATGGCCGGCGACCTGCCGGCCGACTTCGCCACTCGGGCCGACGCCTGGATCGCGTCGGTCGCCAGGGCGCCGGAGACGGTTGCCACGCGCAAGGCGTCGCAGAAGGCCATCACCGGGCTGGCACCGCTGCTGCCGGAGTTCCTGGGCGGCTCGGCCGACCTCACCGGATCGAACCTGACGAACTGGCCGGGCTGCCGCTCGGTCACCCGGGAGAGCGGCGGCAACTACATCCATTACGGCGTGCGCGAGTTCGGCATGACCGCCGTGATGAACGGGGTGGCGCTGCACGGCGGCTACATCCCCTTCGGCGGCACCTTCCTGACCTTCTCCGACTACGCCCGCAACGGGCTGCGGCTCGCGGCGTTGATGCGCCAGCGCTCCATCTTCGTCTTCACCCACGACAGCATCGGGCTGGGCGAGGACGGGCCGACGCACCAGCCGGTCGAGCACGCCGCCTCGCTCCGCCTGATCCCGGACCTGGACGTCTGGCGCCCCTGCGACCTGCTGGAGACGGCGGCGGCCTGGCGCGCGGCGGTGGAGCGGCGCAACGGCCCGAGCTGCCTGCTGCTGTCGCGCCAGAACCTGCCGGCCCAGCCCGGCGGGGAGGAGCGCGCCGGCCTGGTCGCCCGGGGCGGCTACGTCCTGGCGGAGGCCGAGGGCGGAACGCCCGGCCTGATCCTGATCGCCACGGGGTCGGAGGTGGCCCTGGCGATGGAGGCGCGCGATCTGCTGGGCCAGCGCGGCGTGGCTGTTCGGGTGGTCTCCATGCCCTCCACCACCGTCTTCGACCGGCAGCCGGCCGATTACCGTGCGTCCGTCCTGCCGGCCGGGGTGCGCCGGGTCGCGGTCGAGGCCGGATCGACCTCGGGCTGGTGGAAGTATGTCGGGCTGGAGGGGGCGGTCATCGGCATCGACCGCTTCGGCGAATCCGCCCCCGCCCCCGCCCTCTTCAAGCATTTCGGCTTCACCGCCGACCGGGTCGCGGCCACCGCGGAAGCCGTGCTGAAGGGCTAAGCCCGCTCCACAAACGCACAACGACAAACCCCTGGGAGAGATCGATGGCCCTCGTTTCGATGCGTCAGCTTCTGGATCACGCGGCCGAGAACGGCTACGGGATCCCGGCCTTCAACGTGAACAACATGGAGCAGGTCCAGGCGATCATGCAGGCGGCCGACGCCTGCGACAGCCCGGTGATCCTGCAGGGCTCGGCCGGTGCCCGCAAATACGCCGGCGAGCCGTTCCTGCGCCACCTGATCGAGGCGGCGCTGGAGAGCTGGCCGCACATCCCCGTGGTCATGCACCAGGACCATGGCGCCAGCCCGGCCGTCTGCCAGCGCTCCATCCGCTCGGGTTTTTCCAGCGTGATGATGGACGGCTCGCTGATGGAGGACATGAAGACCCCCTCTTCCTACGAGTACAACGTGGACGTCACCCGCCGGGTGGTGGAGATGGCGCACGCGGTCGGCGTCTCGGTCGAGGGCGAGCTGGGCTGCCTAGGCTCGCTGGAGACCGGCATGGCCGGGGAAGAGGACGGGTCGGGTGCGGAGGGCGTGCTGACGCACGACCGGCTGCTGACCAGCCCGGCGGAGGCGGCGCAGTTCGTGCGCGACACCAACGTGGACGCGCTGGCCATCGCCATCGGCACCAGCCACGGCGCCTACAAGTTCACCCGCCGGCCGACGGGCGACATCCTCGCCATCGACCGCATCAAGGAGATCCACGCCCGCATCCCCAACACGCATCTGGTGATGCACGGCTCCTCGTCGGTGCCGCAGGAGTGGCTGGACATCATCCGCGAGCATGGCGGCTCCATCAAGGAGACCTACGGCGTGCCGGTGGAGGAGATCGTCGAGGGCATCCGCCACGGCGTGCGCAAGGTGAACATCGACACCGACATCCGGCTGGTGATGACCGGCGCCATGCGCCGGCTGATGGGGCGCAAGCCCGACGAGTTCGACCCCCGCAAGTTCCTGGCCGCCGCCGTGGAGGCCGCGCGCGGGCTCTGCGCCGAACGGTTCGAAGCCTTCGGCAGCGCCGGCCAGGCCTCCCGCATCAAGCCGATCCCGCTGGACACCATGGCGCTGTCCTACGCCAAGGGATCGCTGAACCAGACGGTCCACTGAGGCCCGGTAGGGGTTTCCGGCCGGTATCTGTCTTTGGTTGATACCCGCCTTTGCTTGGTTCGGTGTGCTCCCTTCCGCCTCGGCGCCCGGATTCCCCCGGGCGCCACTTTTGCGTTATGTTGCGCCGCAAAATAATTGTGGAAGGCCGCTGGGGAAGTGATCTACTTTGCCGGCCAGCGCAAAAAAACAGGCGCTTTTTTGTGCGGAACGGGCAGCCTCTCTGTTGATGCCTGTGACGATGCACGGACGCCGACCTTCCCGTGCAAGCGCCTGCAAGAGCCGGAACGGCTCTCAAACCCGCCGCAGCCTTCAACGCGCGCGAGGACACGAGCCCCAGCCTGACGGATGGGCCTCGGCAAATTGGTGGAAACGTCCAGCGGTATGATTGTGCAAGCCTTTATCAGGGGCGGGGACCGACCTGACGCGTCGTCCGGCCGCCGAACAGGAGATGATGCATGGTCGAGTTGGTTCTCGTTATCTGCCTGCAAGCCCAGCCGGACCGCTGCGCGATCGAACGCCCGCAGTTCCAGGAAAGCTACCCGAACGCGATGGCCTGCATGTACCACGCGATGTTCCGCGTGGTGCAATGGGCCGAGCAGCATCCCAACTACAACGTGCGCCGCTGGCGCTGCGAGGCTCCGCAAGCCTGACGGGGGGCAGGCCTGATGGGAAACGGCCGCCCGGCCCGGCACGGCGGGCGGCACCCGTTCGAGGCGAGCCGCAGCCATAGTTCAAAACCGTCCTTTCAAAACCGTCCTTTCAAACAGGGCTTCCATTCCGCGCCCGCATGAGCGCACGCTTGCGTCGTCCCGGTGAAAGGTGGAGCATGGCTGACGGCCGCCGAGAGAGCGGATTCGAGGGAGGATCGTGCCTATGAAGTTTTCCGTTGCGCCCCGCCGGGCCGGCCTGCTGTTCGGCAGCGCGATGCTGTTCGCGTCTCCGGCCTTGGCCGCCACCCCGGTCAACGACTACCCGACCGAGGCGCGGGTCGATTACGTGATCGGCTGCATGATGACCAACGGCCAGAGCCACGAGTCCATGCGCAAATGCTCGTGCAGCATCGACAAGATCGCCGACGCCATCACCTACAAGGACTATGTGTCCATCGAGACGCTCCAGACGCTCGGCGAGGTGCCGGGCGAGCGCGCCGCCGCGATGCGCATCAACAACTGGGCCAAGGACATGCTGGACAAGTTCCGCCAAGCCCAGGTGACCGCCGACCGCGAGTGCTTCTGACGCGCCGCTGACACAGCCGCTGGAACGAGAAAACCCGGAGCAGCGGCTGCCCCGGGTTCTTCCCGATCCATGCCTGACGAAGGATCAGGCCGGGATCACTTCCCGATGTCCTTGTGCACGGCGTCGCGCGCCTCGGTGAGGTTGAGCGCGCCGTAGGCGGCGTCGCCCGCCTTGCGGAAGGCGGCGAGGTCGATGTCCTCGACCACGGTCATGCCGCCGGCCTTCAGCTGCTCCTTGGTCTTCCGCGACAGCTCCTCGATCTTCTTCGAGGTTTCCTGGCCCGCCTTGACGCATTCCTCGACCAGCGCCGTCTGGTGATCCTGGGGCAGGCCGTCGAAGAACTCCGCGCCGACGACCTGGAAGTTGATCAGCAGGATGTGCTTGGTCTCGTTCGCGTATTTCAGGACTTCCTGGAAGCGGCCGCCGGGAATGTTGTTGTAAACCAGCTCCACCCCGTCGATCGCCTGCTGCTGCAGGGCCGGGAACATCTCGCCGAAGGCCATCGCCACCGGTGCCGCACCCAAGGACTGGATCGACTTCTGCCAGATCGGCGCGCCGGGCGTGCGGATGCGCAGGCCGGCCAGGTCCGCCGGCGTCCGGACGGGCTTGTTGGTGAAGAAGTGGCGGAAGCCCTGGACCCAGTCGAAGCAGACCACCTTCAGCCCATGGTTGGCCGCCAGTTCCTTCTGCCACTTGATCATGGTGGGCGATTCACGGAGCTTCGCCACCTCCTCCAGTGTTTCCACGAAATAGGGGCCGTTCACGACGGCGAGGTTCGGAACGAAGGTGCCGAGCCGGGCCGCGTCGGTGTTCTGGCCGACATTGCCGCCCTGACGCATGTTCTCGATGATGTCTTCCTCGACGCCCAGCTTGGCGCTCGGGAAGACCTGGATGCGCAGCCCGCCCTTGGTGCGCTCCTCGACGCGCTTGGCCCAGAGAAGAAAGCCCTCGTGGAAGGCTTCGGTCGGCGCCAGCACATGGTTGAGGCGCAGCGTCTGCTTTTCCTGAGCCTGAACGGTTGCGCCGCCGACGGCCGTGAGGCCAAGGACCGCGCAGATGGCGGCCAGCGATTTGCGCAAAGACGACATTTGCTTTTCCACTCCTGATGAAACCGGGATCGTGCCCTTAACCCAAGGCAGGGCTCCCGGGGCGGCCTGGCCGTCCCCGGGGCCACCGCCCCTTCATTCTTTGCCGGAGGTCCGGCTTACGACGCGCGGATCTGCTTCAGCACGGCCGCCATGTCCTTGCGCAGCGTTTCCGCCTGCATGTTCACCTCGGCGGAGGCGCTGAGCACCTGGGAGGCCGCCTCGCCGGTGCGGGCCGTGGCCGCAGACACCGTGTCCATGCTGCTGAACAGCGCGTTGGTGCCGCTCGCCGCCTGCTCGACGTTGCGGGCGATTTCCCGCGTGCCCGCCTCCTGCTGCTCGACCGCGGCCGCGATGCCGGAGGAGATCTCATTGATCGAGCCGATGGTCTCGGCGATGCGGCGGATGGCGGCGGCGGCCTCCGTCGTCACGGCCTGGATCGACCCGACCTGCTGCGCGATCTGCTCGGTGGCGCCCGCCGTCTGGTTGGCGAGGCTCTTCACCTCGCTGGCGACGACGGCGAAGCCCTTGCCCGCCTCGCCCGCCCGCGCCGCCTCGATGGTGGCGTTGAGCGCCAGAAGGTTGGTCTGGCTGGCGATGTCCTGGATGAGCTGAACCACGGCGCCGATCTCCACGGCCGCGTTCTGGAGCGTCCGAACCGTCGCGTCGGTCTTGGTGGCCTCGTCGGCGGCCTGGCCGGTGAAGCGGGCGGAGTCCGTCACCTGCCGCCCGATCTCGGCGATGGAGGCGGACAGCTCCTGCGCCGCGGCCGAGATGGTCTCGACGTTGCTGCGCGTCTGGTCCGCCGTCACGGCGGCGTCGGACGCTTCGCGGCGGTTCCGCTCCGCCGCCTGGGTCATCTCCTCCGCCATGCCGTGCATGTCCTCGGCGCGGCCGGACAGGGTGCCGACCACGGCCTGGATGCTGCGCTCCAGGTCGTCGGCGAGGCCCAGCATCATCGACCGGCGCTCCTCGGCGGCGCGGGTCCGCTCGGCCTCGGCACGGATGTTGGCCGCCTCGACCTCGCGCGCGGTGTCGCGGAAGACCAGGAGCGCCTGCGCCATGTCCGCGATCTCGTCCTGGCCCGAGGCCTTGATCGGGTGGTCGAGCCTGCCGCCCGCGATGACGCGCATCGCCTCGGCGAGTGCCGTCAGGCGCAGCACGATGTGGCGGCGCACGACCAGCCAGATGATCAGCGCGGAGGCGACGATGCTGAAGATCGCGAGGCCGGTCAGCCAGGCTTGGCCCTGCCGGACCGCCTGCCCCGCAGCCTCCGAAGCCACGGACGCCTGCGTGCCGGCGGACTGCACGAGGGTCGCCGCCGCCTCGCTGAGGCGGGTTGCCGACTGGGCGTTCGCCGCGAGAAGGGCCTTGCCCTCCTCCTGTGCCGCCAGGGCGGCGCGCCGGACCTGGAACACGTTGCGGTCGCGCGCCCCGAAGTCGAGCAGCGCCCGGCCGCCCGCCACGATCCCGCCGTCCTCGATGCCGGCGATGATCTCCAGCCGCTTCTCATACTCGGCCTTCGCCGCGTTGAAGGCGGCCTGGAGCCCTTCCACCGCCGCGAGGGTCGGCGCCGTGCCGGCCTGGTTCATCTGGCCGGTCAGCAGGTTCCCGTAGGCCGCCAGTTCCAGAAGCGTGCGCAGGGAGGTCAGGTCGCGCTTGACGTCGGTCAGCCGGTCCGAGGCCTCCGTCTTCAGGTCCACGGTCGCGAGCTTGAAGGCGCCGCGCGACATCCGGAGGATCCGGTCGATGGTGCCCATGAGCTTCTGCTCGAATTCATGGGCCTTATGAACCGATTCCGCGACCCGTTCGGCGAGGGCCGCCCGTTCCTGCGCCGGCGTGTCGGGCGACAGCTGCTGCCGCTTCCAGTCGAACGCGTCGGTCGGCTTCACCCCGAGCTTCACCAGGGCATCCATATGGCCCGGGAAGTCCGGCCATTGCTTGGCGTTCTCGAACCGCTTCGCGCCGGCCATGGCAGCGGGGATGCTCGAGCTGAAGGAGGCCATCATCCCGTCCAGCGATGCGGGATCGGTGACGTGCGCCAGGTCCCGCAGGGCGTCCACCATGGACCGGATGGCCAGGCGCGTCTCGTACACGGCGATGAGGTCGGCGCTCGACTGGGTGTCCAGCCGGTCGGCCGTGTCGGTGATGACGCCCTCCAGCTGGTTCGCGGACTTCTCAAGCGCCGCGGTCTTCTCTTCCACACGCGGCTCGATGATGGCGCGCAGCTTCTGCTGGGCCTCGTTCATGCCGGCCGACAGGCCGGCGCCAAGCTCATCCGCCCCGATGCGCGCCTGCGCCACCCGGTCCAGGCTCGTAAGGTTTCCGAACATCGCCTGCGCCTCCGTCCGGAGGCTTCCCAGGACCTCCGCCGGGGCGCCGAACCGTTCGGCATCCCCGATCAGCGCGCTGAGCAGCGCCTGCTTGCGCTCCAGATCGGCCTTCAGCGCCTCGCGGCTGTCCTGCCGGTCGGCTGCGGCGAGCGCCGGGGCCAGGGCGACGAAGCGCGCGCTCTCCGCGTTCAGACCGTGCGCTGCCGAAAGGCTGGGAATGCTCTGCTTCACCACCTGGGTGAGGGCGTCATCGACGGTGTTGAAGGACAGCCAGCCGATGCCGGCGCCGAGCACCGCGATGGCCGAAATCGTGCCGACCGACAGAAGGAGCTTCCGGCCGATGCCGAAGGCGCCACGCGTACCCGTTGACGGCATGCCACCGCCGATCACCTTGCTGCCACTCATCCCATGCCCCCAGCGATACCGGCGCTCCGGGAAAACGCGATACGTTCCCGACGGCCATAATTCTGGAGCTGAAAGCTGATCCTAAAGTATTAACGATCCATCAACGAACCTGAATGGCGCGTTTTTGTTTATGATTAACAAGTTGACAAAGTTCTGCCATATCTTATGCATCGAAGGCCACATTTGGACGCGAACAATATCATTCTGTACTTGTGATATATTAATATTACCTACGAAGAAAGAAAAAGCCTAAAGCGAACGTAATCAGGATTGTTCAATCAGAAGAACGTGGCGGCGTCTGCTCTCGGAACACCTGAGCGTCAGGGTGGTCGCGCGGGAGCCAGGATGAGTTTCCAGAGCGCTCCGCGTCCGGGACAGGCCGCCCAAGAGGACGATCTGAATATTTCAGTATTGAAATTTTTTGTCTGCACGGCCTGTACGGCGGGCACCTGCGTCTGTCGCGCCGCGAACTGGCCGCGTGCCTCGCGGCCGGCATGCCGTTCGCCATGCTGGTCTTGCGGTCACGGCGGCCGGCTGGACAAAGACTGTTCCGAACCCGGCACGCGGACCGGGGCGGGTTCGGAGGCTGGCCGCGATTTTCCCGCCCCTACAGGGCGGGACGGCCGCCCGTCGGCCAGGATCCGGTAAATTCCTGGTTTTTCGAGTCGCGGGCGACGACCTGCAGCGTGCCGCCCGCCGCTGGATCGATGCCGAAGCTGAAGCTCGGGTCCTCGCTGATCGAGATGTCCGTGTCGATGTCGAGCACGGTTTTGCCGTCCAGCGTCACCGTGACCGTATCCAGGTAATGGGCGGGGATGTAGGTGCGGCTGATCTGGTCGAACTGGAAGCCGCTGTTGTTCGGGTGGGCGATGAGGAGCTGTGTGGTCACCGGCCCGCCGCCCACGGGCGCTTCCGCCTGGCGCAGCCGCATCTTGCCCAGGCGGTTCAGCGCCTCCTTGGGGTCCTTGAGCGCCGGGGCGGAGCAGCCGCCGGCCGCCTTCACGTAGGCGGCGGTCATCAGGAGCTGGCCGTCCTCCGTCTCGCCCACCGCGCGCACGTTGGTGTAGCTGTCCACCCGGACGCGCGTCTCGATGAAGCCGCCGGCGCTGGCCGGGCCGAAATGGACGGTGGCGGCGTGCGGCACCGGGTTGCCGTCGATGAAGAGCGACAGCGACTTCAACCGGGCCTGCGGCTTGACGTCGACGCGGATCGGCACGATGGCGGCGTCATGGGCGCGGGTGGGCGCGTCCAGCGCGATCAGGTCGCCGGCCTCCTCGATGGCGCGGCCCGCGTAGAAGTCGTTCCTCAGCACCTCCCAGCGCTCCACATCCTCCTTCTTGGTGGAGGGAGGTGCCGCCGCGAGGGCGGGCATGGCCGTGAGGACGGCCAGCACCCCGGTCAGCAGCGCGGCGCGAAGGCTTTTCGGGAACGCGTTCATGGTGTCCTCCCCTATTCCCATTCAAGTTCCGCGAAGGTCGCGGTGACGTTGCGCGGGTGATAGTCCTCGAACAACAGCCAGCGGCCCTTTTCGTCGGCGGCGACCGTCTCGACCGCCTCGCGCATGCCGCCCATCCGCTTCTGCACCGCCCGCACCCCTTCGACCACGGCGGTGAGGTAGCGGCGCTGCGCCTGCGCCGCGTCCGGCCAGGGCACCGAGGGCGGGCCGTGGCCGGGCACCGCGCGCTTGGCGGGCTGCGCCATCAACTCCTCCAGCACGCGCAGCCAGCCGAGCGCGCTGCCGTCGATGGCCGGAACCCGCTCCACGAAGAGAAGATCGCCGGTCCAGAGCGTGTCGGTCCGCAGGTCGCGGACGGTCAGGTCGTTGTTGGTGTGCGCCGTGCGGTGCGCCGTCAGGATCAGCCTGCGGCCGCCGAGGTCCAGTTCGCGCGTGGTCTCCACCGGCAGCTCGACGCGGACCGGCACCACGGCCTCGGCCACGGCGGCGCCCAGCTCCTCGCCCAACCGCTGGCGGTAGCCGTCGAAGCGCGCCGCCACGGCCCGCTCCAGTTCGGCATGCGCCGCCACCGGAACGCCGGGAAAGGCGGCGTTGCCGAAGATGTGGTCGGGGTGCATGTGGGTGTTCACGACATAGAGGACCGGCTTGTCGGTCACCGCCTCGACCGCCTCGCGCAGCCGCCGCCCGACCTCCGCCGATCCGCCGGTGTCGATCACCGCCACGCCCCGCTCGCCCACGACGAAGCCGACGTTGGCGATGTCGCCCTGGTTCCCTTCCGTCGCCTCGGCGTGCTCGCCCTGATGGACGAACAGGCCCGGCGCGACTTCGGCCATCGGCAGGGGCTCGGCCAGCGCCGGCCGCGCAAACCCCAGCAGGATGGCCGCGCCGATCGCGAGTACGCGCCCGGTCATGCGTTTCCTTCTTCCCATCGGCCGGCCTCTTCCCGGGCCATTCCGCCGCGAGTGCGGCACAATCCGGCAAGTCTACAGGCACGGTGGGGAGCGCGAAAGGCCGCCGGGGTCGTACTGCACTGCGAAATGTGGGGGTTGGGGGCGCTGAAGCCGTTCCCCTTCCCGAGGACCGCGCCTTCCCTCTTCGTCATTCCCGCGAAACGCTCTTGGCGAATGCCTCTGCCATTCGCCTGCCACGTCAGAGCAAACGAAGTTTGCTTGAGAGCGGGAATCCAGTCCTTTCCAAAACGAACCCGTTGGA
Source organism: Azospirillum sp. SYSU D00513 (assembly GCF_017356015.1). Classification (GTDB taxonomy): domain Bacteria; phylum Pseudomonadota; class Alphaproteobacteria; order Azospirillales; family Azospirillaceae; genus Azospirillum. The sequence goes on from NZ_JAFIQV010000022.1 coordinate 59,404, forward strand.
AACTCTGGATCCCCGCGTCCGCGCATAGGCGCTAACTTTTGTACATCGGCCCGTTTTGCCGAAGCCTGCAATCTCCCTCTTCGTCATTCCCGCGAAAGCGGGAATCCAGCCCTTCCCGTAGGGAAACCGTTGGAAGCCCTGGATCCCCGCTTCCGCGGGGATGACGGTGGAGGGGTGGTCGGAGGCTTGCTTCAGTCAGTTAGCCGATAAAGTTAGCGCCTAAGCGCGTCCACGGGGATGACGGCGGAAAGCGTGGTTGCTGTCCGTGGACGGAACTCAAGTGGCCCGCGGAAGGACTCTCAGGAAAAGACCTGCGCAACGGGACCTTCGCGTAAGCCCACAAACGCCAAGAGGGCAGAAGATCCTGGCGGCCTTCTGCCCTCTCGGGACAACAACACTGCGCGGGGCGGCACCGTGGCGCCGCCCCTGGACCGGGCCGAAGCCCCGTCGGGCCTCAGCCGGCCGCGAACGGGTGCTTGGCGGAATCCTTGCCGCTGATGACGTCCTGGGCGGTCGGGAAACCGCGGACGGCACGCTCGATGGACTCCTTGGTGGCGCGGTAGTTGTAGTCCTGGATCTTCGCGTCGTCGGCGGCTTCCCAGTGGATGAACACGCCCACGCAGATGAAGATGTTGTCGGCTTCGTCGGCCGGGATGGTGCCTTCGGCGAGGCAATCGGCAACCGCCTTGGCGACACCGTGTTGGGCCGGGCCGAACATCTGGACGGCCTGCTTGGCGCCCTTGATGGTGACCTTGTTGAACATCACGGTGGCCGGCTTGCAGAGCAGGTTCGGCGCAACGACGGCGAGCAGCGAGGTGAAGCCGTCCTTGTTGTTCGTCAGGGCGTTGGCGAAGGCCGCCTCGGCGGCGCTGCCGCGCGGGCCCATGATCAGGTCGATGTGAGCGACTTCGTTGCCGTCGCCGACGAGCGACTCGCCAACCATCAAGCGATCAATCTTGGCCATAGGAATCCTCCCAAAGGTTGTATCTGTCCTGCCCGAATTGACTACCAGGCTGAGACTGGCGGGATCGTAACCTCAAGCCAAAGCGCAAACAAGCTGTTTACGGTGAGATCAGCCGAGGTACCGGGGTTTATCCCCATCTGTTTTAGCTCGCGGTCCCATTCCGCGAGCAAACGGCGCTTTTCAAATTTGCAATCAGTACTTTCGACTGATGTTTTCTTGCTGCGGCTGCGCAAGACAAGCTCCATCGCCGCCGCATCTCCGAACTTGCGGGCTACGTGGCTGTCCTCGAAGGCGGTGAGAAACTCGAGGAAGACGGATTCGGCCATGGCACCGGGCTCCACCTCCGCCGCGTGCAGCGCGCGGGCGCGGGCCACCCCGACCGTGAAGAGGTCGGCGTAGCCGTTGGCGTATTGCGCCGCGATGCGGTCGCGGCCCTTGGCCGCCACCATGGCGTCCAGCAGCGTCACGCGGGCGGCGCCACGCACGTCGTGCTCGGGGGCTTCGCCGAGCCCGGCGGGCGAGGCGATGCGGATCGCCTCGAACACCGCCTCGGCGTCCGCGACCGTCAATTCCGCCAGGACCCGCCGGACCTCCGCCTGGAGGCCGCCCCGCCCGCCGCCCCCCTCGCCACCCAGCCCCGCCCGCTCGGCGGCGGCGGCGAGCGGGGCGGCCAGCAGCAGGATGCCGAGGTTGGTGTTGCAGCCCACCGCGTCCCAGGTCGCGCGCATGGCGCCCAGCACGCGCTCCCCCACGCTCGCACCCGCCCGCGCGATCTCCGGCGCGGAGACCTCGGCGCTGCGCAGGAAGTCGCGCGTCGTCATGCCGTGCCCTTCGGCGTGGACATGCACGTTGCCGGGCTTCAGCCCTAGCAGCTCCGCGTGGCAGGCCGCGGTGAAGGCGTGCGCGATGTCAGCCATCAGGCCGGAACGGCGGAAGCCGGGGCGAGGCCCAGCACCCGCTCCGTGAAGTCGGCGATCAGCGCGTCGCCGATGTCCACCGGCGTCACCTTCTGCAGGCCCTGCCAAGCCGGCATGCTGTTGACCTCCAGCACCTGCCAGCGCCCGTCGGCGCCACGGATCAGGTCCACCCCCGCATAGTCCGCCCCGACCGCGCGCGCGGCTGCGACGGCGAGATCGGCGTGTGGCCCCTCGGACGGGGCCGGCTCGGCGGTGGCACCCTGATGGACGTTGGTGATCCAGCTCCGGCCCCGGCGGACCATCGCCGCCGCCGCCCGCTCGCCCACCACGAAGACGCGCCAGTCGTGCCAGTCGCCCTCGCGCCGTGGCGGCACGTAGCGCTGGAGGTAGTAGACGCCGCTCATCTCCTCCTCGTCCGGCAGGTCCGCGGCCTCCTCCAGCCGCTTCAGTCCGCGGCCCTGCGCTCCGAACAGGGGCTTCGCCACCACCTCGCCCCCCAGCCGGGGGAGTTCCTGCGCGGCCCGCTCGGGGCCCTGCACGGCGATGGCCGGCGGGGTCGGCAGGCCGGCGCGGGCCAGCAGGAAGCTGGTGATGCTCTTGTCCACGCAGCGTTCGATGGCGCGCGGGCCGTTGTAGACCGGCACGCCCAGCTCCGTGAGCGCGTGCAGCACGCCGAGCCGCAGGGTCACCTGCTCGAAGGTGCCCCGGCCGATGGCGCGCACGAAGACGCCGGCCGGAAGCTCCGTCTCGAAGCCGGGGATCGCCAGCCCCGTCCCGCCGAGACCAACGGCCAGGCCGCAGTCCGACGGGGCGGCGCAGAGATAGGGCACGCCGCGCCGTTCCAGCGCGTCGAGCAGGCGCGGCGTGTGCCAGTCCGGACGTTCGGTCAGGACCAGGACACGGCGCCCGCCGAGCCGGCCGGTCACGTCACTGTCCAGCGGCATCATCGGCCACGACGCCGAAGGAGCGGTCGAGCATCTCCGGGGCCAGCCGCCCGCCGGTGAAGCTGCGCCCGGTGTCGAGCGCGGTGACGATCACCCGGCCGGGGCTGAACAGCATGGAGTCGATGGCGTAGAAGTCGCCGTTCACGGCCTTGAACACCTCCTCGAAGGGGCGGCCGTAATCGCGCGAGCTGGAGCTGGGAAGGGTCTTGGCGAGGTTGGCGGCCTCCTCCTCCGGCCCGGTGACGTAGATCTGCACCGTGCCGCCGAACAGGATGGCGTCGTTGGTGCGGCCCATCGCCTGCATGAAGTTCTTGCCCGGCGGCGGCAGCGGGGCGGTGCCGATGCCGTCCACCACGCGCTCCAGCGGGAAGCCCAGCGCGTGAACCTTGTGCATGGCGACCTCCAGCACGCGGGCGACGATCTGCACCGTGCCGGCGAGGCTTTCGGTCGGGGTCAGGACCAGCGTCAGGTTCTCCGGCTTCACGCCGCAGGTCTCGGCGATGCGGGTCACCAGCGGCGCCGGCGGTACCTTGCCGACCTCCAGCACGAAGGCGGCGTGGTCGCCGGAATCCTGGTAGCCCAGCTCCTCGAACAGGGCCTCCTTGCGGGCGAGCGCCCGGCCGGGGCCGGAGCCCAGCGCGAAGAAGGAACCGTTCTCGTCCTTGTGGTCGAGGCTCCAGCCGGCGTACTGGCTGCCGAGGCAGGCGAGCACCGGGTCGCCGCTGTGCACCGTGACGGCGAAGGGCCGCACGGCGGAGGCCGGGTCGGTCTGGACGGTCACGGTGCCGAGCCCGCCGAGGCAGAGTTCGGCGATGCGCCGGCCGGCCTCGATGCCGCCGCGATGCGCCTTGCCGGCGTCGATGACCGTGGCGCCGGCCACGGTCTGCACGCCGAGCCGCAGCCGGGCGGCGTCGCGCAGCAGGGCCGCGGCGAGCGGCGCGGAAAGCGCGGAAAGGCTGGGGCGGTCCATCATCCTGTCTCCGTTTCGAAAAGGCCCGCGAGGCGGGCGCGCAGCCCGTCCATCCGGTCCATCAGGGAAGTTCGCGCGGCGGCGGACGTCGCTCCGTCCGCGGTGACGGTGCAAACCGGGGCGCCGGCCTGGATCGGGCCGGGGCCGGGCCGGTCAGCGGTCCAGTTGGGCCAGTCGAGGCCGTCGGGAACCGTCATTGTCCGCTCGGCGTAGAGGATACCGGCCGCACGCGCGCCCGGCAACGGCGGCAGGGCATCCGGCAGGTCGCCGGCGCACGCCGCCGCGTGCAGGGCCAGGAGCGGCGGCATCGGATCGCGATCGAAGATCTCCAGCGTGGCGCTCGGCCGCGGGTTCACCTCGACCAGCCAGGCGCGGTCGCCCTCGACCAGGAAGTCGGCCGCGTTCAGCCCGCGCAGCCCGAAGGCGGCGGTGACCCGCGCGACCCAGCCGGACAGCAGCCCGGACAGCCAGTCCGGCAGGACCAGCGGCCCGGCGGCCCCGCCGTAGCGAAAGGGCGATTCCGGCGCCGGGCAGGTCCATTGCGCGCTGAACCCGACCGGCAGGGCGCGCGTCCCGTCGGCCAGGAACAGCAGCGACACCGGCTCGCCTGTCTGGCGGCGCTGGAAATAGCTGCCGGGCTCCGCCATCTCGCCCTCCAACGCGTCGTCCTCGGCGGGCCGGATGTGCCAGCCGCCGCTGCCGCCGGCCCGCTTGCGCAGCCAGCCGCCCTTGCCCGGATTGGTCCTGGCGACGGGCGGGTGCGGGACGCCGAGGCGCCGCAGGGTTTCGGCGAGGACGAACGGATCCTTGACCCGCCGCACCACCTCGGGCGCGTTGCCGAGCAGCGGGCGCCCCTCGGCAAGGGCGGCGAGCAGGTCCGTGTCCTCCTCGAAACCCGTGCCGGCGACCAGCGGCAGGCCCCGCCGTTCCGGCGCCCGCGCGGCGGCGAGCAGGGACCAGCCGTCGAAGCGCAGCCCCTCCCCCGCCGCCTCGACCCGCGCGCAAGAACCGAGTGCCCGCGTGTCGGTGTCGGCGAAGAGGTCGAGCGCCGCGGCCTGCCAGCCGGCGCGCCGGCTCGCAGCCGCGAGCATGCGCGCCGAGACGGCGGCGATCAGCAGGTCCGGCGGAGCCCCTAGCTCCAGGGCGGCGCCCTGCCCGGCCTCGCTCTCAGGCGGTGAGGCCACGGGCGGTTTCCACCGCGTCCTGGAAATCCAGGTACACGGCCTTGGTGGCCTCCTGCATGCGGCTCAGCAGGGCGTGCTGCACCTTGAACTTCACGTTGCCGATGGCGAGCGCGCCGACGCCGACACCGTGGGGCAGCGCCACGCCGTTGTCGTGGACGTCCACCCCTTCGATGCCGAGCGGCGGGACGGCGTTGATGTCTGCGGCGACGCGGAGCTTGGTGGCACCCTCCAGCTCCTGCTTGCTCAGCACCTGCACGCCGGCGGCGGCGGCGCAGAGCACCACCTCGGCCTTGGCCAGCAGGTTCTCCTTGCCCTCGGTCTTCATGTCCACGCAGTTGAGCTTGACGCCATAGCGCCGACCGAAATCGTCGGCCTTGCCCTGGATCGCCTCGGCGCCGCGGTGGCTGACCAGCGTGACGTTGGCGCCGGCCTGGGCGGCGATCAGCCCGACGATGCCGCCGACGACGCCGGTGGCGCCGTAGACCTGCACCTCAAGCCCCTTCAGGCTTTCCGTGCCGGTCTTGCGCAGGGCCTGCTCGACCACCGCGATCATGGCGGCGGCGGTGGTGAAGGAGCCGTAGGGATCGACGAAGACGGAGATCTGGAACGGCGGGAACATCGATTTCTTCGCCGCGTCCATCATGTCCAGCGCCATCGAGGCGTCGCGCCCGCCGATGAAGATGCCGGTGCGCACCGCGTTGCGCGGGTCGCGCGAGAACATGGCGTCCTGGGTCAGGCCGACGATGTCCTTCTGGGTGATGTTGGTGTAGGGGACGATGATCGATATCCCCGCGTCCGCCGCCATGTTGACGTCGAAGGGGCTGACGTTCGCCAGCGGGGTCATCATGTGCAGGACGTATGGCGCAGCCATTCTTCTAGATCCTCCCAAATTTCTTTCTTTCCGCGGTCCTCCCCGGAGCGGTCTCCGGGGTGCCGCGGCTGCGGTGTAGGCTAGACCGTCACGGCGCCGAGGTCGGCGCCTTCGATGCTGGCTCCCGTGTTGGAACCACGGCAAACCAGAAACTTCAAGGGCTCGCCCGCCCAGCGGCATCGTGCCGCATCCGCCAGCCGCTCGGCCTCCGCCGCGCCGCCGACGATGGCGAAACCGGTCGGCCCCCAGCTGCTCTGGCCGACACCGGGGATGCCCTCGGACTCCAGCCAGCCGATGGCGTCGGCCACCAGCGGGCTGGTGAAGCGGCCGCCCTGGGCCGGGGCGAAATGGTCGCCGACCGTGCGCTGAAGCTCGCCGATCACCCCGCCGAAGCGGTTCACGTCGCGCTCGGCCAGCGCCGGCAGCGCCACCATCAGCATCAGCCGGCAGAGATGCGCCGCCTTCTCCGCCGGGAAGGGCGGCAGGCGGCGGAAGGCGTCCACCTCGGCGGTGCCGTGCAGGCCGCGCACATCGTCGTCGTGCATCACCAGAAGCAGGCGCCAGTCCTCGGGGAAGTCGGCGCGGGCGATGACCGGCGGCGGGTCGTCGCCCGGCCCGCGCCCGCCGTCGAGCAGCACGCCGCCCTGCTGGAAGGCGCCGAGCCCGATGCCGGAGCGCGCGCCGCGCTCCACCTTGCGGGCGAGGTCGCGCGCGGTGGCCGGGCGGCCGTTCAGCAGCGACAGGGCGGTGGAGACCGCGAGGTCCATCTGCGTGCCGGAGCCGAGCCCGGCATGCTCCGGGATCGCCTCTTCCACCGTCAGCTCGACGCGGCGGGAAAATCCTTCGGTCTCGCACAGCCGCTCGACGCAACGGCGCGCGCGCTCGGCGGAGGGGCCGGCGACGCTTAGCGCCTCGGCGTGCCGGACGCGGACCACCGTGGCGGGACGATCGAGGGTGATTCCGATGCTGCCGAACCGGCGCCCGAGGTCGCCGTTGAGGTCGAGGAACCCCGCATGCAACCGCGCCGCCGCGCGCACCCGAACCTCCGGTATCCGGTTCAGACCATCCATCATTCTTTCCTTTTTGCGTATCCTCCCGGTCGCATGATAGCGTGAACGAAAATCAAAATCCGCTCTACAATCCAAAAGGCCCGGCCAGACCCTGAAGAAGGGGTTTCGGGCCAAAGGGTTCCGGACAGGATGGTCCGGGGCGGCAAAATGGGAGGGTCATAATGTCCGACGAGAAGGAACAGCCTCTCGCCGAGGATGTGGTCGAGCGCCGTCTGCGCGAGGAGCTGCCCAAATGGGCCCTCAAGGACGGCTGGATCCGGCGCAAGTACAAGACCAGCAGCTGGAAGGGCACCCTGATGGTGGTCAACACCGTCGGGCATCTGGCCGAGGCCGCCTGGCACCATCCCGACATGACGGTGTCCTACGCCTGGGTCGAGGTGCGGCTGATGACCCATTCCGCCAAGGGGATCACGGAGAAGGACTTCCAGCTCGCCCGCAAGATCGAGGAGGTCGTGCAGTGGCAGCCGGGGGCCGAGGGCGGCGCGTTGGAAGGCACGCCGCGCGACGACCTGCGATTCTCCTACGTCAAATACGACTGAGACCCGACGGGACCGGAGTCCGGACGGCCGCCGCGGCGCGGCCCCGCATGGATTCGGTCCCGACACACGCCTGATCCGAAAGACGCAGAACACGCCCATGGCCCTCACCAAGAACGCCGTGTGCCCCTTCTGTGGGCTCGGTTGCGATGACATCGCGATCGAGCGCACGGAGACCGGCATCACGCCGCAGCCGACCGGCTGCCCGCAGGCGGACAGCCTGTTCCAACGCTCCGCCTCGCCCGGCTCCGGCCCGCGCGTCGGCGGCGCCCCCGCCAGCCTGGAGGAGGCCGTCGCGGCGGCCGCCCGGCACCTGGCGGGGCGCCGCGCGCCGCTGATCGCCGGCATGCAGACCGACGTGGCTGGCGTGCTCGCCGCGCTGTCGCTGGCCGACCGCATCGGGGCGACCGTCGATCACCGCCATTCCGAAGGTCTGTTCCGCAATCTCGCGGTGCTCCAGCGGCTCGGCTGGACCGTGACCACCTTCGCGGAGGTGCGCAACCGCGCCGACCTGATCCTGGTGGTCGGGCCGGATCCGGTGGCCTCCTACCCCCGCTTCTGGGAGCGCTGGGTCGCCCCCGCCCCGGCCCTGCTGCCGGAGGGCAGCCGCCGGCAGGTGGTCTTCCTCGGCGGCACGCCGGAACCCAAGACCATCGACGACCTGGGGGGCGCGCCGGAAACGGTGGCCGAGGGCGCCGGGATCAACGATTCCGTCACGGCGCTGCGCCTGGCGCTGGACGGGAGCGGGACGGAGGCGTTCGTCGATCTCGGCCGCCGGCTGCTCACCGCGCGCTACGCGGTGGTGGTCTGGGCCGCCGGCATGTTCGGCGGCGAGGCCAGCGACCTGACGGTGGAGAGCATCGTCCGTCTGGTCCGCACGGTGGACACCACCACCCGCTGTTCCGGCCTGCCGCTGTCCGGCACCGACAATCTGGCCGGCGCCAACTACGCCTGCGTCTGGCGCACGGGCTTCCCCCTGCGCACCAGCTTCGCGGGCGGGCTGCTGAGCCACGACCCCGACGCCATGTCTTGGGCCCGGCGCCTGCCCGGGTCGGACGCCGTGCTGTGGATCTCCAGCTTCCGGCACGAGACGCCGGCCGCCGATATCGCCAGGGCCAAGGGCCCGGTGGTGGCGCTGGCGACGCCGGAGACGACATTCGACAAGGAGCCTGATGTGTTCATCCCGGTCGGCACGCCCGGCATCGACCATGCCGGCGACGTGTTCCGCTCCGACAGCGTGCTGGCGCTGCACGCGCGCGCGCTGATCGACCGCGGCCTGCCGCGCGCCGCCGACGTGCTGGACCGCATCGGCGCGAGCCTGACGGAGGCCCCCGCATGCTGATCAAACTCGCGGGCGGACGCCTGTTCGACCCGGCCAACGGCCGCGTCGACGTGACCGGCGACATCTGGATCCGGGACGGGCGCATCGTCGCCGATCCGGGGCCGGGCGCCAAGCCGGACGAAACCCACGACCTCTCCGGCCGGATCGTGATGGCCGGGGCGACGGACATCCACAGCCACATCGCGGGCGGCAAGCTGAACATCGCCCGCATGCTGATGTCGGAGGAGCACCACGCCCACGTCCACCCGGCGCACGGCCTGTGCGGCTGCGGCAGCGGCATCGCCACGCCCTCCACGCTGACGACCGGCTACCGCTACGCCGAGATGGGCTTCACCGCCGCCTTCGAGCCGGCGATGCTCGGCATGAACGCGCGCCACACCCACCTGGAGATGGCCGACATCCCGATGCTCGACACCGGCGGCTACCTGGTGCTGGGCAACGACGACTTCCTGCTCGACCTGATGGCGTCGGGCGCCGGCCAGTCGGCGGTGAACGACTATGTCGGCTGGATGCTGGAGGCGACGCAGAGCCTCGGCATCAAGGTGGTGAATCCCGGCGGCATCAACGCCTTCAAGTTCAACCAGCGCAAGCTGGACCTGGACGAGCAGGGTCCGCATTACGGGCTGACGCCGCGCGACATCGTGACGACGCTGGCCCGCGCGGTGCATGACCTCGGCGTGCCGCACCCGCTGCACGTCCACGGCTGCAACCTGGGCGTCCCCGGCAACGTGGCAACGACCCTGGAGACGATCCAGGCGACGTCGGGCCTGCCGATCCACATGACCCACATACAGTTCCACAGCTACGGCACGGAGGGCGACCGCAAGTTCTCCTCCGGTGCGGCGGCCATCGCCGAGGCGGTGAACCGCTCGCCGCTGCTGTCCGTGGACATCGGGCAGGTGCTGTTCGGCCAGACCGTTACGGCGTCCGCCGACGTCGGGACCCAGCGCGGCACCGCCGCCGTGGGCAGCCCGCGCAAGTGGGTGTCGATGGACATCGAGTGCGAGGCCGGCTGCGGCGTGGTGCCCTTCAAGTACCGCGACAAGTCCTACGTCAACGCCCTGCAATGGGCGATCGGGCTGGAGCTGTTCCTGCTGCTCGACGACCCGTGGCGCGTCTTCCTGACGACCGACCACCCGAACGGCGCGCCCTTCACCTTCTACCCGGAGCTGATCCGGCTGCTGATGGACCGCGACTACCGCCTGTCCAAGCTGGCGGAGATCCACCCCGACGCGCCGGCCCACACCACGCTGGGCTCCATCGCGCGGGAATACACGCTGGCCGACATCGCCACCATGACGCGCGCGGCCCCGGCCCGCATCCTGGGGCTGGAGGACCGCGGCCATCTCGGCGTCGGCGCCATCGGCGACGTGGTGGTCTACACCGACCAGCCGAACCGTGCCGCCATGTTCGAGAAGCCGGATCTCGTCTTCAAGAATGGCCAGGTGATCGTGCGGGCGGGCGAGATCGTGTCGGTCGTGCAGGGCTTCACCCATACGGTGCGGCCGGGGTACGACAACCTGATCGAGCGCCGGCTGGCGAAGTATTTCGACGAGCGGATGGGGGTCAACATCGACACCTTCCGCATCAAGGACGACGAGATCCGCAACGGGCAGGGCCTCGTCCGCCACGCCTGCAACGCGCGGGGGGACGGATGCTGATCAACGGCGTGACCATCGTGGAAACCTTCGCCGAGGCCTTCGGCATGAGGGCCACGCGGCTGATCGTGACCGCCGAGACGCCGGAATGGGTGTCGGCGGCGGTGACCAGCATGACGGGCTTCGCCACCTCGGTCATCGGCTGCGGCTGCGAGGCGGCGGTGGAGCGGATCCTGGCGCCGGAGGAGACGCCGGACGGGCGCCCCGGCGCCTCGGTCCTGATCTTCGCCATGTCGCGCGACGAGGTGGCCAAGCACGTCGCCCGCCGCGTCGGCCAGTGCATCATGACCTCCCCCGGTTCGGCCTGCTACGCCGGCCTGAGGGAGGGGCGCATGATCGCGCTGGGCAACGGGCTGCGCTATTTCGGCGACGGCTTCCAGATTTCCAAGAAGTTCGGCGACCGCCGCTTCTGGCGCGTGCCGGTGATGGACGGCGAGTTCGTCTGCGAGGACAAGGTGGCCGTGGTCGACGCGATCGGCGGCGGCAACTTCCTGATCGCGGCGGCGAGCCACCGCCAGTGCCTGCGCGCGGCGGAGGTCGCGGTGGCGGCCATCCGCGGCATGCCCGGCGTGATCATGCCCTTCCCCGGCGGCGTCGTGCGGTCGGGATCGAAGGTCGGGTCGAAGTACAAGGCGCTGATCGCCTCCACCAACACCGCCTACTGCCCGACGCTCCGCGCAGTGGAGCCGAAGACGCAGCTCGCGGAGAACGTCGAGGCGGTGCTGGAGATCGTGCTGGACGGGCTGGACGAAGCGTCGATCCGTGCGGCCATGCGCGCCGGCATCACGGCCGTGACCGGCCTCGGCGCCGAGAACGGCGTGATCGAGATCACCGCCGGCAACTACGGTGGCAAGCTCGGCAAGTTCCACTTTCACCTGCATGAGGTGATGTCATGAGCGGCGTCGCGCTGAGCTTCCGCGGCGAGGCCGGCGTCCGCGCCGACCTGTCGGACCTGCTGCCCGAACGGATCGCCGGCCTCGGCCCGGAGGAGATCGCCCGCATCCCGCTGGCGACCGCCGGCGGCCCCGTGCCGCTGGGCGAGCTGTTCAACGTCAAGACCCTTGCGACGGAGACGGGTGGTGCCGAAGGCAGCCTCCTGATCCGGTCCGGCGGCGCCGTGCTGGACCGCGTCGGCGCCCGCATGGGCAAGGGGCTGATCGAGGTGGAGGGCGACGTCGGCGACCTCGCCGGTGCCCAGATGTCCGGCGGCACGCTGCGCATCCGCGGCAACGCCGGAAACCGGCTGGGCGGCGTGCTGCCCGGCGAGACGAAGGGCATGCGCAACGGGCTGATCCTGCTGTCCGGCGACGCCGGGGACCGGGTGGGCGAACGGCTGCGGCGCGGCACCATCGTGATCGATGGGAGCGTGGGTGCCGACTGCGGCGCCTTCATGACCGCCGGCACCGTCGCGGTCGCTGGCGGCTGCGGCCCGCGCCCCGGCTTCGGCATGCGGCGCGGCAGCCTGATCCTCGGCACCGAGCCGGCGAGCCTGCCGGTCGGCTTCGTCGATGCGGGCATCCGCGACTGGGTCTTCCTGCGGCTGCTCCAGTCCTACCTCGCGGAAACGGGCGGCTGGCTCGCCGCCCGCACGCTGGGCCGCTCCCGCCGCTACATCGGCAACCTCGCCGAACATGGCTTGGGCGAGATCCTGGTGCTGCCGTAGGGAAGGAAGGGCAGTGATTCCCTCTCCCGCCCCGGGAGAGGGTCAGGGTGAGGGTGCAAATCCAGGCAAAGGAGCCCCTGGGCTCCTTTGCGGCGTCCTTCGGACGCCGGCCCTCACCTTCCCAAGCCTAGCGGCTTGGGCCCCTTCCTCTCCCCGGAGGGGAGAGGGAACTGGACCCCGAGTCTCCGGAAGACCCGCCGGCCGAGGGCCGGCAAGGGAGGAAACCATGACCACCCGCCGCGCGCTCCTGGGGGCGCTGCTCGCCACCGCCTTCGGGCTCGGCCTGCCCCTGGCGCTCCAGTTCCCGGCGCAGGGCCAGGCGCCGGCCGCCTCCCAGCCCGCCGCGGCACAGGCCGTGCGGATCGGCTACCTGTCGCAGGAGGAGGACCCGCGCATCCCCCTGACCTTCCTGGAGCCGGAACTGACCGACGAGGGCGTCCAGGGGGCGCGGCTGGCGCTGGCCGACAACAACACGACGGGGCGCTTCACCAACCAGAAGTTTGAACTGGTGGAAACCGTGGTGCCGCGCGACGGCGACCCGGCGGAGGGCTTGAGGAGCCTCGCGGCGGACGGCGTCCGGCTGGTGGTGCTGGACCTCCCGGCGGAGGCGCTGGCGAAGGTGGCGGCCCTGCCGGAGGCGGCGGGGCTGCTGCTGTTCAACAGCCGCGCACCGGACGACGCGCTGCGCAACGAGGGGTGCCGGGCCAACCTGCTGCACACGATCCCCAGCCGGCGCATGCTGACCGACGCGCTGGGGCAGTATCTGGTCTGGAAGAAATGGGTCAACTGGGCGCTGATCGTCGGCCCGGCGCCGGAGGACAAGCTCTACGCCGAGGCGGTGCGCCGCACCGCCAAGCGCTTTGGGGCCAGGATCGTGGAGGAGAAGGCCTGGACCTTCGACACGTCGGGCAACCGGCGCACCGACACCGGGCTGGTGACGATCCAGTCGGAGATCCCCGTCGCCACGCAGCTGCGCGACCATGACGTGCTGATCGTCGCCGACGAGACCGACCAGTTCGGCGAGTATCTGGACGGGCACACCTGGCTGCCGCGCCCGGTGGCCGGCACGCAGGGCTACACCCCCACCGCCTGGGCGCGGGTGAACGAGCAGTGGGGCGCCACCCAGATGCACAACCGGTTCGAGCGGCTGGCGGGCCGCTGGATGACCGCGCGCGACTACGCCGCCTGGCTGGCCGTGCGCAGCGTCGGCGAGGCGGCGACCCGCACCGCGTCGGGCGACCCGGCGGCCATCGCGGCCTTCGTCCGATCTCCGCAGTTCGAGCTGGCCGGCTTCAAGGGCCCGCCCTTCACCTATCGCGACTGGGACGGGCAGCTCCGCCAGCCGGTCCTGATCGCCGGCCCGCGCATGCTGGTCTCCGTCTCCCCGCAGGAGGGGTTCCTGCACCAGAACTCGCTGTTGGACACGCTCGGCGACGACGCCCCCGAGAGCAAGTGCCGCAAGGCGCGCTGAACGCACGGTCATCCCCATCGCCATTCCCATCGCCATTCCGAGGAAGGCTCAACCCATGTTCCGATTCCGACTTCTTGCCACCGCGGGCCTCCTGATCGGCATGGCGGCGCCGGCGGCGGCCGAGACGATCTACGTCACCAACGAGAAGGACAACACGGTCACCGTGGTGGACGGCGAGAAGCTCGCCATCACGGACCGCATCAAGGTCGGCCGGCGCCCGCGCGGCATCACCTTCAACCATGACGGCACGCGGCTCTACGTGTGCGTCGGCGACGACAACCGCATCGACGTGATCGACATCGCCAGCCGCAAGGTGGTGGACCGGCTGCCCTCCGGCCCCGATCCGGAGCTGTTCGTGCTGGACCCGAACAAGCGCCGGCTCTACGTCGCGAACGAGGACGACAACATGGTGTCGGTCGTGGACACCGAATCCAAGAAGGTCATCGGCGACATCCAGGTCGGCGTCGAGCCGGAGGGCATGGCGCTGAGCCCCGACGGCAGCCTGCTGGTGAACACCTCCGAGACGACCAACATGGCGCATTTCATCGACGCTGAGCGGCACGAGATCGTCGGCAACGTGCTGGTGGACGCGCGCCCGCGCGTCGCGCAGTTCACGCGCGACGGCAAGCATGTGTGGGTGTCGTCGGAGATCGGCGGGACCGTCGCCGTGATCGACGCGGCGACCAAGCAGATCGTCAGGAAGATCGGCTTCGAGGTCCGCGGCGTGAAGCGCGAGGCCATCCAGCCGGTCGGCATCGCCATGACCAAGGACGGCAAGCGGGTGTTCGTGGCGCTCGGCCCGTCCAACCGCGTGGCGGAGGTGAATCCCGAGACGATGGAGGTCACCAAGTACCACCTCGTCGGGCAGCGCGTCTGGAACCTCGCCTTCTCGCCGGACGAAAAGCGGCTCTACACGACCAACGGCGTCAGCAACGACCTGTCGGTCATCGACCTGGAAAAGGACCGCGTGATCAAGAGTATCCCTGTGGGCGGCGCGCCCTGGGGCGTGGTGGTGAAGCCCTGACGCCTGAGTGGAGGGGCTGGTGCCGGCCCCTCCGGTTCCCATGGGTCAGTGAATGCGGATGACGGCGGGGTCCGGCTCCTCCGCCCCCTCCCGTGCCTCCGGCGCGCCGACCCGCGCCAGCAGCTCGTCCGCGTCGGGCAGCCCGCCCATCAGCTCCGCCAGCTGCGATAGCAGCGCCGGGGCCACGCCTCCGGCGAGCGTCACCACCGGCGAGGGGCCGGGGAGCGTCGCGCAGAAGCCGACGATGTCCTCGAACATCGTCACGGCGACGCGGCGCGCTTGCGTCTGCGCGCCGCCCTCGGCCGGAAGCGTTGCGGGGGCCTCCGAAGGGCCGCGCCGCAGGCGGTTCACGATCAGGAATTCCCGGACTCCGTCGTCGAACACGCGCGCCGCCATGTAGCCGAGCTGCTCGTCCAGGATGGCGCGGGTGCGGTGCAGCCCGGCCAGGATGCCGGCCGCCACCTCCTCGCGCGAGGCACGCCGCGCCGCGTTGGCGGCGGTCATGCCGATGAGCTGTGCGATGATCATCATGACCGCGCCTCCCCCTTACGGGAGGGGGGAGCGGCGGTGCGTCCCCAAACCGACGTCCTGCGCATGGCAACCTCCGTGGAGCGATAGCCTGGCGGCGCCGCGCCCATCCCAGGAATCGGGCGCACGCCGCACGACGAACCGTGCCGGACCCGCGCCGAAGGGGCGTCCGGCGGCGGGGGATTTGGGATTTTCTGGAAGGATGTCAAGAGGTTGATGGCTGCGGAAAGGCCGTGGACGGCGTCCGCGCGGTCACCCTTCGGCCCGCAACGCTTCCGTCACGTTGAAGCTGGCCGCCCACACCTCCGCCTGCGACCGGGACAGCCCCGTCAGCCAGCGGCCGGCGGCCTGCGCGTACACGCCGGTCTCGCGGTCCACGACGCTCCACCGCCCGTCCTGGTCCGGGCGGGTGGCATAGCGCGATGCGGGCGGAGGGGCATGGCGGTCGGGCATGGGAGGAGAATGCGGCAGTATGCCGTTGCCGTGAAGATGCCGTTGCAAATTGTGGCATACCGCAGCAATCGCACACGTCCGTAGGAGTTGCCTGCCTGTTCGTGACATCCCTGCCCGCTCTTGCGCACCCGCGAAAGGCTCCTAAATCTCGCGCGCTCCGGCGCCCGGGCGGGGAGGTTCCGCCCAGGCGCCGGAAGGCCTGACTTCATTGCCGATGCTTGCTTTCACGAGGGGTGTTGCTGATGAAGATCGCGCAGATCGCACCGCTGATCGAGCGGGTCCCGCCCAAGCTGTACGGGGGGACCGAGCGCATCGTTTCCTATCTGACCGAGGAGCTGGTCCGGCAGGGCCACGAGGTGACTCTGTTCGCCAGCGCGGACTCGATCACCTCGGCGGAACTGGTTCCCTGTTGCGACACAGCCCTGCGGCTGAACCCGCGGGTGCAGGATCCGCTTCCCTACATCACGATGATGCTGGAGCAGGTTCGCCGCCGCGCCGCCGATTTCGACGTCCTGCATTTCCACATCGACTATCTGCATTTCCCCCTGTTCCGCGACATCGCCGGCCGCACCGTGACCACGCTGCACGGACGGCTGGACCTGCCGGACCTGCGGCCACTCTACCGCGCCTTCCCGGACATGCCCCTGGTGTCCATCTCCGACGACCAGCGCCGGCCGATGCCACCGGTCAATTGGGCAGGGACGGTGTATCACGGGCTGCCGAGGAACCTCCTGTCCTTCTCGCCCGAGCCGCGCGAGGGCTATCTCGCCTTCCTGGGGCGCATCTCGCCGGAGAAGGGGCCGGACCGCGCCATCGAGATCGCCAGGCGAGCCGGCCTGCCGCTGAGGATCGCGGCCAAGATCGACAAGGCCGACCGACCCTACTGGGAGACGGTGGTCGAACCCATGATCCGCAACGCGCCGGAGGTGGAGTTCATCGGCGAGATCCGGGAGTCCGAAAAGGCCTCCTTCCTCGGCGGCGCGCGCGCCCTGCTCTTCCCCGTGGACTGGCCCGAGCCCTTCGGGCTGGTCATGATCGAGGCCATGGCCTGTGGCACGCCGGTGATCGCATTCGGCCGAGGATCGGTTCCGGAGGTGATCGACCACGGCGTCACCGGCTATGTGGTGGAGGACATCGATCAGGCCGTGGCCGCGCTGGACCGCCTCGACGAGCTGGATCGGGCGGAGGTCCGGGCCATGTTCGAGCGCCGCTTCTCGGTGGAACGCATGGCCGGCGACTATGTCGACATCTACCGGAGGCTCGGAGGCGCCGGCGTCCTGCCGCCCCAGCCGACGCGCCATCCGGAGCTGTCGCTGGAGGTGGCCGCCTGAGGCCCGCACGGACGCCCCTGCAAGGGAGATTTCCATGCCGAATTCCATCGCGGCCCCTTCCGCCATGCCGCCGTCCGGGCCGGTTCCGGACGCCGTGGGGGTGGGTATCCCGCAATTCTACATTCCCGCCACGGCCTCCCTCCAGGAGCGCCGGCCCCGCACGCTGAAGCACGGCGACAGCTTTGCCCTGTTCGACCACAACGGCGACGTCTCCTCCGGCCCCGGCAGCCCGGAGGGGCTGTTCCACGAGAACACGCGCCACCTCTCGCACTTCGCCCTGACCATCGGCGGCCAGCGCCCGATGCTGCTGACCTCCACCCTGCGGGAGGACAACGCCGCCCTGATCTGCGACCTGACCAACCCCGACCTGATGCAGGACGGGCGGGTCGTGCTCGAGCGCGATCTGATCAACATCCGGCGGCTGAAGTTCCTGTGGGAGGGGGGCTGCCACGAGCGGCTGCGCATCCGCAACTATTCCGACCGCGCGCAACGGCTGCGGCTGGAGCTGACCTTCGCGGCGGACTTCGCCGACCTGTTCGAGGTGCGGGGCTCCCGCCGCGAGCGCCGGGGGCAGACACACGCGCCGGTCCGCGGGCACGACACGGTGCTGCTCGCCTACACGGGGCTGGACGGGCGGCGGCGGACGACGCGGCTGCGCTTCGATCCTGCGCCGGTGCTGCTGACCGACGGCAGCGCAGTCTTCGAACTGGAGGTTCCGGCCCAGGGCCGGGCCGTGCTGCACGTCGAGGCCGCCTGCAACGCCGGGGAGCCCACCCGGCCCGTGCGGGAGGCCTTTACCCTGGCGATCCGGGATGCGCGGCGCGCGCTGCGCCAATCCTCCTCCCGCGCGGCCTCGGTGACGACCTCGAACGAGATCTTCAACGAGGCCGCGCGGCGGTCGGTGGCCGACCTCTACATGCTGATGACCGACAAGCCGGGCGGTCCCTACCCCTACGCAGGCATCCCCTGGTTCAGCACGCCCTTCGGGCGGGACGGCATCATCACCGCCTTCCAGATGCTCTGGATGGACCCGGAGGTGGCGCGCGGCGTGCTGCGCTTCCTGGCGGACCACCAGGCCACCGAGGAGAACCCGGCCGCCGATGCCGAGCCGGGCAAGATCCTGCACGAAATGCGCGACGGCGAGATGGCCGAGCTGGGCGAGGTGCCCTTCCGACGCTATTACGGCAGCGTCGATTCCACGCCGCTCTTCCTGATGCTGGCCGGCGCCTATCTGGAGCGCACGGGCGACCTGGACACATTGATGGCGCTCTGGCCGCACATCGAAGCGGCGTTGGGCTGGATCGACCGGTACGGGGACCGCGACGGCGACGGCTTCGTCGAGTATGGCCGCCGCACGAAGGAGGGGCTGGCCAATCAGGGCTGGAAGGACAGCTATGATTCCGTTTTTCACGCAGACGGACGGCTTGCCGCCGGCCCCATCGCGCTGTGCGAGGTGCAGGGCTACGTCTTCGCGGGCAAACGCGCCGCCGCCGCCATCGCGCGGGAGCTGGAACGCCCGGAGCGGGCCGAGGCGCTGGAGGACGAGGCGGAGGCGCTGCGCCGCCGCTTCGAGGAGCGTTTCTGGTGCGAGGAGATCGGCAGCTACGCCCTGGCGCTGGACGGGGACAAGGCGCCCTGCCGGGTGCGCAGCTCCAACGCCGGCCACGCGCTGTTCACCGGCATCGCCTCGCCCGACCGGGCGGCGCGGGTGGTGGAGGGCCTGATGAGCCCGGCCGGATTCTCCGGCTGGGGCATCCGCACGGCCGCCGTGGGCAGCGCCCGCTACAACCCGATGTCCTATCACAACGGGTCGGTCTGGCCGCACGACAACGCGCTGATCGCGCTGGGCTTCTCCCGCTACGGCCACCAGGAGGCGGTGGCCCGGCTGTTCGAGGGCCTTTTCGCCGCCTCGATGCACATGGACCTGCGGCGCCTGCCGGAACTGTTCTGCGGCTTTCCCCGGCGGCGCGCGACGGGGCCGACGGCCTATCCGGTCGCCTGCATCCCGCAGGCCTGGGCGGCGGCAACGCCCTTTGCCCTGCTTCAGGCGGCGCTGGGCCTGCGCTTCCAGCCTCGGGAAAAACGGGTCCAGCTGGAGCGGCCGTCCCTGCCGGCCTTCCTGGACGAGGTCGTGCTGCGCAACCTGCGGCTCGGCGACGCATCGCTGGACCTGCTGGTGCGGCGTCATGGGGACGGCGTCGTGGTCCGTCCGCTGGCACGCCGGGGAGAGGTGACGGTCGCCGTCCTGAGCTGACCCGGAAGGTCCGGCTCAAAGGAACAAGAAGCCGCGCCGCCCCATGGGGACGGCGCGGCTTCTTCAACAGGAGCCTCCCTTACAGGAGGTCCGGATCACTTGGAGGCGAGATAGGCGATCAGGTCCTTGCGGGTCTGCTCGTTCTTCTGGCCGGCATAGACCATCTTGTTGCCGGGCACGGTGCCCTTCGGGTCGGCCAGCCACTTGTCCAGCGTCGCCTCGTCCCAGGTCAGGCCGGACTCCTGGAGGGCCTTGGAGTAGCTGAAGCCCTCGACCGCTGCGGCCTTGCGGCCGACGACGCCGGCCAGGTGCGGGCCGGCCTTGTTCTTCCCGGCCTCGACCGTGTGGCAGGCGGCGCAGGCGCGGAAGGCCTTCTCGCCGGCGGCGGCGTCCTGCGCCATCGCCTGCGGGGCGAAGGTCACGGCGAGCGCGAGGGTCGCGGCGGCCAGGGTGATCTTGCTCATGGTTGGATTCCCTTTCTTGGATATGCTTGGCTAACACACGAGACGTGCGGATGGTGGCTTCCGCGCGACGCTACGCCCGGGCCTCCGCGCTGAAGCCCTTGTGGAAAGGCCCGCGGGACGCGCCCGTTCCCGAGGAGGCACCCGAGGCGGGCAGCGCCGCCGTCATGGCCGCGGCCACCCGCGCGACCGCCGTGGGGTCGATCGCCCCGGTGCGGCCGCGGGCGCCGCACAAGGCCCCCCGGAATCCCAGATAGTCGGCACCGGCCGCCCGGAGCGGCGCGATGTCCGGCAGGCGGAGCGACCCGGCGAGCCCGCTCATCAGGCCGAGCGCCCGGGCCTCCTCCACGAATGTAGTCAGTCCCTCATGCCCGCGCCCTTCGCGCAGGCTGCGACCTTTCGTCGCCGTGTCCAGCATGACGCCCGCGAAGCCGGCGCGGGCGGCGGCCTCCAGCGGCGTCCGGCCGGGCCAGAGGTCGGCGAAGAAGACGGCGACCAGCCGCACCCCATCCGCCGCGAGGCTGCCCAGCGCCTCCAGGCAGGCGAGCGGGTCGCCGCCCTCCGGCCCGGCCGGGGCAATCCCCGCCTTGACGTAATCGACCCCGGTCGCGGCCATGGCGCGCGCGGCGGCGAGCATGGCGACCGGCTCCATGGGCAGGTCGCCGATGGTGGCGCTGAGGCGCGGCCGGGCGGCATCGTCCGCAAGGGATCGGACCACGGCGGCGACGCGCTCCGCCGGCCAGGCGCCGAGTGCGCCGCGGGACGGGTCCTTCAGGTCGAGGATGTCCGGGCGGGCGGCGCGGACAAAGGCGATCTCCGCCTCGTCGGCGACGCTGGCGAGCCAGCCCGTGCGGATGGCGTGGGTCACGGGTTGGCCTCGCGCCAGGCGGCGATCCGCTCCATCAGCCAGTCCCAGGCCTCCTGCTCGGCAGGGCCGGCGGTCTTGGTGATGGCGATGGTGAGGTAGGCGATCTCCGCGTCGATCTTTTCGGCCGGCAGCATGTGCAGGCGGCTGATGAGCACCGCCGCCTCGACGACGGCGGCCTGGGCGCGGTTGAGGCCCAGGAAGGGACGGTGGTTCTCGCCATGGATCACGCGGCAGACCAGCCGGGGGCGGATCTCGTCCTCCTCCACCTCGACCACCTCGATCTCCTCATGGGAGAGCGTGCCGTCGAGGATGGGGGCGGTAACGTGCCGGGCGTCGCGCAGGGGCCAGTCGCGCTTGCGGCCGCTGACGCAACCGGCGATCACCCGGACCTCGTCGGTGTAGTTCACCACCGCGCAGCGCGTGGCGAGCATGTTGTCGAGCGTGCGGGACGGGCGGAAGGGCGCCAGGATGTAGCGGTCACCCTCCACCGTCACGCCCATGGGCGCGATGTGCGGGCGGCCGTCCGGGCCGCGCGTGGTGATGACGGTTTCGCGGATCAGCGGCATCTCTTACGGCGTCCTCTTGCCGCGGTCGCGGCGCGTCGGTCCCATGGCGTGGAAGGCGGCCTCGTCCTCGCGCGGCGAATCGACCGCCACGCCCCAGCGAAGCTCGTTGTCCTGGGTGTAGCGCTTGCCGAGCTGCCAGGCGATCTGCGCCCGCGCCAGTTCGACACCCAGGTAGAAGGCATGGCCCACGTCGCCCTCCAGTTCAAGCTTCGGGAAAAGATCGAACGGATCCGTGGCGACATGATGGCCGTCGCGGTTGTAGAGGTGGATTCCGTCGCGCGACGCCTCGATCCGGTAGTTGCGGTCGCGGATCATGGCCGCCGTCTCGGCGATCTGCTCGGGCGCGTTGGGGAAGGGTTTGCGGTCGCGCAGGCAGAGCAGCCCCTCGCCGAAGCCGCGCGGCATGGCCTGCGCCTCGCGCGCGGCGAAGAACTGGCGGCGGGCCACGTCGAACTCGCGCACGGCGCGGCGGCAGTGCGGACTGACCTGCACCGCCAGGACGGCGCCGATCCGCAGCTCCGAGATCACCCCCATCAGGATGGCGTTGATGCCCGAGGTGTCGGCGTCGGTCAGTTCGGTGACGTTGCCGATCCCCATCAGCATCTCAGCGTCCGGCCAGCGCTCCCGCACCGTGCGGTAGCGCAGCAGGGAGTCGGTGAAGCCGTAATGGATGGGCTCCAGGATCGGATCGACCAGGAAGCGCCGGCCCGTGGCGGAGAAACGCTCGATGGCGCGGGCGAGGCTGTCCATGTCGCGGGGCGTGGTCGGGATCAGGACGGGAACCGCCCCGCCCTCCTCCGCCAGATCCAGCGTGTCCTCGGTCAGGCTCAACAGATAGTCGGCGCCGGCCCGGTTGGCGCGGCGCAACTCGTCCGGGGCGAGGGAGTCCACGCTGACGGCGTGGCCCGCCGCGCGCAGGGCGGCGATCGCCTCCTCCAGATGGGGGAAGGCGGTGTCGGGCAGGCAACCGAGGTCGATCACGTCGGCGCCTTCGCCGCGCAAGGTGCCGGCGCGCGCGACGATGCCCTCGACGTCGAGGCGCGGCGCGTCCACGATCTCCGCGAAGATCAGCGTGTCGTGGCGGCTGAGGTCGAGCGGCCGGGCCTGGCGGCGGAAATATTGCGGGAGATCCTCGATCTCGTCCGGGCCGCGGTCGAACCGGGTCCCGAAATGCGCCTCCAGCCGGTCCAGGTCGCCCCGGAAGCGGCCGGGCAGCAGCACGAGGTCCGCACCCTCGGTGGAGGCCAGGCGGCGCAGCACGATCTCCGTCGTGGCGAGTGCCGCCACCTTGATGCCGAGGTTGGCGACGGTCGCCCGGAATCCCAGCGGCTGCATCGACTCCAGGACGCGCCGGAGCCGCCCTTCCGCGAGATCGCCGGTCAGGAACAGGACATGCTCCGGCGTGGATGGGGCGGAGGCGGGCGGAGTGATTTCAGACATTGGCGACTGCTTGGGCTGCTTCACGGGCATCGGGAAGAAGGCGCGTGCCGCAGGGCTCCTGCCCGTCCACCGCCGCGCCGAAGCCGGCGAGATCGTCGCGGGCAACGCAGAAGACCCCGGCGGAGAGCCCGGCCATGCGGTCCGGCAGGAGCGGATCGACGATGCCCTGCCCCGCCAGGAGGGCTGCCGGCACCGGGCCGGGCGGAAGACCGGCGGATTTCACCAGGACGAGCCGGTCGGCCCCGATCTCCCTGGCGAGCCAGGCGGCGATGCTATCGGAGGTCAGGTCCCAGCTCGCCGGCAGGTCGGCGCCCATCGCCATGGCGGCGGGCAGCCAGACCGCCGTGCGGCCGGCGCCGGCGATGGCGGCCGGGGTGGCGGCCGGGACGAGGCGGGGGTCGAGGTCGAGCAGCGCGTGGGCGTACTGCTCCATGGCGAGGATCGCCATGCGGTGGGCCGCCGCGTCGCCGATGCCGAGCCGGGGCTGGGCCTGACGCACCGCGTCGGCGAAGGGACCGCCGCCGGGCACGATCACGATCCGCACGCGCCGTTCGGCAGCCAGCCGGGAGAGCCAGGGGCGCAACGTGGCGCTATCCCACAGGCTGCCGCCCAGCTTCACTACCCAGAGTTCATTCGCACGGGTCTCGTTCGCCGCCCCGGCGCCGGGAGGCAGAAACGCGGAAGGCATCAGCGCCGGCCTTCCCGCCCACCCTCGATCACGATGCCGACACCGGCGGATTCCGGAACGATGTCGAGCTTTTCCACCTGCACCCGGGCGTGGACGGCGCGCGGGTCGGACAGGCACAGGCGCATAAGCTGCTCGGCCAGAACCTCGACCAGCTGGATGTGATCCGAGGTCTGGAGCGCGCGGATGCCGTTGATGAGATACTCGTAGGAAACGACCGTGCTGAGATCGTCGGCGAAGGCGCGCTCTGGATGCTCGACCTTGACCGTCAGGTTGACGCGGACCCGCTGGGTGCGGCCCTTCTCATGCTCCCACACGCCGATGCGGAAGAACCCGACATAGTCGCGGATGGTGAGGTCGTAATGGCGCATGGCGCTCGGCACTCGGCTCGGCGGCTGGGGCGCTGGCTGCTGCATCAGATCCAGGATCGAAGAGTAACCGGTTCGCAGATCATCAGGCACGCTTTCCTCCCATTCGAACCGTGTTTTCCGGCGACCGTGTTCTCCGGCCTTCGCCTGTCCGGACCCGCCTACCGGCCCGGGCGGCATAAACCCGGCGGGTTCCCTGCGGTTCGTTGGCCGCAGTATGGCCCGCATCCCGACGCCATTGCCACATATTTATCGGAGAAACCCTTGGCGCGACAGGGTGTTGCCCCCGTCCGAAAGTACCGTCAGGGGGCCTTCGCGGCGGCGGCCAGCCTGTTCTTCACGAGCCAGGTGACGCCGTGGATCCAGGCGCGGTCGTTGTCGCCGCGGATGTCGGCGACGCCCGTCGCCACCGGCTTGCCGGTCGCGACATCCTCGATCTCCAGAGTGACCGAGAGGATCAGCGTGCTGACCTTGTGCACGTAGCCGGTCGCCACGAGCTGCGCCCCGGTCTCCCGCCCGATGTCGATCTCGCAGCCGTTGCAGTTGTGGATGCTGACGTCGGCCGGCACGGCGTCGGCCGTCTTGGCCGGATCCATCACCTCGTAGCCCGCCTCCGCCAGGCTCCGGCGAAAGGCCTCGCTCGTCCGCTCGATGCGGTCGGCATGGCCGGGCAGGACGCCCTCGCCGCTGGTGTCCACCAGTTCCATGTCGAAGACCATCGTGCGCGGACCGGCCCAGGCCGCGCCCGCCCACAGGGCCGAGGCGGCGGCCACGCCCGCGAGGATCGTTCCAAGACCTTTGGCACCCATGTTCCGCATCTCCGCTCTTCGCAAAATTGGCTGGCCTGACCCTTCCGGCCACTGCACAATCGGGCCATGAAACAACTTGCCACTCACCTTGCCTTCCGCGTCGCGCTCGGCCTGTTCGCCGCGGGCCTGTGTGGCCCGGCGAACGCGCAGCCGGCGCATCAGAAGGACCCGGACTGGCCCTGCGTCCAGGTCTTCGTCCCCGAACTGTCGGCGGCCTCCGTCTGGGCCGGCCCGCCGCTCGACGGGCTGAAGGCGGACTGGCGCTCCGATCCGAAGATCCAGGGGCTGGTGTCCCGCGCGGCGGCCTCATCCTCGCCCGATGCGCTGGAGCCGGAGATCCAGTCCCTGGCCGAGGGCGCCGGCGCCAACCGCGACGAGACGCTGGCCCTGCTCTTCAAGGGCGTCTACGAGACGTTGAACGAGGAGCGGAGCGAGGCCATCGGCGCGATCCGCCGCTACGCCCAGCAGCAACGCGCGGTGCGTGAGCGCATCGCCGCCAATCTCAGGCAGCTCGACGCCCTTCCGCCCGAGGATCCGAAGGCAAAGGGCCTGTCCGACGCCATCGCCTTCGACCGCCGCGTGCTGAACACCCGGCAGCGCGCCCTTCCCGCCGTCTGCGAGCAGCCGGTCCTGATGGAACAGCGGCTCGGCACGCTCGCCCGGCTGATCTCCTACCAGCTCCAGTAACCCGCTCCGGCGGTCCCGGCGGGCGGCCCGGCCGTCAATGGACCGCCGGGGCCTCCGGCCGGAGTTCGGCAAGGGAGTGCCCCGCCTCTTCCCAGCCGCCGATCCCATCGCGGAACCATTTGACGTTGCCGTAACCCCAGTCGACCGCGCGCTTGGCCGCGTTCCAGGACATCCAGCAGTCGGGCTTGCAGAAGAACACCACCGGCTTCGAACGGTCGCCGCCGGTGAGCCGTTCCAGGTTGGCGCGGAAATAGCCCTCCTGCTCCGCCGAGAGCGCGCCATGCCCGATGTTGGGCAGCCAATGCGCGCCGGGAATGCTGAGATGCGGCTTCGGCACCCATTTGGTGCCCTCGGCGAGGCCCTCCGGCTTCGGCGGGTTCGGCAGCACGTCGAGCAGGAGGGCGCCCTCCTTCGCGAGCGCTTCGACGCGCTCGGCCGTCACCGTCTCCGCCCCGCGCAGGCCGGCCGGAGTGGGCGACTGGTAGCCGTCCATGCGGTAGCCGTCCGGCTCGGGGACCGCGAGGGAGGCGGCCTTGATGGTGCCGTCCGCGTTCACCAGCGGCACGCCGTATTCGGTCAGGATGCGCTCGATGTCCGGGCGGCGGCGCTCGATGAACTCGTTCAGCCAGTGCTTCCAGTCCGGCTCGTCCGGGCGGATGCCCATGGAGATCATGTAGTGAAGCCGGGCGAACCGGTTCTCGGGCAGGGGCACGACCGTCAGCGGCACCTTCTGGCGCGTGGCGAAATAGCCGGCGATGGGTCCCCAGATCACGGCGGCGTCCGTCTCGCCGTTGGCGACGTCGGCGACCGCCTGCTCGGCCGGATGGTTGACGCGGGTATCGGTGTTGAGCTGGTAGGGAACGATCTGCAGGATCGCCGCGCGCAGCAGCGCCGCCGCCGGCGGCGTCTTCTCGATCACGCCGATCCGCGCCTTGCGCAGCAGCGGGTCCGACAGGTCCTTCGCCTTGATCGGCGAGTTCGTCCGGTAGATCAGCGAATAGGTCGAGCGGTAATAGGGATTGCTGTTCTGCATCAGCTCTTCGCCGACCGCCGTGCCCATCACGAGGTCGCACCGGCGCGCGCCCAGCGTGTTGCGGACGAAGCCGAAGGTCTGCGGAGCCCAGGTGTAGCTGATGGGGATCTTGAGTTCGTCCGCGATCAGCTGTGCGATGCGGTTCTCGAACCCCTCGCCGCGCTCGTTGGAATAGGGAAGCAGGTTGGGGTCGGCGCAGACGCGCAGGACGTCCTGCGGGATCCCCTCGCCCGCCCCCGCGGTGGCGGCGGAAACGGTCCCTGCGGAACCGACGGTGGCGGCGCCCGCCAGCAGCATCGCCGACAGGACGAGTATGGATGGGCGTGTCATGTGGCCCCCTTGGCGCCGGGTCCCCGGACTGGGGACGGGTCCGGGACCGGGGGTCGCGCCGGTCCCGGCGAACGGGTTCCGGACGGCCCCGGGGGGCCGTCCGGATAAGCGCATCAGGACTTGAACCGCTCCGGGCGGCCGCGGCCGATCTTCTCGTCGGAGCGGGCCTTGAGGTAGCGGTAGATGTCGCCGAGGTGGTTCATCACGTTCGGGTCGGTGCCAAAGGCCGGCATCACGCTGGCGCCGTTGGCGCGGCCGTTGGTGACCGTGTCGGTGAAGGCCCAGTAATCCATCCGCTTCAGGGAGTCGACCAGCGCGGGCGCGAAGGTCGAGCCGGCGCCGTCGGGGCCGTGGCAGACGTGGCAGGTCGCCGAATAGCGGCGATAGCCGTTGTAGGTGCCCTTATCGACCTTGCCGTCCTTGACGATGTACTGCGGCACGCCGTCGGCATCGACCAGATCCTCCTCCTCGCCAGCCGCGGGCTGGGCCTGGGCGGTCTGGTCGGCGGCCGGCTTGGTCTCCTCGGCGTGGGCGGACGGCTGCATCGTCACGGCGCCGGCGGAAAGGACGATGGCGAAGCTTGCGATGGTGAGAAGCTTCAAGTGGTGAGAAAGCATGTAGGCGTCTCCTCGCGCGCACAAAAGGGGACCCGTCCATCGGGTGTCCCCGCGCGCACCATGTCTGCGCGTTGCTGTTGATGATATCCCGGCAGAAATGGGCGCCGACGCGGGTTGCATCGGCGCCCATCCAGTCCGGTTCGGTCAGGGGACCGGGATTACTTGGACGGCACTTCGAAGACCGTCAGCACGCCACCCAGCTGGGTGTAGTCGCCGAGGCTGGAGTGCGCGCCCACGGCGCCGAGGCCGTCGGTCGAGTTGGTCAGGCCAGCGGCCAGACCGATGCCCGCCCAGCCGCCGATGCCCGACAGCACGGCGACGTACTGCTTGCCCTTGTGCTGGTAGGTGTTGACGTTGCCGATGATGCCCGACGGGGTCTTGAAGGAGTACAGCTCCTTGCCGTCCTTCAGGTCGAAGGCCTTCAGGTAACCCTCGAGCGTGCCGTAGAAGCCAACGCCGCCGGCGGTGGTGAGCGCACCGCTCCAGACCGCGAACTGCTCGGGCTTCGACCACACGATCTTGCCGGCCGCCGCGTCATAGGCGATGAAGTTGCCCATGCCGCCGTGCGACTCCGGCGCCGGGTACATGCTCAGCGTCGCGCCGACGTAGGGCTGGCCCGCCGAATACGAGACCTCGAACGGCTCGTAGTCCATGCAGATGTGGTTCGTCGGAACGTAGAACAGGCCGGTCTGCGGCGAGAAGGAGGCCGGCTGCTGGTCCTTGCTGCCGAGCGCCGCCGGGCAGATGCCCTGGCTGTTGGTGTCCTCGCCGTTGGCGAAGGTGCTGAACTTCTCGACGGTCTGCGGACGGCCCGTCTTCATGTCCACGCCGGTCGCCCAGTTGACCTTCGGGTCGAACTTGGCGGCCTTCAGCAGCTCGCCGTTGGTGCGGTCGATCGTGTAGGCGAAGCCGTTGCGGTCGAAGTTGACGAGAACCTTGCGCTGCTTGCCGTCGATGTTGATGTCGGCGAGGATGTTCTCGTTGACGCCGTCGTAGTCCCACTCGTCGAAGGGCGTCTTCTGGTAGACCCACTTGGCCTCGCCGGTGTCCGGGTCACGGGCGAAGATGGTCATCGACCACTTGTTGTCGGCCGGCTTGCCGTCCTTGGTGCGCTGGGTCGGGTTCCAGGTGCCGGGGTTGCCGGTGCCGTAGTAGATCAGGTCCAGTTCGGGGTCGTAGGTGGTCCAGCCCCACGTGGTGCCGCCGCCGAGCTTCCAGCCGTCGTTCGGCCAGGTCTTCACGCCCAGGTCCGCCTCGCCGATCGGCTTGCCGAGCATCAGCGTCTTGGACGGATCGATCATCACGTCCTTGTCGGGGCCGGTCGACATGGCGCGCCAGGCCATCTTGCCGGTGTTGATATCGTAGGCCGTCAGGTGGCCGCGGACACCGAACTCACCGCCGGAGATGCCGACCAGGACCTTGTCCTTCACCACCAGCGGGGCGGCGGTCATGGTCTCGCCCTTGGAGATGTCGCCGTTCGACGTCTTCCAGAGGACCTTGCCGTTCTCGGCGTCGAGCGCCACGAGGTTGTTGTCGGCCTGGGCCAGGAAGACCTTGCCGTCGGCGACCGCGACGCCGCGGTTGACCGTGTCGCAGCACATCACCGGGATGGCGGCGGCGTCCTGCTTCGGCTCATACTTCCACTTGACCCGGCCCCTGTCGTTCAGGTCGAGCGCGTACACCGTGTTGGGGAACGGCGTGTGGATGAACATGGTGTCGCCGATCACGATCGGCCCGCCCTCGTGACCGCGCAGGACGCCGGTGGAGAAGCTCCAGGCGACGCGCAGGTCCTTGACGTTGTCGCGGGTGATCTGGTTCAGCGTGCTGTAGCGCTGGCCGGCATAGTCGCCGAGCTGGAGCGCCCAGTTGTTCGGATCCTTCTGATTCTTCAGAACACTGTCGTTCGCGTAGGCGGTCGTCGCCGCGCACATGGCGGCGGTAACCAGGAGACTCCGCAGAAACGGCTTCATCAC
The DNA here is from genome assembly GCF_017356015.1 of Azospirillum sp. SYSU D00513. GTDB lineage: Bacteria > Pseudomonadota > Alphaproteobacteria > Azospirillales > Azospirillaceae > Azospirillum. The sequence goes on from NZ_JAFIQV010000022.1 coordinate 88,421, forward strand.
GCTTCCTCCCATATCTTTCTATCGCGCTTCGCAAGGGTCGCAGGCGAAAAGGCCGGAAGCCTCTTACCGAAAGACCATCGAGCGTCACCGGCACCGACCAGCGTCAGCGGTTCATGCCCGGACACTGAAGACAGACCCTACAATTTGTTTGTGTCTCCAACAAGCTCGGCGTGCGCATAGACGACCCGCCATTGGGCATAGTACGCTTATGACGTAAGGCCGGCTTTTTTGCCTTTTTGCGCCAAAAATGGTCGTTTTTTGAGCAGAAACCGGTGCCGAAAGGACCTTATGATACGAAAGTAGCGCCTGCCGACCTCAAGCTGTCCCTTACGGGAAGGACAAGCGGCCCTTTGCCCCAGGGCGGCCGGGCGCGGCGCGATGCCGCACCCTTCCCGGCCACCCCGAGGCGGCATCCGGCTGTGGAAACCACGGTGTTTCCCCGCCCGCCCAGCGGAATCCAGACCGTTTGGATCCGTCCTCGCTCCGCTTTGAGAACAATTCGTGCTTGTGCTCACCCGCCGCCCCATATCATCATGCGCAAAAATGCCTGCACGGGCAGGCGTGCATTATGGGAGGAAGTGCTTATGAGTCTCTTGCAGCGCGCAACGACGTTCATCCGCCAGGTCTTGGGCGGCGGCGCGCCGGCGGCCGGCAGCAGCCCGAACGTGACCCCCTTCCCGGCAAGCCGCCCCGACGGCAACGGCGCCGCCACGGCCGCCCGCGCTCCGGCGGCCCCGGCGCAGCAGAGCCGTCCGGCCGCCGCCGGTTCGTCCAGCCTCGCCGAGAAGTTCGTGCGCGACAACCGCGCCCTCTTCTCCGAACTCTTCCTCGACGGATCGGGCCAGGTCCGCGGTACGGTGCAGGGCACCGCGCTCGACCGCGCCTTCACCTCCGGCAAGGCCGGAAACCTGTCGCCGCAGGCCTTCCGCATGGCGGTCGTCGGCTGCCAGCTCGGCTCCTGCCCCAACGACGGCGTCGTCCTGAGCAAGACGGGCACGGAGGTTCTGTCCCGCGTGCTCGGCCGCTGACGCGCGTCCGTTTCTGACCACCGGTCACCCCTGCGGGGCGGCGCTATCCGGGTTCGCCCGGACGGCGCCGCCCCGCAGCCGTTTCCGGAACACCCCATTGCGGGTTCCTCCGGCGCCGGCCGGCTCAGGCGGCCCCGACCAAGCCCTTGCAATGCCGTCCCTTTGATCGGACTCTGTACAGCCCTCCGTTCCGCGCTCCCGGCGCGGGCCGGACAAGCCTTCCCGACGGTGGCCACATCATGCAGACACAGACCGACAGCCCCGCATCGCCCCAGCACGCCTCCTCCGCCCCCGTGGCGTCCGCGGTCCGCGACCCCGGCCCGGGCGTCCGGCGCGGCTGGACCGACGAGACCGATCCGGTGCGCGCGGCGGAGGCGCTGGCGCGGACGGCGGGCGGTGCCGACGTCGAGGCGGTCCTCATCTTCTGCTCGCCCGACTATGACCCGGAGGCGCTGGCCTCGGCCCTGCGCTCCTCCTTCGGCGAGACGCCGCTCTTCGGCTGCACCACGGCGGGCGAGGTCGCCCCGGTCGGCTACACGAGCCATTCCATCACGGCTGTCGGTTTCCCGCGCGGCGCCTTCACGGTGAAGAGCGCGCTGATCGACCAGCTCTCCAACTTCGAACTCGCCAACAGCCGCGACCTCGTCCATTCCCTGCTGGGGGAGGCCTGGACGGCGTCGCCCAGCCCGTCGCGCCTGGGCGAGAACAGCTTCGCCATCATGCTGGTGGACGGGATGAGCCGGAAGGAGGAGATGCTCGTCAGCGCGCTCTACGCCGAGCTGGGCAGCATCCCGCTCGTGGGCGGCTCGGCCGGCGACAGCCTGGGCTTCGAGCGTTCCCTCGTGCTGTGCAACGGCCGGTTCCACACCAACGCGGCACTCGTCCTGCTGGTCGGCACCACGCGCCCGTTCCATGTCTTCCAGACCCAGCACTTCACCCCGACCGGGACGAAGATGGTCATCACCTCGGCCGACCCGAGCCGCCGCCTCGTCCGGGAAATCAACGCGGAACCCGCGGCCGACGAATACGCGCGGCTCGTCGGAGTCGGCCGTGACGAGCTGTGCCCGGCGGTGTTCGCGAGCCATCCCGTCCTCGTCCGCGTCGGCGGAAATCACTATGTGCGCTCGATCCAGAAGGTCGAGGAGGACGGCGGCCTGATCTTCTACTGCGCCATCGACGAAGGGGTGGTCCTCACCGCCGGCAACAGCATCGACATCGCCGCCAATCTCGAAGCCCAACTCCAGTCGCTGCACGAAGACGTGGGCGAGCCCGACATCGTGCTCGCCTTCGACTGCGTCCTTCGCCGACTCGAAATCGAGCACCGGCAACTGAACCGGCAGATCTCCGACATTCTCGTCCGCCACGGTGTCCTCGGCTTCAACACCTATGGCGAGCAGTTCAACAACATGCACACGAGCCAGACACTGACCGGCATCGCCATCGGCAAGGCGTGAGCCGCGGTCCGGCTTGGCGCCTGTCAAGCCGGACAATCATGGATATTCGTGCGCGAGACTTGGCGGACGCCTATTTGCCGGATTCACAAAGCGCCGTGCGCACGCTATATTTGGCGGCATGTTCACTTCGCTGCGCGATATGCAGTTGCCTCCCTTCGATCGACCCGACTCCGGCGCCCACCGCTCCGGCCGGAACGCTCATCCCATCGAGACCGGCCACCGCTGTGAGCGCTGCGCGCGCCCGCACAACCGGCAGGTGCGCTGCCTGCCGGACGGCCGCTGGTTCGACGGGGAAGGCGGGACCTGGCGGGACGCCCAGGGTGTCCAGGCGCCCTGGCCGGACATCGTCGATTACAGCCATGTCCAGCATCTGAAGGTGGTCCTCGCGGCGAGTCTCCGGCAAAGCGCCCTCGATGACACGGGCGCCGCCGTGAATCTGATCCTCTGCCAAAGATGCCGCCCTTTGCACCGGCGTGAGGAACACCGCCGTCATTCGCGCATTACTGCATTCAAGAGAAAAGCTTTGGGCGATTTGTTCCAGGGTTCCTATCCGGCCTGACGAGGCAGGAGAAGACCCGGAAGAAGCGCAGTCCAGAGCGCCTCGAATCGACAAGAACCAATCGAGAGTTACAGATGAGTTACTCTTTCGGCAGGCTCCAGGGCCTGCAGCGGCACGCACGCACGCCGGCCGGCAGCCGCCGGAACGGCGATCCGGTGGCGGTGGCGCTCGATCTTCTGTCCGACCAGCGGCACCGGGACGCGGTCCTGCGCGCCGTCGAGAGCCGCGTCCGGGCCGACGCGGCCGAGCGCCGCTATTTCGCCGCGGCCGGAGGCCGCGTCCATGGCCTGAGCGGCCAGGCGGCCCTGTTGCAGGCCGTGAAGAACTACCTCGGCGACCTCGCGCGGCCCGACGGCGCCGACCGCACGGCAACCCTGGCGCACATCGCCGCCTCCGTCGCGGAAATCACCGGCCTCCGGCCCCACGAATCAACCGCCGATCCTTTCGCCGCTGCCGAAGCGCTCTTCCGGAAACCTGCCTGAGGGCCGTCTCGCCCCGCATTTCCGGACAAATCCGCCTGTAATGTCCAGATCCGGCGCCAAAACGCGGCCCGCGAATCAAGAAGGCCGTCTTCCGGCATTTCCGCCGATCCTTCCTTATCCTGTCCTTTCGCTTGGCGCTCCAGCTTCGGCCAAGGTAAGCGGCGGGCAGCCACACGGACTCGTCTGATCCGCTCTGCGCCTTGGTTACCTACGAAAACGGTCATACTACAACACTGGACGCAACGATTAGCGTTTGACAGCTGTTCTTTTCTATGGGATGCGGTGTACAAGTAACTGATGCAACCGACTCCTGATCTCGCATTCGGCGAATCAAAACCGGACACCACAACAGGGCAGCCCGCCCGCAAAAGGACAGAGACATGCAGGACAACGACCTTCGTTCCCGTGATGCGCAGGGCCCCGATCTGGTCACCATGACCGGCCAGATCGTCGCTTCTTACGTGCGCGCCAATCAGGTTGCCATCGCGGATCTTCCCAATCTCATCCGCTCGGTGCACAGCAGCTTGGCTGGCACTAATCAGCCGGTTCCGGAACCAGTGGAACTGCGCCCGGCTGTTCCGATCAAGAAGTCGGTGACGCCCGATTACATCGTCTGCCTGGAAGACGGCAAGAAGCTGAAGATGCTGAAGCGCTATCTTCGCACGACCTACGACATGACTCCGGAGGAATACCGGGTGAAGTGGGGCCTGCCGGCGGACTACCCGATGGTCGCGCCGAACTACGCCGCCCGCCGCAGCGAGTTCGCCAAGCAGATCGGCCTCGGCCGCAAGCCCGCCGAAGAGACGCCGCCCCCGGCCGCCGCGAAGCGGGGCCGCCGCAAGGCCGCCTGACCGGCGCCCTGCCCCTGCGGGCGTTGTCTGTGTACGGTGGTTCGGAACGACGCGGCGGCCGAAAGGCCGCCGCGTCGGATTCATATCCCGAGCGATGCCCTCAGTAGGGGGAGGCGCCGAGCTGGGCGAAGGCGCTGGCGGCGTCGTGCAGGCCCGCGCGCACGCGCAGGTCCTCCAAGCGCCGGCGCGCGCCCTCCAGGGAGGCGTGGGCGGCCTGCTGCCGTTCCAGGGCGGCCTCGTGCGCGGCCCAGAGCCCCTGGAGGATGTTGTAATGAGCGAAGGAGCACTGCGCGGCGCGGTAGGCGTCACCCGCCTTGGCCGCGGCGGCCGAGCTGGCCGTGTAGCTGCGCCACAGGCCGCGGCAGGCGGCTTCCGCCTCCTGCAATTCGCTCAGAGCGGCGCGCCCGAAGGTGGCGTCCGCGGAAGGCATGTCCGGATGTGTCGGTCGCGTGGCCACGGTTCCGTCCCCTTTCGCTGTTTCCTTTGAAGATAACAATCCAGCGGGCCGGAACGTATGGCCCCAGAGGACGTAGACCGATCCACCGATGGGCGGGCGCAGGAACGTCCGGCACCGTCGCAATGGCGCACCCCTCCACACGCATTTGAGGATAGGACGGTTCCCATGATCTCCCGCCGCGGCCTTCTGGCCTCCGCCGCCGCGCTGTCCGGCGCGGCCGCCCTTTCCGCCGCCCTTCCCGGAAGGGCGCTGGCCGCCACGCGCCTGCGCGTCGGCTACATCCCGATCATCCCCATGACCCAGCTGTTCGTGCTGAGCGGCGAGGGCTGGGCGCGGCAAGCCGGGCTGGAGCTGGAGACGACGAGCTTCCAGTCCGGGCCGGCCATGGTGCAGGCCCTCGCCTCCGGCACGCTGGACGTCGCCTATGTCGGCATCGGGCCGGCCATGGTGGCCCGGTCCAAGGGCATCCCGCTGAAGATCGTCGCGGCCAACGTCGTCGACCAGGTGGCCCTGATCGGGCGCGGCGCGCTGGCCTCGGCCGCCGCCTCGGCGCCGACGGCCGCCCAGGCCTTCGCGGAGTTCCGCCGGACCCAGGGCCGGCCGGCGAAGATCGCCACCCTGCCGGCCGGCTCGGTGCCGGACACGGTGCTGCGCTACTGGGTGCGCGAGCGGGCCGGCATCCCGGCGGAGCACATCGAGATCGTCGGCATGGGCGAACAGCAGGTGCAGCAGGGGCTGCTGGCGGGGGCCGTGGACGGCGCCTCGATCCTGGAGCCGATCCTGACCATCGTGCGCAGCCGCCTTCCCGACGCGCGGATCGTCGCCGCGGCCGGTGACCTGTTCCCAGGCCAGCCCGGCGCGATCCTCGCCGTGACGGAGCAGACGATCGCCCGCGACCGGGACGCCGTGACCGAGCTGGTCCGGCTGCATGTCCGCGCCACCCGCTTCGCCAGGGAGGAGCCCGACCGCACGGCGGCCCACGTCGCCGCCTTCATCGGCCAGGGGCTGATCGAACCGGCCCTGCTGCGCGAGGCCCTGACCTCCGGCGCGACGACCTTCACCGAGGATCCTCGCGCCATCATGGAGCCCACGCGGAGCATGCAGGCCTTCCAGCAGACGCTGGGGCAGCTCGCCAACCCGGTCGAGGTGGATTCGCTGTTCGACCTGTCCTTCTACGACGCCGTGACGAAGGGTTGAGCCGATGGCGGACGCGGCGCTACGCCTGCTGATCCACGCGCCCACGGCGGCCGCCCTGACGCGGGCCAGGCGCAACGCCGCGAACCTGCTGGCCGCCCGTCCGGACGCCGAGGTCCGCATCGTCGCGAACGGGGAGGCCGTGGCCGCGGCACTCGACCAGCCGGACCCCGCGACCGACCCGCTGCTGCTTCTGTGCGGCAACAGCCTGTCCCGCCTCGACCGGCCCCTGCCGGACGGGCTGCGCCGCGTGGATGCGGCGGTGGTTGAGATCGCCGAGGCGCAGGCTGCGGGCTGGGCCTACATGCGGGCATGAGAGCGCGGGGGACGCGCCCCCGGCTTTCCGGATGCGGCTTGCCGGGGGCATCCGGATCGTCCACATAGGGCTAAGGACTGGAGACAGGTCCGGCGGACGGTATCGGTTCGGCGGACCGCTGAAGGAGAGACGCGTTGGACGGCGACATCAGCTTTGCCGAGGTGATGCTCCGCAAGGGAGCCGAATTGATCGAGCAGAAGGAAGCCGTGGAACCGACCGTGACGGTCGATTCGCTGGCGCGGCTGCTCGCCACCCTGGCGCTGACCGACGGGCCGCTCGTCATTCACAGCGAGGGCGGCGCCCAGCCGGAGCTGTTCGACGAGGCCGCCCGGCTGTCGGCAAAGGGGCTGGGCGACAAGGTCACCGCACTCGCCACGGCACGGCAGGCGGAGCGCGCCGTCCTGTTCGAGTTCGACGGCACCGGCCCGCTCACCGGCAGCCGCGTGATCGCCGCCGTGCTGCGGCCGGAAGCGCGGGAGGATCTGCTCGACGCCTACATCGCCGTCGGCCGCGTGCGCAATGGTGCCGCCGAGATGACCGCGGCGCCTGCGTCGGTCCGCTTCGACGCCGCAGCACTCGCCCGGACGCTGGAGATGGTCGGCCCGGCCGTGCAGGCCAGCGCCAACGCGGCGACCGCCGCGCTCGCCCACGCCGCCAGGGTGCAGCCCCTGCCCGGTCAGGAAGCGCCCGGCATCCCCGCCCTGCTGCTGGAACTGTTCTGGCACGCCTTCTGCCTCTCCACGGTGCGCGCGCACCGCGCCCGGCCGACGCTGCATTGAGGCTTCCTGCCATAGGGTATGGAACGCCCTATTCGGGCGCTTGATGCCCCTTCGGCGATGGGGCATTCTATGCCCTATGAAGGCCTAGCTTCTCCATCATGAAAAACGCCGTTTCGATGATGGGGGCATTCTTCAAATGAAGCTCTGGCGGGTGCCGTCTCCGGTTCCAGTAAGCCGGCACCCATTCAAGTACAGCCTGTTCTATGGCCGTGATGGCGTGCGCGTCGTCAGATACGACAATGAACGAGGTAAAGGCGATCACAGGCATCTCCACGGCGAGGAGACGCCCTATATGTTCATATCCGTTCACAAGCTGGTGGCCGACTTTCTGGCCGATGTCGAAACAGCCCGAGGTTCACCATGAGCAAGTTGACCCTGCATTCCGGCGAGGACATCGGCAAAGCGGCCCAGCGCTTCATCGACGCCTGGGAGCGTGGCGAGCGCGGTGAAACTTTCGAGCCGGAAACCCATGTCACGTTCGAAAGCTGGGCCGGGCTGGCGGCGGTGCTGACGCCGAAGCGAGTCGAACTGCTGCGCGTCGTTCATGGCCAGCCGGCGGCATCCGTGGCGGAACTGGCGCGCGCTTTGGGCCGCGATTACAAGCGGGTGCGGGAAGACGTCGAGGAACTGGCTGCCGCAGGCCTGATCGAACGAACGGCCGAGGGCGTCCGCGTCGATTATAACGAGATCCGCACGGCCATCGCCCTGTGATGGGTCAGAAGGGCAGCTTGCCCCTCAGCCGGTTCAGCTTGCCCTTGATGCGGTCCAGCGCGCTGTTGTGGCGCTGGATCGCGTAGTATTTGCGGATGGTTTCCCGGATGTCCCAGGTGCCGGTGAAGCCCTTGGGGATGGCGAAGGCGTCGCCCTGCCGGTACTCCTGCGGCTCACCGCCGGCCGGCGTGATGACCACCCGCCCGGCGAGCAGGACGCACAGCTCGTCGTAGGGCCAGTCCTTCATCTCCACCACGCCGACGCTGCATTGCCAGACGCCGCAGCCGAAACGCTTGGTCGGGTCGTCGAAGACGTTGATGGACACCTCGGTGGGGCTGCCGGAGGCCACGGCGCCGAAGACCGCCGGCTTGCCGCCATCGGCGTCGATCAGGCCATGGTCGAGCCGCACGAGCTGGTTCCGCATTTCCATCCCCTTCCAACCGCAGCGCTCACGCCGCGCAGGGATAATGCGCAAGCGGGCTCCCTGTTCCTTGGCCCTGTCGAGCGGACGGACCGGGAGCCCTGCGGCGCGGCGGTCAGGCGCGCTTGGCCCAGCCCGGCACCGGGAAGACCGGTTCCATCTCCGCCGAGCCCTTGGGCAGGACGACGGTCGGGCGCTGGTTGCGGTTCTGCACGCAGGCCGAAACGATCTGCGGGTTCTGGCCCTTCTCGTCGAAGGTGATCGCCGGTCCGACCATCAGCTTGTCGGTCAGGTTGGTCCGGCGCAGCGCCTCCAGCATGGCGGCGGGTTCGGCGGAGCCGGCGCGCTTGAAAGCGTCGGCGGCGACCAGGATCGCCTCGAAGGTGAAGGCCACGTTGAAGGCGTAGCCCTCGAAACGGTCGTTGGGGAAGCGCTTGCCGAAGGCGGCGATGACCCGCTTGGTCAGGTCGCGGTTGGGGTCGTACCAGGGCAGGTTGGTGATGGCATAATCCGAATACTTGCCCAGCACCTTGTAGAACTGCTCGTCGAACATGCCCGGCGAACCGGGGGAAACGATGGCGCTCGGCTCCCAGCGCTGCTTGACCATCTCGCGCACCAGCATGATCGCGTCGTTGGCGCGGGTGGTCACGATGGCGAGGTCGGCGCCCGTCGCCTTGGCCTTCGCCACCTCCACCGCGAGATCCTGCGCCTTGGGGTCGTAGGCGATGGACTGGACGAGCTGGAAAGGCATGTCCAGCCCCGGCAGCAGCGCGTCGATGGCGGCCTTGTTGGCCATGCCGAAGGTGTCGTTGGCGTGCAGATAGACCGCCGTCTTCGCGGTCGTGCCGGTGGCGGCGAACAGATCCTTGGTCAGCGCCATGCCGTTCGACACGACCATGGTCGCGGTGGGGAAGTTGCGGAAGACGGTCCGGTAGCCCTGCTCGGTCAGCTTGTCGGCCGAGGCGACGTTGATCACCAGCGGGACGCCGCGCTGCTCGCAGACCTGGGCGGCGGCGGCGGTCTGGCCGCTGTCGAAGGCGCCGACGATGACGTTGGCCCCGTCGTTGATCAGCTTCTCCGCGCGCGAACGCGCGACGTCGGCGTTGGATTCGGTGTCGGCCGACAGGATCTCGACCTTGTGGCCCATCTCCGCCAGCAGGCCGGGCGCGATGTCCGCGCCGCGCTGGCAGGCCTGCCCGGCCTGGGCCAGGTGGCCCGAGCGCGGCAGGAGCACGCCGACCTTCAGCACCTTCTCCTGCGCGAACACCGGCGCCCGGCCGAAGGCAGCCAACGTGCCCGCCGCGACGGCGGCACCGCCGAGTTGGCGGCGCGTCAGGCCGAGCCCGGCCGTTTTCATTCCCTTGTCTTCCATGTCGAAAAAGTCCCTGCGGCACAAGCGATGCGCGGGAGGATCCGGCCTGTGCCCGTCCAAGTCAAAGCGGAAACAGCTTGCCCGGACATTTATGATCCGCGATCAAGCCGGATGTTTGCGGCCCCCGGTCACGGACCGCCCGGCATGCCCTGGACGATAAGCTCCTCGATCTCGCAGGCGCCCAGCGCGTGGCAGGCCTGGAGGCGGCGAGCGGCCTGGACCACGGGGCGCCAGTGGCGGCGCAGGATGGAGCGGGCGGTTTGCCGCGCCCGGTCCAGGGCCTCCTCGGGCACGAGGTCCCAGACCAGGGCGGCGCGTTCGATCTCCGCGGCGATCCGGCGCTCGTCGCAGTCGGGATGGGCACCGGCGAAGCCGAGGTCGGCGTCGGTCGCGGCCGGCAGCAGCCCGGCGGCGGCCGCCAGGGAGACCGCCTCCCGGCCGCCGTAAAGCCGCGCGCAGTAATGCAGGCTCGCCGCCGGATCGGCCGGCCGCGCGCGTTCGAAGGCGGCGCCGTTCAGCCGCCCGGCCCCCGCCGGATCGACGCGGACATACAGCAGCGTCTGCCCGGTCCGCAGCCCGACGACGGCGTGGCCGATTTCATGAAAGCATCGCTGAGCGAGACCGGCGTCCATGCGTTCCTTTCCTGCCCGCCCTTCCTTCCGGCGCCGCGCCGCGCCGCGCCGCGCAATCGCTCATGATGGTGATCTGGGTACCGCCCGGAAAGAGCGTGGTGTTCGAAACCGGGTGGAGCCGAGCCGAAAAGCCCACTTGGCCGGAATGGCCCGCGCCCTATCATGTTCACGGTGGAAGCGGAATGATCGGAAAAGGTGGCGGGATGCGTCGGGTTTTCGGATGGACGGTCCTGCTGGGAGCGGGGCTGGGGATGGTGTCGGGCGCCGGGACCGCGCCCGCGCAGGATCAGCCGATCCGCCTCTACCCGCGCGCCACCTCCCCCGCACCGGAAAGCACGCCGTCCTACACGCCACCGCCGACCGCACCGATGGCTCCCCGGCCCGTTCCCCTGCCGTCGATGGAACCGGAAACAGCGCCGGTCCCGGCGCCCGGCCCGTCTCCCGAGGCGCCGCGCCTGCCGCAGCCGGCGGCCATGCAGGCCCCGCCCGCCGATCCCGCCGCGCGCCCGGCGCCGCAACCGTTTCCGCGGGAGCCGGGCGTGCCGGACGCGGAGGCCACGGTGCGCGGCTTCTACGCGGCGCTCTCCCGCGCCGACGGGGAGCGCGCAAACGCCTATCTGATCCCGGAGAAGCGCGACGCCGGCCCCTTCGAAATCGACTCCATGAACCGCTTCTACGGCGCCATGCGGGAGCCCTTGCAGATCCTTGGGATCGGCCGGCTCGACGCGAACCTGATCCGCGTGCGTTACGCGTACGAACACCGCAGCGGCCGGCGCTGCGACGGGGCGGCCGACGTGACGCTCCGGGGTATCGGCGACGGCTACCTGATCGAGCGCATCCGCGCGCTGAATGGCTGCTGAACATACCCTGAAGACAGAACCGGCCGGGGCGCGTCGCGTCCCGGCCGGCCTTGCCTCATCCCTGAACCGTCACGGTCAGACCGCGCCGGCCCCCGCGAAGGGCAGCACGTGCAGGGCCTTGCCCGTGGCCGAGAAGTAGGCGTTGGCGACCGCCGGGGCGGCGCCGGGGACGCCCGGCTCGCCGACACCGGTCGGCCGGAGGGTGGAGGGCACCATGTGCACCTCGACCACCGGCATGTCCGACATGCGCATCGGCTCGTAGCTATCGAAGTTGGTCTGGTCCACGACGCCGTCGGTCAGGGTGATCTGGTCGCGCAGCGCGTGGCCGATGCCCCAGCCGGTGCCGCCCTCCATCTGGGCCTTCACCACGTCGGGGTTGATCACCTGGCCGCAGTCGATGGCGACGACGACGCGCTCCACCTTGATCTGCTGGCGCTCGTTCAGGCTGATCTCGGCGACATGGGCCACGAAGCTGCCGAAGCTCTCATGCACGGCGACGCCGCGGAAGCGGCCCTGCGGCAGCGGCTTGCTCCATTCCGCCTTTTCCGCCGCCAGCTTCAGCACGCCCAGCAGGCGCGGGTGGTCCTGGAGCATGTCCGCGCGGAAGGCCACGGGGTCCTTGCCGGCCGCCTTGGCCAGTTGGTCGATCATGACCTCCTTGGCGTAGGCCGTGTGGGTGTGACCCACCGACCGCCACCAGAGCGTCGTCACCGGCGACTTGGTCAGATGGTAGTCCACCGCGAGGTTCGGCACGGTGTAGGCCATGTCGGAGGCCCCCTCCACGGCGGTCGAATCGACGCCGTCCTTCACCATGAAGGGCTCGAACAGCGTGCCGGCCATGAAGCTCTGCCCGACGATGCGCTGGTCCCAGCCGACGATCTTGCCGGACGCGTCCACGCCGGCCTTGATGCGGTGCAGGAACAGCGGGCGGTAGCGGCCGCCCTGGATGTCGTCCTCGCGCGTCCAGACCAGATGGACCGGCGCCTTGGGGTAGGCCTTGGCGATGGTCACCGCCTCGGCGATGTAGTCGCCGTCGGGCGTGGCGCGGCGGCCGAAGCTGCCGCCGGCCCACAGCGTGTTGATCTTCACCTGCTCCGGCTTGCAGCCCAGCACGCCGGCGGCGACCTTCTGCTCGACGCCCTGGAACTGCGACCCGGCCCAGATCTCGCAGCCGCCGTCCTGGGTCAGCTGGGCCGTGGCGTTCAGCGGCTCCATCGGGGCATGGGCCAGATAGGGGAAGACGAACTCCGCCTCCACCACCTTGGCCGCGCCGGCGAGCGCCTTGGCCGCGTCGCCCTTGGCCGCCGCCTTGGCGCCGGGCTTGTCGGCCAGCGCGCGGTAGTCGGCGATCATCTGCTCGGTGCCGCGCTTCTCGGCCTTGCTGTCGTCCCACTCGACGGTCAGCGCCTGGCGGCCCTGCATGGCGGCCCAGGTGTTCTTCGCGATTACCGCCACGCCGATGGGCAGGGTGATCACGTCGATCACGCCGGCGACCTGGCGGGCGGCCTTGTCGTCCACCGACTTCACCGTGCCGCCGAAGCGGGGCGAGCGGGCGAGCACCGCCGTGACCTGACCCGGGCGCCGGACGTCCAGCGCGAACTGCGCCGTGCCGTTGGTCTTGGAGATGTGGTCGAGCCGGTGCAGGGCCGTGTTGCCGATGAGGCTGTAGCTTGCCGGATCCTTGTAGGTGACCTTGGCCGGCACCGGCTGCTTGGCGGCGTCCTCGGCAAGCTCGCCGAAGGTCGCGGACTTGGCCGACTTGGCGTGTTTAACGACGCCCTTCTCGACCGTGATCTCGGCGGCCGGAACGCTCCAGCGCTGGGCCGCCGTGGCGACCAGCATGGCGCGGGCGGCGGCGCCGGCCATGCGCAGCTCGTCCCAGCTGTTGGTCACGGCGGTCGAGCCGCCGGTGCCCTGGATGCCGAACATGTGGTTGGCGTACAGCTCGCCGTTGGCCGGCGCGAACTCGCCGCGCATCTGCGCCCAGTCGGCGTCCAGCTCCTCCGCCACGATGGTGGCGAGGCCGGTCATGATGCCCTGGCCCTTGTCCAGGTGCTTGACCAGCACGGTCACCGTGTTGTCCGCCGCGATGCGGACGAAGGCGTGCGGGCGCGGGTCGGTCGGGCCGACGATCTTCGGGCCGGCGGCGTCCTCCGCGCGAACGCGGATCGGCAGCATGGCGCCGAGCACGAGCGCGCCGCCGCCCATCAGGACGGAGCGGCGGGACGGGGCCGCGACGGCGATGTCGGCGGCGGCCTGCTTGATGAGGTTGTGCAGCATGGTCAGGCCCTCATCGTCTTGGCGGCGTCCTTGACGGCCGCCCGGATGCGCTGGTAGGTCGCGCATCGGCAGACGTTGCCGTCCATCGCCGCGTCGATGTCCTCGTCGGACGGATTCTGGTTCTCGGCCACCAGCGCGATGGCGCTCATGATCTGGCCGGACTGGCAATAGCCGCACTGCACGACGTCCATCTTCTGCCAGGCGGCCTGAACGGCCTGGGCGGCCTTGCCCTGGACGCCCTCGATGGTCGTGATGGCGGTGCCGGCGGCGGCCTCGACCGGCGTCACGCAGGAGCGCGTGGGCGTGCCGTCGATGTGCACGGTGCAGGCGCCGCACTGGGCGATGCCGCAGCCGAACTTCGTGCCGGTCATGTTCAGCTCGTCCCGCAGGACCCACAGCAGCGGCATGTCGGCCGGAACGTCGACCTCCCGCTCCTGGCCGTTGATGTTCAAGCGGATCATGTGTTCCTGCCCTCTTCTTGGCGTGGCGTTAGGCCCTTGGCCCCGATCGTCCGCCCCCACGGACCATCGGACGGCGCGGCCGGTCCATCCCCCGGAGGCCAAAGGAACGTACCGGTCGGTAACATGTCAAGCGCTTTGCGGCCCCGGAAGGTCACGGGCCGGCGGGCGGATCCCTATGGATGACCGCCCGGCCCCGAAAAAGGATCCTTCGGCGGGAGGGCTGCCTCGATCAGCCGTTCCGCCACGCTCGGCAGCACGTCGAAGGGGCCGTTGCCGGGGCCATAGGTCTGGCTGGCCGCGTAGGCCCCCTCGATCAGCAGGGCGAGCGCGCTCGCCAGCCATTGCGGGTCGGCCGCCCCGGCGCTCTCGGCCAGGGCGGCGAGCCGTTCGTTCAGCTTGGCCTTGTTCGCGATAACCAGCAGCCGCACCGGGTGTTCCGGATCGGGGAACTCCGCCGCGACGTTGACGAAGGGGCAGCCGCGGTATCCGGGCGCCGCCGCCTTCGCCGCCATGTCCACGAAGAGCTGGACCATCTGCCGGCGGGGGTCGCCGGGATGGCGGGACAGGCTGTCCTCCCAGAAGCGCCAGAACTCCTCGTCCTTGCGCCGGAGGTAGGCGGAGACTAGTTCGTCCTTGGAGGCGAACTGGCGGTACAGGCTCATCTTGTTCACGCCGGCCTGGCGGACGACGGCGTCCACGCCGACGGCGCGCACGCCCTCGCGGTGGAACAGCTCCACCGCCGCGTCGAGCAGGCAGGATTGCGCCTCGGCCCCCGGCATGCGCCGCGCGGGCCGGGCGGCACCCTCCGGCTTGTCCTTGCCCTTCTTCATCGGTTGCCCTTCGATTCGGAGCGACCGCCGCTCAATAGGCCGGATCGTCCCGCCGGGGCAAGGGCGGCGTGACCCGGCGCCGCCGGCGCTCGCCTTAGACCGTCGAGAAACGGAGGAGCTGCCGGTGCTCGTAGACCTCCGCCGGATCGAGGCGCGCCATGGCCGGCCAGCGGTTGGGGGCGTCGGGGTAGCGCTGCGTCTCCAGCGCGATCCCGCCCTCCCGGCAATAGCGCCGCCCGCCCTTGCCCACGACCCGGTCGGTGAGGTAGGCGCCCGTGTAGACCTGGAGGCCGGGCTGGTTCGTGAAGAGATCGAGCCGGCGGCCCGAGGCCGGGTCCTCCAGCCAGGCGGCCAAGTGGAGGCCGTCCTCGCCGGCCTCCCCGTCCAGGCACCAGTTGTGGTCGAAGCCGATGCCGCCCACCTCGCCGATCGCCTCGCCGATGGCGCGGCCCTGCCGCAGGTCGAAGGGCGTTCCCCCGACGGGGCGGAGTTCCCCCGTCGGGATCAGAGCCTCGTCCACCGGCAGCCAGTGGCCGCCCAGCACGCCCAGCCGATGGCTCCGAATGTCGCCCGAACCCTGGCCGGCGAGGTTCCAGTAGCTGTGATGGGCCAGGTTGACGACGGTTGCCTCCTCCGCCATCGCGGTCATGCGGATGTGCAGCGCGTCCTCGGCGAGCCCGTAGGTCACGCTGGCCGTCAGGGTGCCGGGATAGCCCTCCTCCCCGTCCGGGGAGAGGAGCGAGAAGGTCACGGCGTTGCGGTGCGGCAGCGGGACGGCGGTCCAGACCCGGCGGTCGAAGCCCTGCGGACCGCCATGCAGCTGGTTCTCCCCCTCGTTGCGGGTGAGCTGGTGGACGGTCCCGTCCAAGGTGAAGCGCCCGCCGGCGACCCGGTTGGCGTAGCGGCCGCAGGTCCCGCCGAAATAGGCGTCGCTCGCCAGATAGTCCGGCAGGGTGTCGAAGCCGAGCACGACGTCCGCCGCCCTCCCGTCGCGGTCCGGCACCCACATCTCCAGCAGCCGCGCGCCGAAGGCGGTGAGCTTCGCCCGCATGCCCCGCCCGTTGGTCAGGACGAAGCCGGGCACCACTGTGCCGTCGGGCATGGGCAGGAAAAAGGCTTCGATGGTCATGCTCGGCGCTCCCGGCTCCGGTGTCTGGACGCTTTCCATCTTGTAGCGGAGGCGGGAATCCGGAGAAAGCCGGAAGGTGCCGGAGCCTCAGGCGGCCGGGGACAGCAGGGGAAGCACCGCGTGCAGGTCCGGCAGGATCATGGCGCAGCGCGTCCGCATCTCCTCGGTCGGGGGAAGCAGGTCCGGCACCATGATCACCCGGGCGCCGGCAGCACAGGCGGCGCGGACGCCGTTGTAGGAATCCTCCAGCACGAGGCAGCGCTCCGGCGTCCTGCCGATCTCCCGCGCCGCGCGCAGGAACAGGTCGGGGTGCGGCTTGCCGCGCTCGACGTCGTCGCGCGTCACGATGACCTCGAAGCGGTCGAGGATGCCGGCGCTGCGGAGGTGGAGGTCCGCCTTTGCCCGGCTGGAGGAGGTGGCGACCGCCTTCGGCAGGCCGAGGGCGTCGATGCGGTCCAGCAGCTCCGGCACGCCCGGCTTGACCTTCAGCAGGCCGGCCTTGATCAGCAGCTCCGTCTGCCGGCTGGCGTCCGCCAGGAAGCGGTCGGCCGCGAAGTCCGGTCCGAACCGTTCCAGCACCAGGAGCCGGCACTGGTCGGCCGGCACGCCGATCATCGCGTGGCAGAGGCTTTCCGGCGCCTCGAAGCCCATTCCGGCGGCGGCGG
Organism: Azospirillum sp. SYSU D00513; assembly: GCF_017356015.1. GTDB lineage: Bacteria > Pseudomonadota > Alphaproteobacteria > Azospirillales > Azospirillaceae > Azospirillum. Next base: position 104,902 of record NZ_JAFIQV010000022.1, read on the forward strand.
CGGCCAGCCCGCGCATCGCCAGGCTCTCGGTGTCGACGAGCAGCCCGTCCATGTCGAAGATGACCGCCTCGACGGGCAGAGCCTGCGCGGAATGGGCCGGGGCGGGGGCAGCGTTCATGTCCGGGAATCTCGTCAGTTTCATCGCAACGGTTCGGGGCCACAGTTTAGCGGAAGAGTTCAGCGCAGCAACGCGGCGGCGGCGGCGCGGGGTCCCTTTCGCTGGAGCGCGGCCATGGCGCGCGACAGCCCCGTCCGGAAAGCCTCCAGCCGAAGCAACTCCGTCCCGAAGACCTCCTCCATCCCCAGCACCAGGGCGGCGAGCCGGTCCATGTCCGCGCCCGCCGCGCCGCCCAGGCGCCTCATGCGCTCGGCGAGCGGATCCTGCATCGCCGGGGAACAGGGGCCGGTGTGGCAGAGAACCCAGGCGGCGACGGCGAGCAGCGTGCAGGGCGCCGGGCGTCCGGCCTCCAGGTTGTCGCGCAGGCCCGCCAGCAGCCGCGCCTGGAGCTTGTCCGACCCGTTCCGTCCCACCCGGTCGAGCTGGTGCACGATGCCGGGATTGCGCCAGCGCCGCACGAGCTGGCGCGCGTAGGCCTGGATGTCGTGGCCGCTCGGCGGCAGAGTCGGCATCTGCTCGTCCAGCATGAAGCGCAGGACGTAGGAGGCGAAGACCGGGTCGTCCATGACCTCCGCGACGGTGCGCAGCCCCTGCAGGGCGCCCAGATAGGCGATGGCCATGTGCGTGCCGTTGAGCAGCCGCAGCTTCGACGCCTCCCAGGGCGCCACGTCCGCCACGAACTCGGCGCCCGCCTCCTCCCAGCGCGGGCGCGGCCCCTCGAAATCCTCGATCACCCATTGGCGGAAGGACTCGGTGGAGACGGGCGCCTCGTCGGCGAGGCCGAGCATCGCGGCCGCGTCGGCCAGGTCGGCGGCCTCCACCGCCGGCACGATCCGGTCGACCATCGTGCAGGGGAACTGCACCGACCGGCCGATCCACTCCGCCAGGGAATCATCGAAGACCGCCGCGTAATCCATCGCCGTGCGGCGCAGCGTGCGGCCGTTGGCCGGCAGGTTGTCGCAGGACAGGACGACCGGCGGGCGCCGGCCTGCCTCGCGCACGGCGGCCAGCCCCCGGACCAGGAAGCCGAGCGCGCTGGATGGCGCGGAGCCGCGCGCGGCGTCCCGCAGTTCCCCGCGAATGCCGGGGTGGTCGAGGCAGAGCCGCCCGGTCGCCGGGTCCAGGCAGTAGGCCGAGGCCGTCACCGTGAGCGTCACGATCCGGGTGGAGGGGTCCGCGATGCGGGCGATGAGCCCCGCCGGATCGTCCCGCGCGTACAGCACCCCGCGGACCGTGCCCACCACCTCGGCGCGGACCGAGTCCGGACCGCGTTCGAGCACCGTGTAGAGCCCGTCCTGCGGGCGCAGCCGGTCGCGCGAGGCGGGACGGACGAGGCTCGCCGCGACGATGCCCCAGGAGGGCGGCGCGTTCCCGCTTCCGGCCGCCGCCTCGGCCTCCATGGCGCGCTGCGTGAAGACGGCCTGGTGCGCGCGGTGGAAGGCGCCACATCCCAGATGCAGGATGCCGGTCCGCAAGGCCGCCATGTCGAAGCGCGGGCGCCGGATGGACGGGGGCAGGCGGGCAAGCGTGTCGAGCGATAAGCGTGGCGTCGGTGCGGGTTGCAGGCTGGCGCTGGCAGGGAAATTGAGTAAGGCGGCCCTTTGAGCGGACAGGTTAGCCACGTTCGAACGTCCTCCTTAGCCTCCGCAGGGGAGCGTAACCAGAGCCGGACAACCGGCGCTGTCTAAGGATGGTTCCGGAATGATTCCCGCCCGATCGGGAAGGACAGACCCAATGTTCGAAAGCGTACAAAGCCTTCCGAGCTCGAATTGCTTATTTCATCGGACATGTTCGCTACACCAACCTTATTGACGACAATGACCCCAAGACATAGGGCGAGGGCACCAGCGGCAACTTTTTCATGGTTTTTGGCAGGGAATGGCCGCCCTGGCGCAACGATCCGCGTGATGCTGCGTTTGTCAGGGCGGCAAGGCGGGACCCTGGCCGTTCGGATGCGCGCGGAGCCGTCCCCGATGGGAGAGACGGAGCGCCTGCCCCACCGGTCCCGCCCATTCACGAAGGCCGCGGCCGGCTCCGCCGGCGCGGATGTACAAGGTCGAGGGGATGTCCATGGGAAAGAGTCTTGTTCTGGCGCGCGTCGGGCGCAACTCGCTGCACCGCGGCTGGATCGACCAGGGGAAAGCGAAAAACTGGGACCTCTATCTCTGCCCCTTCCAGGAGATCCCGCCGCAGGACGGGCTGGACTGCACCGTCGGGGAGGTCATTCCCGGTCCGAAATGGACGGGGCTGCGGACCCTTCTCAACGAATGGAAGGGCTGGCGGGAGTATGATTACGTTTGGCTGCCGGACGACGACATCTTCGCCAGCCAGGACACGATCAGCGCGATGTTCGACGCCGCCCGCGCGCTGGACTTCCAGCTCTTCGCGCCAGCCCTTCACGAGAGTTCGCACTACGCCCACTATGTCGCCATGCGCAACCAGCGCTTCTTCGCGCGGCGGGTGGGCTTCGTCGAGATCATGATCCCCGGCTTCAGCCGGGCGGCGCTGGAGCGGCTTCTGCCGACCCTGGACCAGTCCAGCACGGGCTGGGGCTGGGGGCTCGATTCGCTCTGGCCGAAACTGCTGGACTACAAGGGGCTGGGAATCATCGACGGCGTGCCCGTGCTCCACACCCGCGCCGTCGGCAAGTTCCGCGACGAGGATCTCAGCCGCCGGGTGATGGCGGAATCCGACCGCATCCTGACCGAGAACGCCTGCGGCCAGCGCATGGTCACCTTCGGCGGCATCGGTCCCGACCTGAAGGACATGGAGTTCGGCCCGGACGAGCTGCTGGTCGAGCTGGTCCGGGGCTGGCAGTACCTGTTCGACGGGAACCCGCGCCTGCTGCGCTGGATCGTCGAGCAGCAGGAGGCCTTCTTCGCCGGAAAGCCCTACCCGGTCGAGGGCACGCCCTGCTGAGCTCCTTTGCCGAGCCCCTTGCCGAGGAGGGGCCGGAGCGCGCGGTCCCCTTCCGGGCGCTTCCTTGTCACCGCGCCCGCGCCTTTCCCTCAACAACCCCTTAACCATAAGAAACGGACACTGAGGCCAATCCCGCCGGCGCCGCGCAGGACGCGCGCACGCCGGCCCGGGTTTCCCGAAAAGGATCGGCCATCGTGTCTGGACTCAGCCCCTTCCGGCTGCTCACGCTCCATTATGGCTTCTACCAGCTGTCGGCCGCGCTGGCGGGCGGCTTCGTGGGGGCCTACCTGCTGAAGCTCGGCTTCAGCCTTCCCATGGCCCTGCTCGCCTACGCCGCCCTGCTGACGCTGCGCTTCGGCCTGCGCTTCGTCGCGCTCGCCGCCGTGCGGCGGCTGGGCTACCGCGGGGCGATGGCGACGGGCGCGGCCCTGGCCGCCACCCAGTTCCTGCCCCTGCTCTGGGCCGAGGACCCGGTCTGGCTCGGGATCTGGCTGCTGGTGGTTTCCCTCGCGGAGTCGCTCTACTGGCCCGTCTACCACGCGGCCGTCGCCGTCACCGGCGGCCAGTCGCGCGGTCGGGAGCTGGGGATCCGGACCGCGGTCGGCGCGCTGGTCGGCGTGCTCGGCCCGCTGGCCGGCGGCTTCCTGCTGGAGCGGTTCGGGCCGGAGGTCGATTTCGCCATCGCCGCCGCCCTGTCGCTGGCGGCCGTCCTGCCGCTCCTGGCGCTGCCCGGCATTCCCGCCGGGCCGGTGCCGACCTTGCGCGATTCCGTCCGCGCCGTCGACCGGGCCGGCATCGCCGCCTTCGCCGCCGACGGCTGGATGGCGTCGGGCCTGGCGCTGGCCTGGCCGATGGTGCTCTTCATCACGCTGGATTTCCGCTACGAGTCCTTCGGCATCGCCAACGCCGCCGCCGGCCTGGTCGGCGCCGCCGCCGGCCTCGTCTGCGGCCGCGCCATCGACCGCGGGCAGCGCGACCGCTACCTCCTCCTGGTGTGCGCCGCGCTGGCGCTGGGCTTCGCCCTGCGCGCCTGCGCCACCTGGTCGCCGCTCGCCGCCACCGTCGCCAACGCGACGGGCGCCGCCGTGCACGGCCTGTACGTGCCCGTGCTGATGAGCGTGGTGTACGACCGGGCGAAGGAGTCCGGTTCGGCATTCCGCTTCCACTTCTCGGCGGAGGCCGGCTGGGACGTCGGCGCGATCCTCGGCTGCCTCGCCGCCGCCGCCGTGGCCTGGGCGACGGTCACCCCCTCCCTCGCCCTGCTGCCCGCCGCCCTCGGCGTCGTGGCGGTCCATGCCTGCGTGCGCGGCCAGGCCGTGCCGGCGGCGCGCCTGCCCCTTGGGGAAACCGTCCCGGCGGGCTGAGCCGCGCCGGTCCGCGCGTCCGCCACGCCCTCCCCGACACGCCTTCGTTCCCGCCCCCGCCGGCCCGCCCGGCGGGGGCGTTCCGATTCCGGACCGCGGCCGGCGGCCGGGGCGTACGGTCCCGAAAATCGTCACCCGCTCGGCCGCCGGGCACCGCTATCTTATCACCCGATCTTATCGTCCTGACCCTCCCCAAGCGCCCGAGCCACAAGGGATTCCCTAAGTGAATGGCTCATGTTTTTTGTCAGCAGGGGGAACTGTTCAGAAAGACGACAAATCCTCTTGCGCGGATATGGTATCTGGTATACGGTATCGCCAATGACGCCCTGCGGCGATAAGCCGCGGCGGGCAAGAGAAACCCGGCGCCCCCCGGCGCCGGGAATGGGGTCGGAAAACGCCATGAACCGCATCAGCTTCGCCGTCGAGCCGCTCGATCCGGGCCAGAGCTTCAAGGCCAAGGCCTATCAGGCCCTGCGCCAGGCCATCACCCAGATGGACATCTACGGCCAGGAGAGCGAGATCCGCCTCGACGAGCGCCAGCTCTGCGAGGCGCTCGGCGTCAGCCGCACCCCGGTGCGCGAGGCCATGGCCCTGCTCGAGCAGGAGGGCTTCATCCGCTCCCAGCCGCGCCGCGGCATCTTCGTCGTGCGCAAGACCAAGGCGGAGATCATCGAGATGATCACCGTCTGCGCCGCCCTGGAAGGCATGGCCGCCCGGCTCTTCGCCGAGCGCGCCACCGACCAGTGCATCGAGGATCTGCGGGCGGCCTTCGAGCGCTTCGAGCAGGAGGGGGTGGACGGCCACATCTCGGAGTATTCCGACGCCAACATCGCCTTTCACCAGAGCATCGTCCAGGCGTCGGGCTGCCAGCTCATCGGCGACCTGATCGAACGCTTCTTCGTCCACATGCGCGCCATCCGCCGGGCAACGATCCGCAGCGGCGGGCGGGCCGACACCTCGATCCATGAGCACCACGAGATCATCCAGGCCCTTGCCAGCCGGAACGCCGATCTCGCGGAGCGGCTGGTGCGCGAGCACACGCTCGGGCTGGCCCGCTTCGTGGAACAGCACTGCGACTTTCTCGACTGACACTCTCGACGACTCTCGACCGAACGAACCTGAACCTTTTGACGCTCCGGAAGGACACACGCTTATGTCAAGTGCGGCTGCAACACTCGATAAGACCCAGGCCACGGATGCATCGGAAGTCGGTGCGCCGCCGGCGCTGACGGACGGTTTCCAGCTCGTCATCGACGCGCTCAAGCTCAACGGCATCGAGAACCTCTACTCCGTGCCGGGCATTCCCATCTCCGACCTGCTGCGCATGGCGCAGGCCGAGGGCATGCGCGTCATCTCCTTCCGCCACGAGCAGAACGCCGGCAACGCCGCGGCCATCGCCGGCTTCATCACCAAGAAGCCGGGCGTCTGCCTCACCGTGTCGGCCCCGGGCTTCCTCAACGGCCTCACGGCGCTGGCCAACGCCACCACCAACTGCTTCCCGATGATCCTCATCAGCGGCTCGTCGGA
>NZ_JAFIQV010000023.1 GCF_017356015.1 Azospirillum sp. SYSU D00513
CAAACCTCAAGGCGGACGCGGCGCCCCTCTCCCGTGTCCGTTCAAGCTCTTTCAACACCGAGCCTGAACGTCTGTGCCCGTGATACAAGCCGGTAGGGAAACCACGGCTTTGACAACAAATACGCGATCGGTACGGCGTGTTCGAAGAAGGCTCGCCCGTTTTGAATAAAATCTGCGTCTCCAGGCTTGACATTAACAGCCGATCAGATGATAGGCTTAAAATCCTTAGCCTAGGACGGAGCCCCCAGCCATGCAGCCTGAGATCGAGAACGGTCCGCCGCCCCTGTCAAAGGCGGAAATCCGCCGAAACGAGAAACGCGACGCGCACGCCAACCCGAACCAGACCACGAAGAGCTGGGAAAAAATGCCCGACTACGGCGGTCTGCATCCCCTCAGCGAGCCGCCGACGCCCGAAAGCGGGCAGCTCGTGCCGGGGTCGCGCTTCACGGAGGAGCAGTGGGAGCGTGCGACCTACATGATCGCGGGGGGCTGCCCCTTCATCCAGGTGGCGAAGACGGTGGGGGTCAGCCGCACGACGCTCTGGCGGGCCTATCATCTGGCGCCGGACTTCCGGCACCGAGTCCATTGGGAGCGCCGCAACATCAGCCGGGAGGCGCAGGCGCGCGTCCGCTCGCTGGAACACATGGTGTCGGTGCAGTTGGAAAAGGCGGTGGCGCGGGGCGAGATGAAGACGATCCGCTGGCTCGCGGACCGGCTGGGGGTGATCGTCCCGGCGATGCCGAACGACACCGGCCCCGACGGCTTTCGGGAGGAGATACCTCCCTCCGACACAGTGATGCAGAACTTCGCCACCCAGCCGGAAGAGGAAAGACCCTACGGCTACCATCCCTATTCGCCGGAGGTCATCGAGAACCAGCCGGATTGGGACGGGCTGTATGAGGGGGAATAGAGTGCCCGCGCACGGCTCCGCGCCGGCCCCGGCGGATGAAACATCACGACGTTTCACGTTTCACGGTGTTTCAAACGTTTCAAACCGCCCGGATACCGGCCGGGGTCCAGGGGCCGTCCGGCCCCTGGCGAAGGGGGCCGGGGGGAGGCGGCGCCTCCCCCCGTTCACAAACGAGCCGGCTTCAGCCCCGGTCGGGCGTGCGGTGGCCGCCGCGGATGTTGGGGTCGTCCACGCCGCCCATGGTTTCCGGGTCCTGGCCGCCGTCGCGTTCGCTGCGCGGGCTCGGCATCTCGCCGGCGCCCTTCACGGCTTCGCTGCTGGGAATGCCCAGGTCGGTGTCGGTCCCGGCGCCGGGGCCTTCGATGTTCTGGAAGCCCATCTTCTGTTCGTCGGGGCCGGGGTTGTCGCGGGTGTCCGTGATGTCCAGCGGCACGGGGCGCTGATCGGGGGAGCTGGTGTCGGGCGTGCTGGCGAGGTCGCGGTCGGCTGCCATGGTGGGCTCCTGTCGGTTCTCTTGGACTGTGCGTTGCCTCCTTCAACAGGGCGGGGCGGCAGACATTGCGCGGGCGGCGCCTATCCGGGCGGGATCAGCCCCGCCACGTCGAACCAGCCTCCGACCTCGTGGATCAGGTCGCGGCGGCGGTCGGCCTCCGGCGCGGGGGCGATGTCCCAGCGCCAGGCGCGGTCGGGCGGGGGCATGGCAAGGCCCCAGAGCGAATCGTCCCGCTCCACCGGCCGGCCCTTCTCCAGCCAGACGCTTTCGGTGTCCGTGAACAGCGCGGCGCGGTCGGCGGCCTCCGCCAGCCACTCCAGATGCGTGCGGGCGAGCGATTGGGCGAAGGCCGCGCGCTCGGCCTCCGTCACCGCCGGCGCGCGGGCCTCCACCGCCTCCAGCGGCATCAGGGGAAGCTGGGAGAGCAGGTTGCAGGACACGGCGAAGGCGAAGCGCCCGCCCGGCGGGGGCGGGGGCTCCGGCCGGGGCAGGGCGGCGGGGGCGCTGGTCCGCGTGGCCGCCTGGCCGGTCAGGAACCGGGCCAGCGGCTCCAGCGTGCCGGTCACGTCCAGTTCCACCAGCCGGACGTTGGGGAAGCGCGCGGCCCGCCGCCGGGCGGAGCGGGCGTGGACGACGTCCGCCAGCACCACCTCCGCGAATCGGGCGGCCATGGCCTCCAGCGGCAGCTCGATCAGCAGGCCGGACCCGGCGACCAGCGCGCGGCCGCCCCTTTCGCCGCCTCTATTGCCGCCCGCCGCCCGCTCCATCGCCTCTTCCATGAAATTCCGGCAGGCCGCCACATGCGGCGCCCAGGCCCGCCGCTGCCGCCGGTGCCGCGCCCCCAGCGCCACCGCCTCCCCCAGATACCCGAACCGCCGCGCCGTGCGCCCGCAGGGGGTGGTCAGATATTCGAAGGCTTCGCGCAGCATCGGCGTGTTCCGATCGGTTTTGGCGTTCCTGGGGCGGACGGGAATGCGCGGCACTTTGGCTTCCCAGCGCAAGAACGTCGGTAGAAACAAGAGCTTAGCCGTCATCCCCGCGAAAGCGGGGATCCAGAGCCCGGCGAAGCGGCGCCTTCGGGCACTCCTGGATCCCCGCTTTCGCGGGGATGACGTGCAAGGTAGGAGGACCAAGAGAGTGCCTGTCATGTCGGCGTTGCGGGGCGGTGTCCTTTGCCCTGTGCTCCGATCCCATCGTTCCGGCCATTCTTCCGCCCCGGTTTCCCTTGACCGGCGCGGGCGGCAGGGTACCTATGGCGGCATGGTCGAAATCAAGAGGAAAGCCGCCCTGGTCACCGGGGCGGCCAAGCGGATCGGGCGGGCCATCGCGCTGGATCTCGCCGCCGCGGGCTGGGACGTCGCCGTCCATTACAACCGCTCCGCCGGGGAGGCGCGGGCGCTCGCCGCGGAGATCGAGTCGGCGGGCGGCCGTGCGCTGCCCGTGCGCGCCGACCTGTCGGTCGAGGCGGAGGTGCAGGCGCTGGTTCCGGCCACGGCACCGCTGGGGCCGCTGACGCTGCTGGTCAACAACGCCTCCGTCTTCGAGCTGGACGAGGCGGCGACGGCCACGCGCGAGTCGTGGGACCTCCATATGGAAACGAACCTGCGCGCACCCTTCGTGCTGTCGCAGGCTTTCGCCGCGCAGCTCCCGGACGAGCAGCGCGGGCTGATCGTCAACATCATCGACCAGCGGGTCTGGAACCTGACGCCGCACTTCCTCAGCTACACCCTGTCGAAGGCCGGGCTGTGGACGCTGACGCGCACTCTTGCGATGGCGCTCGCTCCGCGCATCCGCGTCAACGGAATCGGACCCGGCCCGACCCTGCGGAGCGACCGCCAGTCGGAGGAGCAGTTCGCCGCCCAGCGCGAGGCAACCCCGCTCGGCCGGGGCGCCCAGCCGGAGGAGATCGCGGCGGCGCTGCGCTACCTGATCGACGCCCCGGCGGTCACCGGCCAGATGCTGGCGCTGGACGGCGGGGAGCATCTGGGCTGGGCCCAGCCGACACGCGGATTCGTGCCGGAGGAATAGCACTCTCCGCCCCGCATCCCGGCAGTTTCGGGCGGATTGTTAAGTTTTCGTGGCAAAGGAGGTAGGGCGAAAGGGTGGCCCTTTTACACAGGCGTATGGGCGGATGCAAGACCCTTTGCTTTGGTGAAGCAAATTTTGCGGCAGAGGCCTGTTTCGGCCCCTTGACAGAAGCGGAATCAAGCGAAAACAAGGGCTTATGCGAAATGCCCAAAAAATGGGCATGCGCCGGGAACGCCTTGAGTCCCCTTGTTCCACACGTGGAAGCCCTCACCTTATCGACAGAGTTATCCACAGGAATCGTGGATAGTCCTGTGCGCTTCCGACTCCTTAGGCTTAACACAATGGTGGAGGGGGCGGTTGACCCCTCCGTCCCTCTCGACGACATTGCAGACCATGCCAGACAGCCCCTCCAACGCCCTCGAAAACGACAGCGGCACCGACGGCCAAAGCGCCGGGACGGTCCCGCAGCCGGAGCCCGAATCGGTGGCCGGCGCCGCGCCGGAAACCATGCCCGAGGCCAGTGCCGGGTCGATTGCCGAGTCCGCCGCCGATAGCGCGCCCGAGGACGGCTCCGCCCCGGTGGAGGGTGCCACGCCGCGGCTCCGGCGGCGTCCGGCCGACCTCGCCCGCGGGGCCGACGTGATCCGCGAGCATCTGAAAACCCTGCCGCAGACGCCCGGCGTCTACCGCATGCTGGCCGGGGACGGGGCGGTGCTCTATGTCGGCAAAGCCAAGAACCTGAAGCGGCGGGTCACCAACTACACCCAGGTGAACAAGCTGCCGGTCCGGCTCCAGCGCATGGTGTCGGAGACCGAGACGATGGAGTTCGTCACGACCCACACGGAGGTCGAGGCGCTGCTCCTCGAATCGAACCTGATCAAGCGGCTGATGCCGCGCTACAACGTGCTGCTGCGGGACGACAAGACCTTCCCGCACATCATGATCACCAAGGACCACGACTACCCCCAGCTCACCAAGCATCGTGGCGCCCGCTCGCGCGAGGCCGACTATTTCGGCCCCTTCGCCTCGGCGGGTGCGGTGAACCGGACCATCACGGCGCTCCAGCGCGCCTTCCTGCTGCGCAACTGCGCCGACACGGTGTTCAACAGCCGCACGCGCCCCTGCCTCCAGCACCAGATCAAGCGCTGCACGGCGCCCTGTGCCGGGCGTGTCACGCCGGACGAGTACAAGGCACAGGTCGGGCAGGCCCGCGCCTTCCTCTCCGGCAAGAGCCGCGACATCCAGACGGAGTTCGCGGCGAAGATGACGGAAGCGGCGGAGAACCTGGATTACGAGGCGGCCGCCCGCTACCGGGACCGGATCCGGGCGCTGACCGCGATCCAGGCGCACCAGGACATCAACGTCGAAGGCGTGATCGAGGACGCCGACGTCATCGCCGCCTACGCCGAGGGCGGGGTGACCTGCATCCAGGTCTTCTTCTTCCGGGGCGGGCGCAACTACGGCAACCGCGCCTATTTCCCCAGCCACGACAAGTCCGCCGAGACGGAGGAGGTGCTGGCCGCCTTCCTCGCCCAGTTCTACGAGAACAAGGCCGCACCCGGCCTCGTGCTGGTCAGCCACGAGCTGGCCGAACAGGAGCTGCTGAGCGAGGCGCTGGACCTGCGCGCCGGCCACAAGGTGGAGCTGGCCGCGCCCAAGCGCGGCGACAAGCGGCGGATCGTCGAGCACGCGCTGACCAACGCGCGCGAGGCGCACGGGCGGCGGCTGGCCGAAAGCTCCTCCCAGGCGCGTCTGCTGGAGGGGGTGGCCGGGCTGTTCGGGATGGACGCCCCGCCGGAACGGGTGGAGGTCTACGACAACTCCCACGTCCAGGGCGCGCACGCCATCGGCGCCATGATCGTGGCGGGGCCGGAGGGCTTCATGAAGAACGCCTACCGCAAGTTCAACATCCGCGCGCCCGAGGCGGCCGGCGACGATTACGCCATGATGCGCGAGGTGCTGCTGCGCCGATTCGGGCGCGCGCTGAAGGAAGACCCGGAACGGGCGCAGGGCACATGGCCGGACCTCGTGCTGATCGACGGCGGGCAGGGGCAGCTCAACGTCGCCATCGAGGTCTTCAACGAGCTGGGCATCGACGACGTCACGCTGGTCGCCATCGCCAAGGGGCCGGACCGCAACGCCGGGCGCGAGCATTTCTTCATGCCCGGCCGCCCGCCCTTCCAGATGGAGCCGCGCGATCCCGTCCTCTATTTCCTCCAGCGGCTGCGCGACGAGGCGCACCGCTTCGCCATCGGCACCCACCGGGCGAAACGGACCAAGGCGCTGGGCAAATCGCAGATCGACGAGATCCCCGGAATCGGCCCGACGCGCAAGAAGGCGCTGCTGCACCATTTCGGCAGCGCGGCCGCCGTGGCCCGCGCCGGGCTGGCCGACCTGGAGTCCGTGGAAGGGATCAATCGGGCAGTGGCGAAAAAAATCTACGAGCACTTCCATACGGATGGTTAGAATGGGTTCCGCCCGGTATGTGGGCCTCCGCAGCCTTTCGAGTTCGGACCGATGCTGACCAGCCTGCCCAACCTGCTGACCCTGTCGCGCATCGCGGTGATCCCGGTGGTGGTCGGGCTCTTCTACGTGCCGGAGGCCTGGGCGGCCTACGCGGCCTGCGCCCTGTTCGCGGCGGCCTGCATCACCGACTACATCGACGGCTACCTGGCCCGCGCCTGGGAGCAGGAGAGCGTGATCGGCAAGTTCCTCGACCCGATCGCGGACAAGCTGCTGGTGGCGGCGACCCTGATCATGCTGGTGGCCGTCACGCGGCTGACCGGCATCTCGGTCCTGGCCGCCGTGGTGATCCTGCTGCGCGAGGTGCTGGTGTCCGGCCTGCGCGAGTATCTCGCCGGGCTGAACGTCAGCGTGCCGGTCACCCGGCTCGGCAAGTGGAAGACCATGCTCCAGATGGTCGCGATCAGCATCCTGATCGTCGGCGACCACGGGCCGGCCGGCCTCCCGGTCACGGCCATCGGCACCGCCGGGCTGTGGGGTGCGGCGATCCTCACCTTCATCTCGGGCTGGGACTACATGCGCGCCGGGCTGAAGCACATGATGGAGGACCCCGCCTCCAAGCGCCCGGAACCGGGCGACGGCCGCGCCCGCACGCTGGGTTGAGGCCGTCCGGATGAAGCTTTTCGGCCTGACCGGCTGGAGCGGCAGCGGCAAGACGACGCTGATGGTCCAGCTCATCCCCGCCCTGACCCGGCGCGGCATCACCGTGTCCACCATGAAGCACGCCCACAAGGGCTTCGACGTGGACCATCCCGGCAAGGACAGCCACAACCACCGGCTGGCCGGCGCGACCGAAGTGCTGGTCAGCTCGCCGCGCCGCTGGGCGCTGATGCACGAGATCCGCGGCGACGAGCCGGAATTCACGCTGCAGGAACTGCTGCCGAAGATCTCGCCCGTGGACCTGCTGCTGATCGAGGGCTACAAGCGGGAGCCCCACCCGAAGATCGAGATCTGGCGCGCGGAGGTCGGCAAGTCTCTGATCGCCCGCGACGACCCCAGCATCGTGGCGGTCGCCAGCGACGGGCCGGTGCCGGACCTGTCCGTGCCGCTCCTCGACCTGGACGATCCCGACTCGATCGCCGACTTCATCGTCGCGCATTGCGGCCTGACGCCGCGCGCCTCCACGCTCTAGGCGCCGCGCTCCAGCTTTGCCCTTTCAGTTCAGGCGTCGGCCAGGGCGGATTCGGCGCGGGACGCTGCCGTTCCTTCCATGCGGACGCGGAAGCCCAGCATGGTGATGTCGTCGCGCTGCGGCTGGCCGCCCTGATGGGCGGCGAGCCCCTGCTCCAGCAGCGCCTTCTGGCCGGGGAGGTCGAGGTGGCGGACCCGGCCGATGCCATCCAGCAGCCGGCGCTTGCCGAAGCAGACCCCGCGCTCCCCGCCGCCCTGTTCGATCAGTCCGTCGGTGCAGAGATAGAAGGTCTGGCCGGGGCGCAGCGCGACCGTCCGGTTGCTGAGGCTCGGGCCGGCATCGCCCCGGCGGTAGCCCAGGCTCTGCCGCTCGCCCCGGATCTCCACCGTGCCGGACTCGTCCGCCAGGAACAGCGACAGCCGGGCGCCGGCGAAGGTCATGCGGCCCCGGCGCGGATCGACATGGCAGAGCGCCATGTCCAGCCCGTTGTCGAAATCCACCGGCGCCCCATCCTGGTGCAGCGCGGCGCGCACCTTGCGGTCCAGCGCGGTCAGCACGGCGGCCGGGTCCGACGCGCCCATCCCGTCGATGACGTGGTTCAGAACCGCGCTGGCCGTCATGGTCATGAAGGCGCCCGGTACGCCGTGGCCGGTGCAGTCGGCGACGCCGACGACGAAGCCGTCCTCCACCGCGCGGCAGAAATAGAAGTCGCCGCTGACCACGTCGCGCGGGCGCCACAGGATGAAATGGTCGCTCAGGCCCGCCGTCAGGTCTTCCGCCTTCGGCAGGATGGAGGCCTGGATGAGCTGGGCGTAGTTGATGCTGTCCATGATCTGGCGGTTCTGCTCCGCCAGCTTCTCGTTGGAGACGGACAGCGCCTCGGTCCGCTCCCGCACGCGGGCTTCGAGCCGCTGGGTGTGGTCCTGCACCGTCTCCGCCATGACGTTGAAGGCGCGGGCCAGCACGCCGATCTCGTCGTTGCGGCCCTCGACCGACGGGTCCGCGAGGCGCGCCGCGTAGTTGCCGGCCCCCAGCGCGCGGGAGGTCTGGGTCAGCCGGCTCAAGGGCCGCAGCACCAGCCGGTTGGTCAGCACGCTGATCACCAGGATGGCCGTCGCCAGCGAGGCGAGCAGCAGCCCGATCACCGGCATCAGCGCGTCGGCCGCGGCCTGCTCCGCCTCGCCCAGGGAATAGACCAGCCGCAGCACACCGACGATCTTCGTCCCGCCCTTGGGGTCGGACAGGCCGATCAGCCGCTCCACCGTGGCGGTCGCGGAATCGTCGTGGCTGTTGGCGTGGATCTGGACGAAGGGTTCCGTCCGGCCGATCTCCGCCACCGTGACGGAGCGGATCGCGCGGTCGCGGTCGCGGAGCGCCGTGATGACCTCCTGCGCGCTGCGCTGGTTCAGCTCCCACAGGGCGCCGCTCAGCGTGTCGGCCTGGAGCGTCGCCACCAGCTCGGCGCGGCGCAGCAGGGCGTCGCGCTGCTGGGTCTGGGTCACATGGGCGGACAGGGCGATGGCGAGCAGCCCGACCGCCACCGTCGTGACCAAGAGGATCGTGTTGACGCGGAACAGCAGCGAGGTGTCGCGTTTTTCGGAGCCTGAATCCCGCACCGTCATTCCACGATCCCCTGCTTCTTCCATAAGGCGGCGAGCTTGCCCTCGGCCTCAAGCCGGTCGAGCATCCCATTGATCCAGTCCACCCCGACCGGCGCGCCGCTGCGGACCAGCATCGTGTGGGCGTAGACCTGATCCATGCGGTCCGACACCAGCAGCCGCTCCGCCAGCGACGGGTCGCGGCGCAGGAACTGCACGAGATAGGACCTCGTCACGATGGCGAGGTCGGCGCGGCCGGCGGCGACGCTGCGCAGGTTGCCCTCATGCGTGACGGTCAGCCGCGCGTTGAAGCGGCGCTCCAGCAGGTCCGGGTCGGCGTTGAAGCCCGCGAAGGCGTAATGGAAGCCGAGCCGCCCGAGGATGCTCTTGCCCTCCAGCCGGTCGAAATAGGGCTGACCGACGCCCGGTCCCTTGCGGGCGACGAACACCTCCCCGTCGCCCAGGAACACGCGCGAGGCCGAGACCGGAAGCTTCCGCCAGCCCCAGTCGAGGCTCTCGAAGGCGATGACGTCGAAGCGGGCGCGCTGGAGGTCGTCGAAGCGGCGCTGGGGGGAGGTGGGCACGATCTCGAAGCGGAACTCCGCCTGCTCCCGGTTCAGAAGCTCGACGAAGGCCGGGGTCACGCCCTCCCCGCGCTCATCCAGATAGGGCGGGAATTCGTAGGCGCCGACCTTCACGAGCAGCCGTGCCTGCGACGGCGCCGCCGCCAGCGGGGCGGAGGCGAGAGCCAGGCCGAACAGAACCGCACGCCGCCGCAACGTCCATCCGCTCATCCCAAACTCCCGTACTACGCCCTTCAGGAGAGTGTAGTTCCCCCGGTCGGGTAGGCGCAAGCCATGGACCCGCAGCGGCCCTTACGAGGAAGCCCCGATCAGGCCGCCACGGTCGTGGCCGTGCGGACCTCCGCCAGCGCGACGAGTTCGGCGCCGCTCAGCGTCTCCCGCTCCAGCAGGGTCTCGGCGATGGCGTCCAGCGCCGCCCGGTCGGTGCGCAGGACGGCGCGGGCGTGCTCCATCCCCTCGTCGGTGATCCGGCGGACCTCCTCGTCGATGCGCCAGGCCGTCCGCTCGGAGCGGGGGCCGTCGGCGTCCTTGCCGCCATGGGATACGAAACCGATGGCGTCGCTCATGCCCCAGGCGGTGACCATGCGGCGCGCGAGGTCGGTGGCGAAGCGGAAGTCCGCCTCCGCCCCGTTGGTGACGGCGTCGGCGCCGAAGATCAGCTCCTCGGCGGCGCGGCCGGCCATGGCGACGGCGATGTCCGCCCGCAGCTTGGCGCGCGACACCGACACCCGGTCGCCTTCCGGCAGGCGCACGACCATGCCCAGCGCGCGGCCGCGCGGGATGATGGTGGCCTTGTGGATCGGGTCGGCCTCCGGGCAGCGGATGGAGACCAGCGCGTGGCCGGCCTCGTGGAAGGCCGTCAGGCGGCGCTCATGGTCGGTCAGGGCGAGGCTGCGGCGTTCGCTGCCCAGCAGCACGCGGTCCTTGGCGGCCTCGAAGTCGCCCATGGTGACGGTGGTGCGGCCGTTGCGGGCGGCGGACAGGGCCGCCTCGTTGGTGAGGTTGGACAGCTCGGCGCCGGAAAAGCCCGGCGTGCCGCGCGCGACCGTCCGCACGCAGACATCCGTGCTCAGCGCCAGGCCGCGCACATGCACGCCCAGGATGGCCTCGCGCCCGGCCACGTCGGGCAGGCCGACATGGATGTGCCGGTCGAAGCGGCCGGGGCGCAGCACGGCCGGATCCAGCATCTCCGCGCGGTTGGTCGCGCCGATGAGGATCACGTCGCCGGCCTCCACCACGCCATCCAGCTCGACCAGCAGCTGGTTCAGCGTCTGCTCGCGCTCGCTGTGGGAGTTGGCCTCGCCGCGCTTGCCGGCGAGCGCGTCGATCTCGTCGATGAAGAGGATGCAGGGGGCGGCGGCCCGCGCCGTGCGGAACAGGTTGCGCACGCGCGCCGCACCCAGCCCGACGAACATTTCCACGAAGTCCGAGCCCGAGGCGGCGAAGAAGGGCACGCCCGCCTCGCCGGCGGCGGCCTTGGCCAGCATGGTCTTGCCGGTGCCCGGCGGGCCGACCAGCAGCAGGCCCTTGGGCACCCGCGCGCCGGCCATGGCGAAGCGGCGCGGGTCGCGCAGGAACTCCACCGTCTCGCGCAGTTCCTCCTTGGCCTCGTCCACCCCGGCCACGTCGGCGAAGACGGTGTGGCTGTCCTGCGGGCGGATGCGGGTGGCCCGGCTGGTGCCCAGGAACTGTCCGCTGCACATCACCAGGGCACCGATCATCAGCGCCACGATGATGACCGGGGCCAGCTTCTCGAACACCGTCATGGTCTGCGGCACCAGCCCGCCGGGGCCGTCGTCGAAGGACAGGGCCACCTTGCGCTCGCGCAGCTCCTTCAGGACGTCGTCGGTGACCGGCATCACCGCGCGGTAGCGGGTGCCGTCCTTCGCCTCCGCATGGGCGAGGTCGGCGCCGAAGGTGACGGAGGCGATCTCGCCCCGCTCGGCCATCGCCATCATCTCGCTGTAGGTGGCCAGCGTCTCGTCCTTCCGCTCCGCGAAGTCGGACCAGGCGGCGAAGGCGAGCCAGCCGAGCAGGAGCGCCACGATGGCGATGGCGGAAACGATCAGGGGCTTCGGCAACTGCGGCATGTCATCCCACGCAAGGCAAGGCGGATCGGGCTTTCGGGTTAATCAATGAAGACGGGTGCGGGAGGCTTCAACCGCTTTCTCCCTCCGCCTTTTCTTTGACACGCCCGCAAGCGCCTTGATCGGCGGGGCGGTCCTCGCTATAGCCTCGCCCCTTCGTTTTTGGGGAGGGAAGGTCATGGCGTCCTGCGGTCTCGACTTCGGCACGTCGAACACGACGTTGGGGGTTGCCGGTGTCGGCGACCTGCGGCTGCTGCCCCTGGATGGCGCCCGGCCGACCCTGCCCAGCGCCGTCTTCTTCGACTTCGAGAGCGGGGCCGTGACGGTCGGACAGGCGGCCATCGACGGCTATGTCTCCGGGGTGGAGGGGCGCCTGATGCGTTCCATCAAGTCGGCGCTGGGCACCGGGCTGATCGACGCGGACACGGCGCTGCGCAGCGGCCGGATCACGTTCCGCGAGGTGATCGCCACCTTCCTGCGCGCGGCGAAGGAACGGGCGGAGGCCCAGGCCGGCGCCGAGCTGGACGAGGTGGTGCTCGGCCGTCCCGTGCATTTCGTGGACGGCGACGCGGCCGCCGACGCGGCGGCGGAGGAGGCGCTGGGCGCCATCGCCCGGACGCTCGGTTTCCGGAACATCTCCTTCCAGTTCGAGCCCATCGCCGCGGCGCTCGACTACGAGCAGCAGGTCGATGCCGAGGAGCTGGCGCTGATCGCCGACATCGGCGGCGGCACGTCGGACTTCTCCATCGTGCGCATCGGGCCGGAGCGGCGCGGGCGCGCCGACCGCGCCGCCGACATCCTGGCGAACGACGGCATCCGCATCGGCGGCACCGACTTCGACCGCGACCTCAGCCTCGCGACCGCCATGCCGCTGCTGGGCTACGGCAGCCCGATGAAGCGGAACGGGCTGAACGCGCCGAACAGCCCCTTCCTGGACCTCGCCACCTGGTCGAAGATCAACTTCCTCTACACCGCCAAGTCGCTGGCCGAGCTGCGGCGCCTGAAACAGGATTCGGCCGCGCCCGAGCTGATCGAGCGGCTGGTCGGCGTCGTCGAGCACCGTCTCGGCCACGCGCTGGCGATGGAGGTGGAGCGCACCAAGATCGCCCTGTCCGACGCGCCGCAGGCGGCCCTGACGCTGGACTGGGGCGACGACCGGCTCGCCCGGCCGGTCGAGGTGGCGGAGCTGAACGACGCGACGGGCGCGCTCGCCGGCCGCATCGGCGCCAGGGTGCGCGCCTGCCTCGCGGAGGCCGGCACCCCGGCCGACCGCATCGACGCGCTGTTCCTGACCGGTGGCTCGACCCAGCTTCCGCAGGTGCGGTCGGCGATCCTCGCCGAGCTGCCGGGCGCCCGGGTGGTGGAAGGCAACATCTTCGGTTCGGTCGGGCTCGGCCTGACGGTCGAGGCGGCGCGGCGCTACGGCCGGGCCTGAGGGAAAGGCGTGGCGGCGGGCAGGCCGGTATCGGGGCCTTTCCCCTTTATCTACTGCCGCGCGATGGAATTCCTGAAAATTCCCACCACATGATCCTTTGGGCTGGGGTACATTGCGACCCGCCTTGCGCGCGCAGGGCGGACGTTCGTGCGTCTTTGCCTTTCGTGCGCTTTCGCCAAGACCACCGGGATAATCGCTGAATGACCATTGCCGTTACCGCCACGCCGGAGCCCAGCCCCGCCGTGACGCCCAGCATCGATTCCGGCGCGGATGCCGGAAGCCGCAAGCGCACGGCGCGTTTCTGGGCGGAGCGTCTGGCGGCCTACAAGGAGCCGGAGGCGCGCCGCAGCATCGGCCAGCTCGCCAGCACCATCCTGCCGCTCGCCGGATTGCTCACGCTCATGGGTCTCAGCCTCCAGGTCGGTTACTGGCTCACGCTGCTTCTCGCGGTTCCGGCGGCGCTGTTCCTGGCGCGGCTGTGGATCCTCCAGCATGACTGCGGCCACGGCGCCTTCTTCCGGACCAGCCGGGCGAACGACTGGGTGGGGCGCTGCCTCGGCGTGCTGACGGTGACGCCTTACGAGATGTGGCGGCGCGACCACGCCGTGCACCACGCGACGTCGGGCAACCTGGACAAGCGGGGCTTCGGCGACATCGATACGCTGACGGTGCGCGAGTACCTGGCTCTGTCGCCCTGGAAGCGCTTCTGCTACCGCGTCTACCGCAACCCGCTCGTCCTGTTCGGCGTCGGCCCGACCTACCTGTTCCTGATCCGCTTCCGTTTCCCGCTCGGCCCCTGGTCGGACGTCCGCGCCTGGCTCAGCGTGATCGGCAGCAACGCCGCCACGGCGGCGGCGGTCGGTCTCTTCATCTACCTGTTCGGCGCCGCCCCGGTTCTGGGCGTCTGGCTGCCGGTGGTCCTGCTGGCGGCGACGATCGGCGTCTGGATGTTCTACATCCAGCACCAGTTCGACACGGTCTATTGGCGTTCCGGCAAGGAATGGGACTTCCACGACGCGGCGATCCACGGCAGCTCCTTCTACGACCTGCCGGGCTGGCTGCACTGGATGACTGCCTATGTCGGCTACCATCATGTGCATCACCTGGCGTCGCGCATCCCCAACTACCGCCTTCCGGACTGCCACCGCGCCATCGCGGAGTTCCAGGCCGTCCGCTCGATCACGCTGAAGGAAAGCCTGAGGTCCATCCGCCTCGCCCTGTTCGACGAGGACAGCCGGCGCCTGATCGGCTTCGGCGAGCTCAAGGCCAAGGCGGCCTGAGGGCCGCCGACCACCCCGCCAGGACGCAAAAAAGGGGCTGCCATATGGCAGCCCCTTTTTCGTACCTGCGTCCTTCGGACCGGTCAGGCCGTCCGGCGGCCGGCGACCATGCGGTAGATGGCGAGGATGATGACGGCGCCGACGACGGCACCGATGAAGCCCGCCCCCTCGCCGGCGCGGTACCAGCCGACCGCCTCGCCGAGATAGGTGGCGACGAAGGCACCGGCGATGCCGAGCAGCGTGGTGATGATGAAGCCGCCCGGATCACGGCCAGGCATCAGGAACTTGGCGATGACGCCCGCGATAAAGCCGATGATGATCGTCCAAAGGATGCCCATGGTCACTCTCCCATATGTTTCAGGACCCTTCCCATCACCTAAACGCGTGCGCCGCCGTTTGGTTCAGACGTGCGTGGGAGCCCATTATGGGGAGGCCGAATTTTCCTTCCCCTTCACCCCTCCCCGAATGGAGGGATGAAGGGAAGGGTGCCGGGTCAGGCCCGCAGGGCGGCCATGTTCTCGGCGTAGCGCGCGGGGCCGCCGGTGAAGGTGGCTGTGCCGGCGACCAGCACGTCGGCGCCGGCATCGATGGCGAGGCGGGCGGTTTCCCGGTTGATGCCGCCGTCGACCTGGAGGTCGATGGCCTTGCCGAGCGCGTCGATTCGCCCGCGCAGCTCGCGGATCTTCGGAAGCTGGCTGTGGATGAAGCTCTGGCCACCGAAGCCCGGGTTCACGGTCATCACCAGCACGAGATCCAGATCCTCGAGCAGATACTGGACGGCATCGACCGGCGTCGCCGGGTTCAGCGACACGCCGGCCTTCTTGCCGAGCGACTTGATGAGCTGGACCGTGCGGTGCAGGTGGGCGCCGGCCTCCGGATGCACGGTGATGATGTCCGCCCCGGCGTCGGCGAAGGCGGCGATGTAGGGATCGGCGGGGGAGATCATCAGGTGCGCGTCGAAGACCTTCGCGCTGTGCGGACGCAGGGCCTTCACGACGGCCGGGCCGATGGTGATGTTCGGCACGAAATGGCCGTCCATCACGTCGATGTGGATGTAGTCCGCCCCGGCCTCGTCGATGGCGCGCACCTCTTCGCCGAGCCGGGCGAAATCGGCGGAAAGGATGGAGGGGGCGATCTTGACCGGGCGCATGGACAGGGTTTCCCTGGAGGTGTGGAACGGCGCCCTCCCATAGCACCCTTCAGGCCGCCGCCCAACAGTTTCGCCTGCTCCTTCCGCTGCCGGGAACCTTCAAAAGGCGGCTTTCCCGCGCGCTGAGTTGTGGCATGCTCGGGGGCATGAAGATCATCGCCTATCCGCTGTCCGGCGTGGTTCCGGACATCCGCCCCGCCAGCAGCAGCCGCGACTGGATCGACGCCCTGCCGGAACAGTACGGCTACCGCTGCCTGCCGCTGAACATCGCGAGCATGCATGGCTGGGAGATCGGCGCCCCATGCCGCGTTCGGGCGGTGTGGAACGGCGGCGCGGCCCTGGACGCCATCCGGGTCGTGGCGGACGAGGCCCACCCGCTGCTGCCCGCCAGCCATTTCGGGAGCGGAGTCCTGACCTTCCATGTCGGCGCCCTGTTCCGCACCCCGCCGGGGGTGAACCTGATGGTGACCGGGCCGCTCAACCATGTGAAGGACGGCATCCAGCCGCTGGCCGGCATCATGGAAACCGACTGGTCGCCCTATCCCTTCACGATGAACTGGAAGTTCACCGCGCCGGGCAAGGAAGTGACCTGGGAGAAGGGCGAGCCCTTCGCCATGCTGATGCCGATCCAGCGCGGCCTGCTGGACTCCCTGGAGCCGGAGGTGCGCGACCTGGACAGCGATCCGGAACTGGCCGCGCAGTATCGCGGCTGGGCGGAGGCGCGGACGAAGTTCAACAAGGACCTTCAGACGCCGGGCAGCGACGCCATGACCCAGCGCTGGCAGAAGGGCTATTACCGGGGCATGCGCCCGGACGGGGAGCCCGGCCACCCCGACCACCAGACGAAGGTCCGCGCGCGCCCCTTCAAGATCACGCCGAAGGCGTGAGGACGGGCATCAGGCGCCGGTCTCCGGGTAGCGGATCGCGATGACCTCGATCTGCTCCGGGCCGGCGGGGGTGCGCAGATCGACGAGATCGCCCTCCTGCGCCTTCAGAAGGGCACGGGCGATCGGCGACACCCAGCTCACCTGGTTGCGGTCGATGTCCACCTCATCCACCCCGACGATCGTGATGGTGTTCTCGGCGCCGTCCTCACGCGCATAGGTCACGGTCGCGCCGAAGAAGACGCGGTCACGGGTCTTCTGCTCGGCGGGATCGACGACCTGGGCGATCTCCAGCCGCTTCGTGAGGAAGCGTATGCGCCGATCGATCTCGCGCAGGCGCTTCTTGCCGTAGATGTAATCGCCGTTCTCCGACCGGTCGCCGTTCCCGGCGGCCCAGGAAACCACCTCGACGACCTTCGGCCGCTCGACGCGGAGCAGGTTCCGCAATTCGTCCTGGAGGCGCTGGAAACCCTGCGGGGTGATGTAGTTCTTCGCCCCCTTCGGCAAGGGCTGTGCGCCTTCCGGGAGATCGTCGTCGGCGTCGTTGTCGCTTTCCTTGGTGAAGGCCTTGCTCATCGCGGTCTCGTGCGTCCCTGTGCCGGGAAGGGGATTGGGCTGAAACAGAAAAGGCGCCCGGAGGCGCCTTTTCCAGTGCTGATCCGGGAAACTCCGGCGTCAGCGGGCCCACCAGCCCCGGCGCGGCTTCGCGGGCGGGGCGTCGTTGGCCTCCGCCGGGTTGGCCGTGCCGGTTTCCGGCTGCGGCGCGGGAGCCGCTTCCGGTGCCGGGGCGGCTTCCGTGGCCGGCGGCGCCGGCGGAGCGGCCTCAGGCGCGGTCGCAGCGGGCGCGGCCTGCTCGGCGGCCGGTTCAGCAGCCGGTTCGGCGGCCTTGCGGCGGCGGGGAGCCGCACGCTTCTTCGGCTCGGCCGCGGCGGGCGGCTCGCTGACCGTCGCGGCGGGCGCGGCCTCGGCGGCAGCCGGTTCGGCGGCCTTCCGCTTGCGGGCGGCCGGACGCTTCTTCGCGGCGGGAGCCTCCTCGGCGGCCGGGACCGGTGCGGCGGGAGCCTCGGCTGCCGGAGCCTCGGCGGCGGTGGCCTCCTCGGTGGCCTTGCGGCGGCGCGGCGTGCGCTTCTTCGCGGCGGGAGCCTCTTCCGCAGCCGGTGCGGGGGCGGGAGCCTCGGCAGCCGGCGCCTCAGCAGCCGGCGCCTCAGCAGCCGGTGCTTCCGCAGCCGTCTCCGGTGCCGCCGGAGCCTCGGTGTCGTTCTCCGCCGGATCGACCGGTGCTTCGCCGGTCAGGATCCAGTCGAAGTCGATGGGCTCCAAGGCCGGAGCGGGAGCCGCCGGCGCGTCGGCCGCGGCCTCGTCCTGGGACTGCTCGTCGCCCTCGTAGCCGATCTCGCCCTCGCGCTGGCGGCTGCGGCGGCGTCCGCCACGCTTGCCCCGGCGGCGCTTCTTCCGGCCGTTCTGGTCGCCGTTGTCGGAGGCGAAGTCGCCACCTTCCTCGTCGCCCTCATCGTCCTCATCCGACTCGTCGGTCTGGTCGCCGTGCGCGTCGAGTTCGGCGTTTTCGAAATCGCCGGGCTGGGAGACCGTGCCTTCGGACTCCGCGTCTTCCGCGTCGCCGTCCTCGGCTTCGCCGTCGCTCTCGCCGTCGCCGGCTTCCTGGCCGCGGTTCTCGAAATCCTCGCGCTCATGGCGACCACGGCGGCGGCGACGGCGGCGGCGACGGCGGTCGCCTTCCGAACCGTTCTCCGCCGGACGCTCGGCACGCTCGGCCTCGGTCGCCTCCGCTTCGGTCTCGGCTTCCGTTTCCTCGACCTCGTGGATTTCCTCGACCTGGGCAGCCAGGGCGCGCTCGGTCTCGGCCATCACGCGTTCCGTGCTGACGAGCGGGGCATCGTCGCCCGGGCCGCGGGCGCGCACGCGCTCGATGCGGTGATCGGGCGCGATCAGCGTGTCGTCGGCCTGAACCATCACGCGGAAGCCGTGGCGCTCCTCGATCTTGGCCAGCTCGGCGCGCTTCTGGTTGAGGATGTAGAGCGCGATGGAGGTCGCCACATAGACCGTGACCTCGGCGGCGCGCTTGCGGATGCCTTCCTCCTCGATGCCGCGCAGCACGTGCAGCGCCGCCGACTCGACCGAGCGCACGACGCCGGTGCCGGCGCAATGCACGCAGCGCTCGAAGTTGGTCTCCAGCAGCGAGGGGCGCAGCCGCTGGCGCGACAGCTCCATCAGGCCGAAGGGGGAGATGCGGCCGAGCTGGATACGCGCCCGGTCATTCTTCATCGCCTCCTTCATGCGGCGTTCGACCGCCGCGTTGTTCTTCGACTCCTCCATATCGATGAAGTCGATGACGATCAGGCCGGCGAGATCGCGCAGGCGGAGTTGGCGGGCCACCTCCTCGGCGGCTTCCAGGTTGGTCTTGTAGGCGGTTTCCTCGATGTTCCGTTCGCGCGTCGACTTGCCCGAATTGACGTCGATGGAAACCAGCGCCTCGGTCGGGTTGATGACGATGTAGCCGCCCGACCGCAGATGGACCACAGGGCTGTGGATGGCGTCGATCTGCGTCTCGACCTGGTAGCGGTGGAACAGCGGGATCGTCTCGTCCGGATAGAGCTGCACGCGCTTGACGTGGCTCGGCATCAGCATCCGCATGAATTCCTGGGCGGTGCGGTAGCCGGCCTGGCCCTCGACCCAGATCTCGTCGATGTCGTTCGAATAGAGATCGCGGATCGAGCGCTTGATGAGGTTCGCCTCTTCATAGATGAGGCAGGGCGCCGAGGATTGCAGCGTCTGCTCGCGGATGTCGTCCCACAGCCGCAGGAGATATTCGAGATCGCGCTTGATCTCCGGCTGGGAACGTTCCAGACCCGCGGTGCGCAGGATGACCGCCATGCCCTCGGGGATGTTGAGGTCCGACAGCATCTCCTTCAGGCGCTTGCGGTCGGCGGGATTGGTGATCTTGCGGGAGATCCCGCCGCCGCGCCCGGTGTTGGGCATCAGGACGCAATAGCGGCCCGGCAGCGACAGGTAGGTGGTGAGAGCGGCGCCCTTGTTGCCGCGCTCCTCCTTGTTCACCTGCACCAGCATGACCTGCCGGCGCTTGATCACTTCCTGGATCTTGTAGCTGCGCAGCGGACGCTGGCGGCGGGGCTGAAGCTCCTCGGCCTCGTCGGCCTCGTCGAAGCCCTCGCCATGGGCGTGCTCGTGATTGTCATGGCCGTGCCGCTCGTCTTCGCCGTTCGGCTCCTCGTGGGCGGCGTCGCCGTTCGGCTCCTCATCCTCGCCGAAGGGGCCGGGCATGGGCGAGAACTGCTCGACGATCTCTTCGGAGCGCATCGGCTCGGCCATCACGGCGCCGTCGGCGGCGGCCTCGGCGCGGGCTTCGGCCTGCTCTTCCAGGCGGCGCTCCTCGGCCAGCAGGGCCTCGCGGTCGGCGACCGGAATCCGGTAATAGTCGGGATGGATTTCGGAGAAGGCGAGGAAGCCGTGCCGGTTCCCGCCATATTCGACGAAGGCCGCCTGCAGGGACGGTTCGACCCGGGTCACCTTCGCGAGATAGATGTTGCCCTTGAGCTGCTTCCGGCTCGCGATCTCGAAATCGAGTTCCTCGAGCCTGTTCCCATTGACCACGGCAACCCGGGTTTCTTCCGGGTGCGTGGCGTCCACCAGCATACGCTTGGTCATTCAAATTCCCCTGACGCCTCCGGGCCGGCCGTGCGACGACAGGCCGCCGGACGCGTCATTGTCTGAGCGAAGCACACGGAACCGGTCCAGACCTCGTCGAACGGCGCTGACGTGAGCAGCCAGTACAAGGCGGGCGGCGGCATCCGGGTTCCGGCCTTGCGGCCGCAACCAGCTTCGAGGTTTCGTCCACCCCACCGGCACGCCCAAGGCGCCTTCTCCCGGAACGCGGCCGCGTTTGTGATGCCCGGCCGTGCCCATTCCGTGTGCGGCGCCGCAGCGAGCTGTGAAGGGCTTCCGTGGGTGACAGGGAAGGCCCGGACAGGGCGCTGTCGGGGTGCGGTATGTCGCATCGCTACCATAGACAAGAGACAAGCCTTCCACAACGGGTGAAATAAAACGGGGTGCCCGGAGGTCTTTTTCGGAAAGGCGGCGGAACCTCAGCGGAGCCGCCGACGGACTGTTGCACGGAAGGCACCGCCGGGGGCGAACTCGGGGCCGGCTCAACCTTGTCCGTTGATCGCCTTGAATCCGCGAAGCTATAGGTGGAGGCTGTTTTCCGGTGTTGCGTCGTAGGTGAAACCATGCCCCGAAGGCTCGCGATGACCGTCGCACTGCTCGGCGTCCTGTTCGGGGCGGGCTTCGGCATGTTCGGATTCGCCCCCGGATTCGGCCCGTCCGCCGCCCGGGCGCAGGCCACGGCCGCACTTCCGCTCGCCGCGCCGAAGCCAAGCGTGCTGGGCGCGCGGCTGGGCATCCATCCCGACAAGACCCGATTCGTCCTGGAATTGAGCGAATCGGTGCCCTTCACGGTGGCGGTGCTGAGCGATCCCTACCGCGTCGTCGTGGACCTGCCGGACATGGCTTGGCCCGGCTCGGCGCCGGTCTATGGCGGCAAGGGGCTGATCAAGCGCTACGCCTTCAACGCTTCCGAGTTGGGAGGGCGGCGGCTCGTCCTGGAGACCGACGGTCCGGTGCGGGTGCGCGAGGCCTTCCTTCTGCCGCCGAAGGAGGGATACGGGCCGCGTTTCGTCCTCGACGTCGAACGGGGAAGCCGGTCGGATGTTCGGCCGGCTCCGGCCAGCCCCGCCAGCCCGGCCACTCTGCCCTCCGCCAATCTGCCGGCGCCCAAGCCTGCGGTGCCGTCCGCGCCGCGGGCGGTTCCCGCCCCGTTGGAGACGGAGACCGCTTCCCGGGTGGACGTGACGCCGGTCGCCGCCATGACGGTGCCGGTGCCGCCGGTCAGCCCGTTGCGGACGCAACGCTCCGCAGGCAAGCCGCTGATCGTCATTGATCCGGGTCATGGCGGCGCCGATCCGGGCGCCGTCGGCGTCGGGGGCGTCTTCGAGAAGGAAATCACGCTGGCGATGGCGCGCGAGCTGAAGCGCCAGCTCGAGGCGACGGGGCGCTACAGGGCGTTGCTGACCCGGGACAAGGACGTCTTCGTCCGGCTGCGCGACCGCGTCACCGTCGCCCGCGAGGCCGATGCGGACCTGTTCGTGTCGCTGCACGCCGACAGCATCGGATCGACCAACGTGCGCGGCCTTTCGATCTACACCCTTTCCGACAAGGCATCGGACCGCGAGGCCGAGATGCTCGCCGCCAAGGAAAACCGCGCCGACGCCATCGCCGGGCTCAACCTCGTGGCGGAGAACGACCAGGTGGTCAGCATCCTGATCGATCTCGCCCAGCGCGACACTATGAACCAGTCCAAGCGCTTCGCCAGCATGGCCCTGCAGAGCCTGAAGAAGGCGGTGACGCTGCTGCCGACCAACCCGCACCGCCAGGCCGGCTTCGCCGTGCTGACGGCGCCGGACGTTCCGTCGGTGCTGGTCGAGATGGGTTACCTGTCGAGCAGCAAGGACACCGACCTCCTGACCTCGCCGGACTACCGGCGGCGGATGGGTGCCGCCCTGATCAAGGGCGTCGATTCCTATTTCAAATGGCTGGACGGCGCCCGCCGTTCCTGACCGGGAGAGGCGCGCCAGTTTGCGCATGACGCCAAGCTGCGTGATGCCCCCGCCCTGGCCGGAGCCGGCGGCCTGCGCTCCCCGCGCCTTTGCGCCGTCACAATTTGCTGACATGCCTGCTTGGGGGTCGGCGTGCCCCGGTCCTTGCGTGTAGGATGGCCCCCGCCCGACCGCTGCGCTCCCGCGTTACGGTCGGGGGCCGCCTCGCTTCATGTGGGATTCGTCATGCGTTTTCTTCTGTCCGCCGTGATGGCATTGGTCACGCTGGCCCTGGTCGGGGCCGGCTTCGGCGTCTATCTGCTTGACCATTACAACCACGATCTGCCGGACTACACAAAGCTCGCCACTTACGAACCGCCCGTGACCACGCGCGTGCATGCCGGCGACGGCCGCCTGCTGGCGGAGTTCGCGTCCGAAAAGCGCGTCTTCGTGCCGATCACGGCCATTCCGAAGCGGGTGACCAACGCCTTCCTCGCCGCCGAGGACAAGAACTTCTACGAGCACCGCGGCATCGACCCCATCGGCCTGATCCGCGCCGTCGTGACCAACGTGGAGAATCTCGGCCGTGACCGGCGGCCTGTGGGTGCTTCGACCATCACGCAGCAGGTCGCCAAGAACATGCTGCTGACCAACGAGGTGTCCTTCGCCCGCAAGATCAAGGAAGCCATCCTCGCCGTCCGCATCGAGCGCGCCTTCACCAAGGACCGCATCCTCGAGCTGTACCTGAACGAGATCTTCCTGGGCTTCCGGTCCTACGGCGTGGCGGCGGCGGCGCTGAATTATTTCAACAAGGGTCTGGACGAGCTGACCATAGAGGAGGCCGCCTATCTGGCGGCCCTGCCGAAGGCGCCCAGCAACTACCATCCGGAACGGCAGCGCGATGCGGCGGTGGCCCGCCGCAACTGGGTCATCGGCCGCATGGCCGAGGACGGCCACATCACGCCGGAGGAGGCCCGCGAGGCGCAAGCCAAGCCGCTGACGGTGCGCCAGCGCGACGAGACGCAATACGTCACCTCCGAATATTTCGCCGAGGAAATCCGGCGCGAACTGGTGAAGCTGTACGGCGAGGAGGCCCTGTACGAGGGCGGCCTGTCCGTGCGCGCCTCGATGGACCCGGCGCTCCAGGCGGCGGCGAACAAGGCGTTGCGCAACGGGCTCATCGAGTATGACCGCCGCCACGGCTACCGTGGGCCGGTCACCCGGATGGAGGGGTTCGACGGATGGGCCAAGGCGCTCGCCGCCATTCCGGTCCCGCCGGGTTCCGAAGGCTGGCGGCTCGCCGTCGTGCTGAAGGACGACGCGGCCGACGCGCTGGAGATCGGCTTCGCCGACGGCACGCGCGGCCGCATTCCGCTGGCCGAACTGCGCTGGGCCCAGGCTCAGCGCGAGAACGGGTCGCTCGGGCCGGCCATCCGCCGTCCGTCCGACGCCGCCAAGCTCGGCGACGTGGTGCTGGTCGAGGCGGTCGAGAAGGACGGGCAGGGCAAGGCCTACCCGCCGGCCAGCTTCGGGCTGCGCCAGGTTCCGGCGGTGCAGGGCGGCCTGATGGCGATGGACCCGCACACGGGCCGCGTGCTCGCGATGGTGGGCGGCTTCTCCCCGGCCATGAGTTCCTTCAACCGCGCCACCCAGGCGATGCGGCAGCCGGGCTCCTCCTTCAAGCCCTTCGTCTATCTGACCGCACTCGACCAGGGCTTCACCCCGTCGTCGCTGGTCCAGGACGCGCCGTTCGAGTTCGACCCCGGCCCCGGCCAGCCGGTCTGGCGGCCCGCGAACTACAGCGGCCAGTTCTATGGGCCGACGCCCCTTCGCGTGGGCATCGAGAAGTCTCGGAACGTCATGACGGTGCGCCTTGCCCAGTCCATCGGCATGGACAAGGTGAAGGCCTACGCCGAGCGCTTCGGCATCGTCGACAACCTTCAGCCCTACCTGCCCATGTCGCTTGGCGCCGGCGAGACGACGGTGATGCGCATGACCGCCGCCTACGCCATGCTGGCCAACGGCGGCAAGAAGATCACGCCGACCTTCGTCGACCGCGTCCAGGACCGCACCGGAAAGACCATCTTCCGCCACGACAACCGCCCCTGCGACGGCTGCCGCGACGTGGAGTGGTCGCCGTCCGCCGCCGTCCCGGCCGTGCCCGACACGCGCGAGCAGATCGCCGACCCGCGCACCGTCTATCAGATCGTCTCCATGCTGGAGGGGGTGGTCCAGCGGGGCACCGCGGCCAAGCTGGCGGCGCTGGGCAAGCCGCTGGCCGGCAAGACGGGGACGACCAACGACTCGATGGACGCCTGGTTCGTCGGCTTCTCGCCGGACCTCGTGGTGGGCACCTACATCGGCTTCGACCAGCCGCGGACCCTCGGCGCCAAGGAGACCGGCACCTCGGCCGCCCTGCCGGTGTTCCAGGACGTGATGGAGGTCGCGCTCAAGGACAAGCCGGCCACGCCCTTCCGCGTGCCGCGTGGCCTGCGTCTCGTCCGGGTCAACCCGGCGAACGGCCAGCTGGCCCAGCCCGGCGAGAAGGCGATCTGGGAGGCCTTCCTGCCCGGCACCGAGCCGAACCCCGACCGGCCGCCGGCCGTGCTCGACGGTTCGGGCCAGATGGGCGGAACCGGGGCGTGGAGCGGCACGGCGGTGCCCGGGGAAACCTACGGTGTCGGGTACGAGCAGCCGCAGGAGTTCGGAACGCCCCCGGCCTTCGGTGCCCCTCCGGCCTTCGGAACGGCACCGTCCTTCGGCGCCGCCACGGGCGGAACAGCTCCCCCGGCGGGCGGCGCGCCGCCTGCGGCGGCACTGGGCTCCGGCGGTCTCTACTGATTCACCGCCCCGTACAGCGGGAATCCGGACAAGGAAAAACCCCTTCTTCCGCGAGGAAGAAGGGGTTGTTTGTCAGGGCCGGAACCCGGAATTGGTCAGGGCTGAGCGGAAACGGTCTGGGTCACGCTTCCCGTTCCGCCGTTGCCGAGCTGGGCAATGGCGTCCATCGGGCAGTTGCCGAGCGGGCGCAGCTCGTTCTCGATCTTGTGGAACATGTCCTGCACGCCCTCGGCGTTCACATGCAGCGGGTCCATGAAGTTCTGGTCTCCCTTGACCACCCGGCGGGCGTCGATCACGGCGACCTCCGGCGGCAGACGGCGCTTGAGGTCGTCGAAGAACTCCTCGAAGTTGCTGACCTTCTGGATGTAGCCGGGATAGTAGGGGGTGATGACGACGGCGACCTTCGTGCCGTGCTCGTGCGCGGTGCGGATGATGCTGTTCAGCGCGTCCCAGTTCGGCTGGAAGCCCTCCATCTTCTCCATGGGCAGGCGGTCGATGTCCCGCCGCTGCACGTCGGAGATGGTGCCGTGCAGCGTGCGGTCGTCCTTCTTCCCACGCAGCATGTCGAAGCCCATCCGGATCGTCTGGTTGTTGTTGAAGATCAGGAGATTGAAGGCCTGGTTCCCGGCCCACATGGAGAAATCGGCCTGGCGGATGAAGCCGTCCACCCGCGGGGAGTAGTAGCTCAGCAGCGGCAGGTCGGCGAGCGCCATGGGCTCATCGACCACGCTGGTGGGCTCCAGGACCAGCAGGCGCGGTGCGCCGTGCCGCTCCACATAGTCCTGGAACAGCAGGTTGGACACCGTCGTCGGCGCGCCGCCCATCCCGAGGTTGACCGCGCTCCAGCAGGTCATCTCCTGGACGGCCGAGGTCGGGAAGTGGTTGTCGGCGCGGGAGTTGCCGAGGATCAGCACGTCCGCGGCCTGGACCCCAGCTTCGCCGCCGGCGGACTGATCGGGCTTGTAGATGGACAGGAAGCGATCCCCCGACTGCAGGAACGCCGCGCCCAGTGAGGACGCCAGCACGCGGTCCATTGTGACGACCATGGCGAGGATCAAGCCCAGGGAAGCGAGGAGGCGGATCATGCGGGTTGCTCCATGCGGACCGGTCCCTCTCGGACCGGCGTTGGGGGGTCAGAACTGGAAGTAGATGAAGGAGCGGTTGCCGAAGCTGCCGAACAGCAGCAGCAGCAGGACCAGGGCCGAGCAGGCGGTGGAGCGGACGATGACGTTCACTCCGGCGTAGCGCTGGCGGGCGCCCATCTCGATCAGCGCGTCGATCAGCAGGACCACCGACCCGATCACCGCGACCCGCACGATGGAGGTCATCTGCTGCATGCCGGTCGGCAGCGAGAAGTCGTGCGCGGCGATGATGGACAGGATCGTCCAGACCTTGTCCATGTTCTCCGCCCGGAAAGGCAGCCAGGTCAGGGTGACCAGCATGAACATGAAGCCGATCAGCAGGAGCCGGCCAGGGCCGCGCGTCAGCCAGCCGAGCGGGACCGGGCTGCGGGCCGCGAGCCAGCGCACGCCGTCCTCCGCCACGGAAAGCAGGCCGTGCAGGGCACCCCACACTATAAAGGTCCAGCTCGCGCCGTGCCACAGGCCGGAGGCCAGCATCACCAGCACCACGTTGCGCATGCGCAGCCAGCGGGTGCGGCTGCCGCCCAGCGGCACGTAGACATAGTCGCGCAGCCAGCTCGACAGCGAGATGTGCCAGCGCTTCCAGAAATCCCGGAAGCCGATGGCGAAGTAGGGGCGGGCGAAGTTCTCGCACAGGGTGTAGCCGTAGATCTGCGCGATGCCGATGGCGATCAGCGAATAGCCGGCGAAGTCGCCATAGATCTGCAGGCTGAAGCAGATCAGCCCGATGATGTGGCTGAGCGCGTTGTAGAACTCCGGGTTGGCGAAGCGCGCGTCCACCACGGCGGCGGCGTTGTCGGCCAGACCGACCTTCAGGAAAAAGCCCCAGATCACCTTCTCCAGCCCGCCGAAACGGACCGCGAAGGGCACGTTGCGGGGGCCGTCCTGGATCTGCGGCAGCAGGTCGCGCGCCCTGACGATCGGCCCGGCGACGAGCTGCGGGAAGAAGGCGACGAAGGTCGCGTAGCGGACAAACGAACGCTCCGGCTTGGCGAGCTGCCCTGAATAGAGGTCCAGGCTGTAGCTCAGCCCCTGGAAGATGTAGAAGGAGATGCCGACCGGCAGGATGATGTCCAGCGTGCGCCGCGCGACGTCGACGCCCAGCGAGGCCAGCGCCACCTCCGCGCTGTCGACGAAGAAGTTGAAGTATTTGAAGAAGAACAGGATGCCGAGATTGGCGCCGAGGCTGAGGAACAGCCAGATGCGGGCGTCCTCGCGCCGCTTTGCATCCGCGATCCTCAAACCGCAGTAGTAATCGATGAAGGTGCTGGTCGCCAGCAAGGCGCAGAACCGGTAATCCCAGTAGCCGTAGAACAGGTAGCTGGCTACCAGCAGGAACGGCACGAAGGCGCGCGTCCTGGCCAAGGACATGAAGCCAACCGTGAACACCGTTATGAATAGAAGAAACTCTAAACTCGTAAAGACCATGATGTTCTCCACGATCATCTGTGGACTGGACAGAGCTAAGGGTTAGCCAATCCAGTCATGAAAAGGCTTCGCTACAACCACATGGAAAAGATGTTCCGCACGATCGCACGGGATCATGCGGCGTGTTTTGCTGTTACATAAATAGGCCCAAAGCAAAGGGAATGTCTTTGCTGCAATTGGGAAGGAGGGCGGTTGAATTGGATGCATTCGGCTGGTTAAGCCCTAGCTTGCCCGGCTTAGCCGCGACGCCACGGCCGCTCCCCTGAATTTTTCCTAAGTGGGCAGGAACAGCGCGATATAGCCCGCAATTTAGGGTAGGGCGCGCCAGCAACCGCTGGTCAGTTCCCCCGTCAAGCCGGGTGTGACGGCATTAAAGGGGTGCAATGCCGAACCCGAGGGGCTACATAAGACGCGAATTCCATTGCAACCCTGGCTGACGAGGAGGCCCGCATGCGAGCCGAGATCGAAGCGGCCGCCAGCGAGATTCGTGAATCGCTGGCGCTGCTGAGGAGGCATCTTTGACTGGGATAACGCGCTGCGTCGTCTCGACGAACTGAACGCCCTGTCCGAGGACCCCAAGCTCTGGGACGATCCCGACCGCGCCCAGAAGATCATGCGCGAACGCACCCAGCTCGACACCTCCGTGTCGGGCTACCGCGCGCTGGAACGCGACCTGTCGGACAGCCTTGAACTGATCGAGATGGGCGAGGCCGAAGGCGATCCGACCGTGGTCGCCGATGCCGAGGCCCAGCTCTATGCCCTGCGTGACCGGGCGGGCAAGCTGCAGCTGGAAAGCCTGCTGTCCGGCGAGGCCGACGCCAACGACTGCTTCATCGAAGTCAACGCCGGCGCCGGCGGCACCGAGGCCCAGGACTGGGCCGAGATGATGCTGCGGATGTATGTGCGCTGGGCCGAACAGCACGGCTTCAAAACCGAGTGGCTGGAAGAGAGCGCGGGTGAAGAGGCCGGCATCAAGTCGGCGACCGTGCAGATCAAGGGCCACAACGCCTATGGCTGGCTGAAGACCGAGGCGGGCGTGCACCGGCTCGTCCGCATCAGCCCCTTCGACGGCCAGGCGCGGCGCCAGACCAGCTTCGCCGCCGTCTCGGTGAGCCCGGTGATCGACGACAAGATCCAGATCGAGGTGAACGAGAAGGACTGCCGCATCGACACCTACCGGGCGTCCGGCGCCGGCGGCCAGCACATCAACAAGACCGACTCGGCGGTGCGCATCACGCACATCCCGACCGGCATCGCCGTGAGCTGCCAGCAGGAGCGTTCCCAGCACAAGAACCGCGCCAAGGCGTGGGACATGCTGCGCGCCCGCCTGTACGAACGCGAGCTGAAGATCCGCGAGGACGCCGCCGCGGCGCTGGAGGCCACCAAGACCGACATCGGCTGGGGCCACCAGATCCGCAGCTACGTCCTGCACCCCTACCAGATGGTCAAGGATCTGCGCACCAGCGTGGAAACGTCGCAGACGCAGTCCGTGCTGGACGGCGACATCGACCAGTTCCTGGAAGCCGCGCTGGCCGCCCGCATCAAGGGCCAGAGCGACGAGCAGGACGCCGCCTGACGCTAGGCCGCCCGTTTCTCGGACGGCATCCCCTCCGGTGGGTAAGAAAAAAGCCCTCCGCCTTGTTCAGGCGGAGGGCTTTTTTCTTGGCCGATGGGATATGGCCTAACTATGGAATTCTACAATATGCCTTCGGGTCCATGCGGGTCCCCGCCACGGGTATGGTCATGGCGGCGGCTGAAAGAATTCGTCGCGTGAATGGCGGCGCTTCGAGGGACGGGACGTCAGGCGACCGCGAGGTCGCTGCCGGCGCTCTCGCCGAAGCCGTTGTTCAGGGCCCAGATGGCGGCCTGGGTGCGGTTGGACGCGTTGATCTTGCGCAGCAGGCTCTTGAGGTGAACCTTGACGGTCGCCTCGGTGATGCCCAGCGAATTGGCGATCATCTTGTTGCTGTCGCCGGCCAGCAGGCGGCGCAGGATCTGGACCTCGCGCTGCGACAGGCCCTTGCGCGAGCCGGGATTGTCGGACACGGCGTGGCCGGTTACCTTGCCGCTGATCAGCAGGGCCGCCAGGTGTGTCGGGAACACCTTCTCGCCCATCATGACGAGCCGCAGCGACTGGGCCAGCGCCTCGATGGAGATGTCCTTCATCAGGAAGCCGTCGGCGCCCGCCTGGATCGCCGTGGCCATCACGTTCGCGTCCATCTGGCCGGTCAGCAGGACCAGACGCGCGTCCGGGCAGGCGGCCTTCAGCGCGCTCACCACCTGGGTGACCTCGCCCATGCCGGCCGGGTCGATGAGGAGGAGCTGCGGAGCATCGCCGCCCGAGACCAGGGGCAGAGCCTCGTTCAGGGACGTTGCCTCTTTGCTGATCTGGAAGTCCCGATCGGTGAAGAGGGCCTTCAGCCCTTCACGGAACAGCTTGTTCGCATCGATCAGGGCGACGGAGACGGATTGCATCGGCGGAGCACTCCCAAGGGGGTCTGACGTGAAGGCACTCTATCCGATCATAGGGGGGGGATCCACTGTTCGTTAGTAAATTGTTAACCAAAATTGGTGGTAGAGGAGTCACCCCCTATTCGGCTGGTCTGGCCTGATGATCCGGGTCCCGATCCCCACGGCTGAAGCGCCGGGACATGCGGGTGGACAGCCCCTCCAGATAGCTGAGGATCACCGGTACCACCAGAAGCGTCAGCAGAGTCGAACTGATGAGGCCGCCGATCACCGCATGGGCCATGGGCGCGCGCTGCTGCGCCCCTTCGCCGACCCCCAGCGCAAGCGGAAGCATGCCGAAGATCATCGCCATTGTCGTCATGACGATCGGGCGCAGACGGATGACCCCGGCTTCGACCAGTGCCGCCTTCAGATCCGCGCCGCGCGCGCGGGCCTGGTTGGCGAAGTCCACCAGCAGGATCGCGTTCTTGGTGACGAGCCCCATCAGCATGATGAAGCCGATGGCGCTGAAGATGTTGAGCGTGGACCCCGCGGCCAGCAGCCCCAGAAAGACGCCGACCAGCGACAAGGGAAGCGATGCCATGATGGCGAGCGGCTGAAGGAAGCTTCCGAACTGGGAAGCCAGGATCAGGTAGATCAGGATCACGGCCAGCGACAGCGCGGAGGTGGCGTAGCCCGTCGTCTCCGCGATGTCCTTGGTCGAACCGCCGAAGACGATCCGGTAGCCGGGCGGCAGCTCGATGCCGGCCAGCGCCCGTTGCAGCTCGCCGCCCGCGTCGCCGGCCGGGCGGCCCTGCACGTTGGCCTGCACGTTGACCTCGCGCTGGAGGTCGCGCCGGTTGATCTGGGAGGCGCCGAGCGTCGTCTCCACCTGCGCGATCTGCGACAGCGGGATCATGTGGGTTCCGCCCGCCGCGGAGCCGCCGCCAGCGCTTCCGGTCAGATAGATGCGGTCGAGGTCGGCGGGGCTGGTCCGGTCGCCTTCCGGCAGCCGGACCCGCACGTCGTAGCTCTCGCCGTCGGGCGCCTGCCAGCTCGACACGGTGTCGCCGGCGAAGAGCGGGCGCAGGGTGCCGGCGACGCGGGCCGTGCCGACGCCGAGGTCGCTGGCGAGATCGCGGTTCAGCCGCACCGACAGGGTCGGCTTGGCCGCCTTGAGCGTGCTGTCCAGATCCACGAAGCCGGGGATGGCGCGCATCCTCTCCAGCACCTGCTCGGAGATGCGGGCCAGCTCGTCGATCTCGCGGCCCTGGACCGAAACCTGAATCTGCTTCTGCACGCCGCCGACACCGGGGATGCCGATGCCGATGGTGATGCCGGGAATGGACGCCAGCCGCTCGCGGATCGGCACGGCGATCCCCTCGGCGGAGATCCGGCGCTGCTGGATCGGCACGAGGCGGACATAGATGTTCGCCCGGTTCTTGCCCGCCGACACGCCGCTGTTGATGGTGGCGTATGTGTAGGCGATCTCCGGCATCTCGCGCAGGGCCGCGTCCACCTGGCGGATCTTCGCCTCGGTGTATTCCAGCGAGGAGCCGACGGGGGTCTCCACCTCGACGATGGTCTCGCCGAGGTCGGCGGCCGGAACGAACTCCACGCCGATCATCGGCACCAGCGCGAAGCTGCCGAAGAAGATGCCGCCCGCGGTCACCAGCACCACCCAGCGCCGGCGCAGCGACCAGCCGAGCAGCCGGCCGTAACCCTGCGACAGCGCCTCGAACCGCCGCTCGAACCAGGCCGAGAAGCGGCCGAACAGGCTGCGCCCGTGGCGGCCGTGCGCCGCCGGGTCGTACCAGACGCTCGATAGCATGGGATCGAGCGTGAAGGAGACGAACAGCGAGATCAGCACCGCCGCGGACACGGTGATGCCGAACTGCAGGAAGAACCGTCCGATGATGCCGCCCATGAAGGCGACGGGCAGGAACACGGCGACGATGGTCAGCGTGGTGGCGAGCACCGCAAGCCCGATCTCCTGCGTGCCCTCCAGCGCCGCCTGCCGGTGACCCTTGCCGCGGTTCAGGTGGCGCATGATGTTCTCGCGCACCACGATGGCGTCGTCGATCAGGATGCCGATGGCAAGCGACAGCGCCATCATCGTCATGATGTTCAGGGTGAAGCCGAAGGCGGCCAGCACGCCGAAGGTGCCGAGCACCGCCACCGGCAGGGTCAGCGCCGTGATCACCGTGCTGCGCCAGGAGCCCAGGAACAGCATCACGATCAGCACGGTCAGGATGCCGCCCTCGATCAGCGTGCGCTGCACGTTGTCGAGCGAGTTGGTGATGCCGGTGGAGCTGTCACGCACGATCTCCAGCGCCACGTCGGCGGGCAGCGAGCCGTCCTGGCGCAACTCTTCGATGGCCTGCCGCAGACCCTTCGCCACCTCCACCGTGTTGGCGTCCTGCACCTTGACCAGATCGACGGCCAGGGCTGGCTCGCCGTTGTAGAGCGCGACCGACTCCCGCTCCTCCTGGCCGTCGATGACCTCCGCCACCTGGCCGAGCCGCACGGGCTCGCCGCCCCGGCGCGCCACGATGAGGTCGAGGAGCTGGCGTGGCTGGATCACGCGCCCGTCCACCTGGACGACGCGTTCGCTTCCGCCGCCCGAGATGCTGCCGGCCGGGAGGTTCTGGTTCTCCGTGCGGATGGTGTCGATCACCTCGTCCACGCCGACCTGCAGGGCCTCGAGCCGTTCGGGCCGCAGCCGCACCTGGATCTCGCGCGCGACGCCGCCGGCGATGGTCGCGCGCCCGACGCCCCTCACGTTCTGGAGCCTCTTGACGATGATCTGGTCGGCGATGGTCGTGAGTTCGCGCAGGCCCCGGACGTCCGACCGGACCGCCATCGAAATGATCGGCTGCTCGTCCGGGTCGAAGCGCGTGATCTGCGGGTCCTCGACCTCGTCGCGGAAGCGGGCGCGCAAGGCCGACACCTTCTCGCGCACGTCCTGGAGCGCGTCCGAGGAGGAGGTCTTCAGGTCGAACTCGGCGATGACGATGGACTGCCCCTCGTAGGAGCGGGAGGTCAGCGTCTTGATGCCGGCGATGGTGTTGACGGCGTCCTCGACAGGACGGGTGACGTCGGTTTCCACCGACTCCGGGCTGGCCCCGGGATAGGCGGTGGAGACCACCACCAGCGGGAAGTCCACGTCCGGGAACTGGTCGACGCTCAGCCGCTGGTAGGAGAAGAGGCCGAGCACCATCAGCGCCACCATCATCATGGTGGCGAAGACGGGGTTGTCGACGCTGATGCGGGTGATCGGCATGGGTCAGGTCCCCGCCAGGGTCACGGCGCGGCCGGCGGCCAGGCCGGGCAGGTTGGCCGTGACGACGACCTCCCCCTCGCTCAGCCCCTCCACCTGCACCAGCTCGCCGCGCGACCATGTGCCGGTCCGCTGGACCTTGCGGCGTTCGAGCCGCCCGCCCTCGACCACCAGGACGAAATCGCCGCCGGCGTCGCTGCGCAGGGCCGCTGGCGGAAGGGCGAAGGCCCCGTCCGCCTCGGCGACGACCGCGTCGCCGGAGGCGAACATGCCCCCGCGCAGGGCTCGGTCGGGATTGTCCACGATCACATAGACGGGAATGGAACGCGTTCCGGACAGCGCCACCGGGTTGATGCGGGCGATGGTGCCGTCGAAGCGGCGCCCGCCATGGCCGTCCACCTCGAGCCGCACCGGCTGTCCGGGCTTCAGCCGGGCCACCTCGTCCGCCGGCACGGCCGCGCGGACCTCCACGCGGCTGAGATCGACGACCACGAACATGCGCGCGTTGACCGCCAGGTTCTCGCCGGGATTGACCGCGCGCTCGGCGACGGTGCCGTCGATGGGGCTGCGGACCTGCGCGTCGCGCAGGGCCTTCTCCGCCAGCACCACCTGGGCCTCCAGGGCGGAGACCTGGGCACGCTGGAACTCGAAGTTGCTAAGCGCCTCGTCCAGGACCGTCTGGGACACGATGTCCCGCTTGCGCAGGGCCAGATTGTTGGTGCGGGTCTTCTCGGCGAGCGCGAGCTGTGCCCGGGCACCCTCCAGCGTGCTCTTGCGCTCGTTCAGCCGGGCGGTCAGCTCCGCCGTGTCGAAGCGGGCGAGCAGGTCGCCCCGCCGGACGTCCTGGCCTTCGCGGACCAGCACCTCGGACAGGGTCGCGGCGACCTCCGACTTGACGACCGACTGCTCCAGCGGCTCGACCGAGCCGCCGAGCCGCACCACGTCGGTCAGGCGGCGGGGAGCCATGCGGGTCACCTCGACGGGCGCAAGCTCGACCGGCCGGACAGTCGCATCGGCGGTGGCCGTGGCGGCCTGCGTCGCGCCGGCGCCGGGTTCCTCGCGGGACTGCCAGACATAGCCACCGGCGGCCAGCGCCGCGGCGATCAGCGCGGGCAGCAGGAGGCGGCGCAGCCGGCGGGGGCGGGGAGGCGGGGACTCGGTCATGATGGCTGTCCTTGGGACGAAGGCCCGCTCTCGGCCCGCAGCCCATGGAGCAGCAGGTCGAAATAGGCCGCGAGATAGGCGCCGGCATCGGCCTTCGCCGGATCGGGCTCGTAGGCGCCGAAGGAATGGTGGTTCAGCGACAGCATCGCCAAGGGTGCCACGATCACGCGGGCCATCTGCTCCACGTCCATGGGACGGAACTCGCCGCGCGCGATGCCGCGCTCCAGCAGCCTGACCACGAAACGGCGCCCCCTCAGGATCACTTCGTCCATGTAGAAGCGGGCAATGTCCGGGAAGTTCGTGCCCTCCGCGATCACCAGCTTGAGAAGCCCGCCGTTCGGCGACTGTTCCATTTCCCAGAACTTCGCGCCGAGTAGGCAGAACAGCTCGTGGCTGCTTCCGGGGAACCGCTCCAGCATTTCCTCGCCGGTCTCGAACAGGGGCATGAGGGATTCGCGGACGACCGCCTTCAGCAGCCCTTCCTTGTTCTCGAAATACAGGTAGGGCAAGCCGACGCTCACGCCCGCCCTGCGCGCGACCTCCTCCAGCTTGGTGGCGGCGTAGCCGCGGGCGATGAAGAGGTCGCGCGCGGCCTCGATCACCTCGGCCGGGCGGGCTTCCTTGCGCCGGGTGCGGCGTGGGACCCCTCGGGGGGCGGGCTGGGTTGCTGGGTCTGGCATGGCCGCCGCGCTAACTGAATGATCATTCATTTAGCGCGGCGCTGCGGGTTGTCAAGGCGTTGGCCCCCTCGCCACCCGACCGGCACACGTCTGTCAAGACCGCATCAAAGAATGCACGACAAAAAAAGATTAATCCTGTCCAAACCGGTTAAGGCGGAAGGGAAGGCCTGGCCGGGGCCGTTGTTGCTTGACAGACTTGGCGTATACCCTGAAAAAGCTTGGTAACACTTCCGGTGTTCCGCACCAACAGTACGGATTCTGCCTCGTGGATATTCGCGATCTCCGGTCGGTGCGTGCCACCGGCGCCATCCTGCTTCTTGCCCTTTCCGTGGCGGGATGCGCGTCCAACCAGCCTGAGGTGGCTGCCCTGCCGCCCAAGATGGAAGCGCCGCCGGTCGATCCGAACGATCCGCTGGCCAGCTGGGTGCCGTACATCCGGGAAGCGTCGGAACGTTTCGACATGCCCGAAGCCTGGATCCGCGCCGTCATGGTCCGCGAGAGCGGCGGGCGCGCCATGGTCAACGGCAAGCCGGTCACCAGCCCGGCCGGCGCGATCGGTCTGATGCAGGTGATGCCGGGCACCTACGGCGACCTGCGCGAGGCCTATGGCCTCGGCCCCGATCCGACCGACCCGCGCGACAACATCCTGGCCGGCACGGCCTATCTGCGCGAGATGTACGACCTGTTCGGGGCGCCGGGCTTCCTCGCCGCCTACAATTGCGGGCCGGCCTGCTACGCCTCCCATCTCGCCGGCAAGCACAAGCTGCCGCGCGAGACCCGCCTCTACCTCGCGGCCATCAGCCCGACGTTGGACAAGGCGGCGCCGCGCGCCCGTTCGCAATCCGAGAACGCGGTCATCGAGGTCGCCGTGGTGCCCGACAAGCCGGCGGTGCCGGTTGCCAAGCCCGTGCCCAAGGCCGAAACCGCGGTCGCCGAGCGCGCTCGGAGCAGCGCTCCCCAGGCGGCGCCCGCCGCCGAGGCCCCCATCCAGTTCGCCGCCGTCATGCCGCCAGCGTCCCCGGCCCGGGCGTCCCTTCCGGCCCCGGTTGCGGTTCAGGTCCAGGCTCCGCTTCAGGCCGCGGCGCCCAAGCCCGTGCCGGCGCCGCAGCCCGTGGAGCAGGCCGTCGCGGAGGCGCCCGCGTCGCTGCCGGCCGTCCCCAGGCCGTCCATCCCGACCCAGCTCGCCGGGGCGACCGACTGGAAGACCGAGCGCACGCCGTCGCGTCCTGGCGTCCT
Organism: Azospirillum sp. SYSU D00513; assembly: GCF_017356015.1. GTDB lineage: Bacteria > Pseudomonadota > Alphaproteobacteria > Azospirillales > Azospirillaceae > Azospirillum. The sequence continues at coordinate 35,954 of NZ_JAFIQV010000023.1, forward strand.
GGTCGCCGAGGCGGTACTGCCGCCGGATGCGACCACGCGCGGGGAGCGGGTGATCATCCGCTTCGTCTCGCAGCGCAAGGACGGCTGCGGCAGCCTGCAGGGGCGTGACCGCGCCTGCGTGATCCAATCGGCCCAGGCCGCCGACAAGGAGTCCTGACCCTCATCCTCCGCGCATCCGGCCTTCTTTCGTGGGAGGGCGGATGCGGGTGCGACCGAAAGCCGCGCCCGGCTGTTGTTCCTGCTGCCCCATCCCGCGCAGGTGCTGCCAATGTCGTGGATCCGCTTCTTTCTCGGCGTGTGCGCCGCCATCGTCGCGCTCGCCCTTCTTGGTGTCTGGGCTCTGCGTGGGTTCGACACCTTCGGCATGGGCTTCCATGGAATCCTGGCGCTGCTGCTGGGAGCCATCCTGTCGAGCGCGGTCGGGATCGGGTTGATGGCGCTGGTCTTCTTCAGCAACCGCAGCGGCCATGACGACGAGATCGGCCGTCCCGATCCGCCGGATGGACTTTTTTAAACACGGATTCTTTCAGATCCGCTTCTTTCGAACCCAGCCCTTCCGGTTGAGGGCTGTGCCGTCAGAGCGTCGCGCGCAGGGCCTTGCCGTTCCGCCGGATGATCGACCGTGCCTCGACGATCAGGTCATCGAAACCGAAAAGGCCGAGGAACATGGCCTCCACCCGCGCCTTTCCGCTGACGGTCAGCGTTCCGGTGCCGGGATCTTCGGCGATCGACAGGGCCGCCCGGTCGCACCCCAGAAAGCCCTTAGGGAAGGCCGCTTCGAAAAAGGTCTTGATGTGGCCGTCGCGCTGGTCGTCGAACATGACCCGGCCACCGGCCAGCGCCGCCGAGTCGACGGCCTGGGAAAGCTTGGCCTGCACCGCGTAGCCGCGGACCTGATCGACGGCGTAACCGACGGCACCGGCAAGGGGCAATCCGACCGCGAGAGCGACGATCAGGCCCAGGCGGCGTCCGCCGGTTCGCCGCTTCTCCTGTCCGAACGGCCTGAGGTTGTAGACCATCTCCATGAACCGGTCTCCGAGCCTTCGACGCAAGTTGAGGTCCGTGTAAATATGCGGCATGCCGGTTAAAGGCGGATTAACGGAAAGCAAATAAGCAAAGCCTACCAGTTCGGTAAGTTGAAAAGTTGTATAAAATTTGCGCTATACTGTCTTCTTCAGAGAAGGCGGGCAGCCGCCGCGCGGCCGCTCTCCCAGGCCGCCGCACTCTTTGCGCGCCCGCGCTGCCGCGCTACAGTCCTGGCCGGAAAAGAACGGGAAGGGGACGGCCCGATGACGGGCGGCACGGGGCGGGTGGCGATGATGGCCCTGGCGGTCGCCGCATTGGCGATGGCCTATCTCGGCGCCGAGGCCGGACGCGCGGTCGACGGCGACGTCATGATCTTCGCCATGGACATGGGCGTCCTTGCGGTGGGGCTCGCGGCACTTTGGCTGGTGTTCGCGCGGCTGGGCCGTCATTTCCGGGACTTGGAGAGGCTGCGCGACGCCATGGTCGAGCCGCGCATGCGCGGCGACGCGCTGGCCCGGTGGGACGGCGGGCGGGACGACGCCCTTGGCGGGCTCGCGAGGGCCGCGTCGGAACTGGCCCGCCGGGAGCGGCGTGGCGGCGACCGTACGGGCGACCGTACGGGCGACCGGTTGGCGGCGGTGGCCGCGCTGCTGGAGGAGCCGGTGCTGGTTCTCGGCAGCCAGGGGCGGGTCGAGGTGCAGAACGGAGCGGCGTCCTGGCTGCTGGAGACGGCGCCCGGCGACGACGTCTATGACCACCTGCACCGGCCCGACCTGTTCCGCGCCATCGAGCGGGCACGCGAGAGCGGCCAACCCGTCTCCGCCATCCTCCACCGCACGGACGGCACGGAGCTGCCGGCGCGCGTCGCCGACCTGGGCCTCAACGCGGGAGTCGCGCTGGTCTTCCCGGCTCGGCGGGCCGACGGGCGCGCGCTGGCCGGGGGCTCACGCTCCGTCGTGATCCCGAACGGGCGTGCAGCGCATCTCGGCGACGATCAGGCGCTGACCGCGCTGCCCCTGGTCGCGCTGTGGGTCGCGACCACCGCGGGCGGCCCCGGCGAATGGGGCGGTGAGGGGCAGGTGATCGCGGTCGGGACGATGCGGCTGGCCGGCGTCCGCGTCTTCCGGACGCTGTCGCTCGACTTCTTCGTGGATCCCGGAGAGCCGGTGCCCGAGGAGGCGACGGCCCGGCACGGCGTCACCACGAGCATGGTGGAGGGTGCGCGCCCCTTCGCCGACGCCTGGCCGGCCATCGCGGACGCGCTGCGCGGCTGCGTCGTCGTGGGGGTGGAGGTCCAGGCGTCGCTGGACGCGCTCGCCCGCGCCCGCGCCCGCGCGGGCCTTCCGGAGGAGGAGGCGCACCCTTCGCTCGACCTCGGGCGGCTGGCGAGGGCGCTCGACCCGGCGCTCGATGAGACCTCCCTGACCGGGCTTGCCCGTGCCTATGGCTTGGTCTCGGAAAACCATTCCTCCGATGCGAGGAGGGGCGTGTTCCTTCCCGTCGAATGGACGGCGGATCTCGCCTCGGCGGTGCTGACCCGCCTGTCCGAACGTGGCGTCGCCACACATGGCGAGGCGCGCGCCTTCGGTGCGCCGGACGCCGTCCCGCCTTCTACCGCCATTTCGGGCGGCGGCCCGCCTTGAGCGCCTGGACGGCCTGGTCCAGCGCCTGAAGGAACCGGGAACGGTCCTGCTGGGACATCGGGGCGTTGCCGCCGCCGACCACGCCCATGTCGCGCAGGTCGGCCATCAGGGCGCGCGTCGCCAGAGCCGTGCCGATGGAGTCGCCCGTGAAGGGCTTGCCGGTCGAGCCGATGACGACCGCCCCCTTCTTCACGCAGCGGTCGGCAAGCTGGATGTCGGCCGTGATGACGATGTCGTTCTCCGTGGCACGCTCCGCGATCCAGTTGTCGGCCGCGTCGAACTCCGAACCGACGACGACCAGTTCGGACAGGCACTCCGTCGGCAGGCGCAACGGGGCGTTGGAAACCAGGAAAACCTTGCTTCCGGTGCGGCCGGCGACCCGGTAGATCTCCGGCTTCACCGGACAGGCGTCGGCATCGACGTAGATATTCAGCACGGACCACCCATCCTTCGCCGTTTCACGAAGCGTTCTTATGCGCTAAAACCCTCGGTCAAGCGAAGTGGTGCCTCGACGGGCGCCCTTGATTTCTTTTCCCCGTGCAAAAGGGTCGGAGCGGCGCATGGCGTCCTACCAGTATGTCTACGTGATGAAGGGCCTGACCAAGGTTTATCCTGGCGGCAAGAAGGTCCTCGACAACATCTATCTCTCCTTCCTGCCGGGGGTGAAGATCGGCGTTCTCGGCGCGAACGGCGCCGGCAAGTCGACGCTGATGAAGATCATGGCGGGGATGGACAAGGACTTCTCCGGCGAGGCTTGGTCGGCCGAAGGCGCCAAGGTCGGCTATCTGCCGCAGGAGCCGCAGCTCGACCCCAGCAAGAACGTCCATGAGAACGTCATGGAGGCCCTGGCCGAGACCAAGGGCCTGCTCGACCGCTTCAACGAAGTGTCGAACATGATGGCGGACCCGGACGCCGATTTCGACGCGCTGATGGCGGAGCAGGCCGACCTTCAGGAGAAGATCGAGGCGGCTGACGCCTGGGACATCGACCGCACGGTCGAGATCGCCATGGACGCGCTGCGCTGCCCGCCGGGCGACGCCGACGTCTCCAAGCTGTCCGGTGGCGAGAAGCGCCGCGTGGCGCTCTGCAAGCTGCTGCTGGAGAAGCCCGACCTGCTGCTGCTGGACGAGCCGACCAACCATCTGGACGCCGAGTCCGTGGCCTGGCTGGAGCGCCATCTGCAGGAGTACAAGGGCACCGTCGTGCTGGTCACCCACGACCGCTACTTCCTCGACAACGTGACGGGCTGGATCCTGGAGCTCGACCGCGGCTCGGGCATCCCTTACGAGGGCAACTACTCCTCCTGGCTGGAGCAGAAGCAGAAGCGCCTCGACCAGGAAGGCCGTCAGGAGGAGTCGCGCCAGAAGCAGCTCGCCTCCGAGCTGGAGTGGATCCGGCAGTCGCCGCGCGCCCGCCAGGCCAAGAGCAAGGCCCGCATTTCCGCCTACGAGACGCTGCTCGCCCAGTCGAAGGATGTCTCGACCGAGAGCACGAAGATCGTCATCCCCGTGCCGCCCCGGCTCGGCAACGTGGTCATCGAGGCCGAGAACATCTCCAAGGGCTTCGGCGACCGCCTGCTGATCGACGGGCTGTCCTTCCGCCTGCCGCCCGGCGGGATCGTCGGCGTCATCGGGCCGAACGGCGCCGGCAAGACCACGCTGTTCCGCATGATCACCGGGCAGGACAAGCCGGATTCCGGCGATTTCCGCGTCGGCGACACGGTCCAGCTCGGCTATGTGGACCAGAGCCGCGACACGCTCGCCCCGAACAAGACCGTTTGGGAGGAGATCTCCGACGGGCTCGACATCGTCGAACTCGGCAAGCGGCAGATGCCGAGCCGCGCCTACGTCTCGGCCTTCAACTTCCGCGGCCCCGACCAGCAGAAGAAGGTCGGCCAGCTCTCCGGCGGTGAGCGCAACCGCGTCCATCTCGCCAAGATGCTGAAGTCCGGCGCCAACGTCCTTCTGCTCGACGAGCCGACCAACGACCTGGACGTCGACACGCTGCGCGCCCTGGAAGAGGCGCTCGAAGGTTTCGCCGGCTGCGCCGTGGTCATCAGCCACGATCGCTGGTTCCTCGACCGTATCGCCACCCACATCCTCGCCTTCGAGGGCGAGAGCCACGTGGAGTGGTTCGAAGGCAACTTCCAGGACTATGAGGCCGACAAGAAGCGCCGCCTCGGCGCCGAGGCCGAACAGCCGCACCGGATCAAGTACAAGCCGCTGGTCCGTTCCTGACCGGTACCGGCCGAGCAGGCCGTTCGATCCGGACAAAAGAAAACCGGGAGCCGTCGGCTCCCGGTTTTTTTATGCCTGCGGCTGGGGTCAGGCCGGCGGGGATTGGGACGCGAGCCGGTGGTGCTCATCGACGGCGGCGCGCAGGAGCGCCTTCAGTTCGTCGTCGCGCCGGTGGAAGACCGCGGTGACCTGTCCCTTGGCCCGGTTGATGTGCAGGATCTCGATCGGCACGGTCGCGGCCGGACCGCCGCCCGTGCCCAGGCTGACGCGCGCCTCGACCACCTCTCCGGCGCGGTAGTCGTGATCCGGCGCGTGGAGGCACAGGCCGCCGGCCGACCAGTTGTCGGTGACATGGGCGCCGCGTCCGGTCCGCACGATCAGGCCGGGGCGGGTGAAGCGCGTGTGGCCGCCCCCTTGCGGCCGCGTGCCCGCCGGAGCGCGCGGCGCGGGCAGGGCCGGGCTGGTGCCGGCCTTGTCCTCGATGCCGGTGCCGGCGAGCCGGGCCTCGCCGAACCGGGCGCCGTGCACCACCGCCTCGCCCATGTGGGCGTGGCTGAGGTCGGCGCCGGTGAAGTCGGCCCCCTCGAAGTTCGCCGGCCAGTTCCGTCCGCCGGACAGCGCGACCGGCCGGGCGTCGGCCCGCGACAGCAGCGTGCGGGCCAGGTGCGCGCGCCGGAGGTTGGCGCCCCGCAGGTCGGCCCCGCTGAGGTCGGAGCCGCCGAGATCGGTGTAGGAGAGATCGGCCATCTCCAGGCTGGCGCCGCCGAGCCTCGCCTTCGCCAGCAGGCAGCGTCGCATCCGCGCCGCGGACAGGGTGCGCCCGCGCAACTCCACCGACGGCACCACGGCGAGATCCAGGTCGATGCGCCGGCCCTGGGCTCCCCCGCTGCTCACCCAAAGCTCGTGCGCGGTGACCGCTTCCAGGAAGTCGGTGGCGGTGACAAGCTTGTAGGTGGGCTGGACGATCGCATCCGGCGGCAGGGCGAAGGGGATGTAGGTGCGCGCCAGGGTCGCCTGATCGAAGACCGTCCGGCCGAAGGTGACGCCCTCCAGCGTGGCGCCCGACAGGTCGGTGCCGATCAGCACGGCCGCAGACAGGTTCGCCCCGGTCAGATCCGCGTCGTTGAGGTCGGCGCCGGTCAGGTCGCAGCCGCCGAAATTGGCCCCGGCCAGCATCGCGCGTTCCAGCCGTGCCTCCGTCAGCCGGGTCGTGCCGAGCCCGCCGATCGGAGCCGAACCCTCCGCCGTCAGCGTTCCCGCCCGGAAATCGGCGCCGCGCAGGTTGGTTTCAGTCAGCAGCGCGCGGTGCAGGTTGGCGCCGCGCAGATCGGCCCCGAGCAGGGAAGCCCCGGTCAGGTTTGCCGCTTCCAGGTCGGCACCGAACAGATCCGCCTGCGACAGGTCGGCGCCGGCGAGCCGGGCGCCCGCGAGGTTCGCCCCGGCCAGCTTGGCGCCGGACAGGTTGATCCGTTCCAGGTTGAAGCGCGAGAGATCGCGGAAGCTGAGATCGGCGCGCCGGCCGCCCCGGTGCTTGAGCCATTTCTGATGGGCGGCCACGGCCGCCTTAATGGTCTCGACGTCGTTCGGAACCAGAGCGGTCATCGGAAGGCGGACGTCCCATGGCGGCAAGGAAGCTGATCCGACCAGCTTACCCCGTTTGGTTGCGCCAGTCACTTGATCCCTTCACTTCATCCGTTCACGCGCGGTGCGCCCCCCGCACGAGAAAAGGGCCGCCCCGGAGGAGCGGCCCTTCGCCGGAACCCGTCCGTTCGCCGTCCGGCGGATCAGCCGGCGCGCGCCGTCCTCTGGCGTAGCGCCCGGATCAGCCCGTCGATCCGGCCGCCGTTCTGCTCGATGACCGAGGCAAATTCCTGCCGCTGGGTGACGCCCATGCTGACGCCCTCGACCATCACGTCGATGATCTTGTAGGAGTCGCCGCGCTGGCGGACGCGCCAGTCCACATTGATCGGCGGGCCGCTGGGGCGCACGATCTGGGTCGTCACCATGCTGTCCGCCTCTCCGGCGGAACGGGTGTTGACGACCTTGAAGGTTTCGCCGGAATATTCGACGAACCGATTCGCATAGGTGTCGACGACCATTCGTTCAAACAGCGTCAGGTATTCTTCCTGCTGCTGCGGCGTCGCCTGGTTCCAGTAGCGGCCGAGAACCCAGCGCCCGATGTAGGGAACGTCGAAGCCCTCGTTCAGGAGCTCCCGGAAACGGGCCTGCGCCTGATCCTTGGGCGTGCTCTTGTTCGCGAAGGTCGCGATCGCCTGGTTTCCGAGTCTTTCGATGAACGCTCCGGCACCCTGGCCCGCGGTCTGGGCGAAGGCGGGAGACGCGACCCGGCTGCTCACCGCGAGCAGGGCCGCGCACGTCATGAACAAGCGGCGTGTCAGCATGTTAGGCAAAGTGGCAGCCATCGGACGGTTGTCAATATGTTACGGAAAAACAGCGGCGCGCCCGGTTGGTGCCGCGCCGCCGTGCCCGGCGGGCCGGATCACGTCGCGGATCACTGCGGGAATTCGGGGAAGTCCGGAAGCTGCTGCCCGGCGCCCGCACCGCCCGTCCGGCCGTCGCGGATCGCCGCCTGGCGCTGCTGGTGGTAGAGGCTGCGAGTGGTGGCGTAGGGATCGATCGAGTTGCGGCGGAGATCCTCGATCTCCCGCAGGAGGCCGGCCCGGCGGTCGACCGCGTAGGCGCCGGTGCGGCCGTAGAGCCATTCCTGATTGCCGCTGGCGTTGCCCCAGAGCCGGACCGGATCGGCGACCGTGTCCACGGCATAGCCGAAGGTGTCGCGCAGGTTCGACGGGCCGATGATCGGCAACACCAGGAACGGACCCTCGCCGACGCCCCAGGCGCCGAGCGTCTGGCCGAAATCCTCCTGGTCGTTCGGAATGCCGGCCGCGGTCGCCACGTCGGCGATGCCGCCGAAGCCCAGCAGCGTGTTGGTCATGAAGCGCCCGGTCGCCGTGCCGGCACCTTCCAGGTCGCCCTGGAGCAGGTTGTGAGCGATGTTGAACGGGCTGAGCAGATTGTAAATGAAGCTGTGGACGGCGACTCGGAGGGGATCCGGGACCACGGCGACATAGCCTTCGGCGACCGGCTGGAGCACGGCCTTGTCCACGGTCTCGTTGAACCCGAAGATGGCGCGGTTCACCGGCTCGAACGGGTCGTTCGCGCCGGCTTGCACGTCCTGGCCCACGGGCGCGTTCGGCGTTCCGGCGCAGCCCGCCACGCCGATGGCCAACAGGGCGGCCGTGGCCGTGCGGAGAAGGGGGCGGGTATAGCGGGCCAGCGTCATCTGTCAGGGCTCTTCTTCAGGCGTTCGTGCGTCGGCGGGCCACGGTCCGTCGGGTCCCGGCGATGACGCGTCGGGCGAAGCACCGTGCGCGACAAATCATTGAACTATCACAGCCCGTTTCGTTTGACCAGATCGCGGTGGAGCTTGCGTTGGGCCATGCACCGCATGGGTGCGGGCCGGCGGCCGGTGCCCCCCGGAACGGACCCTCCCGGCCGGGTGGCGTGCCGACGGCTCGAAAACAGGTTTACGTCGCATAAAGATATCTTTATATCTGTATCCGGACTGGCGGCCGGGGTGGCTTCCGGGACTTGCATTGCTTCTGGCGACCATGGACGATCTGCTTGCGACATTGAAGGCGGCGGCGGAGACCACCCGGCTCCGGCTGCTGGCCCTGTGCGCCGAGGGCGAGCTGACCGTGACCGAGCTGACGCAGATCCTCGGCCAGAGCCAGCCGCGCGTTTCGCGCCATCTGAAGCTTCTGTGCGATGCCGGTCTGCTCGACCGCTTCCGCGAGGGCACCTTCGCCTTCTACCGGCTGGCCGAGGCCGGTCCGTCGGCCGAGCTGGCGCGCGTGCTGGTCGCCGCGATCCCCGCCGACGACCCCACCCGGATCCTCGACCTGGAGCGGCTGGACTCCATCAAGCGCTCCCGCGTCGAGGCCGCCGCCAGCTACTTCCGCGAGAACGCGGGCCGCTGGCACGAGATCCGTTCCCTCCATGTGCCCGAGCGGGAGGTCGAGGCGGCCCTGCTGCGCCTCCTGCCCGACGAGGGGATCGGTGAACTGCTGGACATCGGCACCGGCACCGGCCGCATGCTGGAGGTGCTGGGGCCGCGCGCCCGCCGCGCCGTCGGGGTCGACCAGTCGCGCGAGATGCTGTCCGTCGCCCGCAGCAACCTGGAAACGGCGGGGCTGCGCCACTGCCATGTACGGCAGGCCGACATGTACCAGCTGCCCTTCTCCTCGGCCTCCTTCGACGCGGTGGTGATCCATCAGGTGCTCCATTTCGCGGAGGCTCCAGCCGAGGTGCTGGCCGAGGCCGCGCGGGTGCTGAAGCCAGGCGGGCTCCTGCTGGCCGCCGATTTCGCCCCGCATGGGCTGGAAAGCCTGCGCGCCGAACACGCGCACCGCCGCCTCGGCTTCGCCGACGAGGAGGTCGCCCAATGGTGCCGTCAGGCCGGGCTCGACTGCGGCGCGGTCGTGCATCTGCCCGGCGCACCGCTCACCGTTTCCATCTGGCCGGCGACGCGCAACGCGGCGGCCGCCACCATCGCCCCCATTCCTTTCCTCTCCATCAGCGGAGCCCTGTCATGACCACCGGCATCCCGTCGGTCAGTTTCGAATTCTTCCCGCCGAAGTCGGAGAAGATGGAACAGAGCCTTTGGAACGCGATTCAGCGCCTTGCCCCGCTGGAGCCGGCCTTCGTTTCGGTGACCTACGGCGCCGGCGGCTCGACGCGCGAGCGCACCCACGCCACCGTCACCCGCATCCAGAAGGAGACCGGCATCCCCGCGGCCGCGCACTTCACCTGCGTCGGCGCCACGCGCGAGGAGATCGACTCCATCGCCCGCACCTACTGGGACGCCGGCATCCGCCACCTGCTGGCCCTGCGCGGCGACCCGCCCGAATCCGAGGGCGGCCTGTCCGGCACCTACACGCCGCACCCCGGCGGCTACGCCTACGCGGCCGATCTGGTGGCCGGCCTGAAGAAGGTCGCCGATTTCGAGATCTCCGTCGCCGCCTATCCGGAAACGCACCCGGCGGCCCCCTCGGCCCAGTTCGACCTCGACAACCTGAAGCGCAAGGTGGACGCCGGGGCGACCCGCGCCATCTCGCAGTTCTTCTTCGACAACGACGTGTACTACCGCTTCCTCGACCGCTGTGCCGCGGCCGGCATCAACGTGCCGATCGTGCCCGGAATCCTGCCCATCACCAATTTCGCCCGTGCGGTGGAGTTCGCAGGGAAGTGCGGCGCCTCCATGCCGAAGGGGCTGGCGGAAACCTTCGAGGGGCTGGACGGCGATCCGGAGACGCGCCAGCTCGTCGCCGCCACGGTCGCCGCCGAGCAGTGCCAGGCCCTCCAGGCGCAGGGCATCCGGGACTTCCACTTCTACACCCTGAACCGCGCCGAGCTGACCGTCGCCATCTGCCGCCGGCTCGGCGTGCGCGCCCGGCAGCGCGGCGAAACGCAGGCGGTGGGCTGAGACGGTCTGAGTGTCCCATGTTAGGGTTGGGGATGCCATGCTGATGCGGAGGGCGGCCATGAGCGGCAAGTTCGCCTATGACGACGACTACTACGCCTGGACCCGGGAACAGGCGCGGCTTCTGCGCGAAGCCGCGTCGGAGCGCATCAACACGCCCATCGACTGGGAGCACATCGCCGAGGAACTCGACATCATGGGAGACCAGGTCAGGGACGCCATCGAGAGCCACCTGGCGACCGTGATCGAACATCTCCTGAAGCTGGAACATTCGCCAGATCCCTATCCGCGGCGGAAGTGGCGAATCTCGGTTTCCAAGGCGCGCCGTCATCTGGAGCGGAAGCTGCTCCGCCATCCGAGCCTGAAGGGCTGGCCTGCGGAGGCCTTGGCCGACGCCTATGCCGACGGTCGCGATGATGCGGTTCAGGATGACAGCCTCGAACCGGATGGCTTGCCGCGGGAATGCCCCTACACCCTCGACCAGATCCGCGACCCGGACTGGTGGCCGGCGAGCCGGCACGGTCTGGAGGGGTGAGCCATGGGCGCGCAGCCGGCCTACGACGATGATTTCTACGCCTGGACGCAGGAGCAGGCGCGCCTGCTGCGCGCGGCGTCGTCCGAGCGCATCAACACGCCCATCGACTGGGAGCATGTGGCCGAGGAACTCGAAAGCATGGGCAGGAGCGACCTGCGCGCGGTCAACAGCCATTTTGCCTGCATCATCGAGCATCTGCTGAAGCTGGAGTTCTCGCCGACGACCGAGCCGCGCGGCGGCTGGCGCAGGACGGTGCGCGAACAGCGCGCCTCCGCCCTGGACGCGCTGAGCGACAGCCCGAGCCTCCGGGGCAAGATCGACCTCGTCCTCATATTCCGGCGTGGCCGAGGCTTTGCCATGGACGGGCTCGGGCAGGATCGCGTAGACGAAGCCGATCTGCCCGCCCTATGCCCTTGCAGCCTTAAAGACATTCTCAATGAGGATTGGTGGCCGGCCAGCCGGCACGGTCTTGCCTAGCCTTTCGTGACCCCGCCCTTTCGCCCGAACGACCCCAGAACCGGAACCGAACAGTCCCATGGCCCACATTCTCGACACTCTGCGTGACCGCGTCCTGCTTTGCGACGGCGGGTTCGGAAGCCGCATCCAGGCGATGGACCTCGACGTGGAGAAGGATTTCTGGGGGCACGAGAACTGCACCGACATCCTGCCCCTGTCGCGCCCGGACATCGTGCGGGAGATCCACCGCGGCTATTACGAGGCCGGGGCGGACATGGTGGAGACCGACACCTTCGGCGCCTCCCCCATCACGCTGGGCGAGTTCGGGCTCCAGGACAAGGCGTTCGAGATCAACCGGACGGCGGTCGAGCTGGCGCGCGAGGCGGCGGAAACCTTCACGGACGGGCGGCCCCGCTTCGTGATCGGCTCGGTCGGGCCGGGCACCAAGCTGCCGAGCCTGGGCCACGCGCCCTACGCGGTGCTGGAGGAGAGCTTCCACGTCCAGGCGGCCGGGCTGATCGCCGGCGGCGCCGACGCGATCCTGGTGGAGACCTGCCAGGACCCGCTGCAGATCAAGGCCGCCGTCAACGGCATCAAGCGCGCCCGCAAGGAGGCCGGCTCCGAGACGCCGGTCTTCGTCCAGGTCACGGTGGAGACCACCGGAACGCTGCTGGTCGGCACCGACATCGCGGCGGCGGCCACCGTGATCCAGTCGCTGGACGTGCCGCTGCTGGGGCTGAACTGCGCCACCGGCCCGCTGGAGATGAGCGAGCATGTGCGCTGGCTGTCGCAGAACTGGCCGGGCTTGATCTCCGTCCAGCCGAACGCCGGCCTGCCGGAGCTGGTGGACGGCAAGACCCATTACCCGCTGCGCGCCGACGACTTCGCCAACTGGCTGGAGCGCTTCGTCGTCGAGGACGGAGTGAACCTCGTCGGCGGCTGCTGCGGCACCAACGTGCCGCACATCCAGGCGGCCGACGCCATGCTGCGCAAGCTCGCTCCGTCGGGCGGGCACCGGCCGAACGCGAAGGGGCGCACGGTCCACTGGGTGCCGGCCGTTGCCTCGCTCTACAGCCAGGTCACGCTGCGCCAGGAGAACGCCTTCTTCGCCATCGGCGAGCGCTGCAACGCCAACGGTTCCAAGAAGTGGCGCGAGTACCAGGAGCGGCACGACTGGGACGGCTGCGTGGAGATGGCGCGCGACCAGGTGAAGGAGGGCAGCCACGCGCTCGACGTCTGCACCGCCTTCGTCGGGCGCGACGAGATCGCCGAGATGAACGAGGTGATGAAGCGCTTCGTCGGCTCGGTCACGGCGCCGCTGGTGATCGATTCCACGGAGTTGCCGGTGCTCGACCAGGCGCTGCAGCTCTATGGCGGCAAGGCGATCCTGAACTCGATCAACTTCGAGGACGGGCTGGAGCCGGCGCGCAAGCGGCTGGAGCTGGCCAAGAAGTTCGGCGCCGCCGTCATCGCGCTGACCATCGACGAGGAGGGCATGGCCAAGACGCCGGAGCACAAGCTCCAGGTCGCCAAACGCCTCTACGACCTCGCGGTGAACGAGTACGGCCTTGCCCCGGCGGACCTGCTGTTCGACCCGCTGACCTTCACCATCGCGACCGGCAACGAGGACGACCGCAAGCTCGCCATCTGGACGCTGGAGGGCATCGAGGCCATCGCCAAGGAGATGCCCGGCTGCCAGATCATCCTCGGCCTGTCGAACGTCTCCTTCGGCCTGAACGCGGCGGCGCGTCATGTTCTGAACTCGGTCTTCCTCGACCATGCCGTCAAGCGCGGCATGACCGGCGCCATCGTCCACGTCTCCAAGATCATGCCCCTGCACATGATCCCGGAGAACGAGGTCAAGATCGCCGAGGATCTGATCTTCGACCGCCGCGCCGAGGGCTACGACCCGCTCCAGGCCTTCATCGCCCTGTTCGAGGGCCGCAAGGCCGCCGACGCCAAGAAGAAGGTCCGCGCCGAAACCGCCGAGGAGCGGCTGAAGGAGCGCATCGTCGACGGCGACCGGACGGGCCTCGAGGACGACCTGAAGGAGGCGCTGGAGATGCACCCGCCGCTGGACATCATCAACACCTTCCTGCTCGACGGCATGAAGGTGGTGGGCGAACTGTTCGGCGCCGGCAAGATGCAGCTCCCCTTCGTGCTCCAGTCGGCCGAGACGATGAAGGCCGCCGTCGCGTATCTCGAACCCCTGATGGAAAAGATCGAGGGGCAGGAGAAGGGCACGATGGTGCTCGCCACGGTGAAGGGCGACGTGCACGACATCGGCAAGAACCTTGTGGACATCATCCTCACCAACAACGGCTATAAGGTCGTCAACCTCGGCATCAAGCAGCCGGTCAGCGCGATCATTCAGGCCGCAAAGGAGCACAAGGCCGACGCCATCGGCATGTCCGGCCTGCTGGTGAAGTCCACCGTGGTGATGCGCGAGAACCTTGAGGAGATGACCCGCGAGGGGCTGGAGGTGCCGGTCCTGCTCGGCGGCGCCGCCCTGACCCGCGGCTATGTCGAGGAGGATTGCGTGCGCTCCTACGGCTCCGGCCGGGTGGCCTACGCGGGCGACGCCTTCGACGGGCTGTCGCTGATGGACAAGGTCGTTACCGGCAGCTTCGACCAGCAGCTCGCCATCCAGCAGGCCAAGCGCGCGGGCAAGGCCACCAACCGCCGCCGCGTGCTCGGCCAAGCCACCAGCGCGGCCACCGGCCCGGTGGACAAGGATGCCGTCCGCGCCCGCCGTCACCGGCTTGCCGAGGGCGTGCCGGTGCCGACCCCGCCTTTCTGGGGGCCGAAGCTGATCGAGCATGTGCCGCTCAAGACCCTCGTCACCTACCTGAACGAGCGCATGCTCTACCAACTCCAATGGGGCTACCGGAAGGACGGCAAGTCCTTCGAGGAGTTCAAGGATTGGGCGAAGAAGGAGCTGCGGCCGGTGCTCGACCGCATCCTCCAGATCGCCGCGAAGGAGGAGATCCTGCGGCCCCAGGCCGTCTACGGCTACTGGAAGGCGGCGGCCGACGGCAATGACGTGATCCTCTTCGCCGAGGACGGGACCAGCGAGGTCGCGCGCTTCTCGCTGCCCCGCCAGGCCAAGGAGGACGGCGAATGCATCGCCGACTTCCTGCGCGACGTGACCGACCCGGAGCGCGACGTGATCGGCCTCCAGGTCGTCACCATGGGCCAGCATTGCGCCGAGGTGGCGCGGGAGTGGTTCGCGGAGAACCGCTACCAGGATTATCTCTATCTGCACGGCCTGTCGGTGGAGATGACCGAGGCCATGGCGGAATACGTCCACGCCCGCATCCGCGCCGAGCTGGGCTTCGGCGCCGAGGACAGCCGCGACAAGGACAAGCTGCTCCAGCAGGCCTATCGCGGCTCGCGCTACAGCTTCGGCTATCCGGCCTGCCCGAACGTCGAGGACCAGGAGCAGCTGCTGCGCCTTCTCGACGCCGGCCGCATCGGCATCGAGCTGTCGGAAGGCTTCCAGCTCCACCCGGAGCAGAGCACCTCGGCCATCGTCCTGCACCACCCCAGGGCGAAGTACTTCTCGGTCTGAGGATGGGAGGGGACCGCTCCTTCGGAGGGGCGGTCCCTCTTTTGCGGTACGGACCGCGCCGTGGCCCAGGCTTGGCTGTTTGCCCTTCATGAACTTGGCGGCAGACAGGGGAGAGTGAGTCATGGCCGACACAAAGCCGAAGATCGTCCGCAGCGAAACCCAGGCACGGCAGGCGACCACGCCGCACGTGACCCGCTATGTGCTGGGCATCGGGCTTCCGCTCGCGATCCTGGCCTTCATCGTGGTGGCGCTGTTCTTCTGAGCGGAATGTTTCGGGCCGCGCCGGGTTCCAGGCCCTGGCGCGGCCAAGCTTCCGTTCGCCGTCTGGAAAATCCGCCGCTCGTCCCTATCTTTCGGGGGATGAAGAAATCGAACCTTGCCGGCCGCGCGGCAATCCTCCCGTCGCTGATCCTCTTGGGCACGCTCGTCCTCGGCTTTCCGGGGACGGCCTTGGCCGCCTGCACGGATCCGGCGCAGCCCGAAGTGAACTGGCGGCGCTGCTATCTCGACGGGCGCGACCTGTCCGGCACGGTGCTGCGCGACGCCATGCTGCGTGACGCCACCTTCCAGCGCGCCAATCTGAAGGGTGCCGACCTCAGCAAGGCCGACGCCTACCGCGCGAAGTTCGTCAGCGCCGAGCTTCCCGGCGCGATCCTCGACGGGGCGCGCCTGATCGAGGCGGACCTGACGCGGGCCAATTTGGACGGCGCCTCCCTCAAGGACGCGGACCTGCGCAACGCCCAGCTCTCCCACGCCTCGCTCAAGGGCGTGAACCTCACCGGGGCGCAGATCTCCGGCGCCAACCTGCGCGGAGCGAACCTCAGCGGTGCCACTTGGACCGACGGGCGGAAGGTCTGCGCCGAAACGTCGGTGGGCCAGTGCAACTGAGCCAGTGCAACTAAGCCCCGCGTAACTGATCTATCCTGGGCGGGGCGGGCCGTCACGCCCGCCGCAGCCACACCGCCGTGTCGTGGAAGGCGGCGCCGCCAGCCGGGGGGATCGGTTCGGGCGAGGTCAGGGTGTTGATGCCCAGCCCTTCCACGAAGGCGGTGTTCGGCCAGATGCCCTCCACGATGACCACCCCGCGCGGCACCCCGTCGAAGGGCTTGGCGTGGACGACCACGCTGCCCTGCGGGTTGCCGAGCCGCACCGCGTCGCCCTCGGCGAGCCCGAGCCCGCCGGCATCCTCGGAATGCAGCAGCACGGTCGGGCGTCCCTCACGGCGCTGGGCGGTTACCGTTTCGCTGAAGCTGGTGTTCAGGAACTGCCGCGCCGGTGCTGTGACGAGGCGGAAGGGATGCTCGGCGTCGGCCTCGCGGGCGGGGGGCATGTGGTCGGGCAGTTCCGGCATGCCGCCGTAGGGGCCGAGCGCCGCCCAATCCGGGGCGAAGCGGAAACGGCCGTCCGGGAAGGCGAAGCCCTTCAGGAAATGCGATGTCTCGAAGTCCGGCTGGGCGTCATGCCAGCGCTGCTCCGTCATCGCCTCGGCGTCCGGCAGGCCCGACGACACCAGCATGGCGTCGATGATCTCCAGGGCGCTCATCCCGAAGCCCGGATGCTCGGCGCCCAGCCGCCGGGCGAGCTGCTGGATGACCCAATGGTTCTCGCGCGATTCATGCTGAGGCTCGATCACCTTGCGGCCGATCAGGATGTGGCTCTGGCCGCCGCCACGGTAGATGTCGTCATGCTCCAGGAAGGTGGTGGCCGGCAGCACGAGGTCGGCGAGGAGCGCGGTGTCGGTCATGAACTGCTCATGCACCGCGACGAACAGGTCCTCGCGCAGGAAACCCTCGCGGATGCGGGCGGAGTCCGGGCAGATGGCGGCGGGGTTGGTGTTCTGGATCAGCATGGCGGTGACCGGCGGGCCGCCCTTCAGGTCGCGCGGATCGCCGGTCAGCACCGCGCCGATGCGCGACTGGTCGAAGGAGCGCACGCGCGTGTCCAGCCGGTCCAGCCCCTCCGCCAGGGTACGGTCGAGGCTGTAGATGCCCGAGGAGCAATAGAGCCCGCCGCCGCCCCGCTGCTGCCAGGCGCCGGTGACCACCGGCAGGCAGGACACCGCGTGCATCTGCGCCGCCCCGTTGTGGGAGCGCGTCAGCCCATAGCCGACGCGCAGGTAGCTGCGCTTGGTGGCGCCGTAGAGCCGGGCGAAGCCGGTGATCTCCTCCACCGTCAGGCCGGTGACGGCGGCTGCCCATTCCGGCGTGCGGCTCTCCAGATGCTCCTCCAGCCGCTCGGTTCCGGCGGCGAAGCGGGCGAGATAGGCGCGGTCGGCGTAGCCTTCCTTGAACAGCACATGCATGACCGCGCAGGCGAGCGCCCCGTCGGTGCCCGGCCGCAGCATCAGGTGCAGGTCCGACACCTCGGCCGTGCCGGTGCGGTAGGGATCGATGGTCACGAGCTTCGCCCCGCGGCCCTTCCGGGCGCGGCTGACATGAGTCATGACGTTGACCTGGGTCGCCACCGGGTTGCCGCCCCAGTTGACGATCAGGTCGCTCTCGGCCATTTCGCGCGGGTCGGTGCCCCGGATGTCGCCATGCCCGGCGAGCCAGCCCATGTTGGCCGGCGTGTCGCAGACCGTGCTGGTCTGGCGGGAATAGCCCTTCACATGGCGCAGCCGCTGGATGCCGCCGCGCTGCACCAGCCCCATGGTGCCGGCGTAGAAATAGGGCCAGACCGCCTCCGGCCCGTAAGTCCGCTCAGCGGCCAGGAAGGCGTCGGCGACGCGGTCCAGCGCCTGGTCCCAGCCAATGGGCGCCCACTGGCCGGAGCCCTTCGGACCGGTGCGCAGCAGCGGCGTCCGCAGCCGGTCGGGGGAATGCACACGCTCGGCGTAGCGGCTGACCTTCGCGCAGATGACACCGGCGGTGTAGCTGTTGTCGGCGGCGCCACGCACCTTGCCGATGCGGTCGGGCGCCAGCCGCTCGACTTCGAGGGCGCAGGTGCTGGGGCAGTCGTGCGGGCAGGCGGTGGGCTGGTAGCTGGACAAGGCGGGTCTTCCGGAGGGGCGGGTCGAGGTGCGCAGCTTAGCACAGCTTGCCGATACCCCATACGCCGGCTACATGCTCCAGCGGCTCACGCCCGAGGCGGAGGATCGGCGAGCCGGCTTTCCAGCGCGTCCATCGCGCGGACGAGCTCCTGGATCGTTTCGTCGGCGTTGAGGCGCGCGTAGGGCCACGCGTCGTCCGTGACCATGTGCGCCGCCTCGGCGCGCGCCATGGCGCGGTTGTGCAGGCCGCGGAGCGCGTCCAGCGTGCGCTCCAGCTCCTCCCGCCGGTCGGCCCCGCTGCGCTCGACGGCGTGGCGGAGCCGGTCCAGCCGCTCCGTCGCCGCGAGGATGAGATCGCGGCACTGCGCGTTGTGGGCTTGCCGGTTCAGGCAGCTCATTGCCATTTCCTCCCGCAGCGTCCCCGGAACGGAATGGCTTCGCTGCAGCGCAAAACAAAATGCGCCGCAGCGAAGAAACAGCCATGTCGAACGGTTCAAATTCCTGTGATGGTCCGTTCGCCGGTCCGGAGACGTTGGCGCATTCAGGCGCCGGTTCTTATTGTTTTCGGTCTTTTCTGGCGGGTTTGCTTGTCGAGGAAGCGCTCCGCGCCGTCCCGATACTCAAGCCCATCGGGGTGTACGCGTCAACCGAACCATGAGCCTATTACGGCCGAAGGGCTCCGGCCTCCCGCGCCCGGATGATGCCGGCCCTTATTGGCCGGCGGGCGCGCGAAGGGACCCGTGCCCCGGCCCGGCGGGTTACTCCGCCGCGACCCCGTAGGGAATGGCGTCGAGATTGGCGGGCTCGAAGACGGGAGCGGGCTGGTGGATGACCTGCGCGGGCGAGAGGGACGGGCAGGCAGCACAAGCCCCGGCGCAGTGTTCCTGCGCCATGCTGCGCATGGTCGGCACGCATTTGCCGCACTGGACTTGGCTGTCGCAAAAACGGAAGACCGAGGCCGGCGTGGTCGCTCCCTGAGCGAGGGCCTGCTTGACCTTTTTCTCGTTCAGGGCGTTGCAGATGCAGACGTACATGAAGCCTCGGCGGCGCTATCGCTTTGAACGCCCCAAGCAGTAGAGATAATGAGAATGGTTGTCAATCTCACGATCGAGGCAAACCCCGCCGCCGCGCGGGGTGCGCCGGTTTGTCACAGCCGTGCCCGGGCAGGGGAGGGCCGCCTAGCCCGCTTGCATTCCGCGGGCCGGAGGGGTAGCCCCTTGCCATGAACGACACGACCCCCGGCGCCCCGCCGCCCAACCGGCAATCCTCTCCGCAACCCTCCCGGCCCGCCGCCGACGCCGCGGCCCACGAGCCGTTCGGCCAGACGGTCTATCTGGCCCCGGAGGGATTCACGGACGACCTCGTGAAGGAACTGGGTGAGGTTTCCCTGGTCGAGGACCGGCTGGTTTTCGCGCCGGGTCCCGCGCGCCCCTCGGCCTGGGCGCAGAATGTGTGGATCGACCCGGTGACGATCCCCATCACTTCGATCAAGGGCGGGGCCAAGGCCTTGCGCGGCCTTCAGCGGAACTGGGCGCTCTGGCCTTTGCGCCACCATGGGCGCGCCAAGCTGATCCAGGAGAACCTTCCGCACGTCTCGGCCAAGCCGATCACCTTCCCGACGCCCCGGCCGACGGCGCCGCTGGGGTCATGGACGCTGCTGGACGAGAACACCATCCTGGCGGCCCCGCACTGCTCCAGCCCCTTCCGCCATGGCGAGGCGGTGTTCGTTGAGAACAGGACGGCCCCGCCGAGCCGCGCCTACCTGAAGCTCTGGGAGGCGCTGACGCAGCTTGGCCACTGGCCGGGGCCGGGCGACCGCTGCCTGGACCTCGGCTCCAGCCCCGGCGGCTGGACCTGGGTGCTGCACGAGCTGGGGGCGAGCGTGGTCAGCGTCGACAAGGCGCCGCTCGACCCGTCCGTCGGCCGGCTGCCGCGCGTCGAGTTCCGGCAGGAGAGCGCCTTCGGGCTGCGGCCGCAGGACATCGGGCCGGTCGACTGGCTGGTCTGCGACGTGATCTGCTACCCGACCCGGCTTCTCCGGCTGGTGCAGGGCTGGATGGAGAGCGGGCTCGCCAAGCGCTTCGTCTGCACGCTGAAGTTCCAGGGCGAGACCGACCACGAGACGGCGCGCGCCTTCGCCGCCATCCCGGGTGGCCGGGTCATGCACCTCTTCAACAACAAGCATGAACTGACCTGGATGTGGCCGGGACCCTGACGGCGTTCCGGCTCTCCGCGATAGGACAGGCGGGCGGTCATAGGGGCGCCGCCGCGAGACTGTTCTATGGCGCGCAGGGGTGTCGGCCCTTCGGCCGGCCCAGGTTTATGAAAAATTGAGGGCAAAGATCTTATACTTTTGAGCGTTGGTGTGTCTTCTTGGTCACCTGTGGTCATTTTCGGCGAATGCTGCGGATGAACTCCCTTCCGCGCCGCGTTAACCAAGCATCAACTGGTCGCGTGCACAATATTCGCAGCAGCGGGTTTGCTTGCGGATGGCGGGAGTTAGGCCATGGCCCAGGAATTGAAGAGTTTCCGGAAGGATTGGCAGCGCTGGTCGCGGACCGAGCGCGCCATGGCCGTGGCGCTGGCCGTCCTGGTGGCCGCGATCCTCGGCGGACCCATCTCGCAGGGCCTGTTCTGAGCAGCAGTGCTGCGGCTTCCATGAACAGGCCCACTGTTCGCGGGCCAGCCTTCGTCCCGGCAGGTTCTCCCGCCAGGTTCCCGGTCAGGTCAGGACCGGTGTCTTCCGTCTCTTGCATATGATACCGGGTTCCGGAAAATTCCGACCTCCGAACCGGGTATAGGGCCGCGACTGCGGCCCCGCGCCCCCTGGCGCAGAAATCGTGGCGCGGAAGTCCTGACCACAGGTCAGGACTTCATGAAAATCGTATAAGTCCGATGGCTGCCGGCACGGCCCTGTCCGACCTGCCTGGCCGCGTCTCGTGCGTCAGCGCCGCCGCCAGCCGGTGCCCTGAAGGCCGTTCCCTTGCAGGCCCGTGCCAAGCAGCTTGGCGCCGGTCAGGTCTGCGCCCTCCAGGTCGGCCTGGTCGAGCTTCGCTTCGCTGAGATTGGCCTGGACCAGGCAGGTGCCGTTCAGGTGGGCGCGGGTGAGGTTCGCGCCCATCAGGTTGGCGGCCCAGCTCCGCCCCGTGGAGCGGCCCGCCGGGTCCTTGATCTCGGCGGGACCAAGGCGCACGCGCGTCAGGTCGGCCTCGCCGAGCTGGGCGTAGCTGAGATTGGCGCCGGACAGGTCGGCGCCGATGAGGTTGGCCCCCTCCAGATTGGCGCCGGACAGGTCCGCCATCATCAGACGGGCGCCCGACAGGGCCGATCCCGACAGGTTCGCGCCGCGCAGGGACGCCGCGCTGAGATTGACGCCGCGCAGGTCGGCGCGCGACAGGTCGGCCCCGTCCAGGTCCGCCCGTTCGCCGCGCTGGCCGAAGCTGTCGATCCAGCGCTCATGGTCGAAGATGGCGCGCTGGATCTCCGATCCCATGGCGTCCAGGGGGCGCGCCATGAGAGCCGCGCCGAGGTTCACCTGGGCCAGGTCGCAGTCGGCCATGCGCGTGCCGACCAGATCGGCCCCGTTGAAGACCGCTCCCTCCAGCACCGCGCCGGACAGGTTGGCGCCGTTCAGCCGGGCGCCGGTCAGGTTGGCCCCGCTCAGGTTGGCCCCGCCGAGATCGGCGTTGTTGAGGATGCCGCTCGTGAGGTCGGCGCCGCTCAGGTTGGCGTTGCGCAGCACGGCGCCAGTCAGGTCGGCGCAGGGCTCCTCCTCGCCGCCTTTGCCTTCCGCCGTGCGGCGCGCGAGGACGGACCTGTGCAGTTGGCGCAGCGTTTCCTGCTCCTGCGGGCTTGATGCGCCGGAACGGCGGACCGGGCCGCCGGCATCCAGCGCGCCGGCGCGCAGGTCGGCGCCGCGCAGGTTCGCCTCCGTCAGGTCGGTGGCGCGCAGGCGCACGCCGCGCAGATCGGTCTGAGAAAGGTTGGCGCGGCTGACGTCCGCGTCCTCAAGCTCCGCGCAGAACAGGTCGGCGCCGGCGAGGTTCGCGTTGCTCAGGCGGCATTTGGACAGGCGCGCCCCCGCCATCTGCGCGGCGCGCAGATCGCGCTGCGACAGGTCGGCGCCCTCGAGGTCGAGGCCCGACAGGTTCGCGCGCGCGCCGCCGGGCTGGCCCTTGACCCAGCGGGCATGGCGCTCCAGAACCTCGGCCAGTTGATCCGGGCGGAGTGAGGAAGCGCTGAGGGACGGGGGGAGTGTGGCCGTTGGCAAAACACGCCTGAGCGAGTTGTTTCACTACCCCTATTGTGTGGGATCAAACGTTACTGAAGCCTAAACGTAGCCTTTCGCTGCATTGCGATTTTGTAACCGGATTTTGTTGCTCCCTTGTCACAGCATGAGGCGGCAAAGAAACACATTCTGGACAGGCGGCCGAGCTTTGCACTACGGATCCGCCAAACCAGGGGTCCATCATGACACGCCTAGCGTCACTTCTGCTCGCCTGCCTCCTCGCGCCCATGTCCATCCTGGGTAATTCTTCCGCGCTGGCTGGCGTCCAGGAGCGTGCCGGGCCGGAGATCCTGCCGGGTGCCGGCCTTTCCGGCACCCAGGCCATCGCGGCACCCGCGGACGCGGCCGGGCTGGACGCCGCCATCGCCGAACGTCTGGCGGAAGGCCGCCGGACCGTCGCGGGCCGCCCGGTCGGGGTCGAGACGTTGCGGCGCCTCTACGCGCAACGCGGCTTCGCGCCGGTGTGGGTCGGCAGCGGCAGCGTCCATGCCGCGGCGCAGGCCCTGCTGGAGGCGTTGGACGGAGCCGAAGCGGAAGGTCTGACCGCCGCGGACTACCACCCGGACCACATCGCCGAGCGGCTCTCGGCCCTGCCGCGCCTGACCTTGGCCGAGCGGGCGGAACTGGACCTCCTGCTCACCGACGCGGCCCTGCGCTACGGGAGCCATCTGCGCTCCGGCCGGGTGGCGCCCAAGGCGATCAACCCCGAATTCGCCATCACCCCGCCGCGCGTCGAGCCGGCAACCCTGCTGTCCGGCCTGCTCGGTGCTTCGGACGTCCGCGCCTATGTCCAGGCGCTGGCACCGAGCCGGTCCGAATACGGCGCTCTGAAGACGGCGCTGCGGCAGTACCGGGACCTTGCGGCGGCTGGCGGCTGGCCCGCCGTGCCGAGCCCGCGCGTGGCGAAGCTGGAACCCGGCATGACCGATCCGGCGGTCAAGGCGCTGCGCAAGCGGCTGGCGGTGACCGGCGAGTACAAGGGCGATGTCAAGAGCAAGGCCGGCGACCTGTACGATCCGCCCCTGAAGGCGGCGGTCGAGCGGTTCCAGGCCCGGCACGGGCTCACCGTGGACGGGGTGGTCGGACCCGGCACCCTCACGGCGCTCAACATGCCGGCCAGCGAGCGGGTGGAGCAGATCCTCTCCAACCTGGAGCGGCTGCGCTGGCTGCCCGACAGCTTCGGCGACCGCTACGTGCTGGTGAACATCCCCGAATTCACCCTGAAGGCCTTCGACGGCGGCGCCGTGGCACGGGAGATGCGGGTGATCGTCGGCACCCCCGTGCGCGCGACGCCCATCATGTCGAGCACCATCACCTCGGTGACGCTGAATCCGACCTGGACGATGACGCCCAAGCTGGCGCGAGAGGATTACCTGCCGAAGTTCATCCGGGATCCGAGCTACGTCACCAGCCACAACTTCACGGTCTTCGCGAGCTGGGCGCCGGACGCTCCGGCTCTCGATCCGCGGCGCATCAACTGGAAGACGCTCGGCAACGGCATCAACAAGCTGCGCATCCGGCAGGCGCCAGGGCCGGAGAACGCGCTGGGGCAGATCAAGTTCAACATCCCCAACGCCTTCGACGTGTACCTGCACGACACGCCGGGCCGGGAGAAGTTCGACAAGACGGTGCGCATCTTCTCCTCCGGCTGCGTGCGGCTGGGCGACCCGATGGCGCTGGCGGAATTCGTCTTCAGCGAAACGCCGGACTGGCCGCTGGACCGCCGCAACCGGCAGCTCGACTCGGGCGAGACCAAGATCGTCCCGCTTAAGAAAGCCGTGCCGGTGCATCTCCTCTATCAGACGGCCTGGGTGGATGGGCATGGCGCGGTGCAGTTCCGCACCGACGTGTACGGGCGCGACGCCGAGGTGCTGGACGGCATCGCGCGTCGCGGCTTCGCCCCCCAGCGCGTCCAGCGCGTGGCCGACGCCCAGCGCTGACGCCGGAAAGCCCGTCCCGCCTTTTCCTGCTTCGCGGCGTGGCGGGAAAAGGGGGCGGGAGTCCTTGCGTTGCCCGGCCCCGGCGTGCGACACCGCGCGGAATTCCCGAAACCGCCGGTGCTTGCCGTGGCTCCCGCCATCTTCAAACGCTTCAAGATCCACTTCACGCGGCCGCTGCCCGGCCTGCGCCCCGGCCGTCCGGAGCGCGACGCCATGGTCGAACGCGTGAAGCGCTTCGCCTCCGAAAACGGCATGGCCGGTGACCTGCATTCCATCGCGCCCTCGGCCGCCTTCGGCATCCTTGAAGTGCTCTGCACCGAAAAGCTCGCCCGCCGTCTGAGCGACCTGTCGGAAGTGGAATCCGTCCTGGAGGCCTGAAACCCGCCGGCCTTCTGCCATCCGGCGACTTGACGCCGCCGGCGTGCCCCTCGGCCTTGCGGGCGCCCGCCGCGCCACCCATGTGGGTGACATCCGAGGCCGCCCCATGGGGGGCTCCTCAGTCCCCCTTTTTCCCGAAGACCGAACGGGGCAGGCGCGACACCGCCGGCCGCGCCCGGCCGGGCCGTTTCCTGCAGGGCCGATTCCGCGATGTCCTTCATCTCATCCCCGTCCGCCACCGCCATTGCCGCCACCACGTCCGGTGCCGCCGGGAGCGCTCCGGAGGGTCTCTATTCCGGCCTCGTCGTGTTCGGCGACAGCCTGTCCGACACCGGCAACGCCGGGCACCGGCGCTTCTCCAACGGCCCGCTCTGGGTGCAGCGGCTGGCCGACGCGCTCGGACTTCCGCTCGTCCCCTCTACGGCGGGCGGCACAAACTACGCGATCGGCGGCGCGCAGACCCGGGGCGGCGTCGCGTCCCACAGCCTGCGCGGGCAGGTGGACCGCTTCCTGGGCCAGGCGGGGCGGGCCGATCCGGACGCGCTCCACATCGTTTATGGCGGGGGCAACGACCTTCGCGCGGCCGTGGCGGCGTCCGACCCCTGGGGGGCCGTGATGGGTGCCGCGGCCGGAGCCGGCGGGATCATCGCCGATCTGGCCGCGGCGGGCGCGCGCCATTTCCTGGTGCCGAACCTGCCGGATCTCGGCCGCGTGCCCGAGTTGCGCCGCTTCGGTCCCTTCGCCGTCCAGGTCGCTGGCCTCGTGTCGTCCGCCTACAACCAGGCGCTCGCCTCCGGGCTCGACGATCTCGAACGTCGGGCGGCGGAACAAGGATGGGACATCCGCCTGCATCGGCTGGACGTCTGGACCCTGCTGGAAGAGGTTGTCGCGGACCCGGCGGCGGCCGGCTTCTCGAACGTCATCGATGCCTGGCCGGGCGCCGGCTCCGGCCGGGACGCGGACCGGTACCTGTTCTGGGACGGCATCCATCCCACCGCCGCCGCGCATGCGAGGCTCGCCGAGGCCGCACGAAAGGCCGTCGTGTCTGTTTAAGACCAAGAACGCCGTTAGGACCTGCCGCATGGATCCGCTTTTGCTCGCCGATGTGCTGGAGCCGGTGCTGAACGCGTCGGAGAACGACGACGGCGCCCTCATGGAGGCCGTCAACCTGTCCGCCGAGGCCTTGGCCGCGCTGGGCGCCGTGATCCTCGACCGCAACGGCCGGCCGGCGGACGGGGTCACCGACGAGCGCGCGGTGGTGGCCGCCCTCAACACTCATGCCAACACGCTGATGCGCGCCGGCCGGCTCGACGACGTGGTCGAGGCGCTGCAGCTCGCCCAGCGCATCGGGCTGCTCGCCCACCCGCACCCGCGCACCGCCTGACGGCTGCGTTCCGGTCGGGGCGCTCCGGTCCCTGGAGACTATGGAAATCCAATAGTTTTCCGCAGGTGAGAACAATCGCGGGACCTCCCTGTTGAGCGACGGTGCAAGCCGCTCAGCACGGAGAAACCCCTTGGCCACCGCTCGGAATTTCGACGCCGTCCCCAGCCCCATCGAGGGCGAGGCGCTCGCCCTTCTCCAGGACAATCTGCTGCCCGGCTTCCTGTCCGCGCGGCGCTGGTACGCCGCAAAGGACGCCGGGACGCCGCGCGTGCGGATCGTCGACGCGCTGCCGCTGCCGCTGGGGAACGGCGTCGCGCAGCTCTGCCTCCTTCAGGTCGAGCCGCCGGGACGCGAGCCGCAGCTCTACCAGCTTCCGCTGGTGCTCGACCGGGAGGGCCGCGCCGAGGCCGGCGATCCCTTCGTCATCGCCGGGCCGGAGAGCACGCCCTGGGCGGGGAGCCTGCGCGACGGCTATGGGGACGTGGCGGTGGTCCGCGCGCTGCTGGACGGCATCCGGGGCAGGCAGGCGGGCGGCGGGAAAGGGCTGGGATACGGACGGACCGAGGCCTTCGCTGGCCTCCAGGACCAGCTGGGCGGAGTGGTGGCGCTGCGCTGGATGGGAGCCGAGCAGTCCAACACCTCCATCCGGGTCGGCGACGCCGCGATCCTGAAGGGGCTGCGCAAGCTGGAGAGCGGCATCCATCCGGAACTGGAGATGAGCCGCTTCCTGACCGAGGTCGCGCGTTTCCCGAACACACCGCCCTTGCTGGGCTGGGCCGAGCGGGTGGGCGAGTCCGGCTCCACCGCCCTGTGCATCCTCCAGGGACTGGTGCCGGAGGCCGAGGACGCCTGGGGCCATGTGACCGGGCGGCTGACCGCGCGCATCGAGGCCTTCGACGGCCGGGACCGGGCGGTGGCCGAGGCGGCGGAGATGGAGCTGTTCCTGCTGATGCGCCGGCTCGGCCGCCGCACGGCGGAGATGCACCGGGCGCTTGCCACCCCGACGGACGACAGTGCCTTCACGCCCGAGCCGGCCACGCCGGCGATGCTCCGCGACTGGGCTGAAGGCGTCCGGCGCATGGCGCGCACCACTCTGGCCCGCCTGCGCGAGGCGCTGCCGGGCATCGAGGGGTCCATGGCACCCTTCGTCGCCTCGCTCGCCGAGGGTGAGGAGGCGATCATGGCGCAGATCGACGCGCTGACGCCCGAACAGGCCGGCCTCAGCGCCATGCGGCTGCACGGCGACTATCACCTGGGCCAGGTGCTGGTGTCGCGCGGCGACGTGCAGATCGTGGATTTCGAGGGCGAGCCGATGCGCCCGCTGGCCGAACGCCGGGCCAAGCACTGCATCCTGCGCGACGTGGCCGGCATGCTGCGCTCGGTCGCCTACGCCGCCGCGACGGCACGCAAGGCCATCCCCGAGGACATCGGGGAAACCCGCCGCGGCGCCCGTGAGGCCTGGGTCGCCTGGTGGGAGGGCGAGGCTTCCTCCGCCTTCGTTGCCGGCTACCGCGAGGGGATCGGCGACTGCCCCGGTTTCCCGGCCGATCCGGCCGCGGCAGCACGGCTCCTGAAGCTGTTCCTGCTGGAGAAGTCCCTCTACGAGGTCGGATACGAGCTGGCGAACCGGCCGGACTGGGTTGGGATTCCGCTGGCCGGCGTGCTCGCCATCCTGCGCGCTGACGCCGGGCCGGAGGTCGCCGACCGCATGCCCGACCCAATGGGGGAAGGCGTCCTGCCGCTCGACCGGCTGGCCGAACGGATGGGCATCGAGGCGGAGTTCGTCAATGCCGCCGGCGAGACGGTCCGCACATCGGCCGAGACCAAGCGGACACTGCTGAAGGCCATGGGGATCGACGCGCCGGATGAGGCGGCGGCGGGTGAAAGGCTCGCCGAACTGGAGCGGGCGGAGCTGTCGCGTCCGCTGCCGCCGGTAGCCGTGCTGCGCATCGACCGCCCGCCCTTCGCCGTCACCGTCGCCCTGCCGGAGGGAACCGGCGAGCTATCCTGGACTTTGGCGGAGGAGGATGGAAAGGCGCGCAAGGGCCAGATCGCCTTCGAGGAGCTGCCGCTGGTGAGCCGGACCGAGTTGGACGGCCGGGTGGTGGAGCGGCGCCGGCTCGACCTCGGCACCACCCCGCCGCTGGGCTATCACCGCTTGTCGGTGGAGGCCGGCGAGGTCCGTGGCGAGATGGCGCTGATCGGCGCGCCCGGTCGCTGCCACCTGCCGGTTCCCCTGGAAATGGGCGAGCGCATCTGGGGCCTGTCGGCCCAGCTCTACACGCTGCACAGCGGCAATGACTGGGGCATGGGCGATTTCGGCGACCTCGCCGAGCTGGCGGACATCGCTGCCGGGCAGGGTGCCGCCGTGATCGGGCTGAACCCCTTGCACGCGATGTTCCTCGACGATCCCGACCGGGCGAGCCCCTATTCCCCGGCGAGCCGCCTGTTCCTGAATCCGCTCTACATCCAGGTCACGTCGGTGCCGGAGATGGCCGACTGCGAGGAGGCGCGCAACCTCATCGCGTCGGACGGCTTCAGCCAGCGGATCGAGGAGGCGCGCGGCGAGGCCTTCGTCGATTACGAGGCCGTCCTCAAGCTGAAGCTGCCGATCCTGGAGCGGCTCTACCGCACCTTCCGGGAGGAGGGGGCGCCCGAGCGCAAGTCCGCCTTCAAGAGCTTCCGCAAGCGGCTGGGCACGGCCCTGGAGCGCTTCTGCGCCTACCAGGCCCTGCGCGAGCATTTCGCCCATGAGGGCAAGCCCGACTGGCGGAGCTGGCCGGAGCCGTTCCGCGACCCGGCGTCGGACGCCGTCGCCGGATTCGTCCATGACCATGCCGACCGGGTGAGCTTCTTCGCCTGGCTGCAATGGGTCGCGGACAGCCAGCTCGGCGAGGCGGCGGAGCGGGCGCGGGCGGGCGGCATGGGGATCGGCTTCTACCGCGACCTCGCCGTCGGCGCCGATTCGTCCGGCGCGGAGACCTGGGCGGCGCCCGGCGTGATGCTGGCGTCGGTTCATGTCGGCGCGCCCCCGGACCTGTTCAACCCGGCCGGCCAGGACTGGGGGCTGCCGCCCTTCCACCCCCACCGCCTGCGCGAGGAGGCCTACGCAGGCTTCATCGACTTGGTCCGCGCGAACATGCGCCATGCCGGCGCGCTGCGCATCGACCATGCCATGGCCCTCCAGCACGTCTACTGGATCCCGGAGGGCAGCGCCCCCTCCGAAGGGGCCTATGTGGCCTATCCAATGGATGACCTCCTTGGAATTCTGGCCTTGGAGAGCCTTCGCCACAATTGTCTGGTGGTCGGGGAGGATCTCGGGACCGTGCCCGAGGGCTTCCGCGAACGCATGGCCGAGGCCGGGATCCTGTCCTATCGCGTGGTGTTCTTCGAATACTCGGAGAAGGACGGTTTCGTCGGTCCGGAGGATTACCCGTACCTGGCTCTGGCGACGGTGGGCAGCCACGACCTCGCCACCCTGCGCGGCTGGTGGGAGGGGCACGACATCGAATTGAAGAGCGAGAAGGGCCTGTATCCCGCCGAGGACGAGGTACTGAAGCAGCGCGACCGGCGTGCGGCCGAACGCCGCGACCTGCTCGACGCCCTGCGGGCGGCGGAGCTGGAGTTGCCTTCGGGCTTCACGGCGGACAGCGCCTATGACCGGGCGCTGGGCCGCGCCGTGCATGCCTTCCTGGCGCGCAGCAACGCCGGGCTGGCGATCGTGCAGCTCGACGACCTCACCGACGAACGGGCGCAGGTCAACCTGCCGGGCACCGTGGACCAGTACCCCAACTGGCGGCGCAAGCTGTCGCTGACGCTGGAGGAGCTGGCCGGCGCCCCCGAGGCCGTGGCCATCACCGGCCTGTTCGCCGGCAGCCGTTCGGTTCAAAGCAACTCCGATCAGCCCAACTCCGACCACCCCAACTCTTAAGTTAGGAGCGCACGCACATGGCGTCCGACGCCGGCAAACCGATCCCCCGGGCCACCTACCGGGTGCAGCTCAACGCACAGTTCGGTTTCGATCGCACGGCGGAGATCGCCGACTACATCGCGAGGCTGGGGGTGAGCCACCTCTACGCCTCTCCCTACATGAAGGCGCGGCCGGGCAGCACGCACGGCTACGACATCGTGGACCACAACGCGCTCAACCCCGAGTTGGGCGACGAGGGTGCCTTCGCGCGGCTGGTCGAGGTGCTGAAGGACGCCGGCCTCGGTCAGATCCTGGACTTCGTGCCCAACCACATGGGCGTCGGCGGCGCCGACAACGCCTTCTGGCTGGACGTGCTCGAGTGGGGACCGGACAGCCCCTTCGCGGGCTTCTTCGACATAGACTGGGAGCCCGACCGCCGCTATCTCCAGGGCAAGGTGCTGGTGCCCTTCCTGGGCGACCAGTACGGCGTCGTGCTGCAGTCCGGCTCGCTGGAGCTGCGCTTCGACAAGGAGACGGGCAGCTTTGCCGTCTGGGCCTACGGCAGCCACAAGCTGCCGATCAGCCCCGGCATGTACGGCGACATCCTCGGCACCGACCATCCGGAGCTGGAGCGCATGGGCGACGCCTTCGCCCATCTCGCCTACGCGCACCCGCACGAGATCCGGCGCGCCGCAGCACTGAAGGAGGAGCTGGCGCTGCTCGTCGCCAACCGGGACGATGTCGCCCAGGCGGTGGACCGCGCCGTCTCCGCCTTCCGGGGCGAGCCGGGCGAGCTTGAGAGCTGGAAGACGCTCGACGCGCTGATTGCCCGCCAGCACTGGCGGGCCGCTTACTTCAAGGTGGCGGCGGATGACATCAACTACCGCCGCTTCTTCAACATCAACGACCTCGCCGGCCTGCGCATGCATGAGCCGGAGCTGTTCGAGCACGCCCACCGGCTGGTGCTGCGCATGGTCGAGGACGGGACGCTCGACGGCATCCGCATCGACCACATCGACGGGCTCTTCGATCCCAAGGGCTATTGCGAGCGGCTGGTCGCGGCGACCTCCAAGCCCTTCTACCTCGTGGTCGAGAAGATCCTGGCCCGGCACGAGCGGCTGCGCGAGGACTGGCCGATCGACGGCACCACCGGCTACGAATACACCAACCTGCTGGGCGGCCTGTTCGTCGATCCTGACAAGGAGGAGGCCTTCAGCCGCCTCTACGCCGACTTCACCGGCCAGGACGAGCCGTTCGAGGAGGTCGTGCGGGTCGCCAAGATCCGCATCATGGAAAGCGAGATGGCGAGCGAGCTGCACGTGCTCGCCCGCGAGGCATCCCGCATCGCCCGCTCCAACGTCCTGACGGCCGACTTCACGGTCAACATCCTGCACCAGGCGCTGAAGGAGACGATCGCCCGCTTCCCGGTCTACCGGACCTATGTGGACGGAAGCACGCCGACGGAGATCGACCGGCGCGACATCGACTGGGCCATCGCCCAGGCGCGCAGGGCTCCCGACGGGCCGGACGCTTCGGTCTACGACTTCCTCCAGAAGCTGCTGACGACCGATCTCGTCGCCCAGGCCAAAAGCGGCTACAGCCGCGAGCGGGTCGTCCGCTTCGCGATGCGTTTCCAACAGTACAGCGGCCCGGTTATGGCCAAGGGGCTGGAGGACACCGCCTTCTACCGCTACAACCGGCTGGTCGCACTGAACGAGGTCGGCGGGCACCCGGACCATTTCGGCGTCAGCGTCCCGGCCTTTCAC
This sequence comes from Azospirillum sp. SYSU D00513, assembly GCF_017356015.1. Taxonomy (GTDB): domain Bacteria; phylum Pseudomonadota; class Alphaproteobacteria; order Azospirillales; family Azospirillaceae; genus Azospirillum. The sequence goes on from NZ_JAFIQV010000023.1 coordinate 67,580, forward strand.
CGGGCCAACCAGGAGCGGCTGCGCTTCTGGCCGGGCAACATGCTCAGCACCACCACCCACGACACCAAGCGCGGAGAGGACACCCGCGCGCGGCTCTACGCCCTGTCCGAGATGCCGGAGGAGTGGGAGCGCCAGATCAACGCCTGGAGCCGCCTGCTGCGCGCGCGGCGTGGCGACGTGGAGGGCAAGGCGCCGCCGGACCGCAACGACGAGTATCTGTTCTATCAGCTCATCCTCGGCGCCTGGCCGGCGGAGCTGACGGGCGCCGATCCGCAGACCATCGACCAGAAGACGATGAGCGAGTTCGCCGAGCGCATCGTTGGCGCCATGACCAAGTCGATGCGCGAGGCCAAGGTGCATTCGACCTGGGCCGCGCCCGATGAGGCCTATGAGGGCGCCGTCGTCAGCTTCATCCACGACGCGCTGGACACCACCCGCCGCAACGCCTTCCTGGAGGCCTTCCTGCCCTTCCAGGCGGCGGTCGCCCGGCTGGGCATGATCAACGGCCTGTCGCAGGCCCTGCTCAAGCTGACCAGCCCCGGTGTTCCCGACGTCTATCAGGGCTGCGAGCTGTGGAACCTCAGCCTCGTCGATCCGGACAACCGCCTGCCGGTGGACTATGACCGCCGCTGCACGCTGCTGGACGAGGTGGAAAAGCTGTACGAGGGCGGCGAGGCCGCCATCGGGTCGCTGCTCGACCGCTGGCAGGACGGAGCCGTGAAGCTCGCCGTGACCTGGAGGAGCCTGCGGCTGCGGGCCGAGAAGCCAGAGCTGTTCGCCAAGGGGGACTATCTGCCGCTCGAGGCTGCCGGCGCCAAGGCCGCGCATCTCTGCGCCTTCGCGCGGGTGTCGGGTGAGGACGCGGCGGTGGTCGCGGTGCCGAGGCTGGCCGGCGGATTGGGCTTCGCGTCCGGATCCTCTCCGGACTGGGCGGACACGACTCTGCCGCTGCCGCCGGGCACGCGCTGGCGCAACCTGCTGACCGGGACGTTGCTGGACGCCTCCGGCTCGGTCGAGGCGGGAACCCTGTTCCGGGACTTCCCCCTTGCCCTGCTGGTGCGGGAAGCCTGAGCCTCCCGTTTCCGTTCCGGCGGCGATCCTTTTTCAAGGGATCGCCGCCGGAACGAAGCGAAGCCTGCCGAAACGAGCCAGCCAAATGCGAAGAAGGGCGCGCACCGACGTGCGCGCCCTTCTTCTTGGCGTCCCTGCCGGGGGCACCCCTTGGAGCGCCCCCGGCAAGAAGTGGCCGGTGGGGAGCTTACTGGCCGCCGCCCGCACCACCCGAACCGCTCATCGTGCCGGAACGGCCGTTGCGGTTGGTGTCGACGTCGGTGTCGGAGCTGTGGATCGTGTCGGCGGAACCGACGGAGTCCATCGCGCCGCCCGTGGTGGCGCCCGTCGAGCCGGTGCCCTGATCGGTCGTGACCTTGTTGCTCTCGTTCATGGTGGCGCCGCTGCTCTCGCGCTTCGCGTCGCCCATGCCCGAGTCGCCCTTGCCGAGGTCGGCCGGCGTGTCGGCGGTGTTGCTGCTGGTGGCCGCCGGGCCGACGTTGCTTCCGGTGCTGCCGGCGCCCCCGCCGGACTGGGCGAAGGCCGGGGCGGACATCAGGGCCACGGCGGCGGCGGCGATCATGATCTTCTTCATCTTCGTTCCTTCCGATTGGTGTCTTGCCCCTCTGCAAGGGGGCTTTGCTGTGGAGCGGTCCACGCCGTCGGCGCGTCCCGTTCGCTCCTGGCCTTAACAACGGGGGTACGTCCTGGTCGTTCCACGCTCTTCGAAAAAACAGTTTTCTTTTTGCGCTGTTTAGGAGTTGCAGCAGCGAACGTGAAAAGGGAGATGCTGGATGAACCGCGTTCTGGCCGGAGCCTTGGCCGGCTTTGCCGCGACGGCGCCGATGACTTGGGCGATGAACCGGATGTTTCGCCGCCTTCCTGAGCGCCAGCGTTATCCTTTGCCGCCGCGCCTGATCACGGAGCGCCTCGCCGAGCGGGGAGGCTTGGCCGGAAGGCTCACGGAACCGGGCATGGCGGAGGCGTCCCTGGCGGCCCATTACGCCTATGGTGCCGCCACCGGCGCGCTCGGCGCGCCGCTCCTGCGCGGGGCCGGCGGGCAGGGCGGGGCGCCGGTCGCGGCCGGGGTCGCCTATGGGCTGGGCGTCTGGGCGGCGAGCTATCTCGGCTGGATTCCGGCGGCGGGCATCCTGCGCCCGGCGACGGAGCATCCGCGCGAGCGGGTGGCGCTGATGCTCGCCGCCCATGTCGTCTGGGGCGGGGCCACAGGCTATCTCACGGCGGTTCTTGCCGATTGGGGGGAGCGTTCGCCCGCGCGCGGTCCCTGGCTCCTGGACGGGCCGGAGGACGAAGCGGGTAGTCGGCTGCGCGGAACCACCATCGCCCACGAAAGCGCTAATCCCGCGGACCACCGGTGGAGAGGAGCGCGACGAGACCGGATGGCTGCTGTTGAAACCGGCATCTCAGCGCACCAAACAGGTTCATACGAAACGGCTTTGAACGCCAACATCTCTGGCGCGCGGGAAGGGGACGATGATGAGCGATATTCGCCAATGGGTTCTGCTCGATCCGACCAACGGCATGGGTAGCGAAGCACCGGAAGGGGAGGCACCCGCCGCCGAGGCTCCACCGGGGACCGCTGCCGCGGAGACCTCCGCGCCCGCCGGTGACCGGTCCGCCGGTTAGGCGGCTTCCCTGAGCCGGGGTCAGCCTTCCTGGGGGCCTTGAAACAGTTCGAGCGAGGAGGGGATGGAGGAGGGGCGGAGCCCGCCCAGAAGCTCGGCCACCGCTCCTACCGAAGCCGACAGCGCGTCGGGCGTGAAGGGCTTGCGCAGCACCCCGACGGCGAAATCGCGGGCTTCGTCGGCCCGGTGGTCGAAGCCCGTGACGAGGAGGGAGGGCAGGCTCAGTTCCTCCTTCAGCCGGCGGGCCAGGGTCAGGCCGGTCTCGCCGCCGGCCAGGAACACGTCGACGAGCGCCAGGTCCGGCTTCTCGCGGATCGCCAGGCGCATCGCCTTCGCGGCGTCGCGCAGAGGGCCGACGACGGTGTAGCCGGCATTCTCCAGAACCGCCTTCACGGCCGGCCCGATCAGCGGATCGTCCTCGACGACGAGCAGCTTCAAGCGACGTGCTCCTTATGCGGCGCTGTGGAATCGGAACGGCTCATGCCCCTGCCCGTGCCTCCGCTCATACCCATGTTCAAGCTTGGAGCGTTCATGTCAGTCGGGCCGGGCCGGTCTTCAAGAGGCTCCTCCGGCGGCTTTCGAAACCGCGATGGAAAGAACGCCGTCCGGGTTTCCCGCAGGACGGAGCCGGCGGGCGGCTGTTAAAGCAGAACCGAACACAAAGGGGAAGCCGCATGAGGTTCGTGGAATTCAAGGACGTCTCGGGTGCGGTGGTCCTGGTCAACGCCGCAGGCATTCTCTTCCTGCGCCCGGCCGAGAGCGGCTGCACGGACGTGCATTTCGCCGGCCGGCAGGAGCCGCTGCGCCTGGACGCCCGCGTGCATGAGGTGGCCGAGGCGCTGGAGGAGGCAGCGCCGGAGCCGCCCGAGCCGATGATGTCGCTTCTGTCCTGATCCGGCCCGGCCAGGTGCCGCCTAGCGGGCGTGCTGCTAGCGGGCGTGCTGGTCTAGGAATTGGCGGCAGGAATCGAAGTCCTGCGCCACGGCCGGCGGCAGCTCGATGCCCTTCCGTTCGGCGAGGCTGCGCGCGAAGGACACCATGCGGTCGGTCGGGGTGCGGCGCTTGCCGGAGCCGGTTCCGCCCGAAAGCGCCGCCGGCTGGTCGGCGACGCTTTCCAGGACCGGCGCGGTTGCCGGAGCCTTCGGTTTCCGCGTGGTCTTGCGCGCGGTGCGCGCCACCGTGGGGCTTTCCGTTCCGGTCTTGGCGGCTGCCGCGCGCGGTGTCCGCCTGACCCGCGCCGTCGCGGCACCGGGCTTTCCGGCAGCGGCCGTTCCGAATCCGGTGGTGCGCCGGCGCGCGCCGCGGAAGGGGGCCGCGGGCACGCCGAGATCCACCGTCGCGCCCCGGCTGCCCTGGAGCACGCCGATCAGCCGTCCGGCCTCTCCGGCGATGTCGTCGATGACCGCGCGGAAGTCGGCGCGGCCCGTGACCACCTCGTCCAGCCGCATCTCCCACAAGGCGGTGGTGCCCGGATCGACCAGGGCCGGGGCGGCTCCCCGCAGGGTTTCGAAGAGCTGGAGGCCGGCCGGTGTCGGCACCAGCCATTTGCCGTCGGCGTCCAGCAGGTTCTGCCGCCGCAGCCCCTTGATCACCTCCGCGCGGGTCGCCGGGGTGCCGATGCCCTTGGCCTCCTTCAGCCGGTCCCGGAGCGCGGGGTCCTCCACGAACCGCCAGGCGTTCTGCATGGCGTCCACCAGCGTGCCCTCGTTGTAGCGCGGCGGGGCCTGGGTGCGCTTGGCCTCGACCTTCGGGTCGGAGAGGGTGGCCCGTTCGCCGTCCGCGAGCGGCGGAAGGGTCTGCTCGGCCTCGTCCTCCGGCTTTCCCTCCGCCTCGGCCGAGCCGAAGGCCGCCTTCCAGCCGAGCCGCAGGGGGATGCGGCCGACGGCCCGGAAGGCCACCGGCTTTCCATCCACCGGCACCGGCATCGTCACGGTCGTCTGCCGGTACTCGTAATCCGGCATGACGGCGGCGAGATAGGAGCGGCAGATCAGCGCGAACAGACGCTTTTCGTCGTCGGTCAGCCGGGAGAGCCGCGATTCCAGGTCGTCCATGACGTTGACGTTCGGCACGATAGCGTGGTGGGACACGCCTTCCAGCGCCTTGTCGCAGAAATGGCCCGACCGGCCCCGCCGGATCACCGGGCGGCCGATCTCCAGATGGGCGAAGCCGCGCAGCCGGGTCAGGGCGCCGGTGATGGCGCCGACGTCGGCGATCTGGTTTTCCGACAGGTAGCGCGCCTCGGCGCGCGGGTAGGTGATGAGCTTCTTGCCCTCGCCGTCATACAGCTCCTGCGCCACCGCCAGCGTCCGGTCGGCGTTCCAGCCCCAGCGCTGGCCGCAGGTCTTCTGGAGCGACGGCAGGTCGTAAAGCTTGGGCGGTGCCTGCCTGCGTTCCTCCACCGTCACGCCGAGCGGGCCGGCATGGCCGGACGCCGCGCGCGCGATCGCCTCGGCGCGGGCGCGCTCCTTGATCCGGTCCTTGGGCGCCGGCGCATGGCGCATCAGGAAGCTGCCGCCCTCCACGGTGGCGGTGGCGGTGATCTCGAAATAATCCTCGGGCTTGAAGTTGCGGATCTCCAGCTCGCGCAGGCAGACGATGGCGAGCGTCGGTGTCTTCACCCGGCCGATCCCGATCACCCCGCGCACGCCGGGCGCCAACAGCGTCTTGGTGGCCGTGCGGGTCAGGGACAGGTTGAAGATCTGGTCGGCCTGCTGCCGCGCCACCGCCGCCTCGTAGAGGGGGCGCAGGTCGGCGTTGGGCTTCAGCTTCGCGAAGGAGTCGCGGATGGTCTTGGGGTCCTGGGCGGTGAACAGCGCGCGCAGCACGCGGCCGCGGTAGCCGACATGCTCCAGGATCTCCTGGCCGATCAGCTGCCCCTCGCGGTCGCAGTCGGTCGCCAGGATCACTTGGTCGCAGCCCTTCAGCGCGGCCTTGATCGCCTGGAACTTCGTCGCCTTGTTGCCGCCCGAGTCCGGCTTGGTCGGGTAGAGACCGTCGGGCTTCAGCAGGGTGGCGCTCCAGCGCTTCCAGGCGGGATCGACCTCGTCCGGCTCGGCGAGGCGCAGCAGGTGCCCCTCCGCCGGCAGGATGCGGCCGAACCGCTCGCCCAGGGCGGCGCGCAGGTCCTTCGCTTGACTCGATTTTTCGGTGATGATGAGGGTTGCCATGCCCGGCGCCCGTTGCGAATTTCTGCCCCGAGGATAAGGGGCAAATGAAAACATATCAAGAACGCCTGATCGGGATGGCGGTGATGGCGGCGTTTCTGGCCGGCACCGTCCCCGTCGTGGCGGGCGCCGTACCGGCCAGGGCGGAGCCGCCGCCGCTGCCGGGGATCGGGGCCGAGGACCGGCGCGCGCCGGTGGACCCGGAACAGGCGCCCTGGGGCAGCCTCGTGAAGATCCAGACCAACCTCGGCGGACGCTGCACGGGCGTGCTGGCGGGCCGGCGGGCGGTGATGACGGCGGCTCACTGCCTCTACAACGCCCGGACCCGGCGCTACCTGCCCCCATCCTCGCTGCACGTCCTGTTCGGCTACCGGCGGGGCGACTACAGCGGGCATTCACGTGTCGCGGGCTTCACCGTGGACCCGAAGCACGATCCGGTGCGGCCGCTGGAAGGGCTGGCCGGCGACTGGGCCGTGCTGGAACTGGCGGAGGACGCGCCGCCCGGCATTCCGGCTCTGGCGCTGGAGGAATCGGCGCCGCCGGAGGGCGCCGCGGTGGCGCTCGGCGGCTACAACCAGGACAAGGCGCAGATCGTCACAGCCGACACCGCCTGCCGGCTGCTGGGCCGGGTGCGGGTTCCGGACGGGGACCTGCTGATGCACGACTGCGCCGGGACGCGCGGCACCAGCGGTGCGGCACTGCTGGCCGAGCGGGAGGGAACATGGCGGGTGGTCGGAATCGCGGTCGCGGCGGGCGGCGGGCCGGAGCGCCGGAACCTCGCCGTGCCGGCCGCCGCCGTGGCACCGGCCCTGCGGGCATTGGTGGAGACGGCGGGACGGGGCGAAAGGAAGGGCGGCGGCGCGGGACAGCCTTGAAAAGGTCGACGCATTTTTTTCTATGTCACGGCGGCCGGATCGCATAGACGTACGGCCTTCCGCAGCAGAAAAACCCAACTTCGCCGAACACCGGAGACGGACGTATGTCGATCCAGCGCTTTCACAGCGGCCCCCGCATGAGCCAGATGGTGGTTCACAACGACACGGTCTATCTCGCGGGCCAGGTCGCCGACAACGCGGGCGCCACGGCCGATGTGACGGAGCAGACCGCGCAGGTGCTGCGCCAGATCGACGCCCTGCTGGCCGAGGCCGGCACGGACAAGAGCAAGCTTCTCTCGGCGACCATCTTCCTGCCGAACATCGCCAGCTTCGGCGCGATGAACAAGGCGTGGGAAGCCTGGGTGGACGCCAAGAACACGCCCGCCCGCGCCACCGTCGAGGCCCGCCTTGCCGGTCCCGAATATCTCGTTGAAATCCAGGTCGTCGCCGCTAAATAAGCTGCGTCGGAGGGGACCCGGCTCCGGCGGCGTCTTACATGCGCCGCAAGATCACCTTGAAGTTCGGCGAAGTTTGCGGCACAAAGCGCCCGCGAAGAGTCGACTATGGTTGGATCGCGGGCGGCTTGGTCCCCCGCGGAGCCCGTTGGTATAGCCCTTCTGGTGCCGAAAGACGTTAACAGCGCCTTAACCGATCGACCGTAGAACCCAGATCACCCATCGCAGCCGGAGCGGACGAGCATCGTTACGCTTCGATCGCCGCTTTACTGTAATGGACCCGCAACATGCCGCGCCAAACGCCACTTTCCGATATCCGTAACATCGGCATTATCGCCCACGTCGACGCGGGTAAGACCACGACGACCGAGCGCATCCTGTACTACACCGGCCGCAAGCACACGATCATCGACGTCCACGAGACCAAGGATCTGAAGACGTCGACGACGACCGACTACATGGAGCAGGAGCAGAAGCGCGGCATCACCATTCAGTCGGCCGCCGTTTCGACCTTCTGGCGCGGCAAGAAGATCAACGTCATCGACACCCCGGGCCACGTGGACTTCACCATTGAGGTGAACCGTTCGCTCCGCGTGCTCGACGGCGCGGTGGTGGTGTTCGACGGCGTCGCCGGCGTGGAGCCGCAGTCCGAGACGAACTGGCGCCTGGCCGACAACTACAACGTCCCGCGCATCTGCTACGTCAACAAGATGGACCGCTCGGGCGCCAACTTCGCGCGTTGCGTGGACATGATCCGCACCCGCCTCGGCGCGCGCCCGCTGCCCATCCAGGTCCCGCTGGGCTCGGAAGACAACTTCCGCGGCATGGTCGACCTGATCGAGATGAAGGCCTACGTCTGGTTCTCCGACGACAAGGACGCCAAGTGGGAGGTGTGGGAGATCACCGACGACCTGGCCCAGAAGCTGAACATCACGGTCAAGGAAGACCTGGACAACATCGCCTCCATCAAGGCCCTGCGCACGGAGCTGGTCGACAGCGCGCTGGAGCATGACGAAGCGGCGATGGAAGCCTACCTCGATTCCGGTGAGGATCCCTCGCCCGAGACGCTGCGCAAGTGCATCCGCCAGGGCACGCTGGTCGGCTCCTTCTTCCCGGTCCTGTGCGGCTCGTCCTACAAGAACAAGGGCGTGCAGCAGGTTCTCGACGCCGTCGTCGATCTGCTCCCGGCCCCGACCGACGTTCCGGCCATCAAGACCGTGGACGAGGACGGCAACCCGAACGGCGAGCGCGCCAGCTCGGACGAGGCGCCGTTTGCCGCCCTGGCCTTCAAGGTGCTCAACGACACCTACGGCTCGCTGACCTTCATCCGCGTCTACTCGGGCGTGCTGACGAAGGGCATGTCGGTCCTGAACTCGACCCGCGGCAAGCGCGAGAAGATCGGCCGCATGGTCGAGATGTTCGCGCAGCAAGCCAACCCGATCGAGGAAGCCCGCGCCGGCGACATCGTGGCGCTCGTCTCGCTGACCGAGACGGAGACCGGTGACACGCTCTGCGACTCCGCTCACCCGGTGATCCTGGAGCGCATGCGCTTCCCCGAGCCCGTCATCAGCGTCTCGGTCGAGGCGAAGAGCAAGGCCGAGCAGGAGAAGTTCTCCCTGGCGCTGGGCAAGATGGTCCGCGCGGATCCGTCGCTCCGCCTGGAGACCGACCGTGAAACCGGCCAGACCATCCTGCGCGGCATGGGCGAGCTGCACCTCGAGGTGACGCTGGACCGCATGCGCACGGAGTTCGGCGTGGAAGGCAACATGGGCAAGCCCCAGGTGGCCTACCGCGAGACGATCACCAAGCCGGTCGAATACACCTACACCCACAAGAAGCAGACCGGTGGTTCGGGCCAGTTCGCCGAGGTGAAGATCATCTTCGAGCCGCGCGAGCGTGGTGAAGGCTTCGAGTTCAAGGACGAGACGGTCGGCGGTTCGGTGCCGCGCGAGTACGTCCCGTCGGTCGGCAAGGGCCTGGAGATGCAGAAGGAAGAGGGCGTGCTCGCCGGCTTCCCGACGGTCGACTTCCGCGCCCGCCTGGTGGACGGCAAGTACCACGACGTCGACTCGAACGCCCTGACGTTCGAAATCGCCGCCAAGGCTTGCTTCCGCGAGGGCATCAAGCAGGCCGCTCCGATCCTGCTGGAGCCGGTCATGAAGGTCGAGGTCGTGACGCCCGAGGATTACCTCGGCGACGTGATCGGCGACATCAACCGCCGCCGCGGCACGGTCATGGGCCAGGGCGACCGTGGTTCGAACATCGCCGTCGAGGCGACCGTTCCGCTGAACGAGATGTTCGGCTACATCGGCCAGCTCCGTGGCATGACCTCCGGCCGTGCGTCCTACAGCATGGAGTTCAGCCACTACGAGCCGGTGCCGCGCAACGTCACCGAGGAGATCGTCAGCGGCCGCGACAAGGCTGCCTGATCTCGGGCTCCAAGAGTTCGGTTTGTTGAAAGGGAAGGGCCGGCGGAATTCCGCCGGCCCTTTCTTTTGGCGGGGTGGTCCTACGCCCCCGCCAAGCCTCTCCTGGGCTTTCGCGTCAGACGCGCGATTTTGCGGGTTATGACCCGCCACACGGTTGAGTGACCAAAGAAGGGCTTGGCAAGAACGAAGCGCGATTCCAGCTTCATAGTCATGATCAAGCGCCCGAGAATCCTCGCAAACGCCGTCGCATCGCTCCTTTTGGGCGCGCTGGTCGCGCTGTGGGGGATCACGGCGCCCGAATCGGCCTGGAGCAGCCAGTCCGACTCGCGTCTCGCCAGCCTGTTCCAGGAACTGCGGACCGCGCCCGACGGCCCGTCGGCGGCGTCGGTCGAGGACCAGATCTGGACCATCTGGCTCGATCATCCCGGCGACGAAGTTCTCTTCCTCATGCAGGACGGCGTGTCGGGCATGAACGAGGAGGATTACGCCCGCGCGCTGGAGGCCTTCAGCGCGGTGACGGAAATCGCGCCGGACTATGCGGAGGGCTGGAACAAGCGGGCGAACGCCAATTACCTTCTGGGCGACTACGCGGCCGCGGTCGCCGATATCCGCCGTGTCCTGATGCTGGAGCCGCGCCACTTCGCGGCGCTCGCCGGGCTCGGCCTGATCTATCTGGAATTGGACGAGGCGGACGGCGCGCTGAAGGCCTTCTCGGCGGCGTTGGCGATCAACCCCCACCTGGAAGGCGTGCGCGAACACATCGCCGACCTCCAGCACCAGCTCGCCCGCTCGACCTTCTGACGCCCTGTCCGCCGGTACCGGCCCGGCTGGCCCCGGTCAGGCCCCGGTCAGGCCCCCTCCACCCAGGCGATCCGCAGGATGTTCGTGTTGCCCGGCGTGCCGAAGGGCACGCCCGCCGTGATGACGAGGCGCTGCCCTTCCAGCGCCAGCCCGTCGGCGTAGGCGATCTGCGTCGCCTTCTGGACCATCTCCGCGAAATTGGTGACGTCCGCCGTCTGCACGCTGTGGACGCCATAGGCGAGCTGCAACCGGCGTGCGGTCTCGATGTGCGAGGTCAGGCAGAGGATCGGCACCTCCGGCCGTTCCCGCGTCGCGCGCAGCGTGGTCGAGCCCGACGTCGTGTAGGTCACGATGGCCGCCGCCTGGATCGTGTGGGCCACTTGGCGGGCGGCTGCGGTGATCGCGTCGGCGGCGGTCTGGTTGGGGTCGGGGTGCCGCGCGTCGATGAGGGTGCGGTAGAGCGGGTCGTGCTCCACGCGGGTCGCGATGCGGTCCATCATCGACACCGCCTCCACCGGGTAGGCGCCGGAGGCGGACTCGGCCGACAGCATGACCGCGTCGGCGCCGTCATAGACGGCGGTCGCCACGTCCGACGCCTCGGCACGGGTCGGGGCGGGGCTTCCGACCATCGACTCCAGCATCTGCGTCGCCACGATCACCGGCTTGCCCGCCGTGCGGGCCTCGCGGATCATGCGTTTCTGGAGGATGGGAACGTCCTCGGGCGGCAGTTCCACGCCCAGGTCGCCGCGCGCCACCATGATGCCGTCGGACAGCTCGATGATCTGGTCGAGATGCGCCATGGCCTGCGGCTTTTCCAGCTTCGTCATCAGCGCGGCGCGCCCGGCGACCAGCTTGCGCCCCTCGGCCACGTCCTCCGCCCGCTGGACGAAGGACAGGGCGACCCAGTCCACGCCGAGATTCAGCGCGAAGGCGAGGTCGGCCCGGTCCTTCTCGGTCAGGGGCGACAGCGGCAGCGTCACGCCCGGAACGTTCACGCCCTTGCGGTCGGACAGCCGGTTGCCCGACACGACCACCGTGTCGGCATGTTCCGGGCTGCAGGACACCACGCGCAGCCGCACGCGCCCGTCATCCAGCAGAAGGTCGGTGTCCGGCACGAGGGCCGCGAAGATCTCCGGATGCGGCAGCCCGACACGGGTCGTGTCCCCCGGCTCACGGGAGAGATCGAGCCGGAAGGACTGGCCGGCTTCCAGGTCGATCGGGCCGTTGGCGAAGGTGGCGACGCGCAGCTTCGGCCCCTGGAGGTCGGCCATCACCGCGATGGGGTGCCCGGCCTCGGCCTCCAGCTCGCGGATGATCCGCAGCCGTTCGGCGTGGTCCTCGTGCGTGCCGTGGCTGAAATTCAGGCGGAAGCAGTCCACCCCGGCCTCGAACAAGGCGCGCACCGTCTCCGGCGAACTGGAGGCCGGCCCCAGCGTGGCGACGATCTTGGTCAGACGATGACGGCGGATGCGGCTCGCTTTGTGGGTCATGAATCCTGCCTTGAGGTTTGCCGGACACGGTTGGTGGCGGCCCGCCCTGCTCCTGGGAACGGCGCGGCCCCGTTGCGAACAGGTGGGGGGCATCGCCGTTCCCCTGGACCAGGCCGGAACGTGACGGGGGGCAATGACAAAGCGTGGGCGTGGCCTTGTCAAGCGGCGGGACGCCCGGTTCCCTCCTATTCCGGCAGGCGCATCCGGTGATAGCGGTCGAGCACCCAGCCGAGATGGGCGGTCACCGCGGCGGCGGCGGCGTCCGGGTCGCGCTTCGCGATGGCGTCGTAGATTGCGCGGTGATGGTCCACCAGCAGCGCCTCGCTGCCTTCGGTGAAAGGCTCCGTGTGGTGCGCCTCCAGCAGATGGCCGAGGATGTCGCGGATCGTCGCGAGAAGGTGGAGGTAGACGGGACTTCCGGCGGCCTGCGCCACCGCGAGGTGGAAGTCCATCTCGTCATCCGCCGAATGGGCCGGCGGATGGACCGCCGCCTGGCCCGCGCCCTTGCCCATGGACGCCCCCATGGACGCGATGATCCGGCCGATGGTGTCCACCTGTTCGGGGGTGGCGCGCTCGGCGGCGCGGCGCGCCGCCCAGCTTTCCAGGGCCATGCGGATCTCGACGAGGTCGCAGAGGTTCGCGTGCTTCACCCGCACCATCTCGGTCAGCGCGTCGTCCATGGCGCCGGCCGAGGAGACCACCCGCGTGCCGCCGCCCTGGACCGCCGTCAGGAAGCCCTGCGCCTTAAGCGTCTGCAGGGCGGCGCGCACCGAAACGCGGCTGACGTTGAGCTGTTCGGCGAGCTGGCGTTCTCCCGGCAGCCGTTCCCCCGGCACCAGCTCGCCCTTGGCGATGCGGTCGAGGATGCGCGCGGCGACCCATTCGGAAATCCTTTGGGCCGGCACGGCGGGGGGCGGGGAGGGCGAGGTCTCCTCGGCGTCGGACACGGGCGGCGCCCCTTTTCTCTTGCTGACCGGACCCCACTCCGTAACCGAGGTTCTCCCGCCGCGTCAACGGCTGCCCGGCCGTGCCGGAAGGAATCCGGGACCGGACTCCAAGACCGGCGGCGGAGAGCAGGCTGGCCGACATGGAGGTGCGGGCAGAAAGGGGCCGACAGGGCGAACAAAAGCCCTTACATGTGTTTCATAGCCGTGCCGCCCCTTCCGTCCTTTCCGGCGGGCGGGATTTTCCGTCCGGACGCCTTCCGGGAACCGCCAACCGTTGCCAGATCCTGCAAGCATGACCCTGCCGACGTCACAACCCGTCAACGCCGCCCCGCCACCTCCCCTGCTCGGGCCGGACGACCCGCCGCCCTTCACGGTGCTGAAGCCGGACTCGGATTCGCCGGTCCTCCTGCTCTGCGACCATGCCTCGCGCGCGGTGCCGAAGGCGCTCGGCGATCTCGGCCTGACCGAGGCGGAGATGTGCCGGCACATCGCCTACGACATCGGCGTGGCGGATCTGACCCGCCGGCTGTCGGACCGGTTCGGCGCGACGGCGGTGCTCTCCGGCTATTCGCGGCTGATCGTCGATCCCAACCGGTCGCTCGACGACCCCACGGCCATTCCCGTGGTCAGCGACGACACCGTGATCCCGGCCAACCGGTCGCTGGACGCGGCGGAGGTGCGGCGGCGGGTGGACGCGATCTTTCGCCCCTACCACGAGGCGGTGGCCGCGCAGATCGCCGCCAAGCGCGCGCGCGGGCTGGTGCCGGCGGTGGTGTCCATCCACAGCTTCACCCCCGTGATGCGTGGCGTGGCGCGCCCCTGGCATGTCGGCATCCTGTGGGACCGCGACCCGCGCATCCCCGTGCCGCTGATGGAACGGCTGCGGGCCGATGGACGTTGGTGTGTCGGCGACAACGAGCCCTACACCGGGCGCACGACGACGGGCGGCACCATCGAGACGCACGCGACCCCGGCGGGGCTTCCCAACGTCCTGATCGAGGTGCGGCAGGACCTGGTCGCCGTGCCGGAGGGGGTGGCGCTCTGGGCCGAGGTTCTGGGCGACGCGCTGGAGCCTGTACTCGCCGATCCGGCCATCTACCGGATTCAGCTTTATCCACGGGAGTGACCGCATGGAGCCGGCCTTTACCCTGGGCCTCGAGGAAGAGTACCTGCTGGTGGACCGGGGCACCCGCGACCTGGTGCACAGCCCGCCCGAGGAGATGCTGAAGGCCTGCCAGGACCAGGCGCCCGACCGCATCCATCCGGAATTCCTGCGCTGCCAGATTGAGGTCGGCACGCCCGTCTGCGCCGACATCCAGGAGGCGCGGACGCAGCTCGCCTCGCTGCGCGCCATCGTGGCGGGGGTGGCGGACCAGTATGGGCTGGCGCCCATCGCCGCCTCCACCCATCCCTTCGCCGCCTGGGAGCCGCAGAAACACACCAACCGCGACCGCTACAACATGATGGCGCGGGACATCGGCGCGCCGGCCCGCCGCCTGATGATCTGCGGCATGCACGTGCATGTGGGGATCGAGGACGACGACCTGCGCATCGACCTGATGAACCAGGCGCGCTATTTCCTGCCGCACCTTCTGGCGCTCTCCACCTCCTCCCCCTTCTGGCGGGGGCGCGACATGGAGCGCAAGAGCTACCGCCTGTCGGTCTGGAACGAGCTGCCGCGCACCGGCATGCCGGAGGAGTTCCGCAGCCACGGCGAGTATCTCCAGCATGTGAACATCCTGGTGCAGGCGGGCATCATCGAGGATTCCTCGAAGCTCTGGTGGGACATCCGCCCCTCCTGCCGCTTCCCGACCTTGGAGATGCGCATCACCGACATCTGCACCCGGCTGGAGGATGCGGTGACGGTCGCGGCCTTCTACCGGTGCCTGCTGCGGATGCTGTGGCGGCTGCGCGCGCGCAACGTCACCTGGCGCGCCTACAAGAACCTGCTGATCGAGGAGAACCGCTGGCGTGCCCAGCGCTACGGGCTGGACGACGGGCTGGTCGATTACGGGCGCGGCCGCATCGTGCCCTATCCCGAGCTGCTGGACGAGCTGCTGGAGCTGACCCGCGAGGACGCGGAGCATTTCGGCTGCGTCGCGGAGCTGGAGAACGCCCGCGCCATCCTGGCCCGCGGCACCAGCGCCCACCATCAGGTCGCCGTCTACCGGAAGGCCCTGGAGCAGGGGGCGGCCGAGGGCGAGGCGCTGTCCAGGGTCGTGGACTGGCTGATCGGCGAAACGATGGTCGGCGTCCGCGACGCGGCGGCGGAGGTGCCGTCCGCTTCCGCTTGACGCTGCCCGCCGCGGTCCTTAACCTCCCGTTCATCAGCTCGGACGGGTTGAACAGGGCAGGCAAGAACAGCGTCCGACTCCGCCGTGCGGAAGGCACCGGCGGAATGGACGCGGAAAAACACGCCGAAAACACCGGGGGCCGCTTTCACGGAAGCGGCCCCCATCCTATTTGGAAACGCCCGAGGTGGCGTCCGGGCAGCCCGCCCCGCATCCCGTCACCCCCACCGCAACCCCTCGCCGCATCAGAGAGTTCCCATGGCCCGCAAGAGCAAGAAAACATCCGAAAGCGAATTCGTCCTGTTCGACGTCCTCTACCAGGACGGCGCCCAGACCTCCAACCGCCGGGTTCCCCGTGCCATTCTCGAAGGGCTGGACGGCGACGAACCGGCCCGCGGCGTCATAGAGGAGCAGGACCGCAAGATCGCCGAGATGTCGGGCAACCCGCGCGGCCCGATCAAGACGATCACCCGCTCGCCCAACCAGTGACGGCACTGCCGGTCGCATTCCTCCCCGGAGCGACGAACCGCAAAAACAAAAAAGGCGCCCCGGATGTCCAGGGCGCCTTCTTGCTGTTCAGGCCTGGTGAGCCGGTTTGACCGGGATCAGGCGGCCTGATGGGTGATGGCCGGCTGGTCGTTGGCGCCGGTCGCGATCTGAATGGTGCGGGGCTTCATCGCCTCGGGTACCTCGCGCACCATTTCGACGTGCAGGAGGCCATTCAGAAGATTGGCGCTCGTCACCTTGATGTAGTCGGCAAGCTGGAAGCGGCGCTCGAAAGCGCGGCCGGCGATACCCCGGTAGAGGAATTGGCCGGCCTCCTCCTCCTTCTTAGCTTTAGCCTTGACCAGCAGCGAGTTCTGCTGGGCGGTGATCTCCAGGTCTTCCGGACCGAAGCCGGCGACGGCCATGGTGATCCGGTAGTGGTCCTCACCCAGCTTCTCGATGTTGTAGGGCGGGTAGGAGGCGGGCGCGTCGTCGCCGGTCATCGCGGTCTCCAGGAGACGCGAGAGGCGGTCGTACCCGATGGTCGAACGGAACAGGGGCGAAAGGTCGTAGCTACGCATGACTTATCCTCCGACAGAGCGATAGTGCGGTCCGGGATCACGGATACCGTCGATCCCCGGCTTTGCAGATCCGGCCGACCCCTGATGGGCATCGTCCGGTGGCCTAGAGATAGGTAGGCCGAAATCGCCGTCAAGAGGGTGCCGTGCGCGTCCGCCGCCCTAACTTACGCATTGTTAATCAGTTGCGGCGAGGGTCGGTCATGGGCCATCCAGCCGCGGGAGGAACACGGCCGTGCTTGGATCTGCCACCTTCTTCAACGGACCTTACGACGAGACGATGGCGCTGCTCGTCGAGGCGCGCAACTACATCGCCTATCACGAGGCCTACGACCAGAAGGATCTGCCGCCGCACGTCCGGCTCCAGATATCCTACGAATCGATGCGGGTGACGAGCCGGCTGACCCAGGTCATGGCCTGGCTGCTCGCCCAGAAGGCCGTGCACGCCGGCGAGATCTCGCGCGAGCAGGGCGCCAGCGAGGAGTTCGCCCTGTCGGGCGGCGACATCTGCACCGACCCGTCGGGCGCCGACAACGAACAGCTGCCCTCGGGTCTGCGCAGCCTGCTGGAACGCAGCCACCGGCTCTACATGCGCGTCGCCCGCCTGGACGAGCGGGTGCGTATGGAGGTCCTGCGCGAGGCCGTGTGACGCGGCCCTGCCGGGACGGCGCGGAAGCAAGACGCGCGAAAACGAAAAGGGGCGCCCGGATGGCCGGGCGCCCCTTTTCGTTTCGAAGCCGAGACGCTTACTTCTTCAGGCCGAAGTTCGCGAAGCGCTTGTTGAACTTGGCGATCTGCCCGCCAGTGTCCAGCAGCTTCTGCACGCCGGTCCAAGCCGGGTGGGACTTCGGATCGATGTCGAGGCGCAGCGTGTCACCCGGCTTCCCCATCGTGGAGCGGGTCGTGAACGAGGTGCCGTCGGTCATAACGACGTTGATCTCGTGGTAGGCGGGGTGAATGTCAGTCTTCATGGCCGGGGTTCCTGCTATGCGAGCGGCGTCTATACCAAAGGGCGCCCTCCGATGCAACCCGCTTCCCCGTGCCGGACCGATAAAGCTGCGGAACGGGGAGCGGGCCGGCGGGCGCCGGGCGATCAGGGCGCCATGGGATCAATGTGCGGGCAAGCGGCGATCAGACATGGTCCGACAGGATCGCCTCGGCGTCGCCACCGGTGCCGCGTCCCGGAAGGATGGCATTCAGCACCACGCCCAGCACCGCCGCCAGCGCCATGGACGACACGACGAAGCCGCCGTCGCCGAACTTCAGCGTGGCGCCGCCGATGCCGATGACCAGGATGGTGGAGGAGATCAGCAGGTTGCGCTTGTCGCCCAGATCCACCTTGCCCTCGATCAGCGTGCGGATGCCCGAGGAGGCGATCACGCCGAACAGGGCGATGGACACGCCCCCCATGACGGAGGTCGGGATGGTGGACAGGAAGGCCGACAGCTTGCCCACAAATCCCAGGATCACGGCCAGCGTCGCCGCGCCGCCGATCACCCACACGCTGAAGACGCGGGTGACGGCCAGCACGCCGATGTTCTCGCCGTAGGTCGTCGCCGGCGGGCCGCCCAGCGCCCCGGCCACCATGGTGGCGACGCCGTCGCCGAAGATCGAGCGGTGCAGGCCCGGATCGGCGATGAAGTTGCGGCCGACCACGCGGCTCAGCACGATCTGCCCGCCAATGTGCTCGGCGATGGTGACGAGCGCCACCGGTGCCACCAGCAGGATCATGGCCAGGGCCGACGCGCCCTCCTTCATGCCCGAGAAGAGCAGGTGGAAATCCGGCATGCGGAACAGCGGGGCCGCGGCGACGGCGGAGAAGTCCACCATGCCGGCGAGCGCCGCGATGACGTAACCGGTCAGGATGCCCAGCAGGATCGGCACCACCGTGAAGAAGCCGCGCAGCACGATGGAATAGAGGAAGATGCTGCCCAGCGTCAGCAGGGCGACGATGAAATGCGGCAGGCTGTATTCGCCGCCGCCAGCCGTGTTCTGCGCCATGCCCACGGCGACCGAGGCGAGGCCGAGCCCGATCACCACGATCACCGGCCCGACCACGATGGGCGGCAGGATGCGCAGCAGCCACCGCACGCCGAAGGCGCGGATGAGCAGCGCCACCGCGACATAGACCGCACCCGCGGCGCAGGCCCCGATCAGCGCGCCGCCGACGCCGCCGATCTGGGTGGCGGTGACGATGGGACCGATGAAGGCGAAGGAGGAGCCGAGATAGGCGGGCAGCCGCCACTTGGTGAAGGCCAGGTAGATCAGCGTGCCGAGCCCGCTGGTGACCAGCGCCACCGACGGGTCGAGCCCGGTGAGGATCGGCACCAGCACATTGGCGCCGAACATGGCGAAGAGATGCTGAAGGCTGAGCAGAAGGAACGTCCCGGGCGGCGGACGTTCGTGGACGTCCAGCACCCGGTCGCTTGGCGGCGTCATGAAAGGGGTTCCCGTGGCGATTATGGTTCGGGGCGGAGGGGTAGCGCAGCCGGGGCCGGGCGGTCAAACGCTCCGGCCCCGCCCCTCGACCTCTCGGCCCATCAACCGGCTTCGGCCGTGGAGGAGTTCCGCCACAGGTTGATTTCGCCGTCCACCGCGAAGCGGTCGATCTCCGCCAGCTCCTCCGGCGAGAAGGCGGTGTTCTGGAGCGCGTCGAGCGAGTTGTCGAGCTGCTCCACGTTGCGGGCGCCGATCAGGGCGGAGGTGATGCGCGGGTCGCGTAGCACCCAGGCGATGGCCATCTGCGCCAGCGTCTGGCCGCGGCGCTGGGCGATCTCGTTCAGCGCCCGCACCCGGTCCAGGTTTTCCTGTGACAGGAAATTCGCCCGCAGCGACCCGCCCTTGGCGGCGCGGGCGTCGGCCGGCTGGCCGTTCAGGTATTTGGTGGTCAGCAGCCCCTGGGCCAGCGGCGAGAAGGCGATGCAGCCGATGCCCAGATCCTCCAGCGTGTCGAGCAGCCCGCCCTCGACCCAGCGGTTCAGCATGGAATAGGAGGGCTGATGGATCAGGCAGGGGGTGCCGAGATCCTTCAGGATCGCCGAGGCCCGGCGCGTCATCTCCGGCGAGTAGGAGGAGATGCCGACATAGAGCGCCTTGCCCTGCCGCACCGCGTGGTCGAGCGCGCCCATCGTCTCTTCCAGCGGCGTGTTCGGATCGACGCGGTGGGAATAGAAGATGTCCACATACTCGAGCCCCATGCGCTTGAGGCTCTGGTCCAGGCTGGCCGTCAGGTACTTGCGCGAACCCCAGCTGCCGTAGGGGCCGGGCCACATGTCGTAGCCGGCCTTGGTCGAGATGACCAGTTCGTCCCGGTGCGCGCGGAAATCGGCCGCCATCACGCGCCCGAAATTCTCCTCCGCCGAGCCCGGAGGCGGGCCGTAGTTGTTGGCGAGGTCGAAATGGGTGACGCCCCGGTCGAAGGCCCGGCGCAGCACGGCGCGGCCCGTCTCGAACACGTCGGTCGCGCCGAAATTCTGCCAGAGCCCCAGCGAGATGGCCGGCAGGTCGAGCCCGCTCCGCCCGGAACGGCGGTAGCTCATCTTCTCGTAGCGGGACGCGTCGGGGCGGTAGGTCGACTGCATGGGCTTCTCCTGCTTCTCGTTTCGCCGGGGTGCCGGTGTTCGGAACTCTGATATATCAGAATGCCGACATTCGGCGACGCGGAAAACCGGAGGGCGGCCATGCGCGGCGGGGTGGGAGCGGCGCGTCAGGCTTCATGAACGACGAACCGGGCGCGAGACGGCGATGGCAGACGAAGAGGAACTATCCCTATTCGCTGAGCCGGTTCGGGTAAATATGACCGGCCCGGCGTCCGGTTATATGCGGCTGCATGACTTGTCTTCCCGCAGGGCGGTCGGACAAGAATGACGCCATGACCACACCGAACGACCTCCCCCTCCAGGATCTCGTGCACCACGACAAGGTGCATCGGTCCGTCTACACCGACCCTCACATCTTCGACCTGGAGATGGAGCGGATCTTCGGCCGCGCCTGGATCTATGTCGGGCACGAGAGCCAGATCCCGGAGCCCGGCGACTATCACGAGGCGCTGCTGGGCCAGCAGTCGGTGCTGATGGTGCGGGCGAGTGACGGGCGGGTGCATGTCCTGTTCAACCGCTGCCCGCACAAGGGGGCCAAGCTGGCGACGTTGCCCTGCGGCAAGCTGGGCAAGGTGATCCGCTGCCCCTTCCATGGCTGGAACTTCGCGCATGACGGGCGGCTCGCCTCGGTCCCCGTGCGCAAGGGGTACGAGGGAACGGCCTTCGACGAATCCGACCCGGACTTCTCGATCCGCCGCGTTCCGCGCACCGGCTCCTACCGGGGCTTCGTCTTCGCCAGCTTGGCCGAGGACGGGCCGGACCTTGAGACCTTCCTGGGCGGCATCCGAACCTCGCTGGACAACTTCTGCGACCGCGCGCCCGACGGCGAGGTGGAGGTGGCGGGGGGCGTGTTCCGGGTCTGGCAGAATTCCAACTGGAAGATCTTCCTGGAGAACCTGAACGACACTTCCCACCCGATGGTCACCCACGAATCGGCCATCAACGCCGCGCGCGACGGGCATTCCGACGCCGAGGGCGGCATGCCCTTCCGGCTGCACATCATCGCCGGCAACGGCGAACCCTACGTCTTCTGGGACGAGCTGGAGATGGTCGCCTTCGACCGTGGCCACAGCTACATGGGGGCGATCTTCACTCCGCCGAAGGACCCCGTCTCGCTCGCCCACATCGCGGCGCTGGAGGCCGTGCACGGGCCGGAGAAGACTCGCGAGATCCTGTCCGTCCAGCGCCACAACTCCGTCATCTACCCGAGCTGCTCGCCCCATTCCTCCTTCCAGCAGCTCCGCGTCATCCGCCCGGTGGCGGTGGACCGCACCCTGGTCGAGATCTACACCTTCCGCCTGAAGGGCGCGCCGCCGGAGGTCTTCCAGCGGGCCGTGGTCTACGCCAACGTCGTCAACTCCCCGTCCTCAAACGTCATGCCGGACGACATCGAGGTCTATGCCCGCTGCCAGGAGGGGCTGAAGGGCGACGGCGGCGACTGGGTCAGCCTGCACCGCGACGCCGGGCGCGACCGGTTCGAGGACGGCCGTTACGTGGCGAACGGGCTCAGCGAGCTGCCGATGCGCAACCAGTACCGCGCCTGGGCGCGCTACATGTCCGGGGAGGACGCGTGATGGGCGCCGGCGCACAGAACGGGCAGGGCGGGTTGCCGGACATCCGGTCGATCGAGCGGTTCCTGTACCGGGAGGCGCGGCTGCTGGACGAGCGGCGCTGGTCGGAGTGGCTGGCCCTCTTCGCGGAGGATGGCGTCTATTGGGCGCCGCTGACCCACGACCAGCCGGACTGGATCGACCACGCCTCCCTCTTCCATGAGGACGCGCTGATGCGCCAGGTGCGCGCCCGCCGGCTGGAGGAAAAGCGCGCATGGTCCCAGCAGCCGCCCACCCACACGGCGCGGATCGTCGGCAACGTCCATTTCGACGAGGAGGCGCGGTGGCCAGGGCCAGGGCCAGGGCAGGGACCGGAGCCGCGCATCGTGGTCCGCTCGACCTTCCACGTGATGGAATGGCGGCACGACACCAAGCGGCTGCTCGGCGGCTTCTACACCTACCATCTCCTGCCGGAAGGCGAGAGCTTCCGCATCGCGCTGAAGCGAGTGGACCTGATCGACCGCGAGGGCGCCCACGAGATGCTGGAGGTCTTCCTGTGACGGGCCTTCCCGTCACGGACTCGCTCGGTGCCGCCCTCGGCCTCCAGGGCAAGGCCGCCATCGTCACCGGCGCCGCCCGGGGCATCGGCGCCGCCATCGCCCAAGGCCTGCACGCCGCCGGCGTCTCCGTCGCCCTCGCCGACATCGACGGCGCGGGCGTGCAGGCCGGCGCCGCCGCGCTGGGCGAACGGGCGCTGCCCGTCGCGATGGACCTGCGCGACGACCACTCCCTCGACGCCTGCGTCGAGGCCGCCGCGACGGCCTTCGGCCGTCTCGACATACTGGTCAACGCCGCCTGCACCTACCAGGACAAGGGCCTGGGTTCCACCCGCGCCGAGTGGCTGGAGGCCCTGAACGTCAACCTTGTCGGCGCCGCCATCCTCACCGACAAGGCCGCCGCCCGCATGGGCGAAGGAGGCGTGGTCGTGAACATCGGCAGCGTCGGCGGCAAATTCGGCGCCGCCGGCCGCGCCCTCTACCCGGCCTCCAAGGCCGCCCTGATGCAGTTCACCAAGAACGCCGCCGTCTCCCTCGCTCCAAAGGGCATCCGCGTCGTCACCGTCTCGCCCGCCTGGACCTGGTCGCCCGCCCTGGAGGCACTGGCCGGCACGCCGGAGCATGCGGACGCAGTGGGCGGCAGCCTTCACCCCGCCGGCCGGGTGGGGCGGGGGGAGGATGTGTCGGGGGCGGTGCTGCTGGCCTGTTCGGGGCTGGCGGGGTTCGTCACCGGGGTGGATATCCCGGTGGACGGGGGATTCTCCGCGCTGGGGCCGGACCAGGGGCGGGGACCTAAGGGGTGGTTTGGGGTGGGGTAAGAAACGCCGGTTTTGAAAAAGCGCTTTATTAGGAATTTGAAAAAAGAAAGGGACCGAGCCCAAAGGCTCGGTCCCTTTTCATTAGCAACCTTTGCTCACTCCACCGTAACCGACTTCGCCAAGTTCCGCGGCTGGTCCACATCCGTGCCCTTCAGCACGGCGGTGTGGTAGGCCAGCAACTGCACCGGGATGGCGTAGAGCAGGGGGGCCACCAGCGGGTCGCAGGCGGGGAGTTCGACGGACCAGCGGACGCGGTCGCCGAGCTTGTCCACGCCCTTCTTGTCGGCCAGCAGCAGCACCTTGCCGGAGCGGGCGCAGACTTCCTGGACGTTGGAGACGACCTTTTCGAACAGGTTGTCCGTCGGCATCAGCACGATGACCGGGACGTTGTCATCGATCAGGGCGATTGGGCCGTGCTTCAGCTCGCCGGCGGCGTAGCCTTCAGCGTGGATGTAGCTGATCTCCTTCAGCTTCAGGGCACCCTCCAGCGCCAGCGGGTACATGGCGCCGCGGCCGAGATACAGCACGTCGCGGGCCTCCGACACCTCCTGGGCCAGTTCCTTCAGCCGCTCGTCGTGGGCCAGCACGTCGGCGGCGCGGGCCGGGACCTCGCGCAGGGCCTGGGCGATCTGCTGCATGCGCTCGGCCGGGATGGCGCCGCGGGCGTGGCCGACGGCGACGGCGAGGCAGGCGAGCGTGGTGAGCTGGGTGGTGAAGGCCTTGGTGGAGGCGACGCCGATCTCCGGGCCGGCCATGGTCATCAGCACCGCGTCGCTCTCGCGGGCGATGGTGCTCTCCGGCACGTTGACGACCGACAGGATCTTCTGACCCTTGCGCTTGCAGTAGCGCAGCGCCTCCAGCGTGTCCAGGGTCTCGCCGGACTGGGAGATGAACAGGGCCACGCCGCCCTCGGGCATCGGGGCCTCGCGGTAACGGAACTCCGACGCGATGTCCACCTCGACCGGCAGCTTGGCGATGGTCTCGAACCAGTATTTCGCGACCACGCCGGCGTAATAGGCGGTGCCGCAGGCGACGATGGTCAGCCGCGTGGCCGAGGCGATGTCGAAGGGGAACTCCGGCATCGTCACGGTGCTGGTGCCCGGATTGATGTAGGCGTTCAGCGTGTCGCCGATGACCTGCGGCTGCTCGTAGATCTCCTTCAGCATGTAATGGCGGTAGCCATCCTTGCCGATCAGCGCGCCGGACAGGGCGGTGGTCTTGACCGGGCGCTCCACCACCGCGTCGCCGGCGTCGTGGATGGTGCAGCCGGCATGGGTCACCTCCACCCAGTCGCCGTCCTCGAGGTAGCAGATGCGGTTGGTCAGCGGCGCGAGCGCGAAGGCGTCGGACGCCAGGTACATCTCGCCTTCGCCGTAGCCCACGGCCAGCGGCGTGCCGTGGCGGGCGCCGATCATCATCTTGTGCTCGCCCGCGAAGATCAGCACGAGCGAGAAGGCGCCGGTGAAGCGCTTGAACGCGGCGGAGGACGCCTCGACCGGCGTCATGCCCTCCTTCTCCAGGTAGTGGGTGACCAGATGGGCGATCACCTCGGTGTCGGTCGCGCTCTCGAACACGTAGCCGTGCCCGATCAGCTCGTCCTTCAGCTCCTGGTAGTTCTCGATGATGCCGTTGTGGACGACGGCCACGCGGGGGGTGGCGTGCGGGTGGGCGTTGTCCTCGGTCGGGCCGCCGTGGGTGGCCCAGCGCGTGTGGCCGATGCCGATGGTGCCCGGCAGCGGCGCGTCGCGCAGCTTCATCTCGAGGTTGACCAGCTTGCCCTCGGCCCGGCAGCGCTCGATCCGGCCGTTCACGAGCGTCGCGACGCCCGCGCTGTCGTAGCCGCGGTATTCGAGCCGGCGCAGACCCTCCACCAGACGGGGGGCCGCGTCATACGTGCCGATGATGCCGATGATGCCGCACATGAACCGGAACTCCTGATAGGGTGGCAGCGGGGCGTCCGAACCGATGGGCCGACCGGAAAGGCCGGCGACGATCCTACGCCTTTTTTGCTTTCTCTTTTTGTTTTCCTTCGCGGAACCGCGTGGCCCAGCCGGGGTAAGACTGCTGACGCGCCCGCGAGACGACCAGCGCGTTGGCCTCGACGTTGGCCGTCACCACGCTGCCCGCGCCGACGATGGCGCCGTCCCCGACCGACACCGGCGCCACCAGCGCCGTGTTGGATCCGATGAAGGCTCCGGCGCCGATGTCCGTGTGGCTCTTGCTGAAGCCGTCGTAGTTGCAGGTGATGGTGCCGGCGCCGATGTTCGCCTTGGCCCCCACCCGCGCGTCGCCGACATAGGTCAGGTGGTTGATCTTGGCGCCGGGCTCGACGACGGCGTTCTTCACCTCGACGAAATTGCCGATGTGGACGTCGGCGCCGATCCGCGCGCCGGGCCGCAGCCGGGCGTAGGGGCCGATCTGCGCGCCAGCGTCGATGGTCACCTGCTCCAGATGGCAGAAGGGCTTGATCTCCACCCGGTCGCCGACGGTCACCCCGGCGCCGAACACCACGCCCGGACCCACCACCACGTCGCGGCCGAGCCGCGTGTCGGCGCTGAAGAAGACGCTGTCCGGGTCGATCAGCGTGGCGCCGCCGTCCATCGCCGCCCGGCGCAGGCGCCGCTGCAGCAGCTTTTCCACCTCGGCCAGCTCGGCGCGGGAATTGACGCCGACGACCTCCGACGGGTCGGCCTCCACCACGGCGCAGGCCATGCCGGAGGCGCGGGCGATCTGCACCGCGTCGGTCAGGTAGAATTCGCCCTTGGCGTTGTCGCTGCCGATGCGGCCGATCAGGTCGAACATCCGCGCCCCGTCGAAGGCCATCAGCCCGGCGTTGCACAAGGTGACGGCGCGCTCTTCGGCGGACGCGTCGAGATACTCGACGATCTTCTCCAGCCCGCCCCGCCCGTCGAGGATCAGCCGGCCATAGGCGCCGGGCTCGTCGGGGCGCATGCCCAGCACGACCACCGCCGGGTCCTCCGCGCCGCGCCGCGCCGCGACCATGGCACGCAGGGTGTCGGGCGAGACCAGCGGCGTGTCGCCGTACAGCACGATCACGTCGCCCGTGAACCCCTCCAGCAGCCCGAAGGAGGCGCGCACCGCGTCCGCGGTGCCCAGCTGCTCGGTCTGGACGGCGGTGGGGAAGGGGGCGACCGCCGAGGCGACCTGCTCCATGCCGGGGCCGACCACGACGACGACGCGGTCGGGCTCGAGCGCCTGTACGGCGGCGAGCACATGGCCCACCATCGGCCGTCCGGCGACGCGGTGCAGGACCTTCGGCATGTCGGACTTCATGCGCGTGCCCTTGCCGGCGGCAAGGATCACGCAGGCGAGCGGACGGTTGGTCATGCCTTTCTCGAATCCCCTGACTGGAATCCCCTGGTGCCGGCGCGCGGGAAGCGCTGCGCGCGGCGTCTCGATCCTCTGATTGCCACAGCCGGGGCACCAAACCCAAATCAACTTTACGGACAGGACGTTATATGCACCGTGAAAGGACTGGTCCGCCGGTCGTATTTCCGTGACCTCGGCCATCACTTTGGCGATCACTGCGCCATGCGACCTGATGTCCCATGACCGGGCGCGCGCGTGACGGCGCGGAGCATCCCTGCTATCGATTCGGCAAGCAAGAATCCAAAACGAAACGCTTGGGAGGATTTCGATGCGCTTTCCTTATTCCGCGCTGGTCTTCGACTTCGACGGCACGCTGATCGACAGCGCGCCGGACATCACCCGCGCGCTGAACCGCACGCTGGCGCAGTATGGCCGGCCGGAGGTGACGGTGGCGCAGGTGCGCACCATGATCGGCGACGGCTCGGCCATGCTGCTGCGCCAGGCCTTCGCCGCGACCGGCGGCGAGCTGGACGCGGAGGCGGCGAAGCCCGTCCTCGCCAACTACATGGACGTCTATTTCGAGGAGGCGTCGCAGCCCTCCACCCCCTTCCCGGACGTGGCGGAGACGCTGGGCTGGTTCCACGGCCAGGGGGTGAAGCTCGGGCTCTGCACCAACAAGCCGGAGAAGATCACGCGCAAGCTGCTCGGCCTGCTCGGGCTGGATCACCTGTTCAGCGCCGTGGCCGGCGGCGACACGCTGCCCGTGCGCAAGCCCGACGGGCGCCACCCCGGCTGGGTGCTGGAACAGCTCGGCGTCGATCTCGCCGCCGGCCACCGGGCGGCGATGATCGGCGACAACGCCCACGACGTGAAGGCCGCCCGCTCCGCCGGCATCCCGGTGATCGCCATGAGCTACGGCTATCCCCGCATGCCGCTCGACCAGCTCGGCGCCGACCTCATCGTCGACCGCTTCGCCGACCTGCCGGACGCGTTGCGGCGGCTGGCCGGTTAAGGCTTCGCCGCCGGACGAGTGCCGGACGCGGAGACGGGCCGGGGCAGGGGCGACGCCCCGGTCAGGTGGACCACCACCCCGCCCAGCCCGCTTTCCGTCTCGATCCGCACCGGCACCGGGGGACCGCCCTCGGTGACCGGGGCGAACCAGACCTCCACCGGCGGGCGGGGCTCGCCGTCGCCCTCGCTCCGGGCGAACAGGCGCTGTCCCATCAGGCTCGGCGGCGGCTTGCGCGAATAGCCGGCGATCGGCTTGTAGGTCACCTGGCAGCGCCGCGCCGCCCCGGAGAAGGCCGAATAGCCGGACGGCGCGATGCGGTCCATGCCGAGATCGGCGAAGACCATGTCGTAGCGGCGGCGGCCGTCATAGACGGGCATTGTGCCGGCGCAGCCGCGCCCCTCGCCCGCCCCCAGCATCACGGCCAGCATCGCGGTCACCGGGTCCAGCGTGCCGCGCTGAAGCTCGTCGGGCACCGGCTCGCGCTCGTCCTCCTCCGGCGGCGGGACCGCCGTGACCTGCACGCCGCCGCGCGCGTCGTAGCGCAGGGTGACGTCGCGCGGCTCTCCCCGCCACAGGCTCGACAGCTCGTACAGCTCCGGGCGCGGCACGCCCCGTGCGAGGGTGCCCAGGCTGGTCACCCGCGATTGCCAGCTCAGCAGGCGCCCGACGAAGCCGTCGGTCTCCGCGTCGATCCGCAGGCTGTAGCGGCCGGCTTCCATCACCAGTTCGGCCTGGCCCTTCAGGGGACTCATCCCGCCGACATGCGCCTGATAGGCGGCGCGCATGCCCTGCGCGCCCGCCATGTCCGGCACCAGGAGCGAGGCGAGGAGCACCGCCGGCAGAAGGGAGCCCGATCGCCGCCGTCCCGCCGCACCCCCGGTCGCCTGCCGCATGTCCCGCATCCATCCCTGTTTCGGAGAGAAGGCCTGTTTCGGAGAAAAGGCCTGTTTCGCAGAAATGGATTATGGAGCGAAAAGCCGCGCTTGACATCCCGGAACCGCATCTTTAGAAAGCCGCTCACCGCAGCCGAGCGCTCCGCCGAACACCGGCGGGAAGGCACTCCGGCAAAGGCTTCGGGACTGGTCCCGGTTCGAACGAACCCGGCACGGTCCCTCTGGGATGGGCGCATAGCTCAGCGGGAGAGCACACCCTTCACACGGGTGGGGTCGTAGGTTCAATCCCTACTGCGCCCACCATCCCCTTCCTCCGAACATCGGAGATCCGGGGGATGATCCGTCCCAAAACACCTCAAAAACACTGTCTGCTGAAATGGACCGGGCGCGGCGCGCACCGGTTTTTTTGTCGTGTCTCGGCTCTGCCTTAGACCCGTCAAATTCCGGATGAGGGCGCCCGGTTGCGCGGGTAGGAGGCGAAGGGCACGGACTCCTCCGCGGACACGTCCCCGTCCGCCGAGATGGTCTGCGCGCTGGCGGACACGCCGGCCTCCTCGGACGCGGCACCGCCCTCCGCGACCTGGTTCTCTCCCGTGGCGCAGCCCGCGAGAAGGAGCGCGGCCAGGCAGCCCGCCGCTAAAAATCCGTGCCTCAATCGAGCCTCCCAGCCACTGGTCGATGCCGGTGCCACGCACCGCGTCTTCGGAAACAAGGCGGAGGCCATCGCGTTTCAGCCACGCCGTGACAAAATTGGGCGCGCCAGGGACCGGACGGACGGCGCGTTGCCGGAGGGGGACGAGCGGACGCGCGCCCTGTTGAGGACTCACGGGCGCTGGAGCGGATCGCGGCCTCTTGCCACCCCTCGCACGCTGCCCGGCTCCCTGGGAGGGGCGCCATGAGCGAATCAGCAACGCTTGCCGACGGGCCGGGAGACGCCCGGCTTCCCTTCGTGAAAAGCCGGTCCTGGGTCTGCCCGAAGAACAGCCGGCCCAGGCTGTACCGCGTCGGCTTCGACCGCGATAACCGGCCCGTCCGCTTCGAAAGGCTGGGCAGCCTCCATGAACGGCGCGCGCTGGTCGTGGCGTGGCGCACGGCCTGCGGCGCCTGGGTCGGCAAGTACCGCGCCGACACGGGTTACGTGACGGCGCGCCTGTCCCCGGCGGAGGTCGCCTACATCGAGGCCGTGGGCCGGATCGCGCTGACCGCCTGACCCGCTACCAGCCAACGGAACAGCCGGACTCGACGGGGAAGCCGAGCAGCGCGAGGTTTTCCCGCTCGAACAGCTCCAAGGGGTCGCCGGCGTTGAGCGATATCTCCGTCGCGCGCCCTGTGAAGAAATGGGTGGTCTCGGAAACGATGTTGTCGAACAGGCTGTAGGCGACGTTCGCCGTGTCCTCATCCTGAACGCTGTAGGTCAGTTCCTGCTCCAGGGAGATGCTGTCGGTGAAATCCCCGTCGGGATTGACCAGGAACAGGAAGGAATCGTGGAAGAAGGAAAAGGTCCCGCTTTCCCCGCGCAGGAAGGCGGACAGGCCGTCCGCGCCGGTGTCCGGGCGATCGTCCGAAATGCCGAGCGTGGTCCGGTCGGTTTCCTGCGGCCCGGCCGTGTTCTCGATCACGTCCTCCTGCCGGATCCCGCCGACCTCGGCGGAGATGATGACGCTGTTGTATCGCGGCTCCTGGTCGATGTAGCTGGTGAAGCTGGTCCCGTCAGTCTCCACGACGGGGTCGTTGAAGTTGATGGCGTAGGACAGGGTGAACTCCTCGCCGGAGATGTCCTGGCCTAGGAACATGCCGCGTTCGGCAACGCCGGTCGCACTGACCACATACAGCCCTTCGAAATCATCGTCGGCACCGTGGCCTTTCCCGTGATCCTTGCCGTGGTGGCCGTCATGCCCGCGGCCATGGCCGCTCTTCTCCCGGTCTTTTTCGTGCCCGTCCGTCCTGTTCGACATGGTTTCCTCCCCGAAATCCGATGGCACCGGACCCTGCCGATTCTGCTTCCGGCGGAGCCCCCGGCAGTGGGCGCGTTGGTACAGTGACCCTCTTGCCGATCCCGCTCGCCTGAGGAGCGGAAAGGAAAAAGCGGCGCCCGAGGGAGCAGGCCGCCCCTTCACCCGTTATCCAGACCGAGACGATCATTGGAGGGACGAGCGATGAAGGGTCTGCGTCTGGTTCTGGTCGCCGTGGCCGTGGCGGTTTCGGTCGGCGCGTGCAGCAAGGGCGCCACGGTCGGCGGGCTGGGCGGCGCTGCCGGCGGCTACGCGGTGGACGGCAAGCGGGGCGCCGTGATCGGCGGCCTTGGCGGTGCCGCCATCGGCTCCGTGGTGGACTGAATTTCGGCCTGAGGGGCGGCCCGCGCCGGGCGGCGGGAGGGGCCATGCGCCTTCCCGGCCCCGGGCGCGGCCCCTGCGAAAAAATCCTGCACGGCGAGGCTTGCCTTTCCTGCCGCGCCGGTGCTAGGGTCCCGCCGCAATCGCTTGAGACCAAAGCGGTTTTGCCTGGAATGGGCGCATAGCTCAGCGGGAGAGCACACCCTTCACACGGGTGGGGTCGTAGGTTCAATCCCTACTGCGCCCACCATCCCTTTCCCCCGAATGCCGGGGACGCAGGGATGGACCATTCCACTTTCTTTCCGAACCTTCCCGTCTCCTGGGCACCGGACCCGTGATGCCGCCGAACGAACGTCCGGAACCGGGTTTCTCCGCATCGACCATCAGGCTGAGCCGCGAGCTGCTGGAGCGGCTCCAGGCGCGGGCCGCCGCCGAGGGCCGCTCCGCCGAGGAGTGGGCCGAAGCCGCCTTGCGCGCCCTTCTGGCCGATGCAGCTTCGGACACCGCTCCGCAAGAAGAAGCCGACCCTGCACGGCGGGCGGCCGCCTTGCGGCGCAGCGGGCATTCCTTCAACGAGATCGCGAAGCTGGCCGGGCTGCCCTACGCGCATGTGCGGGATGAGTGCTCCGGCGTGGCGGTGGACGCGCGGGCGACCATCGCGCGTCTGTGGGGCGAGGGCATGGAGGCTGCGCAGATCGCCGACGCTCTGGCGGCGCTGCGCGTCGCCCACGATCCCGCCGACATCGCCAGGCAGGCGGACCGCAATCCGCACCGCACCGTCGGGCTGGACGTCTATCGCTCCTGACGGGCGGTCATCCCTTTCTCCGGATCACCCTACCGGCGCGGCATGCGCGCGATGCCGGCCTTGAGCGCGGCCATCTCCAGCCGGATGGCCTGATATTCCTGCTCGGCCGCCCGGTCGAGGCGGCGGAAGGCGTAAAGCACCGCCGGAATGGCCATGAGCAGGAGCGCCATGACCAGAGGTTCGAAAAGGCCTTGGAAGAGCATGGCTCCATCCCTCCTTCTGAAGTCCAGGAGAAGTCTGGCGACAGAGAAAGGGCGGCGCCTGTGATGTTTCTGTGATTCGCCTTCCCGGATAGACGATAAATCATAAGACCTGGAGATTAGCCAAAATGGTTAATGTGGCAGATCCACAACGAATTCCGGCTTTGCTTCGGCGTTAACCAAGTTCCGATTTACGAAAAGCGCGTGTGGAGCAATCATGGCGTCGTCGCCATGAAGAGCGACGGTCCCCGACGGAATGGTGCTGCGATGCTCAAAGAGGAAGTCTGCGCCCTCGATCAATACATTACGTCCATCCCGAAGGAATTGTGGGCCTTGGCTCGTGATGCCTGGAAGGAACTGGCCGACAATCCTTTCATTCCGATCCTCGACAAGGATGAAATCGCCCGGCTGATCTGCTCTCCGGGGTTCCAGGGATACTTGGAAAGCGAACGACGTCTGCGCCAGGACACGCTGTCCTGCAAGAGCCTTTGCTGACGGGAACGCGGAACAGGACGCCTGGCCGAGGGGCATAGCGGCCACCGTCCTGGCCGCATAGCCCGAATGTTTTTCAATCTTCTCCCGGTACGCGTGCGTATTGCTGTTCACGAGGCAATGATGAGCGCCGTCCCAAAATGCACATTTCCAACGCCCCCGTTGCAGAGCAGTCACACCCGTTCTCGGCGCTCGCGACCACGCGCGGGGAGCGTCCCGTGCTCGCCGCCGTCGGCAAGCGGCTGACCGAGATGGACACGGACGCCCTGGTGTTCCTGCACCGGATCTCGCGCCGGCAGTTGCTGGAGCATGTCTATGGCGATGAACTCCGGAAGCTGACGGGCGGGTTGCTGATGATCCGGCTCGAGGTGCGGAGGCGCGGGCTCGACCCGCAAACGCTCCTGTAGGCTCCGGCGCACTCCGGCGGCTCACTTCTACCCGACGCTCCACCAGTCCGGTTCCGCGGCCGGGCTGGCCCAGTCCCGTACCGCTAGGGCGAGGTTGAGGGCAGGGTGGGGAGCCTTGTGGAAAAGGAACCACCGCCGCCCCTCGATGTCCGCAGTCCAGGCGCCCTCGCCGGGGCCCTCGGCGACCCGGTCCTTGCGGTCGGCGACCTGCGTGATGCCGACGGACGTGGCTTTGGCCACCGCCTCCCGCAGCGTCCAGATGCGATAGAATTCGTCCGGGCCGGCAGCGGCGCGCGCGCATTCTTCCGGCCCGAAGGCGAAACGCGCGATTCCCGCGAAGTTGCGGGAGGGCCGGTGCGCCTCCACGTCGATGCCGACCGTCCCCACGGCGCAGACCGCCGCCGCGACCCATCCTCCCGAATGGGACAGCGAGACGGAGGGGCCGGGCGTGTCCTTTCCCGTGACCGCGACTGGACGGCCGGACGCCTCCGTCACGATGCGCCACTCCTCGGCCGCCAAGCCCGTGGCCGTGCCCAGCATGCCGCGCAGCAGGGCACGTCCCACACGGCTGCGGCGCTGCGCTCCCTCGACCGCCGCACCCCAGCGGCGCAGGGCGGTCTCGGCCTCGGGGCTGTCTTCTTCCAGCAGAATTGCGAGCATCGGCGGGTCCGGAACATGCGGCGGGCGCGCGACTATAGGCCGCCCGGCCGCGATTGACACGCCCGCGCCCGCCCGCCGACTATAGCCGCGGACCGGGGGGCATGGCATGGGCATGGCGTTGGTGGTGTATGCGGGCGCGGCCCTGGCGGAGATCGCCGGATGTTTTTCCTTCTGGGCCTGGCTGCGGCTCGACCGGTCGCCGCTCTGGATCGTGCCGGGAATCCTGTGCCTACTCGCCTTCGCCTGGGCGCTCACGCGCATCGACACCGATTTCGCCGGGCGCGCCTACGCGGCCTATGGCGGGGTCTACATCGCGGCGTCGCTGGCCTGGGCCTGGGCGGTGGAGGGAAACCCGCCGGACCGTTGGGACCTGATCGGCGCCGCCGTCTGCCTGACCGGGGCCGGCATCATCCTGCTCGGTCCGCGCGCCGGCTGATCGTTCTTCCGTAGGCGTCTCCACCTGCCGGAAATGATCGGTCGAAAAGAAAGCCCCGCTGGACAGGAACAATCGTTCCGGAGTATTCCCACGCGAAATTCGACGCCCCAGCCCCCTGTCGTGGAGATGCCGCCGTGCCGACCCTGGCCCCCGCCGCAAGAACCGAAGGGAACGCGCAGCTGCCCGTCGCGCGCACGGTGGCGGACCTGCGCGCTCGGGTTGCCGCTTGGCGCCGGGAGGGGCAGACGGTTGCCCTGGTGCCGACCATGGGCGCCCTGCACGAGGGGCACCTGACGCTGGTCCGGCAGGCGAAGGAGCGGGCCGGCCGCGTGGTCGCCAGCCTTTTCGTGAACCCGACCCAGTTCGCTCCGCACGAGGATTTCGACCGCTACCCGCGCGACGAGGCCGGCGATGCGGCGAAGCTCGCTTCGGCCGGCTGCGACCTGCTCTACGCCCCGTCCGTCGGGGAAATGTACCCGGAGGGGTTCGCGACCTCCATCGCCGTCGGCGGCCCGTCGGAGGGGCTGTGCGGCGCCTTCCGCCCGCACATGTTCGGCGGCGTCGCCGTGGTCGTGACCAAGCTCTTCCTGCAGGCGCTTCCGGATGTCGCCCTGTTCGGGGAGAAGGACTACCAGCAGCTCATGGTGATCCGGCGCTTCACCCGCGACCTCGACATTCCGGTGCAGGTCGTCGGTGTGCCGACGGTGCGGGAGCCGGACGGACTCGCCCTGTCCTCGCGCAACGCCTACCTCACGGCCGATGAGCGCGCCCGCGCGCCCGAATTGAACCGGGCGCTGGCCGAGGCCGCCGCCGCCCTGACGGCGGGCGCCGAAGCCGCCGAGGTGATCGAGCGCGCCCAGGCGCGCATCGCCGCCGCGGGCTTCGGCAACATCGACTATGTGGAGCTGCGCGACGCGGAAAGCCTGGAGCCGGTCGCGCGGGTGGAGCGTCCGGCGCGGCTGTTGGCCGCCGCCTGGCTCGGCAAGGCGCGGCTCATCGACAACCTGCCGGTCGCGGCGGGCTGAGCGGATGGCAGGCGACGCCTGCGCCGTGGTTTGACGGCATCTGCCGTCGGGCCTAAGTTTCGTGGGAACTTCCCAGGGTCCGTCCGGACCGGAAAGGCGCGACGTGAAGTTCTTTCCGC
This sequence comes from Azospirillum sp. SYSU D00513, assembly GCF_017356015.1. Lineage (GTDB taxonomy): Bacteria > Pseudomonadota > Alphaproteobacteria > Azospirillales > Azospirillaceae > Azospirillum. Next base: position 102,028 of record NZ_JAFIQV010000023.1, read on the forward strand.
GGAACGAGGACGGCGAGCCCGCGTCGCTTCTCCCGGTCTTCGTCGTGGCGGGGCTGCTCGGGCTGACGGTGCTGGGCAGCCTCGGCGCCTGGGTGATGTCCGGGGCGCAGCCCGACGTCGAAGCGCGCATGGGGCCGAAGAAGACCTACGCGCGGCTTCCGGAAATGTCCTTCACGCTGGGCGGCGGGGCCGGCCGCAATGTCGACATCCAGGTCCTGCTGGAGGTCGATCCCGGCGTCGGCGGGGCCGACGTCGATCCTTATGCCCCGCGCATCGCGGACCGCTTGGCCGACCACCTCCGCGACGTCGATCCGGCGCAGCTCTCCGGTGCCGGGGGCGCCAGGCTGATGAAGGACAGCGTCGCCGCCGCGGTCGGCCGGGAGCTGCGCGGCGTCCGGGTGCGCAACGTGCTGCTCGACCGCATGGTGGTGCGTTAGCCGAGGCGCGGGGTGAAGTCCGTGTCCGGCGTGATCCGCCGGCAGAAGGCGGCCATCAGCCGCGCGCAGTTTTCCACATCCGTCAGGCTCACCAACTCGCAGGGCGTGTGCATGTAGCGCAGGGGAATCCCGAGAAGCCCCGTCGCCATCCCCGGCCCGTTGATCTGCATCGCGTTGGCGTCGGTCGGGGTGGCCCCCGGCGCGACGCGGAGCTGGAAGGGAATGCCCTCCTCGCTTGCGGCCCTGCGGACCAGGTCGAACACCACCGGGTTGGTGTTGGCGCCGCGCGAGACGCTGGGCCCTTTCCCGAGGTCGAGCTGGCCATATTGGGCCTTGCTGACGCCGGGATAGTCGATGGCGTGGTCCACGTCGACCGCCAGCCCGGCCTGCGCGCCGATGGCCTGCGCCGCCGTCCGGGCGCCGCGCGACCCGATCTCCTCCTGGACGGTCCCGACGGCGTACACACCCACACCCTCGTGCAGGCCGCCCTCCTCCTTCAGCAGGCGCAGGGTTTCGGCGACGATGAACAGGCCCAGCTTGTTGTCGAAGGCGCGCGCGGCGGCGCGGTCGCCCAGCAGCGGTTGGAACTCGTGCTGGTAGGTGACGACGTCGCCGACCTGCACCGCCTCTTCCGCCTCGGCGCGCGAGGAGGCGCCGATGTCGATCCAGAGGTCGCGGAGTTCCGGCTTCTTCTTGCCCTCTTCCCCGCCGAGCAGATGGATGGCCTTGCGGCCGATGGCGCCCGCGACACGGCGGCGGCCATGCACCCAGACCATCTGGCCGACCGGAATGATGCTGTCATGCCCGCCGATGGCGCTGAAATAGAGCAGCCCTTCGTCGCTGATGTGATGGACGATGAAGCCGATCTCGTCCATGTGTCCGGCCAGCATGATCTTCATGGTGGCACCCGTGTTCACCGCCGCCGTCACGTTGCCGTGCACGTCGGTGGTGATGCGGTCGGCGTAAGCTTCGGCGTAGTCCCGGTAGAGCTGCGCCACGTGCTGTTCGAAGCCGCTGGGGGATGGGGCGCTGATGAGCCGCTTCAGGAATTCGAGCGATTGTTCGCGCATCGGGCAGGGGACTCCTGGCGGGTGGGGCTGTGCTGCGCAGGTAACTCCCTATGGTCCGATACGTTCCCTTCGATGCCGGGGCTATGCGCCTGGACAAAAGGCATATACAAATTAGCTAAGTTTTTATCCACCGGAGAGGATCATGACTTTCGACGCGTTCGCCGAGCAGTCCGCGCACAGCTTCATCGCGGAAATCGACGAGGTCGCGGCCCATCGGGGCCTGCGGTTCGAGGAGGCGGTCGAGGCCGTCTACGACATGCTGGAACAGCCCTGGGGCCACGCCGCCATGCGCCAGATGGTCTGGGACAACCTGCGCGACGCCGAAACGGCGGAGCAGGAGGAGCGGGCGGCCAAGCTCCGCGCCTTGTACAAGGATGTCTGCCGCCGCTACACCGGCCACCATGACCGGCGCGCCGAATCCGGCCGGGACACCGCACCCGTCTGGCACTGACGCCATCGGCCACTCCACTCATGAAAATCCCCTTTCACGCCGGGCGGAAGAGGGGATGAGGAGAAGCGCCGGACCGGGGCCGCGGGTGCGGCCGCCGGGCTTTACTCCGCGGCGGCGCGGCGGGTGACGTCGCGCTGGCCGCGCGTCTTCTTCAGCTCGTCGGAGAGCAGGAAGGCTAGCTCCAGCGACTGGCTGGCGTTCAGGCGCGGGTCGCAGGCGGTGTGGTAGCGCAGCGCCAGGGCGTGATCGGTGATCGCCTGGGCGCCGCCGGTGCATTCCGTGACGTCCTGGCCGGTCAGCTCGAAATGGATGCCGCCGGCGTGGGTGCCCTCGGCCTGGTGCACGGCGAAGAAGCCCTTGCACTCGCTCAGCACGCGTTCCACCGGGCGGGTCTTGTAGCCGTTCGACGCCTTGATGGTGTTGCCGTGCATCGGATCGCAGGACCAGACGACCGTCCGGCCCTCGCGCTGGACCTTGCGGACCAGGGCCGGCAGCTTGTCCAGCACCTTGTCCGAGCCCATGCGGACGATCAGCGTCAGGCGACCGGCCTCGTTCGCCGGGTTCAGCAGGTCGATCAGCCGGATCAGCTCGTCCGGGTCGAGCGACGGGCCGCACTTCAGGCCGATCGGGTTCTTCACGCCGCGCAGGAACTCGATGTGCGCGCCGTCCGGCTGGCGGGTGCGGTCGCCGACCCACAGCATGTGGGCGGACACGTCGTACCAGTCGCCGCTGGTGCTGTCGACGCGGGTCAGCGCCTGCTCGAAGGGCAGGAGCAGCGCCTCGTGGCTGGTGAAGAAGTCGGTCTCGCGAATCTGCGGGGTGGTCTCGGCCGTGATGCCGCAGGCCTCCATGAAGGCCAGCGTCTCGTCCAGCCGGTCGGCCAGCTCCTGGAAATGCTCGCCGGCCGGCGAGCGCTCGACGAAGTCGAGCGTCCACTGGTGGACCTTGTGCAGGTCGGCGTAGCCGCCCTGGGCGAAGGCGCGCAGCAGGTTCAGGGTCGAGGCGGCCTGGGTGTAGGCCTGCATCATGCGTTCCGGGTCGGGAACGCGCGCACCCTCGGTGAAGTCGAAGCCGTTGATGATGTCACCGCGGTAGGAGGGCAGCTCCACCCCGTCGATCATCTCCATGTCGGCCGAGCGCGGCTTGGCGAATTGGCCGGCCATGCGGCCGACCTTGATCACCGGGATGCCGGCGCCGAAGGTCAGCACGACGGCCATCTGCAGCAGCACGCGGAAGGTGTCGCGGATGTTGTTCGGGTGGAACTCCGCGAAGCTCTCGGCGCAGTCGCCGCCCTGCAGGAGGAAGGCCTTGCCGGCGGCGGCATCGGCGAGCTTGCTCTTCAGGCGGCGGGCCTCTCCCGCGAAGACGAGCGGCGGAAAGGAGGCCAGGCGCTGCTCGACGGCTTTGACCTTCGCCGCGTCCGGATAGGACGGCAGCTGCTTCGCCGGCTTAGACCGCCAGCTGTCGGGTGCCCAACGCTCGACCATGACGCCTGCTCTTCCTTGCCAAGAGAAATCCAAGAAAAATCTGCCCTTCGGCCGATGACCAGCCGAATGGATCAACCCTATAGCGCGCGACCGGCAACTTTTCCATCTTTTTGGGTTCGCCGGCGCACAGGAACTTGCGGCGCCGCGTCCGAAAAAGCGCTCTGGCCCGGGACGGACGGCGGGCTTATACAAAGGTGCAGATGTTCGATTCGATGGGCGGGTGTCCGGTGAAGCTGTCGTCCTGGGGCTCCGCCCTTGCCGTGTACCGCGATCGCCGCGTTCTGGCGATGCTCTTTCTGGGCTTTTCGGAAGGGCTGCCGCTGGCGCTCACCGGATCGACCCTGTCCTATTGGCTGAGCGAGAACGGCGTCAGCCGGCAGGCGGTCGGACTTTTCGCGCTGGTGACGCTTCCCTACGCCTTCAAGTTCGTCTGGGCGCCGCTGATCGACCGGCTGCGGCTGCCGCTGATGACGCGGCTGTTCGGGCGGCGGCGCGGCTGGGCGCTGACGACGCAGGCCGGGCTGGTGCTGGCCCTGCTGGGGCTGGGCAGCACCAACCCGGCCGACGATCTCTGGTGGACGGCCTTCTTCGCGGTCGTGGTCGCCTTCTGCTCGGCCAGCCAGGACATCGTGGTGGACGCCTTCCGGGTGGAGACCCTGTCCGCCGAGCAGCAGGGCGCGGGCGCCGGCGCGCTGGTGCTGGGCTACCGCTTCGGCATGCTGGCGGCCGGTGCCGGCGCGCTCTTCGCGGCGGAGGCCTTCGGCTGGCAGACGGCCTACACGCTCATGGCGGCGCTGGTCTCGGTCGGCATGGTGACCATCCTGCTGAACCGGGAGCCGGCGGTGCCCGTCTCCGCCGACGTCGCGGCGCGCGAGCGCCACGTCGCGGAGTGGCTGGCCGCGCGCCCGCACCTGCGCGGACGGCGGGCGGAGCTGATGACCTGGCTCTTCGGTGCGGTGGTGGCGCCCTTCGCGCAGTTCATGACCCGGCGCAGCTGGGCGCTGATCCTGCTGTTCATCGCCACTTACAAGCTGGGGGAGGTGATGGCCGGGGTGATGACCAGCCCATTCTACGTCGATCTCGGCTTCGAGAAGAGCGAGGTCGCGGCGGTGTCGAAGATCTTCGGGCTGTGGGCGACCATCGTCGGCGGCCTGATCGGCGGCCTTCTGGTCGGCCGTTTCGGTGTCAACCGCGCCCTGCTGTTCGGCGGCCTGGCGCAGGTGGTGTCGAACCTCGGCTACGTGATGCTGGCGCTGGCCGGCCATGACGTGACGATGCTGGCGACGGCGGTGGCGGTCGAGAATGTCTGCGGCGGCATCGCGACCTCCGCCTTCGTCGCCTATCTCTCGGGCCTCTGCAACGTCGCCTACACGGCCACGCAATACGCCCTGCTGACCAGCTTCACCAAGCTCGGCGGCGACCTGTTCGGGGCGACCAGCGGCTTCCTCGCCGCCCGCATGGACTGGTCCAGCTATTTCCTGCTGACGACCGCCGCCGGCCTGCCGGCCCTGGCGCTGCTGCTCTGGCTCCAGGGGCGGGAACGGTCCGAGCCAGCGGTGCCGGCGGCGGCGGCGGAGAGTGCCTGAACAGGGCAGGGGCGTAAGGCGGCCAGGACCCTAAGCGGCCCGGTGCGCGCAGAGGGCGCGCACCGGGCCGCTGCGGCCGTCAGGCCACCGGCTTCGGCTCGGGAGCCTTCTCGCGCATCAGGACGAACTCCTCCGCCGTGGAGGGGTGCAGCGCCATGGTGCGGTCGAAGTCCTGCTTCGTCGCCCCGCAGTTCAGCGCGATGGCGAGGCCCTGAACGATTTCCGGCGCGTCCATGCCCATCATGTGGCAGCCGAGCACGCGCTGGCTCTCGCCATCCACCACCAGCTTCATGAGCACGCGCTCGTCGCGTCCCGACAGGGTGTGCTTCATGGGGCGGAAGCCGGCCTTGTAGATGTCCACCTTCGCGAAGCGCGCCCGCGCCTGTTCCTCCGTCAGCCCGACGGTGCCGAGCGGCGGCAGCGAGAAGACGCCCGTCGGAATGTTGTCGTAGCTCACCGTCGTCGGGTTGTCGTTGAACAGCGTCTCGGCCAGCGCGCGCCCCTCTGCGATGGCGACGGGGGTCAGCGCCACCCGGTCGGTCACGTCGCCGATGGCGTAGATGTTGTCGATGTTGGTGCGGGAATTGGCGTCCACCCGGATGGCGTCGCCCTCGCCCAGCTCGACGCCGGCCGCTTCCAGCCCCAGGCCGCGCGTGTTCGGACGGCGGCCGGTGGCGGCCATCACGAGCCCGGCGGAATGGCCGCGCCCGAGATGGTCGGTCACGGTGTAGCCGCCGGGGCCGTGTTCGACCTTCACCGGCTGGGCGCGGGCGAGGATCTCGATGCCGCGCTTGCGCAGCTCCTGCGCCAGCGCAACGCGGATATCGTCGTCGAAGCCGTTCAGCAGGTCCTCGCCGCGGATCATCAGAGTCACCTCGGCACCCAGGCCGCGGAAGATGCTGGCGAACTCGACCGCGATGTAGCCGCCGCCGATGATCAGGACGGAATGCGGCAGCGTCGGCAGATCCAGCGCCTCGTTCGAGGTCACGGCGTGCTCGATGCCCGGGATCTTGGGCATCGCTGGCCAGCCGCCGGTGGCGATCAGGATCGTCCTGGCCGTGTAGCGCTTGCCGTCCACCTCCACCGTGTGGCGGTCGATCAGCCGGCCGAAGCCGTTGAACAGGGTGACGCCCGAATTCTCCAGCATCCGGATGTAGATGCCGTTCAGCCGGTCGATTTCCTTGTCCTTGTTCGCGATCAGCGTCGCCCAGTCATGGGTGTGCGCCTGCGGCGCCCAGCCGTAGCCGCAGGAATCCTCGAACCCGTCGCGCTGCTGGGCCGCGTAGACCAGCAGCTTCTTCGGCACGCAGCCGCGGATCACGCAGGTGCCGCCGACGCGGCTGCCCTCGCAGATTGCCACGCGCGCGCCGTAGGAGGCCGCGCGCCGGCTGGCGGCGACGCCGCCGGACCCCGCGCCGATGGTGAAGAGGTCGAAATCGAACTCGGCCACTGCCGTCTCCTCTGGTACCAGAATGCCCACCCCCGAATCGGGGCGGAGTGTTCCGCATTCCATCCCGTCTGTCGAGGGGGCTGCCTAGCAGGCCGGGGTCAGCGCAGAAGCATGTCCTGGATCAGCACGCGGCCGGCCGGCAGCGACGCGATCCGGAGGGAGCGGAGTTCACGGTTGGCGACCTCCGACACGGCCGACTTGATGTAGGAGGAGCCGGCGGAGCCCTTCAGCGAGTCCGGGGAGACGTCGAGCATGCGGCCGTTCATGGCATCGGCGATGCGGGGCACGAAAGGCGCCACCTGGGCCGCCTCGTCCGGCGAAGCCAACTCCAGCACCACCCGAACGCTGACCTCGCGCAGGCGGCTGCCGGCGTTCAGCGTGAAGGTCATCGCGGGAAGGGGGGCATACCCCGGCATGGACGAGGCCGAAATGCCCTGAGGCGCGCTGGGCCGCAGCTTCGCCTTCAGAACAAGAGCGCCCCCGGCGCCCGCCAGCACCAGCATCGCCATTGCCATGAGCAGCAGCGGCAGGAAGAAACGGCCGTCCTTGCCGACCCGAAGGCCCGATCGTTCTGGCGTGTGTATGGCGGTGGCGGACATGCCGTTCCCTCGGTTCCCCTGAAAGGAGATCGCGCGGCGCCGTATCCCGGCGGCAGCGGCCCTCCTTGTTCTTGGAAACCGTAGAGGTTGTGAAAATCACCGTCAAATAAAGGTATTTTATGCTTATGCAGACTGTTCGCCGGCCCAGGTGAAGGCCAGCCCAACCTCAATCCTGGTGGCCGGAAATCTTCATGCAGTTTTATAAAATTTTTCCCTTATTCAGACGACAACCCCGTGGGGTGAAGAGCCGCGGGGTGTGCCGTGAAACGACACCGGCGAGAACGCGTTTACAATGCCGGAAGGCCCTTCCACGGGGGGCGCCGCCCGTATAAAGCATGCTGACGCGCCGGACCGCAAAAAGGGACCCGCGGCACCGCCGGACGCGCGCCGGGACGGTGGAGGCACGAGAAGGGAAACGTCATGGACCAGAAGCACACGCAGGTTCTCTACCCCTCCGCCCCGGAGATCGCGGATTGGACCGACACCTATTTCCGGCGGACCAAGGAGACGGTGGGCAAGTTCGGCGACAAGCGGGTCACCTACGCGATCTTCATGCGCCGTCCTGTCGTGTTCGCGCCGCGCCTTGCCATCAACTGGCTTCAGGGCATCGCGAAGGAACGGGGCTTCGAGGTCGAGATCGAGCTGAACTATCCGGAAGGCCGCTGGGTGGGCGCCGGTGAGCCGATGATGTACATCAGCGGTTCCTTCTACCATCTGGTGGACACGGAAACGCTGCTGCTCCAGAAGCTCGGCCCCGCCTGCGTCGGCGCCTACAACGCCTTCACCATGTGCGCCGACCTGCCCAAGGTCGCCTTCCTCGCCATGGACGCGCGCCACTGCGCGGGCACGGAAATGGCCGAGATCATGGCCTATGCCGCCGCGGTCGGCTCCGACCGTGCCAAGCGCAAGGTTGGCGCCAAGGGCTTCATCGGCAACGCCACCGACGCCACCTCCCATTATTTCGGTCAATCCAAGGGCATGGGCACCATGCCGCACGCGATGATCGGCTACGCGGGATCGACCGTCCGCGCCGCGGAGATGTTCCACGAAACCTTCCCGGACCAGCCCCTGACCGTGCTGGTCGATTATTTCGGCCGCGAGGTCACGGATTCGCTGGCGGTGTGCCGGCGCTTCCCCGAGTTGGCGGCCCAGGGCAAGGTTGCCGTGCGTCTCGACACGCCGGGCGGCCGCTTCGTCGAGGGGCTGGACCCGCCGGGCTCCTACGCGGTGCTGGAGCGCCACGCGCCGCACGCCATCCGCGGCTATCGCGACGAGACCCAGCTCCGCTACCTGATCGGCACGGGCGTCTCGGCCGCCGCGATCCATTACGTCCGGGAGAGGCTGGACGAAGCCGGCTTCCCGGCCGTGAAAATCGTCGCCTCCTCCGGCTTCGGCCCGGCGAAATGCCGCCTGATGGCGGAGGCCAACGCACCGGTGGACATCATCGGCACCGGCAGCTACCTGCCGGAGAAATGGAACGAGACCTACGCGACCGCCGACATCATCGAGTATGACGGCGAGCGCCGGGTCAAGATGGGGCGCGAGTTCCTGTTCCGGCGGTAGGGCCGGGCTGCAGAGATGCTTGCAGAATGAAGAAGGGGGCTCCGCAGCGCGGAGCCCCCTTTGCTTGGTGCGCCCAGCATGGGCGTTCTCTTGTGGGTGCAAGTCCCATCGTAAGCTGATCACGGCGAGCGAAGTGAAGCGCAACTGCGGAA
>NZ_JAFIQV010000024.1 GCF_017356015.1 Azospirillum sp. SYSU D00513
ACCGGGGGCTCGGTCGTGACGGGCGGTTCTGTCGTGACCGGAGGCTCCGTCGTGACGGGAGGCTCCGTGGTGACGGGCGGCTCTGTCGTCACCGGGGGCTCGGTCGTCGCGGGCGGTTCTGTCGTGACCGGAGGCTCCGTCGTGACGGGAGGCTCCGTCGTGACGGGCGGCTCTGTCGTGACAGGCGGCTCGGTCGTCGCGGGCGGTTCTGTCGTGACCGGAGGCTCCGTCGTGACGGGAGGCTCCGTCGTGACGGGCGGCTCTGTCGTGACAGGCGGCTCGGTCGTCACGGGCGGTTCTGTCGTGACCGGAGGTTCCGTCGTGACCGGAGGCTCGGTCGTAACCGGAGGTTCCGTGGTGACCGGGGGCTCCGTCGTGACCGGGGGCTCCGTCGTGACCGGAGGCTCGGTCGTGACGGGAGGTTCCGTGGTGACCGGGGGCTCCGTCGTGACGGGAGGCTCCGTCGTCACGGGCGGTTCCGTCGTGACCGGAGGTTCCGTCGTGACAGGCGGCTCCGTGGTGACCGGAGGTTCCGTCGTGACCGGAGGCTCCGTCGTGACGGGCGGCTCCGTCGTGACGGGAGGCTCCGTCGTCACGGGCGGTTCCGTCGTGACGGGAGGCTCCGTCGTCACGGGCGGTTCCGTCGTGACCGGAGGCTCCGTCGTGACCGGAGGCTCGGTCGTGACGGGAGGCTCCGTTGTCACCGGAGGCTCCGTCGTGACGGGAGGTTCCGTCGTCACCGGGGGCTCCGTCGTGACAGGCGGCTCGGTCGTCACGGGCGGTTCTGTCGTGACCGGAGGCTCCGTCGTGACGGGAGGCTCCGTTATCACCGGAGGCTCCGTCGTGACGGGAGGTTCCGTCGTCACCGGGGGCTCCGTCGTGACAGGCGGCTCCGTCGTGACGGGAGGCTCCGTCGTGACAGGCGGCTCGGTCGTCACGGGCGGTTCTGTCGTGACCGGAGGCTCCGTCGTGACCGGGGGCTCGGTCGTCGCGGGCGGTTCCGTCGTGACAGGCGGCTCGGTCGTCACGGGCGGTTCTGTCGTGACCGGAGGCTCCGTCGTGACGGGAGGCTCGGTCGTGACGGGAGGTTCCGTGGTGACCGGGGGCTCCGTCGTGACCGGAGGCTCGGTCGTGACGGGAGGCTCCGTGGTGACCGGGGGCTCCGTCGTGACCGGAGGCTCGGTCGTGACGGGAGGTTCGGTCGTCACGGGCGGTTCTGTCGTGACCGGCGGCTCGGTCGTCACGGGCGGTTCCGTCGTGACCGGAGGCTCCGTCGTGACGGGAGGTTCCGTTGTCACCGGAGGCTCCGTCGTGACGGGCGGCTCCGTCGTGACGGGAGGCTCCGTCGTCACGGGCGGTTCCGTCGTGACCGGAGGTTCCGTCGTGACAGGCGGCTCCGTGGTGACCGGAGGTTCCGTCGTGACCGGAGGCTCCGTGGTGACCGGAGGCTCCGTCGTCACCGGGGGCTCGGTCGTCGCGGGCGGTTCTGTCGTGACCGGAGGCTCCGTGGTGACCGGAGGTTCCGTCGTGACCGGAGGCTCTGTCGTGACGGGAGGTTCCGTCGTGACCGGGGGCTCGGTCGTGACGGGAGGCTCTGTCGTGACGGGAGGTTCCGTGGTGACGGGCGGCTCTGTCGTGACCGGGGGCTCGGTCGTCGCGGGCGGTTCTGTCGTGACCGGAGGCTCCGTCGTGACGGGAGGCTCCGTGGTGACCGGCGGCTCCGTCGTGACCGGAGGCTCGGTCGTGACGGGAGGTTCCGTGGTGACCGGGGGCTCCGTCGTGACCGGAGGCTCGGTCGTGACGGGAGGTTCCGTTGTCACCGGAGGCTCTGTCGTGACGGGAGGTTCCGTTGTCACCGGAGGCTCTGTCGTGACGGGCGGCTCCGTCGTGACCGGGGGCTCGGTCGTGACGGGAGGTTCCGTCGTGACAGGCGGTTCCGTCGTGACGGGAGGCTCCGTTGTGACCGGAGGCTCGGTCGTGACGGGAGGTTCCGTCGTGACCGGGGGCTCGGTCGTGACGGGAGGTTCCGTCGTGACCGGGGGCTCGGTCGTGACGGGAGGCTCTGTCGTGACAGGCGGCTCCGTGGTGACGGGCGGTTCTGTCGTGACCGGGGGCTCGGTCGTGACGGGCGGTTCTGTCGTGACCGGAGGCTCCGTCGTGACGGGAGGCTCCGTGGTGACGGGCGGCTCTGTCGTGACAGGCGGCTCGGTCGTCACGGGCGGTTCCGTCGTGACCGGCGGTTCCGTCGTGACCGGCGGTTCCGTCGTGACGGGAGGTTCCGTCGTGACAGGCGGCTCGGTCGTGACGGGAGGTTCCGTCGTGACAGGCGGTTCCGTCGTGACGGGAGGTTCCGTCGTGACCGGCGGCTCCGTCGTGACCGGAGGCTCGGTCGTGACGGGAGGTTCCGTGGTGACCGGGGGCTCCGTCGTGACCGGAGGCTCTGTCGTGACAGGCGGCTCCGTCGTGACCGGGGGCTCGGTCGTGACGGGAGGCTCCGTGGTGACCGGGGGCTCGGTCGTGACGGGAGGCTCCGTGGTGACGGGCGGCTCTGTCGTCACCGGAGGCTCCGTCGTGACGGGAGGCTCCGTGGTGACGGGCGGCTCTGTCGTGACAGGCGGCTCGGTCGTCACGGGCGGTTCCGTCGTGACCGGAGGCTCCGTCGTGACGGGAGGCTCCGTTGTCACCGGAGGCTCCGTCGTGACCGGGGGCTCGGTCGTCGCGGGCGGTTCTGTCGTGACCGGAGGCTCCGTCGTGACGGGAGGGTCCGTGGTGACCGGCGGCTCCGTCGTGACCGGAGGCTCGGTCGTGACGGGAGGTTCCGTGGTGACCGGCGGTTCCGTCGTGACCGGCGGCTCCAGCGCGGCCGAGGATGGGGAGGCGTCGGCCGCCGCCGCGGCGGACGGGTTGGTTTGGGTGTCCTCTTCGCCGGGGTTGCCGGTGCCGCCTCCGCCCAGGCTCGCGGGCTGCACGGGCGCGGGGGGCATGCTGGTCTGGTCCGCCGTTTCCGCGGTGGGTGGAATGTCGAGCTGTGCGTTGGCAAGGTCCGCCCGGAATCCGGCCGGGGGGATGTCGGTCGGCGGAACCGGATCCTGCCGTTCGCTGGTCAGGCCGTCGATGGTGCCGGGTTGGCGCGTGGCACTGAACGTGTCCGGCTCGACATCGAGCTGCGAGCCGCTGATGCCTTCCTCGCTCAGCGGCCGGAGGAGGTTGATGCTTCTGGTGCCTGTGTGAACGTTGACCAGATCGGACGAATCCGGCGAGGAGGACCGCTGGTCGGAATGTTCCAGCGGCAGCTCCTGCCGTTCGCCACGGGTCCGGCGGAGCGCGGTCAGGTCGTCGAAGATTTCGGCGTCGTTGGTGAAGGAGGGATCGTCCCCGCCCCCGGTCTGGTCCGTGGCCATCGCGACAACTGCTCCGCTTATACCCCTTTGGCACTAACCCTTTCTAACGGAGCGGCAAGACAAAGCCAAACGGGCCAAGAGTTACAAAAAGTGGCACGGGCGCAACGCACCCACTCCCGACCGGCGAATCAGCGTTCATGGAAGGAAGAGGACAGCGACACGGCGACGGGCTTCAGCAAATATTCGAGCAGCGACTTGTTGCCGGTCAGAATGTCCGCCTGCACGATCATGCCCGGCAGGATCGGGCGCTGGCCGGGGGCCGGCCCCAGATAGGGCTGCGACAGGGCGACGGCACCCTTGTAATAGGGCACACCGGCCGGATCGACGAAGGTCGTCGCCGAAACGCGCTGCAGAACGCCCGGCAGCGCGCCGTAACGCACGTAATCGTAGCTCGATATCTTCAGCTTGACCGGCTGGCCGACGCGGGTGTGGCCGACGTCGGAGGAGGAGATGCGCACCTCCGCGATCAGCTTTTCGTCCACCGGCACCACGCGCATGAGCAGGCCGCCCGGCTGCACGATCTCGCCCGGCGCGCGCACCTTCAGGTCCTGCACCAGGCCGGCGACCGGCGCGCGCACGTCCAGCCTGCGGACACGGTCCTCCAACCGGCTCAGCGCGTTGCGGACCTGCGCGATCTCCTGCGACACCGTGCCCATTTCCGCCAGCACGTCCTGGCGCTGCGACAGGCCCAGGTTGGCGCGGCGCCGCTCGACCTCGGCCAGCGCGTCCGACGAGCGGCGGATCTCCTCGCGCAGCCGTTCCACCTCGCCCTCGGCCGTCACCTTGGCGCGCTGGGTCTCGTAGAACACCTGCCGGCTCACCACGCCCATCGCGACGCCCTTCTCGCGCATGGCCAGTTCGGCCTTCGTGATGGTCAGATGCTGGAGCGCGATGTCGAGTTGGCCCTGAAGCTGCGTCCGTTCCCGGCGGCGCTGCTCGATCTGGCTTTCCACGATCTCGAGCGCGGTGCGCTGGGTCGCGACCTGGTTGGTCCAGATTTGCGTCTGGTCCAGGGACAGTTCCCGGTAGCCGCCGTCGACCTTCCCGAAATCCGGGCTGCGCCCCTCGGCCAGGGCCTTGAGCCGTTCCTCGCGCACCATCAGGCCGGCGAGACGCGCCTCCATCTGCGCCAGCTCGGACCGCGCCTGCATCGGGTCCATGCGCACCAGGACCTGGCCGGCAGCGACCAGCTCGCCCTCCTGCACCAGCACCTCGGACAGGACGCCGCCTTCCAGATGCTCGATCGGCTTCACGGCGCCGGCCGGCGCCACCTCGCCGGGGGCGAGGGCGACCTCGTCGATGCGCGTGAAATACGCCCACAGGATCGACAGCCCGACCAGTGCCACGGCCACGGCGATGGCCGCCCGGACGAAGCGGGGCATCGCCTCCTCCTCGAAGGCGATGGGCTCCATCAGGTGGCGCCGGCGCCGCACGCTGGTGGTGATCCGGGGGGACGGGCTGGAGGGCTCGAGGCTGGTCACGACACGGCACCCATGATCTTCGCTTCCATGTCCTTGAAGGGACCGATCTGGCGGACGTAGCCGCCTTCCATGAGGACCACCATGTCGGCCAGCCGCAGATGGCTCGGCCGATGGGTGACGAGCAGGATCGTCGACTGCCCGCGCAGGCGGCGGATGGCGTGCTGGAAGGCCAGGTCGGCGCGGGCGTCCAGGCCGTTGCCCGGTTCGTCCAGGATCAGCACGGGGGCGGGGCGGAGATAGGCGCGCGCCAGCACCAGCCTCTGCCGGAAGCCGAGCGGAAGCTGGTTCGCCTGGCCGTCGGTGATGCGCGTCGCCAGCCCGTTCGGCAGCGCCTCGATGTCGTCCAGCACGGCCGCCATGCGGCAGGCCCAGTGCAGCTCCTCGTCGCTCGCCAGCGGATGGGCCAGCCTGAGGTTCTGCGCGATGGTGCCGTAGAACAGGTCGCATTGCTGCGGCGCGTAGCTGATGGCGGAGCGGAGGTCGCTCGGGTCGATCTGCCGGATGTCGACGTTGTCGATGCGCACGCTGCCGGCCTGCGGCGTGTAGACGCCGGTCACGAGCTTGACCAGCGTGGACTTCCCGGCGCCGTTCGGGCCGGTGAAGGCGACGACGGAGCCCGCGGGGATGTTCAGGTTGACGCCGAGCAGCGCCGGATCGGCCTCGTTCGAATAGCGGAAGGACACGCGGGCGAAGGAGACGGCGCCCTTCAACTTGGCTTTCGGCCGGTTGCTGCCGGTGGTGTCGCGGTCGCCACGCAGCCGCATCAGGTTGTCGATCTGCCGGACGCTGCTGCGCACCCGCACCAGCGTGGAGAGCGACATGAAGGCGCTCTGCACCGGGGCGATCAGCCGCCAGACGACCAGCATGGTCGCGACCACGAGGCCCATGTTGGCGGAGCCCTGGAACACATGCAGCACGGACAGGGCGATGGCGCCCACGCCGGTCACGGCGCCGACCACCTGGGACAGGAGTGCGACGCGGCTGGAATATTGCTGGGAGAGCAGCTCCGCCTGCGCCGCCTTGCCGGAGAGCTGGCGGAAGCGCGCGAGCCAGTCCTCCTCGGCGCCGCTCGCCTTGATCGCGATCATTTTCGCCAGCGTGTCGGCCAGGAATTCCTGCTTCATCGTGTTGGCCCGCGCCGCCGCCGACACGCGGGTTCTCAGGCCCGGCTGGCTCAGCAGGGCGAGCAGCCCGTAGGCGACCACCATGAAGAGGACGACCAGGAGGAGCGAGGGGTTCAGGTAGGCCGCCATGGCGACATACACCAGCACCGCCGGAACCTCGTAGAGCAGCAGCGCCACGGGGCCGATGAACATCTCGCGCAAGGACTCGAAATCCTTGATGCGCGCCACCTGGGAGCCGACCGGCACCCGCTCGGTCGACCAGGCGGGCAGGGCGAGGATACGGCCGAAGATGGCGCTGCCGATGGCGAAGTCGCACCGCGCCCCGATGTAGGCGAGCAGCCGCGCGCGCAGCCAGCGGAACACGAACTCCACTCCCAGCGCCATGACCACGCCGGCCGCGAGCGCGGGGATCGCGCCGAAGTCGCCGGTCGGCAGGACCCGGTCGTACATCACCAGGACGAAGCCCGCGGAGGCGAGCGTCAGGACATTGACCGCCAGGGTGAGCAGCATGATGAGCCAGGCCAGCGGCTGGAAGCGCAGCAGGACCCTCCCGACCCAGCTCCTCTGGTCGGCGGCGTTCGCCGCCGACTCGGCCGGCTCCTTGCGGGTGAAGATGTGCGCCTCGCCGTGAAGCGACTCCTTGGGCAGCGGCCCGGTGGAGAGGGTCAGCGGATCGAAGGCGAGAAGCGCGCCCTGGTCCCGGCGCAGCAGCACGAAGGCCCGGCCGTCGCGGGCCAGGAAAAGGCAGGGCAGCTCGTGATCGGCGATCGACCGCGCCGAGGTCCGTCGGGTGCGGCTGGCGTGGTTCAGGTTCGCCATGACCTGCCGGAAATCCGTCAGGTCGAAATCGTTGGAGAAATGCGGAAGCGCCTCGGCCAGATGCCTGGGGTCGCCGCTCCATCCGGACGCGGTCAGCAGCGCCACCAGCGCCACCGACAGGTCGCTCGGCGTGGGGAAGCGGTTGAGCAGGCAACTCGTGAGTTCGGTGTCCTCCGGGGGGCGTTCGCCCGGCACCGGCAGGGTCATGATCTCGGCCGTGGGGGCGCCGCGCCCCAGCTGGCCGGCCTCGGACTCCGCCAGGGTTCCGTCCCTGATGATGAAGACGCGGTCGGCCAGGCGCAGCAGGCTCGGCCGGTGCGAGACGAGGACGAGGGTGAGGCTCCCCTTCAGGCCGGTCAGGAACTTGCGGAGCTGATCGTCTCCGGCCGAATCGATGGAGAGGTTCGCCTCGTCGAACAGGACGATGCGGGGGTCGTGGATTAGGGCGCGGACGATGGCGATGCGCTGCTTGATGCCGGCCGGCAGGGACTCCGACGCGCCGCTGCCGACGACCGTGTCGTAGCCGTCGCGCATCGTCGAGACCAGGGAGTCGAGCCCGACGGCGATGGAGATCTCCCGCGCCTTGGTCTCCAGATCCTGGTCGAACATCGTGATGTTGTCGAGAATGGTGCCGTCGAACAGCGTCGCCTGCTGCGGGATGTAGGCGATCTGCCGGCGAAGGCTCGGTCCGTGATGCTTCGCCAGGTCGTGGCCGTCGACATGCACCGTGCCCGCCGTCGGCAGGATCAGACCGCCGACCAGGGAGAGCAGGGAGGTCTTGCCGCAACCGCTCTCTCCGGTGATGGCGATGCATTCGCCGGGCTCCACGCGCAGGGCGATGCCCGACAGCAGGGGCTGCGCCGAACCGGGATGGTGCAGGGCCACACCCTCCAGCACGATCCCGCCGGTGACCGGCGGCAGAGGCGGAGCGTCGACGCGCGGGTCCGGCGGCGTTTCGAACAGCCGGCCGAGCTGTTCGCGGGCCACCGAGAAGGATTGGAAGCGGACCCAGGTGGACAGCGCGCCCTGGACCGGCTGAAGGCAGCGGCCGGCGAAGGACACGCAGGCGGCGAGCCCGCCCGGCGTCATGTCGCCGGTGATCACGGCGTAGCCGCCGCCCGCCACGACCAGCACGGTGGTGAGCTGCGAGAAGAGCGAGCCGAGATTCAGCGCGAAGATGGAATGCTGCATCTCCCGGAAGGCCGACTGCACGTTCGACTGCTGCAGCAGCTCGTAACGCCGCAGCATCATGCCTTCCAGCGCCATCGTCTTGATCGAATGGATGCCTTCCAGCGCGTCGGTGATGAAGCTGAAGCGGCGCTCGTCGTGGCGGCTGTGCGCGTTGATGCTCTCGCGCAGGAACCGGCCGTTCAGAAGGGCGACCAGGACGAACAGGACGAGAAGCACGACCGGAACCAGGACCAGCCAGCCGCCGACCGCCCAGATCAGCAGCAGGTAGACGGCGACGAAGGGCAGGTCGAACAGGCCCAGGATCGCCTGCCCGGAATAGAAGTCCCGCACCTGGCCGGTGCCGCGCAGCCGTTCCAGGTGGACCGACGCCCCGGCGCGGCTGAAATCCATGGTGCTGGCGTTCAGCAGCCGGCGCAGCGCCTCGCAGGACAGCAGATGCTCGAACCGGGCGCCGAGCCAGCCGGTGACGTAGGAGCGCAGCATCTTGACGGCCGTGTCGAGCGCGATGGACGCGAACAGGCCGAGGATCAGCAGCACCAGCGTCGAGGAGGAATGGTTCGGGATGATGCGGTCATAGATCTGCAGCAGCACCAGAGGCAGCGACAGGGACAGGATGTTGATCACCAGCGAGGCCGCTATCAGGTCGGGCAGCGCCTGGCGGAGCGAGGTGAAACGCCCGAACACCGCCGAGAAGTTCTTGCCGCGGCTATCCATGCCCTTATCCTTCCTGGCCGTCTTGGCCGGCCGGCGGCTGGGCAACGGCATCCGCCGGCCGGCCGGCGGCATCCGGAACCGTCCGGGGCGGGCGCAGCACGGTGCATTTGCGGTTGTCGGCGTGGAGGGTTTCGCAGAAGCGGACCGCCTCCGCCCGGTCGGGCAGGGCGACCCGGAGGTGGGTCAGCGTCCGCCCGTCACCCGGCTGCACCCGCGCCACGAAGAGCGGTTCGCGTCCGGCGAGCAGGGGGGGATAGCTTTCCTGAAGCCGGCTCCACAGCTCGCGGGCGCGTTCCTCGCTGCCGAAGGCGTCGATTTCCACGCGCACCCCGCCCGTTTCAGCGGAGGGGGCTGGCTGGCGCGAGGCGGAGGCGATCTCGGGCACCGCGGGGGGAGGCGGCGCGGAAGGGATGGCGGCGGTTTCGGCCTGAGTCTGTGTCTGTGTCTGGAGCTGGGTCTCGGTGTTGGCGGCGCGCTCCTGCGGCGGGGCGGCGCTCTCCGCCGTCTCCATGCCGCCGCCCAGGGCACGGGCCAGCGACACATAGGCTTCGAGCTGGCCGTAGCGGGCGATGACGGCGTCGTCCTCGCTTGCGTTCAGCGTGCGCTCGACCTCCAGCACCTGGAGGGCGTTCACCGTGCCCAGCTGCAAGGCCATCGTCATCAGCGAGAAGGCCTCCCGCGCGTGCGTCACGGCACGGCGCTGGGCCTCCAGCCGCTCGCGCGAGCGCCGGACGGCGACCAGCGCGTCCTCCACGTCGCGCAAGGCGGTCAGCACCGTCTCGCCGTAGGTTTCGGCAAGCTCCTGGAAGCGCGCCTCGCTGAAGGCGACCTCGCCCGCCGCGCGGCCGTTGTCGAACAGCTGGGCGCCGATGTTGGCGGCGATCAGGGCGAAAAGGCCGCCCGAGGACAGGGAGAGCAGCCCGATCTCGGCGCTGCTGACGCCCAGTTCGCCGGTCAGCGTGAAGCTCGGCAGCAGTCTCCCGCGCGCGGCGCCGATGCCGGCGTTGGCGCCGATCAGCGTGGCCTCGGCCCTGCGGATGTCGGGCCGGCGCAGGAGAAGGTCCGAGGGGAGGCCGGGCGACAGGGACGGAGCCCGCAGCCCTTCCAGCGTGGACCCCGTGACCGTGAGCCGCCCCGGCGCGCGCCCGACGAGCGTGGCCAGGAGATTGACCGCCTGGTCGCGTTCCTGGGCGAGAACCGGGATCGTCGCTTCGAGCTGGTGCAGCGAGGCGCGCTGCTGTGCCACGTCAAGCTTCGTCCCCTCACCGACCTCGTCGCGCTTCAGGACCGTGTCGAGGACCTGCCGCATGTTGGCGAGGTTCCCCTCGGCCACGCGCACCCGGTCGGCGGAGCGGAGGACCTGGAGATAGGCGCGCGTCACCTCGAAGGTCAGCGTCAGCGCGAGCGCCTCGCGGTCGTACAGGCTGGCCTGCAGGTTGGCCAGCGCCGCATCGGCCAGGGCGCGGTTCTTTCCCCAGAGGTCGAACTCATAGCTGGCGACCAAGCCCGCCTCGGCGTTCCGGTAGCTGCTTCGGTTGTTCGAGGAGGAGCGGCTGCCGGACTCCTCGCGTGCCTCCTGGGCGGTCACGCCGCCGGACAGGTCGAGCCGGGGGCCCTGCGCCGCGCCCTCGACCGCGGCCATGGCGCGGGATTGCGCGACGCGGTGGAGGGCCGCCCGCAGATCGCGGTTGTTCGTCAGGGCCTCCTCGACCAGCGCGTCGAGTTCCGGCGACCCGAGGCCGGTCCACCATTTGGAAGGGGGGGCGGGCAAGGTCGCCGCGGCTGGAACGTCCGCAGGCCGAGCGCCCTCGGCCGGGGTGCCCTCGGCCGGGGCATCCGCGTTCGCGTAGCGGAGGGGCATGTCCTGGACCGGGCGGACATAGTCGGGCGTCTGCGAACAGGCGCCGAGGCCGGCGGCCAGCGCCAGGGCCACCAACCGGTGCATGGGCGCCGTTCCTGCGATTCGTGCCTTCATGCTGCCTTCCCGCCGCTCCCGGGGCTCATCCGGGGAAGCGTGGCTTCCGGCGAAAAGGACCAGCCGGGCATCAGCACCTGCCGCAGCACGGTGCCGATCATGGGGTGGCTGAACGTCACCCGGCCTTCATCGGCGGACAAGGCGAGAACGCCGAGCCGCACCGCGCGCCGGATCTGGACCTGCAAGTCGTCCGGGGTGCCCGGCCACTGACCCGCCAGTTCGGCCAGGATCGCCTCTCCCTTCTGCGCGACCAGCCGCAGCATGGCCCGGTCGACACGCGTGCGGTCGACACGCGCCAGCACCAGGGCGGCGCAGCTCAACGGCAACTCGGCGGCCTCGGCGCCGGCGCGCCCGGCATGGCGCGCCAGCTCCAGGGCGAAGAGCGGCACGCCAGTGGCGAGTTCGACGATGGTCTGGACCCGTTCGGACGGCTGCGTCCGTCCAAGTTCCGTCAGCACCAGCTTGGCGATGGCGTCCGGCGTCAGGCGGCCGAGCTGGACCGCCGTGCTCGCGCAACCCTCCGTCAGAGGGGCCAGGCGGGACGGGCGGCCGCTCACCGCGAGCAGCAGCGGCATGCGGGGCGCGGCGGCCATCAGGCGGCGCAGCAGCGCGGCATCCCCTTCGCCGGCCTGGTCGGCGTCGTCGACGATGAGGCAAAGCGGCTGCCGCCGTGCCGCGACCGTGAGGGAGGCGGACAGATCCCCTTCGGTCCGGCGCCGGCGCATGCTGGCGTTCACCGTGTCGGCCAACGACCATGCCGCGTCGTCGCAGCGGTGATGAATGCAGCGGATGGCGCGCTCATCGCACAAGGCCTCCAGGTTCAGGCAAAGATTGGTCTTGCCCATCCCCACCTCGCCCCGGATGGCGAGGACGCCGCCGGATCCGGCGGCAAGGCCGATCAGGCCGGCGTCGAGACCTGCCAGGGCGTCCTGGCGCCCGATCAGCCGCGGAGGCTTTCCAGGCCGGCGCCTGCGGTCGCGCGGCCTGCCGTTCAGGTCGAACTCGGACCCGCGGCCGCCCAGCAACGGCGCATCGTGATCGCGCTCCGCGCATTCGATGAGCCAGCGCGCCCGTTCGCCGACGGACACCCGGTCCAGCGCCGCCCCCCGGCGCAGGCCGCGTGCCTCGCCGATGACCCGTCCGGCGACGCTTTCGCCCGTCCAGCCGCCATGGCGATGCATGCTGCCGATGACGAACCCGGCCGAGAGACCCGCCCGCAGCCGCAGGCCGTCCTTGGCGACCGCGCGCGCGACGGCAACCGCCTTGAGCACGTCATCCTCGCCGACGCAGTGCAGCCCGAAGATGACGTCCAGGCCTCCATCCGGCGGCACCACCAGAACGGCGTCGAGGCCGGCCACCGCCGCGCTCACCGCGCCTTGCAGGGCATGGTCCGGCAGCCCGGCCGAGCCGGGGGAGTCCGTCTCAAGGCTGAGGACCACCACGGGCCGCAGTTCGATGGACACGTCGAGCGGTGCCGAAAGGGCGTCCCCGCTCAGGGCTCCGCCATCCGTGGCCAGGCCGAAGCCGCGCGACACGGCCATGGCCCGGTTCGTGACGTTCAGCTTTTTGAAAAGGGCGACGACGTGCTGCTTGACCGTCCCGATCCCGATGCCGAGCTGGTACGCGATCTCCTTGTTCGCCTTGCCGGCCTTCAACAGGGCGAGAATTTCCAGCTGCCGGCGCGTAAACCGCGCCGAACCGGCGTCACAGCCATTCTCGTCCGACGCATGGGCGGATCGCACCGATTCTCCGCTCCGCTCCCTGATCATTGCAGCTGCTGCGTCTCGTCGACCAT
This sequence comes from Azospirillum sp. SYSU D00513, assembly GCF_017356015.1. Lineage (GTDB taxonomy): Bacteria > Pseudomonadota > Alphaproteobacteria > Azospirillales > Azospirillaceae > Azospirillum. The sequence goes on from NZ_JAFIQV010000024.1 coordinate 12,501, forward strand.
GACGGTGCGGATCTTATCCATCGCGCTTTGCAGCGGGCGGGACAAATTCTGGTGTTCGGCAGTCATCGCGGCCGAAGCGCCAGTATTGCCGTTCCCCGGCACGCGGGGCAAGACGCCGGCCGTCCGGCGTGGCAGAAGCATCTTGAGGAATGTGTCCAGTGCAGTCATGGCAGCGTTTCTTTCTGGCGTCGGCGTCATCGAAGCCCGGTTGGCGGGCCAACTCACCGCTTCCACCCGTTCCCTCGGCTATTGGTCCCGCCGGGTTTCGAGACCCGCGTCCTCGGCGGCTTTCAGCAGGTTCAACGCTTCGGGCGAGACCCACCACTTGTTGCGCCGCCGCTCCCTGCTCATGGTTTCGATGACCTTGTCGATCAGATGCGCCTCCGCGGCCTCGAACGCGCCTTGCCGGCGCAACGCCCCTTCCACCACGCTGACGAGCGCGACATCCAGGGCCGTGATCTCGACCGGCAAGCCCAGCAGTTCGGAGAGTTCGAGGAGGCGGCTCAACAAGGGCAGGCTCTCCGCCGAACCGGTCACCGCCGCCTGCCGGAACAGAGCGGCGACATGCCGGCCTTCTTCGGCGCGCCAGGGCGGGCCCGAGGACACGAGGCCCCGCTGTCCCAGCTGGTGCCTGAAGTCGTTGACGAACTGCACGCGCTCGATCAGCGGTTCCAGCGTGCTGTAGGTCGTCAGCGTCAGCAGCCGGCGCGACAGCACCGCCAGGCAATCCTCGTGCAGCGTGTTGATCAGCCGGCGCAGGGCATGATGGACCAAGCCATGCTCACGGTCGGTGGCGGCCAGTTCCAACCCGTGAATGAGGTCGTACCAGGCGAGGAACTCCTGGAAACGCGCCGCCGGGTGATCGCCTGCCTCCCTGGAGAGCGCGAGCGTGGCGGACGGGCCATCGAGAAAGGCTTTGTTCAGGGCGTCGTCCAGAGCGTCCGCGGCGAACAGCAGCCGTTCGAAGATGGCTTCCTTCACCTGCGGCAGAGGGAAGGCACGGTAAAGCCGCCGCGCCGATGCGGGGTCGTTCCGGCGGTGCAGCCCCGCCATCGCGAAATACGCCGCTCCCACGGTTCCACAATCGCCACGCTGCACCATGTCGCGCGCCGGACGCACGGGGTCGCCGTGGTGAATGGCCTGCACGGGACAGTCCTGCCAGGCCGGGGCCGCTTCCAGGAGGATCTGGAACATCTCCAGGTCGGAGCGCGACATGCCCGAGCGCTGCCGGATGCCGTGCTGCTTGAGAAGCTGCGCGCGGGCGTTGGTCGCCTCCGACAGGGCTTGAGCCGCTTCGGCCTGGTTCGCGCGCAGCCTGGCGAGAACGGCGAGGCTGCGCACCCGCAGCTCTTCCGCCCAGATCCGGGCTTCGGCGGAAGCAAAAATCTCGTTGAGAGGATGGTTCCTGGCGAGTTCGGCGACTCTGTCCTGAACACGCCGGACCTCGGGCTCCATGCGGTTCGAAAGGGTAAGCCACCACGCGCCGGCATCGGCGAGATGCACGCAATGGGACCAGCGGACCCCGTTCTTGAAGACGCCGTCGTCACGAACGATCACGGCGTCGAACCAGCCGGTCCAGAGACGCCTTGCGTGCTCCGAGCGGCGGCCGTTGAGCATCTGAACGAGCAGTTGCGCGACAGGCTCGCTCATCTCCTCAAGGGAGCCGTCGCGAATCATCCTGTAGAGGCTGAACTTCTGGCCGTGATCCAGCGGAGCCAGAAGATCCGAAACACGCCTCAGGCTTCCATCGGTAATACTTGGCGCGCTGGATGATTTGGCTGCCGGGTCCGCGAGGGAAATGTTGCGGCTCTGAGTGTCTTTACGCGTCGGGCTCTTCAACATGCTGGCTTCCCTCCGCGAATGATTTGCCCCTACAGCGATTTTGTCCAGGCTGCTCCTCGATCACATTAAGCCAGAAACGACCACCGGATAACACCTTCGATATACAACAAGTTGTGACAAATGCAACGTTTTGCGGCGTCACAGGTCGTTGCTTCCTAAGCCCGGTCCCTGGATCTGGGTACGCGAACGGGACTTGGGAGGGATGGGTGCTGTGTTCCCCGGGGTGGTGTCCGAGAACGGGGGACGCCGGAGCCCTGCGCACAGTGGTTTGGTGCTCTTTTGCTGGAGCAGAATGGCGGGTGGGAACTGTCCAGGCGTTATATGACCATAGAAAGGCTGGCAGAGCCGCGCCAACCTCAAGATGTTGATCCGTTGTACATCGCCGCGGAACAGCCGGCCACGTGAACACGCCGGAGCACAAGAACCCTTTCAGACGCCGCCTCCCGGGACACGATCGTCATAACGCGTGCGGCCAAGACCGGATCCGGCATCCTTGGCCGGATCCCCTTCCAGGAAAGCAACGGGCATGCCTGTCTCCCCCCGCTACACCCCCGATCCGCGCCATCCGGAGCTTGGGGACGGCTTCTTCGATCCGGTCCGCCCGGCGGACTTCCCGGCCCACATCCTGCGCCTCCGCAACCGGCGCTGGGCGGAACGGCTGGGGCTCGACACACTGACGGCGGAGGAATGGATCGCCCATTTCGCCCGGTTCGAGCCCTTGCCCGGCAACCTGCCGCAGCCGCTGGCCCTGCGCTATCATGGCCACCAGTTCATGCAGTACAACCCCGACCTCGGCGACGGGCGGGGATTCCTCTTTGCCCAGCTCCGCGACCCGGAGGACGGGCGGCTGCTGGATTTCGGCACCAAGGGCAGCGGACGGACGCCCTGGTCGCGCGGCGGCGACGGGCGGCTGACCCTGAAGGGCGGGGTGCGCGAGGTGCTGGCGACCTCGATGCTGGAGGCGCTGGGCGTCTACACCTCCAAGAGCTTCAGCCTGGTCGAGACGGGGGAGGCGCTGCACCGCGGCGACGAACCCTCGCCGACCCGGTCGTCGGTGCTGGTGCGGCTCAGCCATTCGCACATCCGCATCGGCTCCTTCCAGCGACACGCCTTCAACGAGGACGCGGAGCGGCTCCAGCGCCTGACCGACTACACGATCCTCACCTACATGCCCCAGGCCTGGAACGACGATCCGGCCGCCCGCGCCGCGGCGCTGCTGCGTGAGGCCTGCGTCAACGTCGCCCGCATGGGGGCGAGCTGGTACGCGGCGGGCTTCGTCCATGGGGTGCTCAACACCGACAACATCACAGTGACGGGGGAGAGCTTCGACTACGGCCCCTACCGCTTCCTGCCGGTGTTCGACCCGCGTTTCACCGCCGCCTATTTCGACCGCAACGGGCTCTACGCCTTCGGCCGTCAGCCGACGGTGCTGCACTGGAACCTGGAACGGCTGGCCGAATGCCTGAGCTTCCTGTGCGAGGAGGCGCCGCTGGTCGCGGCGATGGACGCCTTCGCCCCGGCCTTCGAGACGGCCATGCGGTCGGAGGTCCTGCGGCGGCTGGGCCTGGCCTCAAACGGGCACGAGGCGGACGGGGAGCTGATCCGGGAGGTCTACCGGTTCCTGGGCGCCAGCCGCGCCGGCTACGAGCGCTTCTTCTTCGACTGGCGCGGCGGCCTCGCCGGGGAATGGCGGGCGGAGTCGAGTCCGGAAGCGGCCAAATACGCCGGGCCGGATTTCGCGCCCCTGCGCGCGGTGCTGGAGGGCTACGCACCGTCCGAGGACGCCAACCTCGGCCATCCCTATTTCGCCGGGGAGCCCTGCACCCTGCTGATCGACGAGATCGAGCGCATCTGGGCGCCCATCGCGGAAAAGGACGACTGGTCCCTGTTCGAGGCCAAGCTCGACACCATCCGGGTGATGGGCGAGGCCTACGGGACCCTGCCGGCCACCTGAGCGTCCCTCCTGGCCAAGGGCATACACCCTTCGCGCCGGGGGCCGTGCCATGCCCGATCCCGCGCAACGCTGTTAGTCCTGGCGGCGAGGTTGCCGGGAACGAGAGCGGAACGGGGGCGGAAGACGATGCCGGTGCGATTGAACGAAGCGGTGGTGGTGATCACCGGGGCATCCAGCGGGATCGGGCGGGCGACGGCCCACGCCTTCGCGCGGCGGGGCGCGCGCGTCGTCGTGGCGGCCCGCCGGCCGGAGCTGCTGGACGAGGCCGTGCGGGAGTGCGAGGGCCTCGACGCGGAGGCGCTGGCCGTGCCCACCGACGTGACCGATCCCTTCGCCGTTGAGCGGCTGGCCGATGCGGCGGAGGAGCGCTTCGGGCGCATCGACGTCTGGGTGAACAACGCCGGCGTCACCGCCATGGGCCGCTTCGAGGAGGTGCCGCCGGAGGTCTTCCGGCAGGTGATCGAAACCAACTTCTTCGGCTACGTGCATGGCGCCCGCACCGCGCTGCTCCGCTTCCGCGCGCGCAAGGCCGGCTTGCTCATCAACAACGCCTCCATGAACGCCTATGTCGCCGAACCCTTCGCCAGCGCCTATGTCGCCAGCAAGTTCGCGATCCGCGGCCTGTCCGACTCCTTGAGGGAGGAATGGATGGACGAGCCCGGCATCCGGATCTGCACCGTGCTGCCGGGCGTCATCGACACGCCGCTGTTCCAGCACGCTGCCAACTACGAGGGCCGGCCGGTCAAGGCGATGGCGCCCGTCTATCCGGCCGAGCGCGTCGCCGAGACCATCGTGCGGCTGGCCGAGCGGCCGCGGCGGGAGGCGTTCGTGGGCAACAGCGGGCGCATGCTGACCCTCCAGCGGCGCCTCGCCCCGGCCATGACGGAACGGATGATGGCGCGCATGGTGGACCGCCAGCATTTCCGGCAGAACGAGCGGGCGGTGGTGACACGCGGCAACCTGTTCGAACCCGTGGGCGCGGAGGATGGAGTGACGGGCGGCTGGCGGGCGCCCGCGCGTCAACGGCACCCGCTGGCCTGGGGCCTCGGTGCGCTGGCGCTCGGCCTCGGGGTGGCGGCGCTGGCCGCCCGGTCGGGGCGGGGACCGTTCGCAGGGTACGGAGAGGCGCCGCGTGACCGCTTCCCCGGCCGTTACATCCGCCCAGCCGATCCGGAAGCTCTGCGCGATTCAGTCCGGCGGCCTCGGGAAGAGGTGGACGAGCCGTTCGAAGGATCTTTCCCGGCGAGCGATCCGCCTGCCTACCAACCGAGCCGCGTTTGACGGGAATGGGGCCAGGGAGGAGCCGGCGATGAGAGAGAGACAAGAGCCCGTCGGCGCCGCCGCCCGGCAGGGGCGGCTGACCGCGAGCCCGTCACAGGATGCGGGCGCCAAGCCTGAGGCGCCGCCCAGCATCCGGAACCTGGATGTGAACGGCACGCGCGCCGCCCTCCTTTCCGTTCCGCCGGGCTACGCGCCGGACCGGCCGGCGCCGCTGCTCGTGCTGCTGCACGGGGCGGGCGGCGACGCGCAGCAGGCCATCGGCTGGCTCAATGAGTTGGCCGACGCGGCCGGGCTGATCCTGCTGGCGCCGCAATCGGACGGACCGACCTGGGACGTCATCATGGGCGGCTACGGCACCGACGTGCAGCGGATCGACACGGCGCTGGCGGAGACCTTCCGGGACTTCGCCATCGACCCCACGCGCGTCGCCATCGGCGGATTCTCCGACGGGGCCTCCTACGCCCTGTCGCTCGGCCTCATCAACGGCGCGCTGTTCCGGAGCGTCGTGGCCTTCTCGCCGGGGTTCGCGGTGCCGACCCGGACCGAGGACCACCCGCGCTTCTTCGTCTCGCACGGCGTTGCGGACAGGGTCCTGCCCATCGACCCGTGCAGCCGCACCCTCGTGCCGAAGCTCCAGTCCGCCGGCTTCGACGTGCTCTACCGGGAGTTCGAAGGCGGACACACCATCCCGGCCCCGATTGCGAGGGAAGCGATGGACTGGATGCTGCGCGGTAACGGCTGAACCATTCGCACCCCCGACAATCGGACGCCCTGAAAATCAGCAACCAAAAAGGGCGCAGCCATGCGTTTATGCTACGCTGCATTGTGGGTTTTGCGTTTCTGGTATCGCGTATACCAGATTATGTTCTCTCCAACGAACGACGGACACACGCTGGAGAGACATCATGGCCTATCTCACTTCTTCGCATCTCGACACGGACGGCACCTCCTCGGGCCTGCTGAAGACGATCAGCGACTTCGTGAGCGCCTGGATGGAAGCCTCGGCTGCCTACAGCGCCTACAGCGCGCTCTCCACCAAGAGCAACGCCCAGCTCGCCGCCCGCGGCCTGCGCCGCCAGGACATCGCCCGTTCCGCCATGGACCTGCCGGCTCTGATCCGCGAGTAAGCCAAACCGACTGCCACCCCGCTCCGGCGGGCTGAAAACGGGCCGCGACCAGTGCGCGGCCCGTTTCCGTTTGTCCGTTCTCCTTTGTCCGTTTTCGTTCATCCGCTCTGGGCAAAAGAAAAGGCGCTCCCAGGGGAGCGCCCGAAGTCTGACGGGAAAACTGAAAAGCCGGATCGGCAGCCCGGTGGTGCCGCCTGGATCAAGCGGCGATGGCGGCCGGTTCGGCCAGGGCCAGATAGCCGCCGCGCTGCTCGATCAGGTCGGCCAACATGTCCGACAGGCTGTCGCGGGCAAAGGGGTTCGCCGTTTCCGAGAGCTTGCGCTGCACGACCCCAATGAACTCATCCAGGACGCTCAGGTGAAGATTGGCGGAACGGGCGACTTCACCAGAGAAAGAGAGCACCTGCATGATGTTTTCACTCCGTGTTGGATCGTGTTCGGTGAGGCTATTAGGCGGCTTGGCCGGTTAACGAGGTGTTAAGCGCTCCTTTCGCGCCGTAAGAACTTGCTGATTACCTCTTTCATGGAGGGGGTGACCGAATTCGTCGGAAGGCTCGCCCGGTCAGGCCAACCCTCCTTGAGATCCTGGCGCTGCCGTCAGTGGGCTTCGCTGCCGATGCCCGCATCGGCGATCTGGGGAATCTCGAAAGCCGGGGAGGCCACGATCACTTCGCGGGTGGAAAAGCCGAGCTTGCCGCGGGCGTTGTTCAGATAATCCTGCGCCTGCACCGTCTTGCCCTGGCCCATCAGCGCGGCGGCAACGTTCAGCGACGGCGTGACCGCCTCACGGATCTCACGGCTGGCACCGGACAAGGCGCTCCTGGCCTCGGCCAGCCGAGCATCGAAGCCGGCATCCCCGAGGGACGGGGCAGCGACGACCGGCAAGGCGATCCTGGCCGAAGAGGTGGAGAGGCCCAGCACGTTGCGGGCGAAGGACAACTGGTCCTGTGCCTGATCCTGGTAGCCCCGGGCGTGGAGCGAGCGGGCGGCGTTCAGGGCCGGAATGGCGGCTTCGCGGAGGTCACGGCCGGCGACCTGACCGGCGGTCTGCGCTTCGGAGAGTTGCGAGGCGAAGTCGGCAGCGAAGCTGGTGCCCGACAACAAGGTGAAGGCGGACAGGGCGGCGGCGGCGATGGTGGTGCGGATGGTCATCAAGGGGCTCCAGAAGGATTGCGTCTCCCGTGGGACTCGGGTGGCGGCCGGCAGCGTGCCGGCGGAAAGGGAAAATGCTGTTGCTTGATCCAGGAAGAGGGCCGGGACCCGCCATGGAGGTGCAGGTCCCTCGCCTTCACGGTCGGGGCGATCAGTGCGCTTCGGCGCGCAGGCCGACGATGCCGTTGTCGCTCGCCTGGACCGCCGCGGCCTGCGGAGCGGCGACCACCGGAGTGGCGGCGATGGCCGAGCCGGAGAGGCCGAGCTTGGCACGGGCATAGGTCAGGTAATCCTGCGCCTGACCCTGGGCGCCCCAGGCGCTGAGGGACTGGGCGGCGTTTAGGGCCGGCGTCACCGCCTCGCGGGTTTCGCGGTCGACCTGCTGGCTGGCGACCTGCGCATCCTTCAGCTGAGCGCCGAAGTCGGCGGCGAAGCTGGTGCCCGACAGCAGGGCGACGGTGGACAGGGCAGCGGCGGCGATCGTGGTGCGGATGGTCATGGAAGGTCTCCTTGAAGGGTGCGCCCCCTTGGCGATACGGCGGGGGCTGAGGGGGTGGCCGGTGTCGTTCCGGCCGTGAGAGAAAGCTACGAGTTCCCCGGTGCGGGATAAACTCTCAATATTGAAGCAGACTGTTCAGGAATTCAGAACAGTTGAGCGGGAGCCTGCGAGGGAAGCGGCGGGCCCCCGCCGCTTGCGCGCCGGGCGGTCAGTGCGCTTCGGGGCGCAGGCCGGTGATGCCGTTGTCCTGCGTGGCCTGGGCTGCGGCGCCGGAGGCGACGACCGGCTGGGCGGCCTGGGCCTGGGTGACCGGCAGGCCCAGCTTGCCGCGGGCGAAGTTCAGGTACTGCTGCGCGCTCGCCTGATTGCCGGACCGGGCGTAGCCCGCAGCCGCGCTCAGGTGGATGGCGGCGACCTCGCGGGTCTCGCGGGCCGCATCGGCGGCCTCGGCCTTGGCCTCGTTCAGCTGCGCGCCGAAGTCGGCGGCGAAGCCGGTGCCCGACAGCAGGGCGACGGTGGACAGGGCGGCGGCGGCGATGGCGTTGCGGATGGTCATGGTAAATCTCCTGTTCGGCCTCTCGGGGCCTTGGGTTGTTTGCCGTCGCCCTCATGGCGCCGGCTGGTCCGTTCTGCTGTTCGGTGGCGACCGTCGATCGCCGTGAAGGAAACATATGCTGCGATTTCATCGCGTGCGATATGAAAGTGTGCGTCTCGCCCGACTGGCTGCCATGCAGATTTATCGGTGCCGATTTCATCGCAAGCGATGTATTTGGCCGGCTTTCTGACGGGGAGGCACATCCCGGCGCAGGCGCAGCACCAGGGCAACAGCCGCTCCGCCTGCCGCCTCTCTATTTCAGTCGGTTTGCTTCCGGTGGGATTAAGACCGATTGGAATGGATGAATTTCCAGCGCACTCCGTTCGTCCTGGCATAGGCGCTACAAGAGTGTGCGTAAGCCATGACGACGAAAATCGCGACTGTGTTCCTCATCGACGCAAACCGGCTCTTCCGGGAGGGTCTGCGTCGGCTTCTGAACGGCACCGCCTTCGAGGTCTCGGGCGAGAGCGGAAGCCTGCGGGAAGGGGCTGCAGCCCTCCGGCCCTCGGAGCTTCCCCCGGATCTCCTGCTGATCGACCTCACCGGGGCCGGTACGGACGAGTTCGTGGAACTGCGCGCCCTTCGCGCCCGCATCCCCGGCGCGCGCCTTGTGATCCTCGACGACCAGCTCTCCACCCAACGCTTGTCCGAGGCGCTGGGCGCCGGGGCGGACGGCTATCTGCTGAAGGATATCGCGCCCGAGGCCCTGGTCCAGTCCCTGCGGCTGGTGATGACGGGCGAGACGGTGTTCCCGACCCATCTGGCGGATCTGTTGGTCAAGGGCGGGATCGGCAGGTTGAGCATCGTCGAGCCGGCGAGCCGAGGCCATTTGTCCTGGCACGAGACGGACATCCTGCGCTGCCTCGCCAGCGGCTACTCAAACCGCATGATCGCCACCGACCTGAACATGGCCGAGGCCGAGGTGAAGGCGGCGCTGAGGTCCCTGCTGCGCAAGCTCAAAATCACCAACCGCACCCAGGCGGCGGTCTGGGCGATGAACAACGGCATCGGCGCCTGGCCGGCGGCCAAGCGGGCGGGTAGCCTCACGGCAGCATGACCGGGGGCAGCATGACCGGGCGATGCGACTGGACGGCCTAAGAGGCAGCGGGCCGGCTTTCGCGCGGGGCCTCCACCAAGGGCCGTTGATGGCCGTCGGGCTCGCCGGGCAGGCCGCCGGGCATACCCGCCGCCCAGGCATCCACATGGATGCGCAGGCGCCACAGCCCGTCCGATCCGCCCGCCGTCAGCAGCATCATGGGCGGCCGGCCCTGGAAGGACGATCCGAAATGCGGGGTCGCCAGCCAGTCCAGGATCTCCGCGTCCGACCCGAAAAGGGACGAGAGCGTGCGGTAGGCACCGATGAGCAGGCCAAGATTCTCGACCGTCGCCTTGGGCAGGCTCACCTGTCCGCCCGCGGCCTCGCGCTTCCACGCCTCCAGCGTTTCGGCGTCCGGTGCGCCGAGCAGCTCGGCCGTCTGCGCGCCTGTCAGGCCCCAGCTTTTCGTGATGGCCAGCGCGGTGCGCAGGGCGGTGGCCGACCAGGATTTCGAAGGCCTGCGGCCTTCCGGCTTTTCGTATGGCATGGTGCGTTTCCTCCGACTTAGGTATTAACGCCGCCACACCTTGCCTTGATCCCGGCTGGAGGAGCCGGCTGCGAGAAAAGTTCGACGGTCCGGCGGATGCCCGCCGCGAGCCTCAGATGGCGGTGGACGCGAATTCCGGCAGGGCCTCGGCGCGTTGCGAGAGGGCGCGGAGCGCCGGATGCGCCGCTTCCGGAACGGTGCCGGGAAGCGCGTTCCGGGTGAAGCGCCAGGCCACGGCCGCGGTGATGTCGGCCTGGAGCGGCCGCGGCCCGAACAGCCAGGCCTCGCCGGACCCGAGTTCAGCATCCAGGAGACGGCAGGCCTCCAGAAGCTGCCCCTGGACGCGGTCGATCCAGGGCTGGTGCTGCTTGTCCTCCGGGCGCAGATTGCGCTCGTAGACGATCTGCACCGTCTTCTCGCAGACCGCCAGGGCCAGCCCGATCACCCGTTGCGCGCGGGCGTGGTCGCCGATGTCCGGCGGGGTGAGCCGGCGGTTTTCCGGAACCAGCCGTTCGAGATGCTCAAGGATCAGGGTCGAGTCCATCAGGACGATGCCGCCCCCGGTCGTTTCATCCCCGATCACCAATGTCGGCGCCTTCACGACCGGATTGACGGCGGCGAACTGGTCGTATTGCCGGAAGACGGAGACCGGCTCATGGGAGAAGGGAAGCCCCATGACCTTGAGGGAAACCGCGACGCGCCGCACATAGGGCGAATCCAGCATGCCGATGAGGCGCATTCCATCTCCTTCTTGTCGGTCCGGCGGATCCGGCGCTGCGGATACTTCCGGTAATAAGGCTATTCTGCCGCGGCGTGGCGGGGAATGGCGCCCAGCGGGTCGGCGACCTCCTCGAGCGGCTTGCCTTCCGCCGGGATGCCGATGGCCAGTTCGACCAATGCCGCGCCGATCATCAGGCCGGCGGCGATGAGATAGCCGATCACCACCTGGCCCGGATCGCCGGTCTCGATCAGCCGGCCGAAGAACCACGGGGCGGCCACGCCGCCGAGCAGCGTGCCGAGCGCGTAGAAGATGGCGATGGCGGTCGCCCGCGTCTCCAGCGGGAAACTCTCGCTCACCGTCAGGTAGGCGGAGCTGGCCGCCGAGGAGGCGAAGAAGAAGATCACGCTCCAGGCCAGCGTCTGGGTCGTGGCGGTCAGCATCCCCTCCTGGAAGAGGAAGCCGGTGATCGCCAGGAGGATTCCGGACATGGCGTAGGTTCCAGCGATCATCGGTTTGCGGCCGACCGTGTCGAACAGCGGCCCCAGGATCAGTGGGCCCAGGAAATTGCCGACCGCGAAGGGCAGGATGTACCAGCCCACGTCGGTCGCGGGCACGCCGTAGAACTTCGTCAGGATCAGCGCGTAGGTGAAGAAGATGGCGTTGTAGAAGAAGGCCTGGGCGACCATCAGCGACAGCCCCAGGACGGAGCGGCTCCGGTACCGTACGAACAGCACGCGCAGGATCGCCGGCATGGAGGTGTCCTGGCCGGGGTTGAGGCGCAGGGGCCGCCCGGCCGGTGCCGGAAGCGGGCCGGTCCGGCCGGCCTGCACGCGCCGCTCGATGCCGGCGACGATGTCCTCGGCCTCGTCCATCCGCCCGCGGATCATCAGCCAGCGGGGGCTTTCCGGCAGGAAGCCGCGCAGGAAGATGATGATGATGGCGAGCGCCCCGCCGATGCCGAAGGCCAGCCGCCAGCCGAGATCGCCCGGCAGGAAGCCCGGCGCCAGCAGCACGATGGAGCCCAGCGCGCCGAGCGCGGCACCGACCCAGAAGCTGCCGTTGATGGCCAGGTCGGTGCGCCCCCGGTAGCGCGCCGGGATCAGTTCCTGGATGGCGGAGTTGATGGCGGCATACTCGCCCCCGATCCCCGCGCCGGTTAGGAAGCGGAACAGCGCGAAGCTCCAGAAATCCCAGGCGAAGGCGTTGCCGAAGGTCGCCAGCGAATAGACGGCCAGCGTGATGTAGAAAAGCTTCTTGCGGCCGAGTTTGTCGGTCAGGTAACCGAAGAACACCGCCCCCAGCACGGCGCCCAGAATATAGGCGGAGCCGAGGTCGCCGATTTCGCTGTCGGTGAAGCGCAGCGTCCCGCTCTCCTTCAGCACGCCGGCGATGGAGCCGGCGATGGTCACCTCCAGCCCGTCGAGAATCCAGGTGATCCCGAGCGCCAGCACCACGAGCCAATGAAAGCGGCTCCAGGGCAGCCGGTCGAGCCGTTGCGGCAGGTCCGTCACAACGGTTCCCCGGACCCTGCCCTGCGGGGTTCTGCCCTGGTTCTCTCGAAAGGCGGTCATGCGTTGCTCCGGCCGGGATGCCGCTCCGGGGCGGCACCGCTCCCAACAGGCGCGCTTGCGAACTGTTGCCCTACCATGCGGTTCCGGGCTCCAGGGCTCCGGGCGTTACCTGTTCCGTTTGCATATGACCAAAGCGCGGTTGATGGCGGGCGCAGGAGTCTGCGCTAATGATGACAAGATGTTTGGAAGTGCCTCAACATAAGGGGAGGTTATCCCATGTTGTCCGCCGACCACTACATTATAGAAGTTGGAAAGGTGCCTGCCGGTATTTTGGCCCGCGTGGAGAGCAGCTTCCAATTCTTTGCCTCCGCGACGGAGGCACTGCCCCTCAACCGGAAGACCTTCCCGACGGTCGCCGACGCGATCAGCGCCGTCGCCCACGCCATGGCGCGGAGGGACGCGTGAGGTTCGGCGGCGTCTGGCTCGGCGACAAGAGGAGCCTTCCCACGGGCCGCGCGGCCCTGCTCATCAGCCGGCTTCACGGCGGCCCCGCGATGCCGGTCAAGCCGCCCGTCGCCAGGACGGCGTCCGTGCCGGCGGAACGCGATGGCGGTCTCCTCCGGGGCCGGCCGCCGGCCCCGGACTCCTCCCTGTTCCAGCGGGTGGCCGGGGGCGACTGACGGGTTACGGCTCTCCGCGCGCGAGCCGTTCGAGCAACGCCCTCATCCTGCGGACATGGCTTCCCGGCCAGTAAAGCCGTCCGCAGGCCGGGCAGTGGTGGAATGGCCCGGAAAGGCCGCGCGCGGCATCGGGCATGGCAGCGATGTCGTCCATGCCGACTGGACGCACCGGCACGTTGTCCATCAGGCAGCGTGTGAAGGGCGCCAGCAGCCAATCCACTCCGAAGGCGGCGCGCAAGGCACGGGCCTGCTCTTCCACCGTCTCGCCCACGACGAAGAAGCCGTCCGCGCCCGCGATCCGGGAGAGTTCCCGGTCGCGCGTCAGCAGAACGCGTCCCTCGGCCCGCGCACGGGTCAGCAGGCCGCGGTCGGCCGTTCCGCCCCCGGCAAGCGCGGCATCATGGCCCGCCGCCCGCAACAGGCGGCAGAGCCGGCCCAGCATTTCATCGCACAACCAGCGCATGGCGTTTTAACACGCGACGCTGCCCTCCGGTGCCGGACCGGGGAATGGGCCGGTGTGTCATGGGCTGGTTTGGAACCGTCGTGCCATCCTAACCGTTGGTTCATCCCGTTCGACGTAGCGCGAGTCGTTCCCCGATGGAGAGAGGCACGGGCTTGGCCAGCAAAGAATCCGGCGTGACTCTCGTTTCAGGGCGAGGGCCGCTTCGCGCCGGGCGGGTGGCGGTGTGCCCTTGACCGTCCATCTCGGCACCGCAGGATGGGGCATTCCCAAGGCTTTCGCCGACAGCTTTCCCGGCACCGGCTCCCATCTGGAGCGCTACGCCCGTGTCCTGCCGGCGGCGGAGATCAACAGTTCCTTCTACCGGCCCCACAAGCCGGAGACCTACGCCCGCTGGGCGGCCTCGACGCCGGAAGGCTTCCGCTTCGCGGTGAAGGTGCCCAAGCTGGTCACCCACACGCAACGCCTGCGGGATCCGGCGGCGGCGCTCGACCGTTTCCTGGGCGAGGCCGGCGCGCTGGGCGACCGGCTCGGCCCGCTGCTGGTCCAGCTTCCGCCGGGCCTTGCCTTCGATCCGGCCGTCGCTCCGGCCTTCTTCGAGATCCTGCGCGCCCGCTTCCAGGGCGAGGTCGTGTGCGAGCCGCGCCACCGCTCCTGGTTCAGCGACGCCGCCGAACGGCTCCTCATCGAACACCGTGTCGCCCGCGTCGCCGCCGATCCCGCCCCGGTGCCCGCAGCGGCCGAGCCCGGCGGGTGGAACGGCCTGCTTTACCTGCGGCTTCACGGCTCGCCCCGCATATATTATTCCCCATACCCGCCGGACGTGCTGGAGCGCACCGCCGCCCGCCTCGCCGAGGAAGCCCCAAGGCGCCCGGTCTGGTGCATCTTCGACAACACGGCCGAGTTCCACGCCACCGGCGACGCCCTGACGACACTCGCCCGCCTTAGGGAATGAGGCCCGAGCGAGTGCGCGGGGCGGTGTGAGGCCGGCGGGGCAGATCCCGTGCGCGCCGGTCTGATTATACTGAATAGACCGTTAGCTTCCGATAGAGCGCGCCCTGGTGCCGACCCCGTCGTATCCTTCGTCACCCGGCCGTTACCGCCATGCCGGGCCACGTAGCCAGCAACCTCGCCGCCGCCCGTCGAGTGGCCGACATGGATGGCGTTCTTCAGGTCGAGATGCCTCACCAGGGCCGCCACGTCGGCGGCGTCGGTGTCTATCTCGTTGCCGGTGGCGGTCTGGGTCGAGCGGTCATGGCCGCGACGGTCATGCGCCACGACGCAGTAACCCTCTCTCAGGAAGAACATCATCTGGGCATCCCAGTCGTCCGAGGAGAGCGGCCATCCGTGGTGGAAGACGATCGGCTGCCCGTGCCCCGGTCCTTGTAGAAGATCCGGGTGCCGTCCTCTGTGGTGAATATGTCGCCGTTCATGACGTGCCATCTTTGTTTGCCTGGTTGGTGGAAGCGGCACCGGGCGCGAAGGGAACGCCAGGGCGGCGAGGCCGCCTTGCAGCAGCGTGCCGATATCGGGAGAGCGTCCTGTGTTGCCGGGGGATTGTGGAGGGGCGTCCGGGGAGCCGCCGTCAGACGCAAGGTGCGCGCGGCTGTATTCTCGGCGGGCCGAACCATACTTTGATATGGTGTGCGCATCTAAGTGCCCCGCCTCCGGCCATGATCCCGCCGTGATGTCGACACCATTCCGGGGTTTCCGGCGGTGTCGCATCGCAATAACGGACCTTGGACATGCGCAAAGCGGTTCTTCTCTCGGCCATCCTCGCCGTCGCGGGCGCGCTCGCGACGGGGGTTCAGGCCTCGCCGGCCTATGGCCCGAACCTTGAACAGTTCCCTTATCCCTTTCCGGTGGAGCGTTTCGAATTCGACTCCCAGGGCCAGCGGCTCTCCATGGCCTACATGGACGTGAAGCCCGAGCGGCCGAACGGGCGCACGGTGCTGCTGCTGCATGGAAAGAACTTCTGCGGCGCCACATGGGAGGGCACCATCCGTCCGCTGGCGGCGGCGGGCTACCGTGTCGTCGTGCCCGATCAGGTGGGCTTCTGCAAATCGACCAAGCCCGCCCACTACCAGTACAGCTTCCACCAGCTCGCGGCGAACACGCGGGCGCTGGCGGACCGGCTCGGCATCGGGCGGGTGACGGTGATGGGCCACTCCATGGGCGGCATGTTGGCGATGCGCTACGCGCTGGTCCATCCAGACGGGCTCGACGGGCTGGTGCTCGTCAACCCGATCGGGCTGGAGGACTGGAAGGCGGAGGGGGTGCCCTACCAGTCCGTGGACAGCTGGTATCAGAGCGAGCTGAAGACCAGCGCCGAGGGCATTAGGGCCTACCAGAAAGCCACCTATTACAGCGGCGAATGGCGGCCCGAATACGACCGCTGGGTGGAGATGCTGGCCGGCATGTACCGGGGCGAGGGGCGGGAGCTGGTCGCCTGGAACCAGGCGCTGACCTACGACATGGTCTACACCCAGCCGGTGGTGCATGAGTTGGAGAAGATCCGCGTGCCCACGCTCCTGCTGATCGGGGAGCGCGACAACACCGCGATCGGCAAGGCGCTGGCGCCGCCGGAGGTCCAGAAGCGTCTCGGCAATTACGCCGAACTCGGCCCGCGCACTGCAAGCCGCATCCCGAACGCCACGCTCGTGCGCTTTCCGGAGCTTGGACATTCCCCGCAGATCCAGCAGCCCGCGCGCTTCAACGCGGCGCTTCTGGAGGGGCTGGAACGTCTGGGGGCGCGTTGAGGATACCGCTGGTCCGTTTCGGGTAGCTCATCCACCGGAAGCGGCGCCCACCATCCCGAAAGAGTCATGATCTTGGGCGGCCAGCAGCTCGTACCGCCTCGCGACTGGAAAAAACAGTTCGACTGAAAAAGCAACGGAGATCCTGCGATGGCGTTCGTCGAAGCGAAGGACGGCACGAAAATCCATGTGAAGGACAGCGGGAAGGGGCGGCCGGTCGTCCTCATCCATGGCTGGCCGCTCACGGGCGACATGTTCGAGTACCAGACCCTCGCGCTGCTCGAGGCGGGGTACCGCGTCATCACCTATGACCGCCGCGGCTTCGGCCAGTCCGGCCATCCCGCCTCCGGCTACGATTACGACACCTTCGCCGACGATCTGGCGGCGGTGCTCGACACGCTCGGGGTGCAGGGCGCAACGCTCGTCGGCTTCTCCATGGGCGGCGGCGAGATCGCGCGCTACCTGACGCGGCATGGTGGCGCGCGCGTCGCCAAGGCCGCGCTCGTTGCCTCGGTCGTGCCCTATCTGCTGAAGGGGGACGACAATCCCGAGGGCGTGAAGGAGACGGTGTTCGAGGAGATGAGGGCGCAGATCCGCAAGGACCGCTTCGCCTTTCTGCAAAGCTTCGCGAAGCAGTTCTACGGAGTTGGCCTCGTGACCAGCCCCGTCAGCCACGCCCTTCTCGACTGGACCTTCATCCTTGCGGTCATGGCGAGCCCGAAGGCGACCATCGACTGCGTGGACGCCTTCGGCAGGACCGACTTCCGGCCTGACCTTGCCTCCTTCACGATGCCCACGCTCGTCATTCACGGCACAGCCGACGCGACCGTGCCGATCACGCCCTCGGGGCGCGCCGCCGCGCAAGGCATTCCCGGCGCCAAGCTCATCGAATATGAGGGGGAACCCCACGGGCTGTTCGCGACGGCGCCGGACCGCCTGAACGCCGACCTCATCCAGTTCATCGGCTGAGGACTCGTCGGAAGGCTGCAACGAGAGGGCGCGCGCCCGGCTCCTGGGCCGGACGCGTCGCCCCTCATGCGCAAAATGCATTGCGCGCAATCGAATCGCGCAAGGCTAAATGAATTGCGCGCAATTCAATCGTGCGGCATCGTCTCTTTATCGAACACAGCGGCCCCGGCCTGCCCCGGCGCCGCGAACGGAAAGGAGACCTGCCATGAACAGCATCAAATCCCTTGCGACCGCAGCCCTCATCGCCACCGCCGCCCAGCCGGCGCTCGCCGCCGGCGGGCCGACGGTCGAACCGGCCACGCAGCGCTTCCTCGAAGCTCTGGAAAGGGCTGGCGGCCCGCCGATCTACAAGCTGAGCCCGACGGAAGCCCGCAACCTGCTCTCGAGCGTCCAGGCCGGCAACGACGTGCCGAAGCCCGCGGTGGACATCGCCGACCGCACCATTCCCGGCGGCCCGACCGGTCAGGTGCGCATCCGCACCCTCCGGCCCCAGGGCGCCACCGGCCTCCTGCCGGTCATCGTCTACTTCCACGGCGCCGGCTGGGTGATGGGCGGCCCCGACACGCACGACCGGCTGATCCGCGAACTCGCGGTCGGGTCCAACGCCGCGGTGGTCTTCGTCGATTACGACCGCTCGCCGGAGGCCAAGTACCCGGTGCCGCTGGAGCAGGATTACGCGGCCCTGACCTGGGTGGCGGAGCACGGCGAGGAACTGGGCATCGACTCCCAGCGCATCGCCATCGCCGGCGACAGCGTCGGCGGCAACATGGTCGCGGTGGTCAGCCAGCTTGCCAAGCAGCGCGGCGGCCCGGAGATCCGCTACCAGGTGCTCTTCTACCCGGTCACCGACGCCCGCTTCGACACCGGCTCCTACAAGCAGTTCGGCGAGGGCGGCTATTTCCTGACCACGGCGGCCATGCAGTATTTCTGGGACGCCTACCTGCCGGACGCCGCCAAGCGTGCCGACCCCACCGCCTCGCCGCTGAACGCGTCGGTCGAGCAGCTCCAGGGGCTTCCGCCGGCGCTGGTCATCACGGCGGAGAACGACGTGCTGCGCGACGAGGGCGAGGCCTATGGCCGCAAGCTCGCCGCGGCCGGAGTGCCCGTGACACAGGTGCGCTTCAATGGCACCATGCATGACTTCGTGATGTTGAACCCGCTGGCCGCCACGCCGGCCGCCCGCGGTGCCATCGATCTCGCCAACGACAAGCTGCGCGCCGCCTTCGCGCGGTGACCGCGGCACCCGCTTCACCACTACCGTCACAACAAACCAGGAGTGCACATCATGAACGTTCTCTACTCGACCAAGGCCACGGCGACCGGCGGCCGCGACGGCAAGGCCTCCACCGAGGACGGCCTGCTGTCGGTGAACCTCGCCGCGCCCAAGGAGCTGGGCGGCAAGGGCGGAGCGACGAATCCGGAGCAGCTCTTCGCGGCGGGCTATTCGGCCTGCTTCGTCGGCGCCATGAAGTTCGTGGGCCAGCGCGACAAGATCGCCGTGCCGGCGGACGTCTCGGTCACCGCCCAGGTCGGCATCGGCCCGCGTGACGACGGCGAGGGCTTTGGCCTCGCCGTGGACCTGACCGTCAACCTGCCGGGCATGGACCGGGCCGCCGCCGAGGATCTGGTCGCCCGCGCCCACAAGGTCTGCCCCTACAGCCACGCCACCAAGGGCAACATCACCGTCGGCACCACCGTCGCCTGAGGACGCCGGGACCCGGGCGGCCGGGAGGCTTCCCCCGGCCGGCCGTTCGATCCGGCCCCCCTTGCGCGCGACCCCGGCGTGGCCCGTCGGGTCGCGCGCATTCCGCGTTGGCAACTCCCTGACGAAGCCCAGGCCATGACGCCGAAGCCATGAAGCCGGAACCATGAACAAAGACGAACCCCTGCTGCTGGCCAACCAGGTCTGCTTCGCCCTCTACTCCGCGACGCTGGCGATGACGCGGGTCTACCGCCCCCTGCTGGACGGCCTGGGTCTGACCTACCCGCAATATCTCGTCATGCTCCTGCTGTGGGAGGAGGACGGCCAGGCGATGAAGGGGCTGGGCGAGCGTCTGGGCCTCGACAGCGGCACGCTGACGCCGCTGCTGAAGCGGCTGGAGGGGCAGGGGCTGGTCACGCGGGCGCGCGACCCGGAGGACGAGCGGGTGGTGCGAGTCCGCCTGACGCCCGAGGGCGCCGCCCTGCGCGGGAAAGCCGAATGCCTGCCGGCCCGCATCACCGAGGCCGCCGGCTGCTCGACCGAGCAGCTTTCGGCGCTGCGGGAGACCCTGCTGCGCCTGCGCGACGACCTGAACGAGGCCGCCGACCGGGAATGACAAAGCCTTGGCGCGTGCTGCCTTGCTGTCAGCGCAATCACCGCGCGCAGGGCTTTCGCGGCATGCCGATATGAGAAGAAGTATCGCTTTCAACAATTAATGCATTTGACAGTTATGGCGAACAAACGGATCCTGTGCCGAGGAATCCGTTGCCGTGCCAACCGTGACCCCACCCGGAAGAGCCGTCCAGGGCGTTGGAACGCGAAGGCGAGGCCGGACAACACCAACGGCGCCCCGTTCCCCGAACAGAGGCGCCGGGACACTGGGGAGGCACCATGAAGTCCTTTGCATCGACACTCGCCGGGCTGGCCGTCGGCCTGTTCACCCTCGCGGCACCGCTCGTCTCGCCGGCCCTGGCGCAGGACAAGGGCCTCGTCGGCATCGCCATGCCGACCAAGTCCTCGGCCCGCTGGATCGACGACGGCAACAACATCGCCAAGTACTTCCAGGAAAAGGGCTACAAGACCGATCTGCAGTACGCCGAGGACGACATCCCCAACCAGCTCGCCCAGATCGAGAACATGATCACGAAGCGGGCGAAGGTCCTCGTGATCGCGTCGATCGACGGCACCACCCTGACCGACATCCTGCAGAAGGCGGCGGAGAGCGGCGTGAAGGTCGTCGCCTACGACCGGCTGATCCGCAATTCCGAGAATGTCGACTATTACGCCACCTTCGACAACTTCCAGGTCGGCGTCCTCCAGGGCAGCTACATCGAACAGGCGCTCGGGCTGAAGGAGGGCAAGGGTCCCTTCAACATCGAGCTGTTCGGCGGCTCGCCTGACGACAACAACGCATACTTCTTCTACGACGGCGCCATGTCGGTGCTGAAGCCCTACATCGACAGCGGAAAGCTGAAGGTGGCCAGCGGCCAGATGGGCATGGACAAGGTCTCGACCCTGCGCTGGGACGGCGCCGTCGCCCAGGCCCGCATGGACAACCTGCTGAGCGCCTATTACGGCAACAAGCGCGTGGACGCCGTCCTGTCGCCCTATGACGGGCTGAGCATCGGCATCATCTCCTCCCTGAAGGGCGTGGGCTACGGCACCCCGTCGCAGCCGATGCCGGTGGTGACCGGCCAGGACGCGGAGATCCCGTCCATGAAGTCGATCCTGGCGGGCGAGCAGCGCTCCACCGTCTTCAAGGACACGCGCGAGCTTGCCAAGGTCACGGTCTCCATGGTCGAGGCGCTGATGAGCGGCGGCACCCCGCCGGTCAACGACACCAAGACCTACAACAACGGCAAGAAGGTCGTTCCCTCCTATCTGTTGAAGCCGGTCAGCGTCGACGCTTCCAACTGGAAGCAGGTCCTGGTCGACAGTGGCTACTACAAGGAAAGCCAGATCCGCTGAGCGGACGGGCCTGAGAGGGCATCCGGGCCGCGCCCATGACGGCGCGGCCCCGGTTTCCCGCCTGTTTTTTTCCGGCCGCGGCAGCGGCCTTCTCCGCGGCGGCGGGCGCTCGGGCCATTTCCGGTCCCACCCGTCCGCGGAGTCCATCCGGCAGGGTCTTCGGCAAGGTCTTTGATGGACACGATTCTTGAAATGCGCGGCATCACGAAGACGTTTCCGGGGGTCAAGGCCCTGGACAACGTCAACCTGTCGGTCCGCGAGGGCGAGATCCATGCCCTGATCGGCGAGAACGGTGCCGGCAAGTCCACCCTGATGAAGGTGCTGAGCGGCGTCTACCCGCACGGCTCCTACAGCGGCGAGATCCGCTACCGTGGACAGGAGCAGGCGTTCCGCACCATCGCCGACAGCGAGCGGCTGGGCATCATCATCATCCACCAGGAACTGGCGCTGGTCCCGCTCCTGTCGATCACGGAAAACCTGTTTCTCGGCAATGAGCAAGGGCGCAAGGGCGTCATCGACTGGTCGGCCGCCACGGTCCGCGCGCGCGCGCTGCTGCGCACGGTCGGGCTGAACGAGTCGCCCGAGACGCTGATCACCGACATCGGCGTCGGCAAGCAGCAGCTCGTCGAGATCGCCAAGGCCCTGTCCAAGGAGGTGAAGCTCCTGATCCTGGACGAGCCGACCGCCAGCCTGAACGAGAGCGACAGCGACGCGTTGCTGAAGCTGCTTCTGGAGTTCAAGGCGCAGGGCATCTCCTCCATCCTCATCTCGCACAAGCTGAACGAGATCGCGAAGGTCGCCGACCGCGTCACCATCCTGCGCGACGGGACCACGGTGGAAACGCTGGACTGCCACGACGCGCCGATCAGCCAGGACCGCATCATCAAGGGCATGGTCGGGCGCGAGCTGTCGGACCGCTATCCCAAGCGGACCACGGTACCGGGCGAGGTCCTGTTCGAGGTCCGCAACTGGAACGCCGACCATCCCCTCCATGCCGGGCGCCGCATGGTGAAGGACGTGAACCTCACCGTCCGCCGGGGCGAGGTGGTCGGCATCGCCGGCCTCATGGGCGCCGGGCGCACGGAATTCGCGATGAGCCTGTTCGGCCGCTCCTACGGCCAGAACGTCCGCGGCCAGGCCTTCCTGGAAGGGCGGGAGATCGACGTCTCCACCATCCGCCGCGCCATGGGCAACGGGCTGGCCTACGCCACCGAGGACCGCAAGCATTACGGGCTCGTGCTCGAGAACGACATCCGCCACAACGTGACGCTGGCGAACCTCTCCGGCGTGGCGAGCCGGGGCGTCATCGACCATGAGCGCGAGATCCAGGTGGCGGAGGATTTCCGCCGCCGGCTGCGCATCCGCTGCTCCGGCATCTTCCAGGAGACGGTCAACCTGTCGGGCGGGAACCAGCAGAAGGTCGTGCTCAGCAAGTGGCTGTTCTCCGACCCGAAGGTCCTCATCCTCGACGAGCCGACCCGCGGCATCGACGTGGGTGCCAAGTACGAGATCTACACCATCATCAACCAGCTGGTGGCCGAGGGGCGCGGCGTGATCCTCATCTCCTCGGAGATGCCCGAGCTGCTGGGCATCGCCGACCGCATCTACGTGATGAACGAGGGCGCGCTCGTGGCCGAGATGCCCGCCGCCGAGGCCAGCCAGGAAAAGATCATGCGGGCGATCATGACGTCCGGGGAGACGCTGCAATGAGTGCCGAAATCAACCTGCCCGCCCCCGCGCCGCAGGGGTCGGTCGGAAAGTTCCTGAAGAGCCACATGCGCGACTACGGCATGCTGCTCTCGCTGGTCGCCATCGTGCTGTTCTTCCAGTACATGACGGACGGCACGCTGCTGCAGCCGCTGAACCTGACCAACCTCGTGCTCCAGAACAGCTACATCATCATCATGGCGCTGGGCATGCTGCTGGTGATCGTGGCGGGGCACATCGACCTGTCGGTCGGGTCCGTCGTCGGCTTCATCGGCGCGCTCGCGGCCATCCTGATGGTGCAGTACCAGCTGCACTTCATCCCCACGGCCATCCTCTGCCTGCTGGCCGGCGGCGCCATCGGGGCCGCCCAGGGCTATTGGGTGGCCTATTTCCGCATCCCGTCCTTCATCGTGACGCTGGCCGGCATGCTGGTCTTCCGCGGGCTGAGCCTGACCCTGCTGGAAGGCCGCTCCGTCGGCCCTTTCCCGGTCGAGTTCCAGCGCCTCAGCTCCGGCTTCATCCCCGACCTCTTCGGCACGGCCGGCTTCCACCTGACCACCTTCCTGCTCTGCGCCGGCGTGGCGCTGCTGCTGGTGGGCATGAACACCGCCGCCCGCCTGCGCCGCAGCCGCTTCGCCATCGAGCAGGAGCCGCTGGCCCTGTTCGCGGTGAAGAACCTCGGCCTCGCCGCGGCCCTGACCTACCTCGGCTATCTCATGGCCTCCTACAAGGGGTTGCCGAACGTCCTCATCATCATGAGCCTGCTGATCGCGCTGTACGGCTTCGTCACCCGCGACACGGTGGTCGGCCGCCGCATCTACGCGCTGGGCGGCAACGAGAAGGCGGCCAAGCTGTCGGGCATCGACACCCAGCGGCTCACCTTCTACACCTTCGTCAACATGGGGGTGCTGGCGGCACTCGCCGGGCTGATCTTCGCCGCCCGCCTGAACACGGCGACGCCCAAGGCCGGCGTGTCCTTCGAGCTGGACGTGATCGCCGCCTGCTTCATCGGCGGCGCCTCGGCGTCGGGCGGCGTCGGCCGCGTCACGGGTGCGGTGATCGGCGCCTTCATCATGGGCGTCATGAACAACGGCATGTCGATCATCGGCATCGGCATCGACTGGCAGCAGGTCATCAAGGGGCTGGTGCTGCTCGCCGCCGTCTTCCTCGACGTCTACAACAAGAACAAGGGCTGACGCGCGGCTCCGCCCGCTGCCGGCGCCTCCTGATACCGGGTTTGGAAAATTCCGACCTCCGAACCCGGTATAGGGCCGCGACTGCGGCCCCGCGCCCCATGGCGCGGAAGTCCTGACCACAGGTCAGGACTTCATGAAAATCGTATGACACGGGACAGAGCATGAGCATTCCCACCCTGGGCCTCGTCGGCGTCGGCAAGATCGCCCGCGACCAGCACCTGCCCTCCATCGCCGAAACCGGCACCTTCCGGCTGGCCGCCCTGGTCAGCCCGGAAGGGGGGGCGCTGGACGGCGTTCCGACCTTCCGCAGCCAGGCGGAGATGCTGGCCGCCCTGCCGGACCTCGACGCGGTGTCGATCTGCACCCCGCCGGGTGTGCGCCACGAGCTGGCCGCGCAGGCCTTGCGCGCCGGCAAGCACGTGCTGATCGAGAAGCCGCCCGCCGCCACCGTGTCCGAGCTGCACGACCTCGTGGAGGAGGCGCGGGCCGCCGGGCGGACCCTCTTCACCGCCTGGCATTCCCAGTTCAACGGGGCCGTGGACGCAGCAAAGGAGCGGCTGGCCGGCGCCCGCGTCCGCCGCGTGACGGTGGACTGGAAGGAGGATGTCCGGCGCTGGCATCCGGGACAGGAATGGATCTGGCAGGCCGGCGGCTTCGGCGTGTTCGATCCGGGCATCAACGCCCTGTCCATCCTGACCCGCATCCTGCCGGGCAAGCTCTTCGTCCGGGAGGCGGAGCTGCTCTTCCCGGAGAACCGGGACACGCCCATCGCCGTGACCCTCGCCATGAGCGGCGCCGCGGGTTCGTCCGTCGGTCCGGTGGAGGCGGTCTTCGACTTCCGGCAGGAGGGCGAGCAGACCTGGACCATCGCCATCGAGACCGACGACGGCACGCGGATGGAACTGACTCACGGCGGAACGCGTCTGTTCATCGACGGCGCCGCGGTGCTGGCCGAACCCGACACGGAATACCGCCGCATCTACCGCCGCTTCGGGAGGCTGGTCGAGGAGGGCGCCATGGATGTGGACGCGGCCCCGCTGCATCTCGTCGCCGACGCCTATTCGGTCGGCCGCCGCCGCGCGACCGCCGCCTTCCACTGGTAAGGAAAGGGAGCCCACGATGACCCGGAGCATCGACGCCACCTGCCTCTGGCCCGCCCGCGCGCTTCTCGGCGAGGGGCCGGTCTGGTCGCCGGCGCAAGGTGCCGTCCTTGCGGTGGACATCCGCGGGTCGCGCATCCTGCGCCTGTCGCTCGCGGACGGCGCCCGCGCGGAATGGCCGATGGAGGACGCGGCCTGCTGGCTGGTCGAGCGCGCGGACGGGGACGGCTTCATCGCCGGGCTGCGCTCGCGCCGGGTGGTCCATCTGCGGCTGGGAGAGGGGGCCGCCGAGATCGTCTCCGACCTCCTCCGGCTGGAGGAGGACAAGCCGGGCAACCGGCTGAACGACGCCAAGGCGGACGGCGCCGGGCGGATCTGGGCCGGCACGATGGACGATGCGGAAAGCGACGCCACGGGCTCGCTCTACCGCATCGGCCCGGACGGCGGCGTCACCCGCGCCGATACGGGCTACACGGTCGCCAACGGTCCGGCCCTGTCGCCCGACGGGCAGACCCTCTACCACACCGACAGCGCCGCCCGGACCATCTACGCCTTCGACCTCGCCGTTGACGGCGCCCTGGCGAACCGCCGCGTCCACATCCGCTTCGGCGAGGGCGACGGCTATCCCGACGGCATGACCTGCGACGCCGAGGGCGGGCTGTGGGTCGCGCATTGGGACGGCGGCCGGGTCAGCCGTTTCCTGCCCGATGGGACCCTGGACCGCACGGTCCGGCTGCCCGTCTCGCGCGTGACCTCCTGCGCCTTCGCCGGCCCGGATCTCGACCGGCTGGTCATCACCACCGCCGCCTTCGAGCGGCCCGATGAACCGCTGGCCGGCGGCCTCTTCGAATGCGTGCCGGGCGTGACCGGCCTGCCGCCCGCGCGGTTCGGCCTGGCGAACCGCGCCTGACGAACTGGGCCTGGTGCTTGGGCGGTTCGCCCTGGCGGACCGCCGCTGACATCCAAGCGGCTTTAGCGGCTCCTGGCCTTGCGGGCCGCGTAGCGGGCGTCGCGGGCGGCCTTGGCCTCGGCCTCCTGGGCAAGTTGGCGCGCGGCCTGGTCGGCGGCTTCCTGGGCCTCCAGCGCCTCGCGGGTGGCCCGCTCGGCTTCCTGGGCGGCCTGTTCGGCTTGCAGGGCCTGCTGTTCGGCGGCCTTGCGGGCGTCGCGCTCCGCTTTGCGCTCGGCCTCGCGGGCCTCGCGGGCGAGGCGGACGGCCCGCCGGGCTTCTTCCCGTTCCGCGAAGGCCGGATCGTTCACGCCGGGCTGCGCCTTGAATTTCTCGAGCAGAGCTTTCTTCGCGCTGGCGGCCGTGCTCAGCCGGTCGTTGAAGCCCGCGTTCTTGAAACCGTTCATGTCTGTCCATTTCGTGGCTTTGGCCATGCCTCCAGGGCCGGCCATATGCAAATCGGGCACGGAGGCCCTGGGCGGCGCTGCGGCGCTCCCGGGGTCCGGCACAGGAAGTCCGGCACAACAAAAAAGGGCGGCCGGAGCCGCCCTTCTTTCACCGAACCGGCAGCGCTCAGAGCGCGCGCAGGTTCTCGGCGGCCACCTTGCCGCGGCGCGGGTCGCGAACCGCGTCGAAGGAGAGCTTCTGCCCTTCGCCGAGGTTGCTGATGCCGGCGCGCTCGACGGCGGAGATGTGGACGAAGACGTCAGCCGTGCCGTCTTCCGGCTGGATGAAGCCGAAGCCCTTGGTGGCGTTGAAAAACTTTACGGTACCGATAGCCATTGGGTCATTCCCTTCCTGGCGTTGCCCCGCGACAGAATGTGGCGGGGCATCAAATTCACTTCGGGAAGAGACCCAGATCTTTTTCAAGGACCGGAACAGCAAAGCCCAGAGCAACGTCGACGGACCCAAACTGGGGCATGGCTTCCCGGCTTACAAGGAAAAACTCAACCTTCCGCCGGAATGACCGGCCGCCGATTGCGGGGAGTTCAGGATTTTCAGCGGAATTGCCCCCGATTGCTCTCGTGTGAAGCGCCGGAAAGGGGCCTATATAGGCTCATCCGGACGGGAGGTTTCGTGCGGCCCCCGCGTCTTCCGCATTGCGTCCGATACCAAATCCCGCCAATCTGGCCGCTTTCCGGCCGAGTAACAGAGTGTCGATGGTGAGCGAAGAGCAGAAGAACGTCACGGCGACGGTGAAGTGGTACAAGGCGGACAAGGGCTTCGGCTTCGTCCGCTTCGCGGATGGCAGCGGGGAGGCGTTCCTGCATTCATCGGTCCTCGCCCCGCTGGGGGAGGCCGCGCCGACCGAGGGCACGGTCCTCGTCTGCGACATCGTCGAGAACGCGAAGGGCCGCCAGGTGTCGGCCATCCATTCGGTCACGCCCGGCGCGCCGCCGGAACCCAAGCCCCGGCGGGAGCCCAAGCCGCGCCGGGTGCGCGGGGCCGACGGTCTGGACGGAGCCGGCGTACCCGTCCCCATGGGGGGCGAGGAGCCGCGGCCTCAGCGTGCCCCGCGCCGCGAGCAGCCGGTGCAGACCACCGAGCTTCTGCATGGCACGGTGCGCTGGTACAACCTCGACAGCCAGTCGGGCCTGATCGACCCCTGGGGCGATGAGGGCGGCGTCGGCGTCTATTTCGACCGCTCCCTGCTGCGCCAGTGCGGCCTCGAGGTGCTGGCCGACGGCGAGGACGTCCGCTTCGTCGCGCAATATGGGGACAACGGTCCCTACGCCGTGCGGATCGAGCTGGCGTGAGGCTTCGGCTGACCTGAACGACTGACCGGCCGGGAGGGGCGTTCCTCCCGGCCAGTCTCATGTCACGTCGCGTTCAGCTGTCATGCGAGTTTCATGAAGTCCTGACCCGTGGCCAGGACTTCCGCGCCATGGGGCGCGGGGCCGCAGTGGCGGCCCTGGACCGGGTTCGGAGGTCGGAATTTTCCGAACCCGGTATCACTTCGCGTTCAGGAACTCCGGCACGCGCAGCAGGATGAACTCGTTGTGGTCCTGCTTGCCGATCTCGCGGCCGGTGGAGTAGGGCAGGTTGTTGTCGTTGGCGACGATGATGTGCTCGGCGTCGACCACCGCCACGTCCTCGATGGTGACGAAGGGGAAGGTGAAGACCCCCTTGTCGGCACCCATGCGGGCGAGGCCCTTGAAGTCGCGGATGTCCATCAGGTCGATATGGCCGACCTTCTTCACGAAGCCTTCGGCGTCGGCCTGGGACAGGTCGATCTTGTAGACGCGCTTGAACTTGGCCGGGGCATTGAAGCAGTCGGGCTTCGCCTCGCCCGCGCAGGCCTTGTCCGGCGCGCCCTCGCCGTTGTCGCGCTCGACGATCAGGCCGGTCGAGGCGTCGATCATGTTGAAGTCGCCGATGTTGTTGCCGTTGACCTCCAGCAGGTACTTCCAGCTGCGGCCGGTGTATTCCCCCTTGGCGGTATCGAACTCGGCGATGCGCAGATATTCGCGGCCGTCCTTGGTCTCCCAGCCGCCGGCCTCGGCGTTCCAGAGCGGACCCTCGAACAGCGGGTAGAGCGTCTTGCCGTCGGGCGAGGCCGCCATGCCCTCGAAGCCGCGCGAGCGCCGCACCTCGAAGCTCACCGCCGACGGGGTTGCCGGGGCCGACACGGCGTGGTGGTCGGGCGAGCGGACCGTCTTGCCGGCGAGCTTCGTCTCATGCACCGCCAGCACCTTGCCGCCGCGGTCGGTCACCAGGATGTAGGGGCCGAACTCGTCGCCGAAATAGAGCCGGTCGCCGACCGGCTGGACGCTTTCGATGTCGAAGTCGGCACCGGTCAGGTAGCGCTCCGGCGTGCCCTCCATCGTGATCGGGAAGGTGATCTTCCGGTCCGGATCACGCAGGAAGATCGTCTCGTTCAGCGCGACCTTGCCGGTCTTCCAGTCGGGCGTGACGCGGTGGGCCATCAGCATCGCGTCGGCCGAATTGCCTTTCGAGCCGAAGCCGTTGTCGGTGAGCACGAGATACTCCCCGTTGCCCAGCGGCTTGATGCCCGAGAAGCCCTGCACCGGCTGGCCCTGGAAGGGCAGCTTCACGCCGGTCGCGCGTGGCGCCTTGGGGTCCGACAGGAAGGAGGTGCCCTCGACCGATCCCAGCGTGTCGATGCGCCGGCGGTCGGCGGCGGTGAACTTGCCGGAGGTCTTCAGCACCTCCGGCGCGTCGGCCGGGGCCGGAACGAAGGTCAGCGCGTCGAGAAAGGCGTGGCCGGCCAGCTCCGCCGGGAACTTGGCGTCGGCGGCCAGGGCCGGTGCCGCGGCACCCAGCGCGACGGCGGCGAAACCGGCCAGGCAAAGGCTGCGGAAGGTCATCGGGGTCTCCCTGTCAGGATTGGTCCGGTCCTGCTTAGTGAGACTTCGTGACGCCCGCGTTGCGGCTTCGTGATCCTTTTTGCTCGGCGCGCTCCGTCACGCGAAGAAGCTGTCGCCGCGCAGGGACTTCTGGAAGCGGATCGCCTCGTTCCGGTCGGCGAAGGTGGCGAGGCAGCGGTGATAGTCGTCCATCGAGCCGTCGTGATTCTCGACGGACTCGACGGACTCCTCCTCGATCGCCCGGACGCTCCAGCCCTCGTCGCGCAGGGCCTCGGCGATGGCCTCCTCGGAGAGCGGCTTCTCGTTGCCTTCCAGCCGGCGGACGAAGACGAAATTCACTTTCAAGGCACGGTTTCCCTTCTCATCCGAAGTGGATCGCTACATCACCCGGTTCCGCGCGATGACCTCGCGGTAAAAGGCGGCGCTCAGCTTCGGGGTGCGTTTCTGGGTGGCGAAATCGACATGGTGCAGGCCGAAGCGGCTTTCATAGCCCTCGGCCCATTCGAAATTGTCCATCAGGCTCCACAGGAAATAGCCGCGCACCGGCACGCCCTCGGCGGTCGCGCGCTGCAGCTGCGTCAGGTAGCTGCGCAGGTACATGACGCGGTCGGTGTCGTAGACGGTGCCGTCGGGCGCCGGCTGGTCGGCGGCGGAGCAGCCGTTCTCGGTGACGTGGATCTCCTTTGCGCCCCAGATCCTGGACAGGTGGCGCGGTCCCCAATACATCGCCTCCGGCCCGACCCGCAGCCAGTCCAGCTCCATCTTCGGGTGCGTGCGGGAGAAGGGGACCTCGGCGAAGCCCGGCGGCCCGTCGATGGCGCGGACGTAGCGGGTGGGGACGTAGATGTTGACGCCCACGAAATCGACCGGGCTGGCGATGATGGCCAGCTCCTCGGCCGTGAATTTCGGGGCGTCGGCCCCGGCCGCGGCGAGGAAGCCGTTGGTGTAGAGCCCCTCCATCATCACGGTCATGTAGCCGGCGTTGGTCTCGCGCGTCGCCAGCTCCGCCGCGCGTATGTGCTCCGGCGTCTCGATGACGGGCACGCAGATCGAGATGTTCTCGGCCGGCCCGACCCGCGTGCCGGCCCGTGCCGCCGCCCGGATGGCCTGCACGCCGAGGCCATGCGCGAGCACCGCGTGGTGGCGGGCCTGGTTCACGCGGGCCGGCGGAAGCTTGAGGCCCGGCGCGTGGATGCCCAGCGCGTAGCCCAGCTCGATGAAGGCCGCCATTTCGTTGAGCGTGAAGAAGCGGCCCACCCGGTCGCTCAGCCGTGCCGCGGTGTAGCCCGCGTAATCGGCGAAGGCCCGGGGCGTGTCCGGCGATTCCCAGCCGCCACGGTCCTGGAGCGCCTGCGGCAGGTCCCAGTGGTAGAGGGTCGGAATGGGCTCGATGCCGTTGGCGAGCAGCTCGTCCACCAGACGGCTGTAGAAATCCAGCCCCTTCGGGTTCGGGGCGCCCGTGCCCTGCGGGAAGACGCGCGGCCAGGCGATGGAGAAGCGGTAGGCCCGCACCCCCAGCGCCTTCATCAGCTGCACGTCCTCCTTGAAGCGGTGGTAATGGTCGTTCGCGACATCGCCGGTGTGGTTGCTCCGGATCTTGCCGGGCGTGTGGGAGAAGCTGTCCCAGACGGACGGGCCGCGCCCGTCCTCGTTCACCGCCCCCTCGATCTGGTAGGAGGAGGTCGCCGTTCCCCAGAGGAATCCCTCCGGGAAGTCCCGCGCGGTCCGGTCGCGGGACGTGCTGTCCGGCTGGGCGCCCGCCGTGCCCGCCGCCGCGCCGAGGGCCGCCAGGCCGGCAACCGTTCCCAGGCTGCGTCGCGTGATCCGTGCGGCCATGGCCGGTCCTCCCTTCTGTTCGCCGTCCGGTCGGAGGGCATCGTCGCGGCCCGATCCTACCGTTCCGGGCGGCCGGCGCAAGCGGCGGGCTGCCCGGCTCCGGCCCTTACGCCGCCTCGCCCAGCAGATACTCGGCGAGCGTGCGCGCGCAGGCCTCGATTCCGTCCGGCAGCACCAGCTCGTAGCCGTGGGTGTTCTCGGTCGGGATGGCGATGCAGCCGGCCCGTGCCGATGACCCGGATCCCAGGACCGCGCTGGCGTCCGACACGAAGCCCGGCATCAGCGCCGGCTGCGGGGCGAGACCGCAGCGTTCCGCCGCGCGCAGCAGCCCGTCCGACACGGACTTGCTGTAATAGCCCTTTTCGTCCCCCATCAGGACGATGGGATCGGCGCTCAGCACCGTGTCGTATTCCGCGGCGATGGGGCCGACCTCCACGGCGATGCAGACCTCGCCCGGGAGCGTCCGCGCGGCGTACTGGGCGCCCGCGTTGGTTTCCTCCTCCTTCGTCGTGAAGACGAACAGCGCGTCGCGCGTCAGCTCCCCGCGCCGGGCCGCCACCAGCGCCGCCGCCTTCAGCGTCGCCAGGATGGGGGCGCGGTCGTCGAGGAAATGGGCGGCGATGCCGTCGCCCACGCGGAAGGGCCGCCGCCAGTGCCGGCTCAGCACCACCCGCGTGCCGGCCCGCACGCCGAGCGCAAGAAGCTCGTCCTTGGCGCGGCGGGTGATCACATGGACCTCGTGCCATTTCAGGTCGCCGCGCAGCAGGTCGGCGGATTGCGGCGTCTCCCCGGTGCCGTGCATCGTGCCGAAGGAGAGGACGCCCGGAAGGATCTCCCCGCCCATGATGTCCACCGGGCACATGCCGAAATTCACGGGAAAGGCGCCGCCCAGCGCGACGACACGGAGGCTGCCGTCCGGTTCGATCCGCTTGACCACCATCGCGATCTCGTCCTGGTGCGCCATGACGCGGACCGCTCGGCGCTCGGCCTCGGCCGGCGCCGCCGCCCCGGCGCGGACAAGCCCGACGACGTTGTCGGCCTCGTCGGTCCAGACCGTGTCGCAGCAGCGCTCCAGCTCCCGCCGGCAGATGGCGCGCACCTCCTCCTCCTGCCCGCCGGGGCCGCGGGCGAGCAGCAGTTCCTCCAGGAGCGCGAAATCCTCGGCTGACGTCATGGTGCCTTCATCCCTGTGCCTCGAACCATGGGGCCGGCCTGCGGCCGGAAGCAGCCAACTGGGGTGCCGGCGGCGATGGTCAAGCGCGGGTCCGCGGGCACGATATTCATGCGCTGGCAATTGGCGCGGAGCCAGGCATCGACAATGCGTCTGAAGGGCATTTTCCCGCCTCCCTGCCGCAGGAGACCTGCCGCGACCGGAACCAACCGAACTCCAACGTTGCGGTCACTACTAACGCAGGTATATATGCGGATATGTTCTACCAATTGGCGCGTCCCATCGTATGTCGAGCGACTCTCCCAATCCCGAACCCATCACTGCCACTGCCACCGACACGGCGGGCAACGACTACGACTCCATGCCTAAGGAGCTGCTCGTCCGGCTTCTGAGGCGCCGCGACTCCGATCCGGGCCGGCGCCTCGGTCTGGTGTGGGAGCGCAACGAGCTGGACCATGAAGACTCCCTGGTCGGCCTTCTTCCCACAATGACGGTCGATCCTTCGCTGTGCCTGGGTGCCGCTCCCTACGACGACCTCATCATCGAGGGAGACAATTTCGAAGCGTTGAAGCTTCTGGCGATGACCCATGCCGGACGGGTGCGCTGCATCTACATCGATCCGCCCTACAACACCGGGACCCGCGATTTCGTCTACAAGGACCGCTACATCGACCCGAACCACCGGTTCCGCCAGTCCACCTGGCTGGAGTTCCTGTACCGGCGGCTCCTGCTGGCGCGCCGGCTGCTATCGGACGACGGGGTGATCCTGGTGTCCATCAATGATGACAATCGAGCCCGCCTGGAATTGCTGATGGATCAGGTGTTCGACGGCATGCGCGTGGGCTCCCTGGTCTGGCGCAGCCGCATCGGCGGCAACGAAGGCGGGCGCGCCTTCCTGTCCGTGGATCACGAGCATGTGCTGGTCTATGCCGGGCCGAACTTCCGTTTCGGGGGACGCGAGAAGAGCTTCGCCATGTATTCGAACCCGGACGATGACGAGCGCGGTGACTGGCGGCGGGACAATCTCGTCACCAACGTCAAATACACCGACAAACGGGCTGGCAATGCCTTCTATCCGCTGCACGACCCGGTGACGGACACTTGGTATCCGTGCAACCCGAACGCAGTGTGGCGCTACGCCAGCCGCAGCCGTCTGCGCCCCGGACAGCGCCTGAAGACCAAGACGATGGAAGAGTTCGTCGCCGAAGGGAAGGTGCTGTTCCCGAAGGGGGAACGGGTGGCAGTTTGGGAGACCAGGGACGCCCTGCTGGCCGCCATCGATGCCGGCGACGTCCCGCACGCCGGCGGCATGCCGCTGCTGCGGCGCGACCTGCCGGACCTGGACTTCTGGATCGGTCGCAAGGTCGGCTGGGGAACCCCCGCCTTCAAACGGCACAAGCGTGACCTGCGGCACGCCACCCAGCCACTGTCGAGCTGGATCCGTGCGGCGGCCGAACGGTCCGCGGCGACCGACGCCGAGCGCACGGAATTGACCAGCGCCTTCACTGACGAAGGCGGAAAGACCCTGCAGCGCCTGTTCGGCGACAAGGTGTTCAACTACCCGAAGCCACCCTCCCTGCTCACCGAGTTGATCCGGCAATCGACGGAGCCCGGCGATCTCGTCGTGGATTTCTTCGCCGGAAGCGCCACCACGGCCCAGGCGGTCCTCTCCTGCAACCAGGAGGACGAGGGTGGCCGGCGCTTCATCATGGTCTCCCATCCGGAATTGGGCGTGCAGCCGTCGGAGCGGAACTTGTGCCGCGACGTGCTGCGCGAGCGCATCCGGCTTTCCGCGGAGGCCATGGGAGCCACGGTGAACTGCGCTTATGTGAGAACCGCGACGCTCGACAGCGACCGCATCCTGTTCCGGCTCGACGACACGGAGGCCCTGGCGGCGGCGCTTCTTTTCGAAAACATGCCGCTGGTCCATGCCGACCATCCGGAGCGCGGCGTCATCGTCTCGGCCGGCGGCCGGCATGTCGCCTACGAACGCCGGGCCGATGCGGCCTTCCGCGCGAGGCTGGCCTCGCTGCCGAAGAACGAGCCCCTGGTTCTCTACAGCTGGACGCCGGCGCGCTGGGAGGGCGCGCTCGACCGCGATGCCGGCGTGGTCAATCTTCCCGCCGTTCTGATCGACCGCCTGAGGGGACTGGAGCCATGACCGCCGTTCTGAAGACATTCCAGCGCAAGATCGTCGACGGCATGGCGGCGCTCATCGCCGACGCGGCGGAGCGGGCCGACGCCGCGCCCGGCCACCGCCGGCAGGTGGCCGCCGATCTCGGCCTGATCCTCCTGGCGGCCCCGACCGGGAGCGGCAAGACGCTGATGGTCGGATCGGTGCTCGACAAGGTCAGCGCCGCCAACCGCATCGTGTGGTTCTGGTTCGCGCCCTTCGCGCCGCTCATCGACCAGTCACGGCTCAGCATCCTGACGCATCATTCGGCCCTGAAGCCGCGCGCGCTCGCCACCGACCGCAATCTCGACAGCACGCGGGCGGGAGACGTCTTCCTCACCACCTGGGCGGCCGTCGCCGTCCGCGCCCGCGACGCACGCCAGGCGCGCAGCCGGACGGAAACCATGCCCGGTGCCGACGAGTTGATCGAGGCGCTGCGTCAGCGCGGGTTCAAGATCGGCTGCGTCGTGGACGAGGCGCACCACAGCTTCCACCTTCAGGCCGAGGCCGGGCGGTTCTTCCGCGAGGTGGTGCGGCCGGACATCACGATCCTGGCGACGGCCACGCCGGACGACACCAGCATCGCCTCGCTGGGCGCGGCGCTCGGCCACCGCAATCCTCCCCGTGTCTTCGCCGCGTCCCGCGAGGAGGCGGTGAGTGCCCGCCTCAACAAGGGAGCGTTGCGCGTGGTCACCTTCCTGGTCTCGCGCCCGGAAGAGCGGTTCGTCGATATTCGCGAGGCGGCACTGTATGCCGGCTGGCTGGAGCACCAGCGGGTCAAGGAGGATCTCGCGACCGTCGGCGCGGCGGTCACGCCGCTGCTCCTCGTCCAGGTGGATGGGGACGACGGGGTGGACATCGCCCGCGAAGCGTTGCGGCGGTTTGGCCTGCCCTCCAGGGCCATCGCCGTCCACACCGCGCGCGAACCCGACCCCGACGTCGTCGCCATGGCCGCCGACACGACCAAGGAGGCGCTCATCTTCAAGGTGGCGGTGGCTCTTGGCTTCGACGCGCCCCGTGCCTTCACCCTGGTGTCGTTGCGCAGCGCGCAGGACCCCGATTTCGGCACGCAGATCATCGGACGGCTGATGCGCGTCGCCCGCCCTCTGCAAGCCGTGCCTCTGGACGGCGAAGGAGCGCTGGGCGACGCCGCCCGCCGCCTGGACGAGGCGCATGTCTTCCTGGCCAACCCGGAGATGCAGGGCGGTCTGCTGGCCGCGGCCGACCGGCTGAAGGCATTGCGCAGCGAGATCTCGCCGCTCGCCGGCCGCCTGCGCATCGTGGCCGTGGGGGAGGGCGGCCGGGAGATGCGCACCCTCGCGCCCGATGGGCAGCTCAGCCTGCTGGAGCCGCCGCCGGACGACTCCCCGGCCGGACCAGAAGCGCCGGACGGACCGCGCGCGGAGGGGCAGTCACCGCAACCGGCTTACGGGCTTCCGCTTGCCGGTGGCAGCGGTGCCCGCCCGCTGGTCGTGGACCGGTATGTTCGTACCGCCATCGGCGCCCGCACCGTGCCGGCTGCTTTTGCTCTTCATCGTTACCCGCTGCGCGGACCGGAACCCTTCCCGCGCCGTTTCCGGCGTGAGGAGCTGCCCCAGGACATGGACGCGTTGGTGGCCGGCATAGCCGCCCGCGTGCGGTTCGACGGCGAGGCGCTCGCGGTTTTTCAGAAGCGGCAGGTGGCTGTCGGCATGCGCTCCCGGGAAGTGTTCGGCGACGAGATCATGCAGCAGATGCTGCAGGTTCCCATCACCCGCCGGAAGGTCGCTGCGCAGGCGCAGCAACTCCTGCTGTTCAACCGCTCCATCGATCCGGGGGAACTCGCGCGTGCGCTGCTGGGCGAACTGGAGCGTCAGCTTACAGCCCGGGGCATCCCGGTGAACGGGCCGGAAGAGCTGGAGATGGGTCTCAACCTGATCCTCACCCGCTTTCCGGATGCCCTGCGCACCGCGCAGCGGCAATGCCTTGCGGAGCAGGCAGCGGTGGTCCAGACGGCGGAATTGCCGGAGGAGATCATATCGCCGACACCCCTGGATCCAGCCATGCTGAACCTTTATCGGGTGTTTCCGGGCAGCATGAACGGCTGGGAACGGCGCTTCGCCGAACTGATCGACAATGACGTCACCGACACCGTACGCTGGTGGCATCGCAACCTGCCGCACCGTCCGGAATCGGTGTCCATCGTTATGGAATCGGGGGAATGCTACTTCCCGGATTTCATTGTCGGTGTGAACGGCCGTCCCACGCCCGACAACATCGGGCTTGCCGAGACGAAGCGGGATTTCCAGTCGGTCAACGCCCGGATGAAGAACCGCAGCCGGCATCGCGAGTACGGACAGGCGCTGATGCTGTTCCTCGACGACGGAACCGGGGAGTTCATGGTGGTCGAACAGGTGCTTCGCGCCATCAACCAGCCAAGCCGCGTGTTCGAGATGATCGATCTCGTCCGGGCATAAGCGCCGCCGGCGTGGCGTGCGGGGGACACGCCCGCACGCCACGCTTGCAGGGTTCGGAAGCCAAGCCTCAGGGCTGCATCAGCATGTTGGACACGGTGCGGCGCAGGAAGGGCAGGCGCGCGCCGGCGCGCAGCACCAGGTGGCGGGCGAGCCGGGCGGGCGGGCGTTCGTCGGTGTAGAGGCCGACGATCAGGTTGGTCGCCGCGTAGAGCGGCGCCGTCACCAGCCGGTGCGCCGTCTCGTAGCGGCGCAGCAGCCCGTGTGAGCCGATGTCGGCCCGGCGCCGCGCCGCCATGCCGACGAGCCCCGCCAGCTCCGCGGCGCCCTGAAGCCCGAGGTTGAAGCCGTGCGCGGTGACCGGGTGCATGCCGACCGCCGCGTCGCCGATCAGCGCCGCCCGCCCGGCCGCGAAATGGTGCGCGTAGGTGGTCGCCAGCGGATAGACGTGCGGCTTGCCGGCCACCGTCATGGCGCCGAGCCGCCCGTCGTAGCGCCGGGTCAGTTCCGCGCCCAGTGCTTCCGGGGCGAGCGCCGCCAGCCGTTCGATGTCGGCTGCGGGCAGGGTCAGCACGGCCGAGGACAGGCGTCCGTTGAGCGGCAGCATCGCGATCGTCTGGTCATGGTCGAACCATTCGGTCGCGACCCCGCCATGGTCGCCTTCATGCGCGACGCGGCAGACCAGCATGGACCGGCCCAGCCGGTTCACCTGGGCACCGATGCCGAGCTGCTCGCGCACCCTGGAGAAGCGGGAATCCGCCGCGACCAGCAGGCGTGCTTCGATCTGCCGTCCGTCTTCGAGCCTCGCCGTCGCGCGCGTGCGGTCCGTCCGGACCTCGGCGATGCCGGTGCCCGCGATCAGGGTCAGCCCTTCCTGGCCGCTCACGGTCTCGAACAGCGCGCGCCGGATGCGGTTGTTCGGAACGAGATGGCCGAGCTGGTCGCCGGCCGCTTCGCTCGCGAAGGAGAGCGCGAAGCCGGAGCGGCCGTTGAGCACGCGCGCCTCGCGGAGCGGGGCGATGTCGTCCCTGCCGATCCGGTCCCAGGCGCCAAGCCCTTTCAGGATGCTCATCGACCGGTGGGTCAGCGCGATCTCGCGCCCGTCGGCTGGTGGCTGGGCCAGCACCTCCAGCGGCTGCCGTTCGACCAGCGCGATCCGCAGGCGGTGCTCCGCCAGCGCAGCCGCGAAGGCCAGTCCCGCCGGGCCGCCGCCCACGATCATGACATCGAACATGCAAACTCTTCCCATCGAACCCACCCCGGCCCCAGCGGCCGGCGGCACCCCTCGCGCAGAGGTGAATACTCCCCGCCCGTGCCGAAGGGAATTTGGTTCTCTCGGGTTCCGGCGCAATG
The DNA here is from genome assembly GCF_017356015.1 of Azospirillum sp. SYSU D00513. GTDB lineage: Bacteria > Pseudomonadota > Alphaproteobacteria > Azospirillales > Azospirillaceae > Azospirillum. The sequence continues at coordinate 50,565 of NZ_JAFIQV010000024.1, forward strand.
CCGCGCAAGGGTGATATCCGCGCCTTCCGGGGAGAACGGAAGCGCCTAGCGACCAGGGCGACCGTCGCCTGCCAAATGCTCGAACAGGCTCCGCCCTTGGGGCGTCAATTCCTGTTCTCCACGGACGCAGACCGACAGCCGGCGTGTGGCCCATCCTTCGGAAAGCCGGATCACGGCAAGCCGGCACGACCGCTTCCAGCGACGCGCCGCCGTTTCCGGAACGATGCCGATGCCCACCCCTTCGCCCGCCATCCGGCAGACGCCGTCGAAGCCACGTACCTTCACACGGATCTTCAGCGTTCCCCCGATCCTCGCGGCCTGCATGTCCAGGTGATCCTGCAGGGCGCCGCCCGCGAGGCCGATGAAAGGCTGGCCCGTCACGTCGGAGAACCGGACCCGCGGCGTCGCGGCCAGGGGATGCTCGCGCGCCGTCACGACGACCAGCCGGTCGGTCGCGAAAGGGCGCAGGATCAGGCCCTCGGTTTCCGCCGCGTCCGACAGAATGCCGATGTCGGCGAAGCCGGCCAGGACGCTTCTGGCGATGTCGCTGCTCTGCCGCTCCTTCAGATCGAGGTCGACCTGCGGGTGCGACGCCATCCAGCCCGCCAGCCGCTCGGGCAGGAATTCGGTGATGGCGGCCGTGTTCGCGAGCAGGCGGATGGTGACGCGAAACCCCTTCGCATGTTCGCCCAGCTCCCCGCGCAGCCGCGCCATCTGGTGCAGGATGAGGCGCGCGTGGTGGGCGAGCGCCTCGCCGGCGGCGGTCGGCCTGACTCCGCGCCGGCCACGCTCCAGCAGCGTGATCCCGCCGGCCGCCTCCATGTCCTGCAGCCTCTCGCTGGCGGCGGACAGCGAAAGGCCGGCGTCCGCCGCGCCATGGGTGATGCTGCCGGCATCCACCACGGCCAGGAACAGGCGGAGATCCGTGAGATCGAAGCGCATGCCGCGACGATAGCGGACAAGGAGCCTTCGGGCCAGCCGAAGGCACGCTGCGGCACATCCGCATTGCGCCCGCCGCCCCATCGCTTATCCAGGAGCCATGATCGAACTCTCGATACCCCTTGTCGCCGCGACGGCCGCGACCTTCTTCGCCGCCGGAATCGTCAAGGGCGTCACCGGCATGGGACTGCCGACGGTGGCTATGGGCGTGCTCGGGGCGCTCATCTCGCCGCTCGCCGCCGCGAGCCTGCTGATCGTTCCGTCCTTCGTGACCAACCTCTGGCAGCTTCTGGCAGGCCCAGGCTTCGGCTGCCTCCTTCGCAGGCTCTGGCCGATGATGCTCGCCATTGCCGTGGGAACGGCGCTCGGCTCCTCCTGGCTCGCCGGCGGCGACACGCGCTCGGCCACCCTCGCGCTGGGCGCCGCGCTGCTCGTCTATTCGGGCTACGCGCTCCTTGCGCGTCCGCTCAGCGTGCCGCAGCGGCTGGAGCCATGGCTGTCGCCGGTCATCGGCCTGACGACGGGCATGGTCACCGGCGGCACCGGCGTGTTCGTCATTCCCGCCGTGCCCTACCTGCAGGCGCTTGGGCTCGGCAAGGACGAGCTGGTGCAGGCGCTGGGCCTGTCCTTCACGGTATCGACCGTGGCACTGGCGGCCGGGCTCGGCGCACGGGGCATGTTCCAGCCCGACACTCTCGCGCTGTCCGCCCTTGCCGTCCTTCCGGCACTTGCCGGGATGTGGGCGGGCCGGGCGATCCGCGACAGGATCAGCCCTCCGCTGTTCCGCCGCGGGCTGCTCATCTGTCTGTTGCTGCTGGGGGCGGAGATGATTCTCCGGTCACTTCCTTGAGAGTGATGAGCAGGTCCGGAACACCGGCCCAGCGCCGGCGGACCGGCGGCGTCCCGCTCCGGGACGGCCGTCCTCGTCCAATCGGGCCAACTGGCTGCCCCGCTCCGCCGCCTGGAGCGAGTGACAAAGCTGCGGGATGGAGGCGGAACCGGGGGCTCCGCGAGTGATTGGGCCGTAAGAGCGGTTCTTTTCTTACTTGCGGGTGCTGTCATGCCGTATCCCCTGAAACTCTTCCTCCTGACCGTCGGCAGTGTCGTTGGGGTGTTTGGCGGGCTTGCTCTCCTTCTTGCGCTGATCGCAGCCACCAACAGCCGTGTCTCGGCCTATGTGGTTGAAAAGGCCGCCACCTTCGCGTTCGGACGCGACATCGCCGTCGAAGAGGTGCTCGTGCTCGAATGGGGCAACCCAATGACCATCGAGGTGACGGGATTGGCCGTCGGCAATGCTGACTGGGCGGAGGAGCCTGCGATCCTTACGGCTGAGCGCCTTGAGCTCGCCGTGGCCGCCAGCGGTGCATTCCCGCCTTCCTTCGAACTCCCGCGTCTGACGGTGGAGGGTCCGGCGGTCTTTCTGGCGGTGAACCAGCAGGGGCAGGCGAACTGGAAAGGATCGGCGGCGGATTCCGCGGGGCGATCGGACGGGCGGGCGCATCTGCTCGGGCTCGAGGAGTTCCATCTCCTGAACGGAAGGCTGGTTTACCGGGATGCGAACTCCGGCCTCATGCCGATGGTGCGTTTGAACGCGCTGACCGCGAAGGCTTCAGGCGCGGATCAGCCCATCATTTTCGAAGGCGATGGTCAGCTTCTCACGGATGGAGCGCGTTCTAAGGCCGCGGATATCCGTTTCAACGGGGAGGCCGGATCCCTGCAGCAGCTGCGCTCGGGCATGATGCCTCTCCGCCTGGACGCCTCCGTCGGGAGTGCGCACGCCGACGTCAGGGGCCGGATCACGGACCTGTTCGGCGAGGCGTCGGTGGACTTCCGGGTAAACGCCGAGGGGAAGAACCTGCAACCGCTGCTCGCTCTCGCCGGCGTGTCGGTCGGCTCCACGCCCCCCTTCCGCACCGAAGCGCATCTCGCCTACGAGAGGGCACGGTGGATGCTGGGTGATGTGAGGGCGCGGCTCGGAGACACCGAACTGAATGGAACCCTCACGCTGGACACCGTCGGGCCAAAGCCGAAGATCGCCGGCGACCTGGTTGCCAAGCTTCTGGCCTCGGGCCAGCTGCGCAACATAGGCCAAGGTGCTGAACAGGGTGGTGCTGAACAGAAGGCTGATGGGCAGGCGCGGGCTGGTGACGCCAAGGGCTTGCCATTCGAACTGCTCGAGGCGGCGAATGCCGAACTCACGCTCCACGCCGAACAGATCCAGGATCCGGCTCTACCGCTCCGGAGCGCCAGTGCGTCGGTGACACTCCAGGATGGAGCCTTGCGGATCGACCCGGTGAAGGTGGAGATGGCCGGTGGCGACGCAACGGGCAGTCTGCGGGTCGATGCGACGGCGGTGCCCCCGGTGCTGACCCTGAAAGCGGAGGGGAAGGGGCTTCCGGTGGACCTGCTGCCGGCCATTGCCGGCTCCGTCGACGGTGATGTGAAGGGAACGGTCGATCTTCGCAGTGAGGGCGAGACGGTCTCGGCTCTTTTTTCCAATCTGACGGGAAACCTGCGGGCGCAGGTCGATGGCCATGTCCAGGAGCAACCGCTGCATCTCGAACTGAGCGCGGAGAGCGCCGGGAGCGCCGCTCCCGTACCGGTGAGGCTGACCGGGACGATCGGAAGCGCGTCTCTTCAGGCAACCGGCGATGCACAGCTCCGCGGACCGGGCGCGCGCCTCGTGCTGGACATGAGCAGCAGCGGGCCGGAGGTGGGGGCTTTGCTGGCCGTCGCCGGCATCGATCATCCGCCGGAAACGCCGTCCTACATGATCGAGGGGGGCATCAGATACGCGGACAAGAATCTACGGCTTTCCGACCTCCGGGCACGCCTCGGCGACGTCCGTCTCAACGGAACGGCATCGGCGGATCTGTCCGGCACCATCCCGATGGTCCGGGCCGACCTGTCCATTCCCAAGCTTTCCTGGCAGGGCATCGAGCGGAGCGTGGCAGAGTCATCGAGTGCCGCGTCATCGGCAAGCGGCGGCCCATCCCGGGAGCAGGCCATTCCACCGTCCAGCCTTCCCTTCCATCTCCTGAGATCAGCGGACGCCGAGGTGACCATCGACATCGCGGAAACGGTCGGCGTGGCTTTCCCGGTGGGCGCCGTGCGGCTGGACGCGCATCTCCGGGATGGAAAACTGCGCCTGGAGCCGTTGCGCGTCGACATGGCGGGGGGGAGCATCGGCGGGACGGTGACAGCCGACGGGAAGGCCTCCCCGCCGACGGTCGGCGCCAGCCTCGACCTTGACGCCATCAGCATGGATGCGGTGATGGCCGCCATGGAGGTGTCCAAGCGCGTGAAGGGCCGGGTCAACGGCACCGTCGCCCTGCAATCGGCTGGAACGACCTTGCAGGCCCATTCGGAAACCCTCGATGGCCGCGTGCGGGTTTACGTGACGGACGGACAGTTCAGCACAAGGCTCATAGACGCCATGGCCGCGAACATCGGTGAGGCCTTCAGCTTTCTGTTCACCGAGGGAGAGGTCAGGCCAGTGGATTGCATCGTCGGCCGTTTCGACGTCGAGAACGGGACTGTCGATCCGGAAACGATGGTGTTCGTCACGGAGGACATGGTTCTGCGCGGAAGTGGCCGTGTCGACCTCGCGGAGGAGCGGATCGATCTGACCCTGACCCCCCGTCCCAAGGAACGTCATCTGCTGGACATAACCGTGCCTGTCAAAGCCACCGGCTCCCTGGCCGACCCGAAATTCGATATAGGCGTGACTCTCTGGTCCAAACTCGCCAAGGAACGGGTCTGCGAGCGGACCCTTTCCGGCCAGGATGAAAGCCAGGCGCAGCGGTAGAGGTGGTGGGGCATGAGGCCGATGGCGGCCAGGGTGACCATGGTTTCGGACAGCTCTCGGCCAAACCAGCCGAGCCTCCTTCCGACCGCCCATCGCCGTGGCAAGACGATGAAGCCGCTCCGGCAATCCGGCGCACGATGAAAAGTGACTGGTCGAGCAGAGGGCAGAACCGAAAGCTGATCGTAGATGCGACCGGCGACGACGCAACGGTCGGCCGCTGTAGGGAGTTGAAGCAGCGTGCGGGGGGCCGGTCCACGGAAGAGCCCGCCAGCGTCGATGCAACGACCATGACCGGGTGGCGGATCCTTGATGAATCTCGTGCGGCACTACTGGAGATCCGTCCGCGCAAGCCTGTGGTTCGTGCCGGTTCTGATGGGGGCCGCGGCGGTCCTGTTCGCCATCGCCATGCTGAGGTGGGGCCTCGGGCTTCCGGACGATGAAACGACCTTCTGGCTGCTCTACGCCGGAGACACCGACAACGCGCGTGAACTCCTGTCGACCCTGCTGTCCGGCATGGTCACGATGTTCTCCCTGGTCGTCTCCATCACCATGGTAGTGCTCACGCTCGCGGCGGGGCAGATCGGGCCCAGGCTGATCCACACCTTCATCCAGGACCGGCAGACCCAGTTCGTCCTCGGGCTGTTCCTGGCCGACATCATGTATCTGCTGGTGGTCTTCCGGACCATCGACGGCGAGCGGGTCGACAGCGTCCCGCATCTGGCCGTGACCGGCGGGACGGTGTTGACGGCGCTCTGCCTGTTCGTCCTGCTGTTCTACATCCACAAGCTCGCGCGTTCGATCATCTATGAGTCGGTCATCCGCGACGTCGCGGCCGGCCTGCGGCGGAGAAGCCGGCACCTGCTCCCGGAAGGCAAGGAAAGTCCGCCTCCTCCCGCGCTCGGGGACGATTGCGCCTGGATCGCGCTGGGGACCGACGGTTATGTCCAGGACATCAACTTCGCCACGCTCGTCTCCTGCGCGCGGAGGGCCGGGGCCGTGATCCGGGTCGAGGTGCGGCCAGGGCACTATCTCCTGCGGCGCGGCGAGCATGTCGCCGTGCATCCGGCCCGGGCCTGCAACGATGAACTCGCCGACGGGATACGCGGGGCGTTCCTGCTGGGGTCCGAACGCACGCCGACCCAGGATCTCGAATTCGGCATCCGCCAGATGGTCGAGATGGCGACGCGGGCTCTCTCGCCGGGCATCAACGACGTCTTCACCGCGGTCGCCGTCATCGACAGCCTTTCATCCTCGCTCGGCTTCATCTTCGAGCGGGGGCTGGAACCGTCCGCCCTGTGCGACGAGGAGGGCGAGGTGCGCGTCGTCCGGGCCGTTTCCGACCATGAGGGCATCGTCGGCGTGGCCTTCGACCAGATACGGCATGCGGGACGCGGCAATCCGGCGATCCTCATCCGCCTGACCGACGCCATCGCGCGGCTTGCCCCCTACGCCACCAGCGACGCCCTGCGCGCGCCGCTGGTCGAACAGCTCGACATGGTCATGGCCGATGGCGAAAAGACCCTGGCGACACCGCGCGAGCGGACGATCCTGAGGGAACGCCACGCGGACGCGCGCCGGCGGCTTTCCGGGTAGCGGTCAATCCTCGCTGGGTTGCCGCCCGTCCTGGTGGGGAACCGGAATCGCCTCCGCCTTGCGGATGAGCCATTGGAAAAGCGCTAAACCGACGAACATGAGCACGTCCACGGCGAGCAGGACGGCGACGTCGATCAGGCTTCCCTTTCCTTCGGTCCGCACCTCGAAGACGAAGACCAGGCTCTCCAGGCTGAGGGCGATGATGATGGTCGTCAGGAACTTGTTCAGCGTGCGCCGCGCCTCGTCGGTCCGGTGGAGCTGCCGGTTCCGGATGACCGCCTCCTCGACCAGGTATTTCGCGATTTCGAGCGTCGCGATCCCAAGAACGATGAGGCCGATGGCCTTGAGCATTCCGCGTATGGCCGGCTGGCTCTCGAAGGACAGCAGGCCCGCCGCCGCGATATGGAGCGCCAGTCCCAGGAGGGTCACGGTCAGGACCATCAGGGCCAAGGCGGCGGCGACGTACAGAACCCTCGACAGCTTGGCAAAGAGATGGTCCATCGGGTCCTTTCCCGTCCGGGGCCGTGCCGGAGCCGTGAATGAAGCCTTCCGGCGCGTCAGGGACCGCGCCCGCGCCGCCGGCGTGCCCGGACATGCAGCGCGATGTCGATCACCCCGCCGACGAACAGCCCGGCGAGCGTGACCCACACCAGCGCGGCGACCGTTCTCCGGAGATCCGGCTCCACGGTGGCAAGCCCGATGACGGCAAGGACGCGCAGCAGACCCAGGGCGAAGCTGGCGATCCCGAGCGCCCGGGCGAAGTTCCATTTGATCGGTGCCGCGGAAGCCATGCGAGGGTCAGCCGCCCTCCGGCAGGGCGTAGGCGATGACGGCGTCTCCCGCCTTGGTGCCCAGCGAGCCGTGGCCGCCCGCCACGACCAGGAGGATCTGCCGCCCGCTCGGCGCGCGGTAGGTCATCGGGGTCGCCTGCCCGCCGGCGGGCAGGCGGCTCTCCCAGAGCTGCTCTCCGGTCGCCACGTCGTAGCCCCGCACGAAGTAATCCAGGGTGCCGCTGATGAAGGCCACGCCGCCGGCCGTCATGACGGGGCCGCCGAGATCCGGCACGCCCATCTTGAAGGGAAGGGGGACCGGCGCCTGGTCGCGCACGGTTCCGTTGCGGTGCTGCCAGACGACGTCCCCGGTCATCAGGTCCGCACCCGCCACATAGCCCCAGGGCGGCGCGGTGCAGGGCAGGCCGAGCGGCGACACGAAGGGGTGGAGGTCGACCGCGAAGGGCGCGCCGTAATTCTCGTTCAGGCCGGGCTCTCCGTTCGAGACGTAGTTCTTCGTCGCGTTCTCCCGGGGGATGAGCCTCGACACGAAGGGCAGGTAGGCCGGCGTCGCGAAGACCATCTGGCGGACCGGGTCGACGGCGACGCCGCCCCAGTTGAAGACGCCGAAATTGCCGGGATGCACGAGCGTCCCCTGTTCGGAAGGCGGGGTGTACATCCCCTCGTAGCGCAGAGACCGGAACCGGATCCGGCACACCAGCTGGTCGAACAGGGTCGCGCCCCACATGTCGCGCCCTTCCAGCGGACGCGGAGGCCGGAAGGTGAGGGAGGACACCGGCTGCGTCGGCGCGGCATGGTCGCCGGCCGCCGCCCCCTGCGGCGCCGGCTGTTCCCCGACGGGCAGGATGGGCTCTCCGGTGCGCCGGTCCAGCACATAGATGTCGCCCTGCTTGGTCGGCACCACGATGGCGGGCCTGGGGCCTTGCGGGGTGACGAGTTCCAGCAGGCTCGGCTGTGCCGGAACGTCCATGTCCCACAGGTCGTGGTGGACGGTCTGGAAGACCCAGCGGAGCTGTCCGGTGGCGAGGTCCAGCGCCACCACCGAGCTGGAGAAGCGTTCGGCCTGCGGCGAGCGGTTGCCGCCCCACTGGTCCGGCGGATGGTTGCCCATGGGCACATAGACCATTCCCAGCGCCTCGTCGACGCTGAGGATGGACCAGCTGTTCGGCGAGTTTTCCGTGTAGGTCCGGTTCGGCGCGATCGGCGCCGTTTCGTCCGGGTTGCCGGAATCCCAGTTCCAGACCAGGGCCCCGGTTTCCGCGTCGTAGGCGCGGATGACGCCGGAGGGTTCGTTGGTGGAGACGTTGTCGTTGACCGCGCCGCCGACGATGACGAGGCCGAGGCCGTCAGCGACCGCCGGCGGGGAGGTCGAATAGTAGAAGCCCTCCTTGTGGTGGGGCATGTTCCGCCACAGGTCGACGGTGCCCTCCTCCCCGAAGCCCGGGCAGGGCCGGCCGGTGCGGGCGTCGAGGGCGATCAGCCGCGCGTCGGCCGTCGGCATGAAGATCCGCCGCGGGCAGAGCGCGCCCTCGGCCGGGCTCGCGGACTCATGATAGGAGACACCGCGGCAGGTCAGATGCTGGCGGTTGGTTTCGTCCGGCACATGCGGGTCGAAGCGCCAGCGCTCCTCGCCGGTCTCGGCGTTCAGCGCGATCACGTGGTTGTGCGGCGTGCAGAGATACAGGGTGTCGTCGATCTTGAGCGGCGTGACCTCGTAGGTGGTCTCCAGCGGATCGTCCGGCCGTCTCACGTCGTCGGTGTGATAGGTCCAGATCGGTTCCAGCCGGTGGACGTTCTCCCTGTTGATCTGGTCGAGCGGCGAATAGCGGTCGCCGAAGGCGGAGCGCCCGTAGGCGCGCCAGTCGCCGGCCGGCTGGCCGCCGTAGCCGTCGGAAAGGGCCGCCGTGCGCTCGGGGATGCGGCCCTCGCGGTCGTGCGGGTCGGACATGACCGCCACCAGCGCCACCGCACCGGCGGCAAGGATCGCGACGGCCAGGGGCGCCGCTGCGGCCTTCCGGGACGCGGGCCAGGAGGCGGGCCTTCCTTGCGGACCGGCTTGTGTCAGCGGCCGCGTGACCCAGGGAAGTAGAAGCCACAGGCCGATTACGACGATCACGGCGCCGCGCGGGGCGAGCTGCCACCAGTCGAAGCCCACTTCCCACAGCGCCCAGACCATCGTGCCGAGAACGACGGCCGCATGGACCCAGAGCGACAGGCTGCGCCGTGCCGCCAGGAGCAGGCCTGTAGCCAGGAATCCCGCGGCGCAGAGCGCATAATACCAGCTTCCGCCAAGGACGATCAGCCAAACGCCGCCAACGCCGAGGGCAATTCCCAGAGCTGTGATGATGTATCCGGATATCACTGCCACCATCGCCGGCCTCCGCCTGTTCTTGTGCAAATGCGTGCTTTCCTCGGGCGCCGCCCGAAAGCCTTCCACCGCCCTCGTGAAGATCCTTCCTGAATCCCGGCCTGAATCCCGGCGACTCATCCAGGACTGCGCAGTTTCAGGGATATTCCCGCTGCGGCGGAATGGCCGCCGACATCTCCAAGGCACGGGCCCAACGGCACGGGCCCAATGCACGGGCTCAACGCACGGGAGACCGCTCCCGCCGCCGCACGCCCAACGCTCAGGCCCGGTGTTCACGGGGTCAGGGCTGTTCCTTCGCGGTGGCGCGGTCATGCTGGCGGACGGGACCGGCCACCCCGGCCGTCGCCTCATTGTCGGAGCTGGGCATGGACAGCCCCATGTTGGCGGGCTCGAGCGGGGTCACGCCGGACGCGATCCGCGTTCCGTCCTTCATATCGTAGCGCACCCTGACCTGCTTTCCCTTCAACAGGAGAAGCTGGTCGACCGCGACGCCTTTGCCGAGCGCGAAGCGGTCTCCCTTTTGGAAGGTCATGTAGCGCTCGGTGTGGTTCACATCCTCCACGACGCCCTCGGCCGTCTTGCCGTCCGGGGCTGTTTCCTGGGCGAAGGCAGGCGCGCTCGCGGCCCCGAGCAGCAGCACGGCCGCCGTGCCGAATCGTCTCAACATGGTCGTTTCCTTTCCAAATGCCGTCTATTGGCCGCCGCTTCCGGGATTGTCGGGCGTGCGGTCGTAGATTCCGCCGCCGACACCGCCGGGGCTGAGGGTCCGTCCCTCCACCCCGCCCTCGGTGCTTCCGACGGTGTCGGAGGCCTCCTCGCCGCAGCCGGCGAGGGCAAGGCAGAAGCCGAGAAAAAGGAAGGCGCGCATCGTCATGGATCGTCTCCCCGTTGCTGTTCAGTCTATCGCCGTTCGATTTGCCGCCGTTCGGTCGGGACGGGTCAACCGCCCGACTCATGGCCGGCGAGTTCCGAGGCGTTTTCGGAGCGTGTCGGCTCCGAAGGATTTTCGGGATTGCTCGCCCAGAGGTTCGGCCTCTCGACCGGATTGCCTTGCAGATCGGGCGGTGCCCGCCACACCCGCGTCAGGGCCTTCCACAGTTCGGACCGTGGGGCCGGCGCCCCGATCGGGTCCGGTGGACGGTTTCCCTGCGCCGTCGGAGCGCGCAGCTGGGAGGCGCGCACCTCCGGGCCGGTCAGGGCCTGTTCCGTCCCCTTCGACCCGCCGGGTGTTTCCCGGGGCTGGGCCGCCGCGGGCGTGGCGGCCAGAAGCAGGAGAGAGCATGCCAGGATGAGGGCGCGCCCCTTCATCGTCGTCTGCGCCATGGAACGTCTCCATCTGAAGGCCGGCCTTCGTGACCGGCTGCATCGCAGGCCATCATTGCGAAGGGCTGGGGTGCGAGGGCAGCGCGAGCGGCCGGCCCGCGGCCGTCTTCGGCGGGGCCGGGTTCCCGGCCGGGTCGAAGCCCGGAGGCGCGTCGGCGATGCCGCCCAGGAACGGCTGCTCCGGTTCGGGCGGGCGGCTTTCGCCGGCCTGTGCGGTGTCATCCGTCTCCGGCCGGCCCACTCCGGTTTTGGCGTTGGTCGCGCCGGTGCCCGTGTCGTTCAGTTGCCGCGTGCGCGGCTCGTCCACGACCCGATAATCCGGGGAGGCCGGCTGGCGTAGCCCGTCGGCGACGGCGCCGCCCCTGGTGCCGAGCATGCCGGGCTGCACATTCAGGCCGGCCCCGTCCGCGCCGTCCCGCCGGGCGACGGCGGCGGCGTTGTTGGGGGTGACGAGGGCATTGCCCGCCGGCGAACCGAACTGGCGGCCCTTGCCCATTTCACCGCGCTCCAGCTCCGCTCCCGGACCGCCGGTGGCCGTGGCGTCCGGCCGGTCTTGTCCGGCGGCTGGCGGGAGCGTCCGGGCGTCCTGCGCGGACGCCGATGTGACCGGCAGCGCCAGCAGCAGCGCCGCGGTCATGCTCATCATGACCTTCATCGATGTCTCCTTGAATTGATGCCGGCAGGGGCCGGATGGCGAAACAGCGGATCGGCGGCTCGCCCGCGCGACATCGGTTCCCTTCCCGGCCAACGACCGGCTCCGGCACCGGTTCCCTTCCCCGTGACGCCCGGCCCCGGTGCGGCGGGGCGGCCATTGGCATCCTCCAGGCATCGCCGCGACGGAGGGTGGGGCGCCTGAGTTGGATGCCCGGAGGACCACCGAAAAAAGGAGGAACACCGATGTGGAGCCCACTCAGACACGCCGGCCCCGGCCTGCTGCTCGGTCTCGCGCTGCTCAGTTTTCCGGCCCTGTCCCAGCAAATGCCAACCCAGCAAACGCCGCCCCAGCAAGCGAAGGGCACCGCCACGCAGAGCGTCGCGGTGCCCGCCCGGGAGGCGCCGGGCAAGGCGCCGAGCCGGGTTCTGCTGACGTCGGCGGCCGCCTTGTCCGGCTGTCCCGCGCTGAACCGTCTGGGCGAGGAGATGGGACAGCTGGAGTATGTGCTGATCGACGGGCGGAGCGGGGAGGTCCGTTACGCCCTCATCGGCTCCGGCGGGCTTCTCGATCTCGGCGAGGAGGTGACGCCCGTGGACTGGTCCAAGGTCACCGTCGTCCCGGGCGACTTGTATGGGGCGGTCATGCTCAACGCGCTCGCCGAGGAGCTGGAACAGGGACGGCGCGTCTCGCTGAAGGACATCCGGAGCATGGCGAGCCCGTCGTTGGTCACCCGCTTCCAGGAGTTCCTTGTGCCGGCCGGCGAAACGCAGGGTTCCGGCTCGTCCGGCAAGGAGGCCGCGAAGAGCGGAGCCGGCGGGCAGGATCGTCCGGAAAGCAAGGCGGCGGCATCCCCGGCCGTCCGGACCCAAACCGACGGCACCCGATCCGACGGCGCCCGATCCGATGGCGCTGGCGCACCGGAGTTCATCCTGGCCGGCCGCGAAACGGTGATGACCTTGGCCGCTCCGGAACTGATGACACCGGATGCCGTGCGGGGTGCGGCCGTCAGCACGAGCGACGGCGAGGACGTCGGCGACATCGAGCAGATCATGATCGACGTCGAACGCGGGCAGGTGCCTTACGTGCTGGTCGGACGGGGCGGTTTTCTCGGCGTCGGCGAGGAATGGATCCCGGTTCCGTTCCGCGCGCTCACCTGGTCCGCGACGCAGGCGGGCTTCGTCCTGAACGCCGACCGCGAAAAGCTCGGCAAGATGCCGGCGCTGGCGAAAGGCGACCTGCCGGACCGCGTGAAGGGCAGCGACCTGAAGACGCTGTATGACCGCTTCGGCGTGACGCCCTACTGGCAGGAGCGTCAGGGCTGAGGCGGAGCTCCCGACCCCAGGGGGTGCGGCGGGGAACCGCCGATGCGGGGTGAAGTTGGCCGGGAAGAGGGCGTCGCATCGCCCGCAATCTGAAAGGGAGACACGCAATGAAAAAGACATTCCTCCTGGCCGCGACCGCCGTGTCCGTGGCCCTCGCCGCACCGTCGGGGGCATACGCCCAGACCGAGACCCAGAACCAGCAGGGCCAGCAGAGTCAGAAGGCCCAAAACCAGCAGAGCCAGGGCCAGAAGGCGCAGGGCCAGAACGCGCAGGGACAGAACGCGTCGGGCGGCGGGCCGCTCGGCTCGGCCAGGACCGTGTCCCTGGAGCATTGGAACTACGATGATCTCTACCGCAACGGATGGGGCGCCGAGCAGCTGATCGACACGGAGGTGGTCGGCCAGAACGGAGAGGAGATCGGCGAGGTCGAGAACATCCTCGTCGGCCCGGACGGGAACATCCGCAGCGTCATCGTCGCGGCCGGCGGCTTCTTCGGCCTCGGCGACGCCCATTTCGCGGTCCCCTGGAACAAGGTTCAGGTCGGTTCGCGGATGGAACGGGTAACGGTCCCCATCACCCAGGCCAATCACGGCGACTACGACCTGTTCGGCGCGTCCGGTTTCGACGTCGAGGCGAAGTCCGGAAGCGGAGTCCGCCGTGTCGAGGAGGGGCAGGCCGGTGCCGGTCAACCGCGCGTCTGGCGGGCGACCGAACTGATCGGCGACATGGCCCGGCTGAAGGACCGGGCGGGATACGGCTATGTCGAGGATCTGGTTTTCGACCGCCAGGGCAAGCTGATGGCCGTGCTGGTCGAGCCGCGCGTCACGGGCGACCGCGATGCCCGGGGCTCCCGCGCCTTCCCCTTCTACGGGTTCGGCTATGGGTTCGATCCCGGCCAGGACAGCTACAGCCTGCCATACGGCACGGCCGATGTCGGCGGGCTTGACCGGTTCGACGATGGCCGCATGAACACTGCGGCCGAGGGGAGAGAGGAGAGCACGGCCGGGTCGAGCGGCAACGGCGGTCGTGCGGCCGGCACCGGAACCGGCAACGGAAACTGATGCGCGGGGAGGGGCATGGGGAAAGCCTCATGCCCCTCCGGCGATCATCCAAACACTGGCACCCGTGACAATGGCCCCCATGGCGATGGCGTCCGCGCCGCCGTCATGGGGGCCATTGTCACGGGTGCCATCGTCACGGGTGCCGTCCTCATCCCGCCGTTCCCAGCCCGTCCAGCCATCCATGCGCCGCGCCGTAGCGCACGATGTCGGCCCTGGTGCGCAGCCCCAGCTTTTCCGACGCGCGCGCCTTGTAGGTCTCGACCGTTTTCACGCTGACGTCGAGCCGCGCCGCGATCTCCTTGTTGCTGAAACCCTGCGACGTCAGGCGGAGCACCTCGCCCTCGCGCTGGCTCAGGGCTTCCTGGCCCTCGGGGGAGCCCGTCTGCACGGCGTCCGGCAGGGCCTTGTCGGCGATTTCGGGGTCGAGATAGACGCCACCCGACGCGATCGCCCGTATGGCGCGGACCATGTCCTCCGCGGCCGAGCGCTTCAGCAGATAGCCTTTGACGCCGATCTGCATGAGCTGCTGCACATAGGCCCTGTCCTCATGGAAGGTCAGGGCGAGCATCCGGACGCCGGGACAGGTTTCCGCCACGGTGCGGGCCAGCTCGATCCCGCTGATGTCCGGGAGGGAGATGTCCAGGACGGCCACGTCCGGCGCCGCCCGCCGGATCAGTTCCAGGGCGGCGCTGCCCGTCGTCGCTTCTCCGACGAGGGCGATCTCGGGCGCCGCCAGGAGAAGCGTCTTGATTCCCGCGAGAACGACGGGGTGGTCGTCCGCAAGCGCAACGCGGATCGTCGTCATGTCGCCGCTCTCCCTTCGCTTGGCCTGATGGGAACGCTGATGTAGAGGGTGGTGCCCGCACCCGGCGAGGATTCGATCATCAGCCTCCCGCCGACGAGCGAAAGCCGCTCCCGGATGCCGGAGAGCCCGAGGCGGGGCCGGCCCCCGTCCTCCCCACCCTCTTCCGCGTCCGCCCGTCCGTCCCGGGGGGATTCGCTGAAGCCCCGCCCATCGTCCTCGACGATCACCCGCAGGGCCTCGTCCTTCTGCTCCACCAGCACGCTGACGAAACCGGCCGAGGCATGCTTGAGCACGTTGGTCAGGGCTTCCTGCACGATCCGGTAGACGATGGTCTCGATCTCCACCGACAGCCTTTCCCTGTAACCCAGGAACTGGACATCGATGCTGATCCCGTACCGGGCGCTCCAGTCCTTGGCGTAGGTCTGCAAGGCCTTGGTCAGGCCGAGATCGTCGAGCGCGGTCGGCCGCAGGTCGGAGGCGGCCCGGTGCAGGTCCCGCCCGATGTCCTCCGTCAGGTCGCGCAGCCACCGGATGCGCTCGAGGATGGGGTCGCCGCCGCCGCTGCGGGCACGAACCGCATCCTCGAGGCCTTTCAGCCCCAATCCCAGCCCCGTCACCGTCTGCCCGACCTGGTCGTGGAGGTCGCGGGCGATGTGGCGGCGCTCGTCCTCCTGGGCCTGGGCCAGCCGCCGGAGCAGGAAGGTGTGCTCCGCCTCCGACCTCTTGCGGGGATCGATGTCGGCGATGACGCCGTGCAGGACTTTCGGCGGCTCCCGGCCCGGCTGCTCCTGCTCTCCATGCTGGAGGCGGCCGGTCACACGGACCCAGCGCAGCTTGCCGTCCGCCAGGACGGCCCGGAATTCCGTGTCGAGCAACCGCCCTTCCGTCAGGGACGCGCGGATGTTTGCGTCGAGCGATGCCCGGTCGTCCGGGTGAACCGCGCCGATAAGGTCGGAGTAGCGCCACGTGAACGCTCCGCCAGACGCTCCACTCGCCCCTCCATCTGCTGGAAAGGAGGATCGTCCGAACAGTTCGGCGGCGCGCCGGTCTCCCTCGATCACGTCCATGTCGATCATCCAGCGCCAGGTGCCCAGCTCCGCGGCATCCACGGCGATGGCCCGGTATTCCTCGCTGGCCCGCAGCATCATCTGCGCGCGTGCCTCCTCCTCCTGCCGGCGGCGCGCGACGTCCTTCGCCACCAGCGCCGCGAGGATCGAGGACAGGATGAGGCTCGCCGCCGCGCCGCCGATGGCGAAATACCGGGACCGGCGGATGGGCGTGTCCAGCTTCTCGGTCGCGATGCCGAAATGAACCGTCCAGCCTTCCGTGTGCGGAAGGGTCTGGAAGGCGAGGGTCGTCGGCACGCCTTCCAGCGTGACGCCTTCGTAGGCCCCTTCCCGTGCGCGGGTGATGGCCTCGCGCGCCGAAGCGGGGGCGGGGCGCCCCAATTCCATGGGCTCCGCCATGGTGCGCGCGACGTAGTTGCCGTTGGCGTCGAGAATGGCGCCGACCCAGCCTTCGGGCACGCCGGCATCCCTCAGGATCGAGCTGACGCCCTGCGGCGCCAGCGCCACCGAAAGCACATAGCGGAGGTCGTCGTCGCGGATGACGGGAACGCGCAACGACACCAGCTGGAGGCCGGAAATCGGTCCGATCGGTCCGATGTCGCTGACGACCGGCTTCAGGGTCCGGACCACCTTGTCGAAGCTCTTCCGGTCCGCCGTCGGTCCCAGGAATTCACCGAGCGGGCGCAGGAGATTGAGGATCTGGCGGCCGCTCGGGTCCGTAAGCTCGATCGTGTGCCAGAGGGGGTGCCGGGAGCGCAGGCGTAGCGCCTCCTTGTAGAAGGCTTCCAGATCCGGCCGGTCCAGGGCCGTGGAAACCGAAAGGCTCGCGATGGCCTCCAGATTCGCCTGCAGCTCCCCCGAAACCCGGTCCGTGACGTTCCGCACCCTTTCGGCGACCGTGCCCTGGGTTTCCGCGCGCTCCTTCTCGGCCGAAATGTAAGCGATCCAGATGCCGAACAGCAGCATCGGGATGCCCGCGGCCAAGACGAGCGGCGCCAGCAGGTTGAAGGTTCCGCCGACGTCGGGGGACGGCAGGCCTTTCCAGCGGAGCGTGGGCAAGTGCTGCATGGGGGTCGGACCTTCGACGATGCCTTCCATCCGGGGTTTCTTGGAAAACGTTCCAGGAAGCGGTTCGGGGCAAAATCCCCTTCTCAATCGCGGCGCGGTCCTGCCGGATGCCGGGGACGATCGGCCGGCGTCCGGATCGGTCCATACTGCCCCAACGGGGAAAGCTTTGAACGTAGGGAGATGCCCCAGCCCCCTGTCAGGCTTTTCCTGACAGATGCTTTCCATCCGCCTGACTGTTAACCAAGCCGGTCCAAGCACAGATTGCACGGAGCATTCGGTGATCAGCAATTCAGTTAAGGGTTTTGCGTTGTAAGACCATCGACGCGCCTCAAGGCGATTGGCAAGACAGTGATGCGTTCTCTTCTCGGGGGCTGCCACCTGGCTCGCCTTTCCTGATCAACGTGCTTCGTCTCTTTGTGCAGCAAGGAAGATCCACTGGCTCGGAATGATCAGGAGCCAACGCTCTCCTTTCATCGAGGGAGCGCTTTTTCGCAAACGACGAAGTCCTTCGGAGCCTGTCGGCTTCGGCCGAAACCACCGGAGCGTGCCATGACCTTCAATTTCGATCGTGAACTCGTCGCCTGCATGCCGGAGCTGGAGCGCTATGCCCGCCGGCTCGCGCGCAACGTCGCGCAGGCCGAGGATCTCGTGCAGAGCTGCGTCGAGAGGGCGCTGAGGAACCGCGACCGTTTCGAGCCAGGCAGCAACATGCCGGCCTGGCTTTGCACGATCCTCAAGAACCTGCATTTCACGAACTGCAAACGCGCACGGCGCATCAGCGAGACCGAGGTGACGGAAGGCATGATCGTGGCGGGGCCTGCCCAGGAGTGGCAGATCATGCTGCGCGAGACCGGCGAGGCGCTGGAACGGCTGAAGCCCTCGCAACGCCGGCTGATCCGGGCCGTGGCCGTCGACGGCGAATGCTACCAGGATGCGGCGGACGCGCTGAACGTGTCCATCGGAACCGTCCGCTCGAGGCTTTCGCGGGCAAGGGCCGAACTCCGGCTGGCCGGGGCCGGCGGAGCGCCGCGCGGGCGGGTTCGGGCATCGGCATCGGCCGGTGAAACCGCTTGCGCGGCCAGTTCTCCCACACCGCGGCGGTCTGCCGCGTCCCGCGCCGCCGCATCGACGGAAAGCTCCGGGACTGCCCACACGCGCCGCTCTTCCGCGCGTCCCGCGCCGCGCCGGCCGGGAAGCCGGAGGCCGGCCGATGCGCCGTCCGTTCCGCTCCTGCCGAAGCGGACGATGATCGGCCGCGTCGGTACGCGCGGTCTCGCCGGCCTGCTCGCGGCCACCGTCTCACTTTGCGTTGCCTGGAGCCCACCGCCCGCGGCGGCGTTGGATGAGAACCCGCCGGCGCGGTTCGGGATGGCCATGCATGGCTCCCCGAAATACCAGCCCGGCTTCGACCATTTCAGCTATGTGAATCCGCGGGCACCCGCCGGGGGGACGGTGACGCTCGCCGGGGTCGGCGGCTTCGACACCCTCAACCCCTTCACCATCCGGGGCGTGGCGGCATCGGGCCTGAGCAGTCTTTACGACACGCTCATGGCGCCGTCGCTCGACGAGCCCTTCAGCCAGTATCCCCTGGTGGCGGAGAGCGTGCGGGTCGCCGAGGATCTGTCCTGGGTGGAATACAGCCTGAATCCGGCCGCCCGCTTCCATGACGGCCATCCGGTCACGCCCGAGGATGTGATCTTCACCTTCCGCACCTTGCGCGACACCCACCCCTTCCACGCGGCCTATTACGCAGGGGTTTCGGAGGTCCGGAGCACCGGCGGGCGATCCGTGCGGTTCGACCTCAAGCCCGGAGACAACCGGGAGCTGCCGATGATCCTCGGCCAGCTTCCCGTCCTCCCGGCCCATTATTGGAAGAGCCGCGATTTCACGGCGACGACCCTGGAACCACCGCTCGGCGGCGGCCCCTACCGCATCCTGTCCGTCGATCCCGGCCGGTCGATCACCTATGGGCGCGTCGAGGACTACTGGGCGCGCGACCTGCCGGTGAACAGGGGCCGGCACAATTTCAGCGCCATCACCTACGACTATTATCTCGACCCCACCGTGGCGCTCACCGCCTTCAAGGGCGGGCTGATCGATTTCCGGATCGAATCCACGGCCAAGGACTGGGCGACCGCCTACAACACGGCGGACGCCAGATCGGGCCGGCTCCTGCGCGAGGAAATCCCCATCAGCCTGCCGGCCGGCATGCAAGGCTATGTTTTCAACACCCGGCGCGCCGTTTTCACGGACCCGCGGGTGCGTTACGCCATCGCCCACGCCTTCGATTTCCAATGGGCGAACCGGGTGCTCTTTCATGGCGCCTACAAGCGGACGGACAGCTATTTCGAGAATTCCGACCTCGCCGCCGAGGGACTGCCGGACAAGAGGGAACTGGCACTCCTGGCTCCGCTGAAGGGGCAAGTCCCGGAGGAGGTTTTCACCGACCCCTATCGGCCCCCTTCGGCCTCGACATCCCTGGAACTGAGGGAGAATCTGCTGAAGGCCGACCGCCTGCTGGAGCAGGCCGGCTGGGTGACGCGGAACGGCCGGCGGGTGGAGGCCGCGACCGGATTGCCGCTGACCTTCGAGATCCTGCTGAACAACCCGAGCTTCGAGCGCGTCACCCTGCCGCTGGTGGACAATCTGCGCCGTCTCGGAATCGAGGCGCGGGTCCGCACCGTCGACACCGCGCAGTACCAGAACCGCATCCAGAGCTTCGACTTCGACATGGCCGTCCATCAATGGGCGCAGTCGCTTTCCCCGGGGAACGAGCAGCGGAATTACTGGACCTCATCCGCGGCGGCCTCGCCCGGAAGCGAGAACCTGGCGGGCATCCGCGATCCGGCGGTCGACAGGCTGGTCGAACTGCTCATCCAGGCCAGGACGCGGGAGGAGTTGGAAGCCCGTGCGGCCGCTTTGGACCGCGTGCTGCTGTGGGGCCATTACGTGATCCCCCATTGGCATTCCGGCGTGGTGCGCGTGGCCTATTGGGACAAGCTCGAACATCCGGCGAATCTGCCTCCCTTCGGCATCGCCTTCGATGCCTGGTGGGTGGAACCGGCCGCAGAGGCGGTCGGCGAGGCCCGGTGATGTCCCCGTGCTCCAGGGAACCGGAAGGCCGAAAACAACAGCATCGGCGGACAGGCGGCTCATCCGCTTGGATCGAGCCTGTCCCCGCCATCACACCGAAGGAGAGTGCAATGAAACATGCAGCGATGATCGTGCTTGCGAGCGGACTGCTGGCGAGCTGCGCCGATATCTCCACCGGTGCCTACCAGACCGGTGAGGCAGGGCAGGAGGGATCGAGCTCCGGCATCCGGGACGAAGGCGGGATCTACCAGCCGGGCCTCTTCGACGGCGGTCTCGATGACCGGCGCGGCCCTCCGGCCGGCGGCGACAGCCGGATCGATGACGGTTTCCTATGATCCCCGTCGGTTTCGCCGCGGCACGGGCATGGGAGGCCGCGCGCTCCTGGCGATGCTCCCCGCGAAGGCAGGAGGACGGAATGGAAGGAGGGAACGAGGATGGGCGTGCCCGTCAAGAAGAGGCCCCGTCCAGGACCGCATCCGCCCCGTCGGTCGACCCCTTGCGCTTCGGTCATGGAACGTCGAGCCGCTTCCCAAGCGGCGGGCAAGGTCAATGTTGCCAGCTTCCCTACAGGTCCGAAGTCCAGGACTGGCATGGGCACACCGCCGATTATTCCTGGTGAGGATGATGTGAAATTGTATTCATGCCGCTTCAGGTGTGGTGATCAAACATTCTAAAAGCGTAAAAAACTCTACATTTCAAAACGCATGCAAAAAGAATTCTATATTCGATTTTCGATCCGTGCTGGATTTTCTTGAGAGAGATTGCTTTTTGTGAAGTTCTCTTCATGACAGGCCGCCGCGTCAATGGACGGTCTGCGCCACAAGCCAAATGGAGTTAGCAATGCGTGCACTACTCGTTTCGACGGTTGCGTTGGCAATGTCGCTTTCGGGCGCGGCTTTCGCCCAGAACCAGCAGGGCAGCAACCAGCAGGCTCAGCAGGATTCGACCCGCAGCTACAAGGACGTGGAGAACGCCTTGAAGCAGGCGGGCATTCAGGACGTCCGCACGCTCAACGCCGCTTATCTCGTGAGCGCGGTGACCAAGAGCGGAGAGCAGGTGACCCTCGTGGTCGACCCGCCGGCGTCCAGCGGTTCGTCCTCTTCGGCCAGCGGCAACCAGCAGAGCGGCAATCAGCAGAGCAGCGGCCAGCAGAGCAGCGGCCAGCAGAGCGGCTCCTCCGGGCAGCAGATGGCTCTCCAGAGCCAGCAGCAGGTCCGTGACAGCCTGACGAAGGCGGGCTTCTCGAACGTCCAGATCCTGGACGCGACCTATCTGGCGTCGGGTAAGACCAAGAACGGCGACCAGATCACCATGATGATCGATCCGACCGCGGCCACGGGATCGAGCGGTTCGACCAGCGGTTCGGCGAGCGGCTCGAAGGGGATGAGCGGCCAGTCCAAGAGCGGCCAGAGCGGCTCCTCCTCCCAGTAAGGAGACCGACATGACCATGGCGCGGCGGCAAGCCGCGCCATGGTTGGACCCACCGGATGGAGGAGGGAAATGCTGAAACCCGTGATCGCGGCCACGGCCGCCATGATGCTGGCTCTCGGCTCCACGGCCGCTCCGAGCCTGGCGGAAGGAATCATCGAGAACGGAAACGAGGGCCTGTTCGAAGAGGGCTCCGAACCGGGCTCGGGCCTGGGCGAACGGCGCGGTTTCGCCGGAAACGACTACGAGAACGAAGCCTTTCCGCAGGAAGACGGCGCTGGCCTTGAGGATGGCTCGATGGCCGCCGGCGAGGGCGAAGACCCTTTCGAGGACGATGAAGGCATCGCGTCCGGTGGACCGGGCGACGAGGAGTTCGGCGATACCGGCGGCTTCATCGAGGATGAAAACGAGGTGGAGGTCGATGAGTGACCCCGGCCGGCACGCCGTCGGCAAGCCCGGAGTTTTTTACCCTTTCCACAGGCGGGCGGCGGTGACCGGCCGAACGGCCCCGCCGCTTTGGCCCGGATGCTTTGGAGGAAGAACCATGAAATCGATGCATGTCGCAGCGCTCGCGCTGCTGTCCGCCGTCTCGTTCAGCGCGGTCTCTCTCGCCGACTCCTCGAAGGGCGGTGCCGAGAAATCCGGCAGCGCGCAAGGGGGCGTGGAAAGCCTCGCCGAGAAACGCGGCGGCGCCCTCGGAAAGAACCCGGAAGCCGTGACGCAGAAGGGCGGGCAGGGGCCGGAGGCCCAATCCGGTGATGCCGGGGTGGCCGCACTGCCGGAGGGCAGCCTGGCCGCGAAGCGCCAGGAGACGATCGGCACGCCGCCGGAACCGGTCTACCAGGGCGGCGGCGGGAATGCCGCGCAGAAGGAAAGGGCCGAGGAGCGGAAGCAGTCCGGCCAGAAATGACCGGCCGCGGCGTTCCGCAACACGTCCGGACGCCGCCGCACGCCATCGAGAATTCCAAATCCAACCCGCTTCAAGGAGGTTCCGCCATGAGCAACACATCGACAGTGTCGGTGCAGCGCCTGCTCGGCGGTGTCGCTGTGGTTGCCTGCCTCTTGGCCGGCCCGGTCACCACCGTGTCGGCCCAGACGAACGGACAGGGCAGCGCCGGGCAGAACAGCGCCAGTCAGGGCACCGGACCAGCCGCCAATCAGGCGCACCCTGCTCCCGCCAGCTTCGCCGATCTCGCGAAGGCCAAGCAGCCGGCCGTCGTGACGATCACCGCGACCAGCGCGCCGCCGGCCCGCCAGCAGACCGCGAACGAGGCGCCCGGACAATCGCCGTTCCCGTTCCCGCCCGGCACGCCGTTCCGTGATTTCCTGGAGGATCTCCTGCGTCGGCAAATGCCGGGCGGCGGCCAGTCGCCCCAGTCGCCCCAGTCGCCCATGCAGCCCATGCCGGAACGGCCCACCTCGGCGCTGGGCTCCGGCTTCGTGATCGATCCCTCGGGTTACATCGTGACGAACAACCATGTCGTCCAGAAGGCCGACAAGGTGCAGGTCACCCTGCAGGACCGGCGCCAACTGGACGCCAAGATCATCGGCACCGACCCTCAGACGGACCTCGCCTTGCTGAAGGCGTCCTCCGACAAGCCTCTGCCGACGGTGCAGTGGGGCGACAGCGAGGCGTTGCAAGTCGGTGACTGGGTGCTGGCGATCGGCAACCCCTTCGGCCTTGGCGGCACCGTCACCGCCGGCATCCTGTCGGCCCGCGGGCGCGACATCGGCGCCGGTCCCTACGACGACTTCCTCCAGACCGATGCCGCCATCAACAGCGGCAATTCCGGAGGACCGATGTTCGACATGGCCGGAAACGTCATCGGCGTGAACACGGCCATCTTCAGCCGAAGCGGCGGCAACATCGGGATCGGCTTCGCCATCCCCTCGGCGCTCGCAAAGCCGATCATCGCCGAACTGCGCGACAAGGGCCGCGTCACGCGCGGTTACCTGGGCGTTTCCATTCAGCCGCTCACCCCGGACATCGCCCAGGCGCTCGGCCTCCCGGACCGGTCCGGCGCGCTGGTGGCCGAGGTCGTCCCCGACAGCCCGGCATCGAAGGCCGGGATCGAGAGCGGGGACGTCGTCACCAAGTTCGGAGGCGAGACGATCGAGGACGCGCATGAGCTGAGCCGGGCCGCGGCCATGACGGCACCGGGCAGCACGGTTCCCGTGACGGTCTGGCGCAACGGGAAGAGCATCCCGCTGGAGGCGCGCGTCGCCGAGCTGCAGCCCCCGGCCCAGCAGGCCGAGGCCGAGCAGGTCAAACCGGCGGAGGGGCAGCTCGGCATGACGCTCGCCCCCATGACGCCGGAACTGCGGCAGCAGTTCGATCTGCCTCAGACCAGCCAGGGCGCCGTGGTGGTCCAGGTGGCTCCGGACAGCCCGGCCGCCCGGAACGGCTTCCAGCCGGGCGATGTCATCGCGAGGGCCGGCCAGCAGCCCGTGGACGAGCCGTCCGACGTGGCCGATGCCGTGAAGCAGGCGCGCGACGCCAAGAAGGACAGCGTGCTGCTGTTGCGCAAGCGCGGAGAGGGAAGTCTGTTCGTACCGCTTCCACTCGGTTGAGGCCGTGCCGGAATTCGTTGCGGCGAAGTGATTTTGGCCGTGGTGTCGGACCCGTCTTCCCACCTTGCCGGTTCAGCCGACGCTCGATCACTTCAACCCGCTGGCCTGCACCGCTTCCTATGCGGACCTGCCGGCGGCCGCCGGCAACGGCTGACAGAAGCGGCCGTCGGGGACAGGGAGGAGCCGGGATCGTCCTGCCCCATTCCAAAAAGCCCGGTCAAAAGTGCGGTATAAACTCCTGGCGCGGCGGGCATGGCTATGTTCGCCGCATTTCCTTTTGCGGCTCTGGGCTAGATCCGGCAGGGTCTGGCATGGCGATGCCCGCCGTTCTGCTGCAACGTTTCAGGCAGGACGGAGATCGCGTGGAACCTCGGCCGGTGCGGTGGCTGGGGGTGACTGCATCCATTTCGCCACCTTCATCGGCGGCGGTGTCGTGGTCGATGCCGGCTGTATCGCGGCGAGCAGGGCAATGCAGGCGCCATCGGCTCCATGCTAACAGGCGTGCCTGCCTTCGAACTTTGAAGCGGAGCCCCCGCGATAAGCGCTTGATCCGCGCGGCTGGCGTGCGTATGAAAATCACTCTCATTTGCTTCGTCCGCGCCCATCCCGCGCCGGAGAGAGGAACAAGAGTCATGGATTTCCGCCCCGTTCGACCGCGCCTCAATGGCCTCGTGAAGAGCGCCGCCCTGGCGCTGCTGCTGGCGCTGCCGGCCCAGGCCCTGCCGGCGGCAGCGCAGGAGACGCTGCCGGTGCAGCACGCGCAGGGCACCACGCCGGTGCCGCGCAACCCGCAGCGGGTCGTGGTGTACGACATGGCGGCGCTGGACACGCTGGACGCGCTGGGCGTCAAGGTGGCGGGCGTTCCGGGCGGGGTGCTGCCGGGCTACCTGTCCAAGTACGCCTCGGGCGACACCCCGAAGGTCGGCACGCTGTTCGAGCCGGACTTCGAGGCGGTGGCCGCGCTGGAGCCGGACCTGATCATCGTCGGCGGTCGGTCGGCGGCGAAGTACCGCGACCTGGCGAAGCTCGCCCCGACCATCGACCTGACGACCGACACGGCCGACTTCATGGCAAGCGTGACCCGCAACGTCGAGACGGTCGGCCGCATCTTCGGCAAGGAGGCGGAGGCCGCCCAGCGGCTCGCCACGCTGCGCCAGTCCATCGAGGCGGTGCGCGCCACCGCCGCCGGCGCCGGCAAGGGGCTGCTGGTGCTCACCACCGGCGGCAAGATGAGCGCCTATGGACCCGGCTCGCGCTTCGGCGTCCTGCACACGCTGTTCGGCGTCACGCCGGCCGTGCCGGACCTCCAGGTCTCCCTGCACGGCCAGTCGATCTCGCCGGAGTTCATCCTGAAGACCGATCCCGACTGGCTGTTCGTGATCGACCGCGACGCCGCCATCGGCCAGGGCGCGGCAGCGCCCGCCGTGCTGAACAACGAGCTGGTGGCCCGGACCAAGGCCTGGAAGGCCAAGCAGGTCGTCACGCTCGACTCCACGAGCTGGTACCTCTCCGGCGGCGGCCTCACCGCGACGAAGGCGATGATCGACCAGCTCGCCGCCGTCCTGAAGAGCGCCGGCTGACCGGGCTTCTTCCGAACCAGGGACAGTGCCGCACGACGGGGGCGCAGGCGATGCGCCCCCGGCCTTCTTTCCAGGAACGGGCCACGGCCCGGCCGACCGCCACCCCAGAGCACCGTGAAGACACTCGCCCTCGCTCTCGCCGCCGCCGCCGTCCTCCTGCTGGCGGGGGTCAGCCTGTTCGTGGGGGCGACCGACCTGTCGCCCGCCGCGCTGTTCGCGTCCGGGCCGGACGGCACCGCCCTCCAGCTCCTGCTCATCAGCCGCATCCCGCGCACGGTGGCGCTGATCCTGTCCGGCATGGCCATGGGGGTCTGCGGCATGATCATGCAGATGCTCGTGCGCAACCGCTTCGTGGAGCCCAGCACCGCCGGCACGGTGGAATCGGCGGGGCTCGGCATCCTCACGGTCACGCTGCTGGCACCAACCATGCCGCTGCTCGGCAAGATGACGGTGGCGGCACTCTTCGCGCTGGCGGGCACGGCGCTGTTCCTCGGCATCCTCAGCCGCATTCCCCTGCGCTCGGCGCTGATGGTGCCGCTGGTCGGGCTGATGCTGGGCGGGGTGATCGATTCCGTCACGACCTTCTTCGCCTACCGCTACGACCTGCTGCAGTCCCTGAACGCCTGGACCACCGGCGACTTCTCCGGCGTGCTGCGCGGGCGGTACGAGCTGCTGTGGATCGCCTTCGCCCTGACCATCCTGGCCTACGCGGCGGCCGACCGCTTCACGGTGGCCGGCATGGGGCGGGACTTCACCACGAATCTCGGGCTGAACTACCGGCGCATCATGGCGCTGGGGCTGGGCATCGTCGCGATGGTCACGGCGGCGGTCGTGGTCACGGTGGGGATCATCCCCTTCCTCGGGCTGATCGTGCCCAACCTCGTCAGCATGATGGTCGGCGACAACGTCCGGCGTGCCGTGCCCTGGGTCGCGGTCACGGGGGCCGGAGCCGTGCTGGCCTGCGACCTGATCGGGCGCGTCGTGCGCTACCCCTACGAGATCCCGGTCGGCACGGTCGTCGGGGTGCTGGGCAGCGCCGTCTTCCTCTACCTCCTGCTGCGCCGGGATTCCTCCCTTGCCTGACGCCCGGATCCTCACGCCCGGCCGGGTCCTGCTTCTGCTGGCCCTGGGGGCCGCCCTGGCGGTGGCGCTGTTCATGACGCTGGGCGCCCGGGGGCCGTGGAGCTTCGTGCTGCCCTTCCGGGGCACGAAGGTCGCGGTGATGCTGCTGGTCGCCTACGCCATCGGCGTTTCCACGGTGCTGTTCCAGACGGTGACGAACAACCGCATCCTGACGCCCGGCATCATGGGCTTCGACTGGCTCTACATGCTGATCCAGACCTGGACGGTCTTCGTGTTCGGCTCCGCCGCCGTCGCCGCCTTCGACCCGCGCCTACGCTTCGCGGGGGAGGTCGCGGTGATGGTGGCCTTCTCGGTCCTGCTGTTCCGGGCGCTCTTCTCCAGCGGGCGGCGCAGCCTGCACCAGCTGGTGCTGGCCGGGGTGGTGTTCGGCGTCTTCTTCCGCAGCCTGTCGGGCTTCCTCCAGCGGGTCATCGACCCCAGCGAGTTCGCCATCCTCCAGGACCGGCTGTTCGCCAGCTTCAACCGGATGGACACGGGCCTGCTGGCGGCCGCGGCGGTGGCGGTGGCGGGCGCCTCCCTGGTCGCCTGGCGCGTCGGCCACACATTCGACGTGCTGGCGCTGGGGCGGGAGCGGGCAATCAATCTGGGCGTCGACCACCGCCGCGCCGTCTCCCTCATCCTCGTGCTCGTGGCGGTGCTGGTCTCCGTCTCCACCGCGCTGGTCGGTCCGGTCACCTTCTTCGGGCTGATGGTGGCGAGCCTCGCCCATCTCCTGACCGGGTCGAGCCGCCACCGCGTCCTGCTGCCCGCCGCCGTCCTGCTCGGCGTCATCGGGCTGGTCGGCGGCCAGATGATCCTGGAACGGGTCTTCGCCTTCGACGGCAACCTGCGGGTCGTCATCGAGTTCCTGGGCGGCATCCTCTTCATCATCCTTCTTCTGCGCGGGAGTGCGCGATGATCCAGGCCGAGAATCTCACCCGCCGCTACGGCGACACGCTGGTGGTGAGGGACGTGTCCCTGCAGCTGCCGGCCGGGGGGCTCACCTCCATCATCGGGCCGAACGGAGCGGGCAAGTCCACGCTGCTCTCCATGATCAGCCGCCTGCTGCCGGCCAGCGCCGGCACGGTCTCGGTGGACGGGCTGGACGTGACGAAAACCCCCGGCGACGTGCTGGCGCGGCGGCTGTCGATCCTGCGCCAGGACAACCACATGACGGCGCGGCTGACCGTGCGCGAGCTGGTGGAGTTCGGCCGCTACCCCCATTCCAGGGGGCGGCTGACGGCGGACGACCGCGCCCATGTGGACCGGGCGCTCGATCATCTGGGGCTGGCGCCGCTGGCCGGCCGCTTTCTGGACGAGCTGTCGGGCGGCCAGCGGCAGCGCGCCTTCGTGGCGATGGTCCTGTGCCAGGACACCGACTACGTCCTGCTGGACGAGCCGCTGAACAACCTCGACATGCAGCATTCCGTGGCGATGATGCGCCAGCTCCGCCGCTTCGCCGCCGAGCTGAACAAGACCATCGTCGTCGTGCTGCACGACATCAACTTCGCCTCCTGCTATTCCGACCGCATCGTGGCGATGCGCGACGGGGAGGTCGCGGTGCAGGGCACGCCCGACGAGGTGATCCGCGAGGAGGTGCTGTCCGGCCTCTACGGCATACCGATGAACGTCCAGCTCATCGGCGGGAGGCGGATCTGCGTCTATTATTAGGAAGCCGCGAAGGCGCCGGAGCCGGTCCGGCGCGCATCGTCATCGTGCCGTGACGGCGTCCTTCTGCCGCTGGACCAGATCGTGGAGCGCCTGACGGCAGCGTCTCGCGGTTCCGGTGCCCGCCCGCCGCAGTCCGGCCTCGAACCGGTGGGCGACGCCGTAAGGGCCGAACACGAGCCAGTTCATGGGTCTCTGGGCGTTCGCCAGCAGCGGTTTGTGGCCCGATGGCGTGGACATGAAGTCATAGCAACGCTCTCCCCGCTCCAGGCTGTCCTCGATGGCCAGCACATGGCTCAGCACGCCCGGCTTCAGCCTGTTGTCCGGCTCATAGGCGAAGCCTCCCTGGTAATTCAGCACCTGGCCGCGGTAGGCGAAGTTGTAGAGGATGCCGATGGTTTCACCGCCTGCCCCGACCCGGCACAGGCGGACGGCGCCGGCCGGAACGCCGCGGCGGATCAGCGTCCGGTGAAAGGGACGGAAAGCGGGATTCGCGAAGGCTCCCGGCTTTCCGCGCGCGGTCCAGTGCGCCTGGTGCAGCGTCTCCAGCCGTTCGAAATCGGCAAGCGCCTCCTCCACCGTTCCGGCGACGCGGAAGGCCAGCGGTCCGCGTCCGGCATAGAGACGTTCGGTCCGGCGGACGGCCGCCCGCGTGTTGCGGCCGAGCGAGGCGCGGTAATCGCCGCCCGCCCGCCGCACCGGCTCCAGATCCACATAACGGCACAGATCTCCGGTGCGGAGTTCCAGCCGGCCGCCGAGCCGTTCCGCGACGTGGCGCGCCGCCCCGTCCGTCAGCGCGTCGAGGCCGCTCAGAACCAGCTCGTCCCGGCGGGGCAGGCTCCGGTGCAGCCAGAAAAGGCAGGCTTCGGTCACCGCGGCGGCCCAGCGGCGGTCCACGAGCAGGCCGTTGTATTCCATGAAGATCCGGTCGAACAGGGCATCCCCGGTCTCGTGCAGGAACCAGCGGCGCGCCGGCAGCAGGCCGAACCGACGCACCGTGCGGGGGCAGAGAACCGCGAGACCGACCATCTCGCCGTCATGCCGGGCCGTCAGCAGATGGGGGCGCACGCCGTCCGGCAGGCACTCGAGCCAGCTGCCGATCCAGTGCCAGGACAGGAAGAAGGAGGGGTCGGCGCGATCCTCCAGAGAGCGCCAGACCGGCTCCAGATCCCGGGCCGCGTCCAGTGGCCGCAGGTCGATGTCGAAAGAGGGAATGCCGGAAGGGAGGTGGTCCGTTCCGGTGAACATCCTGTGATCCATGTCGAGCGTCTCCGGAACCGGGCGGCCTGGATGCGGTGGGCGCGGCTTTTCCGCGGCCCTGCAGGTCCACCCCATACACGGCGGATCACCGGTTGGATGCGCATGCCGGAAAATTTCGGACGAGCGGCAGCGCGTTGCATTGAGACGAGGAGGGCAACAGATCGCCCCATCCCCACCTTTGATCAGGCGGCACGGACGGACTCCGGGCGTCCGAGGTCGAGCGTGCGATTGAGGACCTCGGCAGCGATGGCAACCTCGGTGGCCCGCGCCTTGTCGGTATGGAAACGCGGTCCATCACCGATGACCTGCTTCCAGCGCCCGGTCTGGCCCTCGACGCGGGCTCCTCGGTTATATTCGCTGGCCCGCTGCCAAGCCATGCGACCGGTCGCGGCGATCGCCTGGGTGTGGCGGTCGCGCTGAGCAGGCGCCCTGGCGGCCGTGTCGCTGAGAACGGCATCCGCCCGAGGCGGCGTCACGACCGCGGCCTCTGGATGATGCATGCTTCTCGATCAACCATTCGCCCGGCCCACACAGCGTCAGCCCGGTGTTGTCCACCAGCAGGTGAAGCGGCCCGCCCCACTGCCTCAGGCCCGGCCGGCGCCCGCCACCCCGAGGCTCAGCGCGTAGACGGTGGAGGTCGCGGTGATGAAGAGCGTGTTGCGGCGGGCACCACCGAAGGTCAGGTTCGACACCATCTGCGGGATGCGGACCTTGCCCAGCGGCGTGCCGTCGGGGGCGTAGCAGACCACCCCGTCGCGCGCACTGGTCCAGACGTTGCCCTCCACGTCCACCCGCATGCCGTCCGGCACGCCGGGGGAGATGGTGGCGAAGACGCGGCCTTCCGACAGGCGGCCGTCCTCGCCGACGGAGAAGGCGCGGATGTGGTGGGGCTGGTCGTCGCCGTGGCTGGCGCCGGAATCGGCGATGTAGAGCGTGCGCTCGTCGGGGGAGAAGGCGAGGCCGTTCGGCTTGACGAAATCGTCCGCCGCGACGCGCAGCTCGCCCGTGGCGGGGTCGAGCCGGTAGACGTAGCAGCCCGCCTGCTCCTGCGGGGCCTTGTAGCCCTCATAGTCGGACAGGATGCCGTAGGGCGGGTCGGTGAACCAGACCGTGCCGTCGGACCGCACCACCACGTCATTGGGGGAGTTCAGGCGCTTGCCGTCGTGGCGGTCGGCCAGCACGGTCAGGCTGCCGTCCGGCTCGGTCCGCGTCACGCGGCGGCCGCCATGCTCGCAGGTCACCAGCCGGCCCTCGCGGTCGCGCGTGTTGCCGTTGGAGTAGTTGGCGTTGGCCCGGAAGACGCCGACGCCCAGGTCCGGGACCCAGCGCAGCATGCGGTTGTTCGGGATGTCGCTCCAGACCAGACAGTTGCCGTCGGCGAACCAGACCGGGCCCTCCGCCCAGCGGCAGCCGGTGTACAGCGTCTCCAGGGGGGCGATCGGCACCGTCAGCTCGTAGAAGCGGCGGTCGAAATATTCCAGGTGATCCCCGACCATCGACATGGTGTCGTTTCCTTCCCGAATGATTTTTTGCTTTGGCGCTCAGCGCTGCGCGGGCTCACCGCCGGCCAGCGTGATGACGGCGATGATGATGAGGCCGGTCAGGACCAGCCGGAATCCGGCGCCGAGCCCCATGCTGTTGAGCATGCTGACCAGCAGGAACAGGAACAGCGAGGCGCCCCAGATCCCCGGCACGTTGGCCCGGCCACCGGCGACCGAGCAGCCGCCGATGACCACCACGGCGATGGAGGCCAGCAGATATTCCTGCCCCATGTCGAGCGAGGCACCGCCCGAGAATCCCGCCAGCAGCACGCCGCACAGCGCCGCGAAGACCGCGCACAGCACATAGGTGGCGGAGCGCACCAGCCCCACCCGCACCCCGGCCAGCCAGGCCGCCCGCGGGTTCTGTCCCACCGCCAGCACCGACCGGCCGTACACCGTGCGCGCCAGCACCACGCCCACCACGGCGGCCAGCAGCACCGCGCAGACCGCGTTGACCGGCACGCCGTAGAGCCGCGCCGTGGCGAAGTCCTGCAAGGCCTGCGGCGGGCGGACCTGAAGCCCACGCCCGTAGCTGATGGCGGCGGACTGGATCAGGAAGCTCGCCGACAGGGTCGCGATGATTGGCGGCATGCGCAGCAGGTGGATCAGCACGTTGTTGAACAGCCCCACCGCGACGCCGCAGCCCAAGGCCGCCAGGACGCCGAGCGGGATGTTCGCGTCCTCGCCCCCCATCACCCGCATGGCGACAACGGCGGCCAGCGTGATGGTGGCGGGGATGGACAGGTCGATGTTGCCCGGCCCCAGCGTGATGACCATCATCTGGCCCAGCCCGACGATGACGAAGAAGGCCGCGAAGGCGAGCGATGCGGTGACCGCCTCGTCGGCGCCGCGCCCCTGAAGGAAGAGGACGAGCATTCCCCAGGCGGCGAAGGCCGCCGCGAAGGACCAGAACCAGGGCTTGCGGGTCGGGAGCAGGGCGGAGAGGGTCATTCAGTCCTCCTTGCGGACCACGAAGGCGCGCAGCGCCAGCACGGCGATCAGGATCGCGCCCTGCGCCCCCACCTGCCAGTCGGGCGAGATGCGCAGGAAGGTCAGCGCCGAGCCGGCCAGCGCCAGGGTCAGCGCGCCGAGCACGGCGCCGACGGGGGAGACGCGCCCGCCCGTGAACTCGCAGCCGCCGAGGATCGCCCCGGCGATGGACAGCAGCGTGTAGCGTAGCGCGATGTTGGCGTCCGCCGAGGTGGAGATGCCCAGCAGCGCCAGCCCCGACAGCACACCGAACAGACCGGCCAGCGCGTACATCGTCATGGTCGCCCGCAGGCTCGACCAGCCGGAGCGCCGCATCGCCTGCGGGTTGCCGCCGAAGCCGCGCAGGATGGCGCCGTAGGAGGTGCGCATCAGCCCGACATGCACCAACAGCGCTATGACGATGGAGGCGAGGATGGGGAAGGGCAGGTAGGGCGGCTTGAAGGCCATCAGCGACTTCAGCCAGCCCGGTGCGGCACCGCCCGGCGTCGGCAGCAGGATCACCGCCAGCCCCAGCCAGACGAAGGACATGCCGAGCGTGACCACGATCGAGGGCAGGCGGCGCAGATGGATCAGCGCGCCCAGCCCCGCATAGGCCAGGATGCAGGCGGCCAGCGCCGCCACCCCCAGCAGCGGCGTCTGGTTCAGCCAGGTGGCGCCGATGCAGGCGCTCAGCCCGACGAAGCCGCCGATGGACAGATCCAGGTCGTTGACCGTCATGACGAAGAGCTGCGCCATGGTGGCCAGCACGATGGGCACGGCAAGGTTCAGCATCAGGTTGATGCCGAAGGGCGTCATCGCGCGCGGCTGGATCCAGAAAATGGTGCCGAGCAGCAGGAGGAGCGTCACGGCCGGCAGGGCCGCGCGCAATGCATTGCGCGACAGGAGGGCGTTGCGCGAGAAGAGGGCGTTGCGCGAGGGGAGGGCGTTAGCGGTCATGCTTGCGCTCCGTCAGAAGGAGGCCTGCAGGATCCGCTCCTCGGTGAGCTGGCCCTGGCCCAGGTCGGCGGAGATGGCGCCGTTGCGGAACACGTACACGCGGTCGCATTCGTAGAGTTCTTCCATTTCGGTCGTGTACCAGAGAAAGGTGCGGCCCCGGTCCGCCTCGTCGCGGATCAACCGGTAGACCTCGCGCTTGGTCTGCACGTCCACTCCGCGCATCGGATCGTCCATCAGAATGATCTGCGCGTCGGAGCCGAGCGCCCGGGCGAACAGCGCCTTCTGCTGGTTGCCGCCGGACAGGGACAGGATGCCGAGGTCGAGGTCGGGCGCGCGGATCCCGATGCGGGTGCGCCACTCCTCGGCCAGCCGGTTCTCCCGGTCGGGGTCGATCAGCAGCCCGCGGCGGGCGGCCTTCAGCGAGCGGACGCCGATGTTCTGCTTGATGGACCAGAGCGGGAAGACGCCGTCGCGCTGGCGATCCCCTGCGACCATCGCCACCGTGCCCGACACGCTGACCCCGGCGGTGCGGCGCTGTGCCGCCCGGAAGACGGACAGCAGCAGGTCGGTCTGGCCGTGCGCGGCGAGGCCGCCCAGCCCGACGATCTCGCCGGCCCGCGCGGTGAAGGCGGAACCCCGCTCCGCCCGCACCCGGATCTCCGCGCCGTTGGCGGCGCGGGCCTCGCGCGCTTGGGCCTGGTGATGGGCGAGGCCGCCCATGGCGACCACCAGCCCCTCGCGGTCGTAGGCCGAGGCGGCGTCCACCGCCACGACCCGCCCGTCGCGCATGATGACGACGCGGTCGGCCGTCTCCAGGATCTCGTGCAGCATGTGGGAGATGAGGATCACCCCGATCCCCGCCGCCACCTGCCGGCGGACGAAGGACAGGAGCTGGCCGGCGCGCGAGGCGTCGAGCGAGGAGGTCGGCTCGTCCAGGATCACGAAGCGCAACGGCGTGTCGGTGACGGTGAAGGCGCGGGCGATCTCCACCATCTGGCGCTGGGCGATCGACAGCTCCGACACGGGCGTGCCGGGGGCGATGCCGTGGCCGGGAAAGATGTCGTCCAGCATGGCGCCGATCAGCGCGGCCGAGCGCTTCTTCCAGCCGAAGCCGCGCAGGTGCGGGTGGAAGACCCGCGTGTTCTCCGCGACCGTCAGGTTGCCGCAGAGCGACAGCTCCTGGAAGACGCAGCGCACCCCCAGCGCGTGGGCGCGGAAGACGGAATAGGAGCGGTCCAGCAGGGTGCCGTCGATCATCAGCCGCCCGCCGTCGGGCGCCAGCGTGCCGGCCAGCACGTTCATCAGCGTGGACTTGCCGGCGCCGTTGTGGCCGACGAGGCCAAGGCATTCCCCGCTCTGCAGGGCGAGGTCGACGCCCGTCAGCGCCTTCACGGCGCCGAAACTCTTCGCCACGCCCGACAGGGTGATGACGGTCCGGCTGGTCATCGGCGGCTTCCTTTTTTCGGCACGTCATGCCGGGCGGCGGCGCGTCGGAGCGCCGCCGCCTGGTGTCCTCGAGGCCGGCGGCTTACTTGGCGGCCTGGATCTTCTGGGCGTCGGCCTGGCTGTATTCGACGTTGGCGACGCCGCCCGGCTGGGTGGCGGCCAGCACCGTGTCCAGATCGGCCTTGGAGACGGTCAGGTAGGGGGCGACGATGTCCTTCGGGAACTCCTTGCCGTCCAGCACCTGCTGCGCGACCCAGAAGGCCAGCGTGGCGATGCCCGGCGCGATGGTGGCGGAGAAGGTTTCGTAGCCGTTGGCGGCGTTCTGCTGCTTCCACCAGGCCAGCTCGTCCTGGCGGTTGCCGAGGATGATGATCGGCGTCGGCCGGCCGGCGATGCGGAAGGCCTCGGCCGCACCCGTGCCGTCGCCGCCCTGCGTCACGATGGCGTCGATGGCCGGCAGGCTCGGCAGGACGCCGGCCACGGCGCGCTGCGCCACCGTCTGGGTCCAGTCGCCGTTGACCGCCGCGACGATCTTGAACTGCGGGTGCTTCTCGATGCCCTGGAGGATGCCGGCGTGGATGTCCTCGTCGATGGAGCTGCCGGCGAGGCCGCGGATCTCCAGCAGGTTGCCGCCCTTGGGCAGGCGCGTCGCGAGATACTCGACCTGCTTGCGGCCCAGCTCCTTGAAGTCCACCTGGACGCGGTAGGCGCAGGGCTCCGTCACGATGCCGTCGAAGGAGACGACGACGATGCCCGCGTCGCAGGCCGCCTTGACCGAGCCGTTCAGCGCCGTCGGCGAGGCCGCGTCCACCACGATGGCGTCGTAGCCCTGGAGGATCATGTTCTGGATCTGCGCCGCCTGCTCCGTCACCTGGTTCTCGGCGGTGGTGAAGGCGGTGGCCTCGGCGACGATGCCCTTGGCCACGGCGTCCTTGGCGACCTTCTCCCAGCTCTGCAGCATGGTCTGGCGCCAGGTGTTTCCGGCGTAGTTGTTGGACAGGGCGATGCGCTTGTCCGCGGTGTCGGCGAGCGCCGGGCCGGCGGCGATCATGAGGGCCACGGCCGAGGTGGCGAGGGCTTTGAGCATCATGGGGTTTCCTCCGGGGGCGCGGCCTTGCGGCGCGTCTTCTTGGCTTTGCGGGTGGAGCGGACAGTCAGCTTACAGAAGGCGGGGATAGCTGACCAATATGATTTCCCGGGGGTACCGATATCGCTTCTGATATCTGTAAGTGCGGGCGGGGTGCGGCCAGAAAAAAGGCCCGCGGCGGAGCCGCGGGCCTTGGCAGGGTCGGGCGGTTCCGCCGTTCGCCGCCTACTTGCCGAGCCCGAGCGTGCGGGGCAGCCAGAGGGTCAGCTCGGGGATGTAGGTGATGGCGATGAGGGCGGCGAAGAGCGGGATGAGCCAGGGCAGGATCGCCATGGTGGTCCGCTCCACCGACAGCTTGGCGACGCGCGCCAGCACGAACAGCACCATGCCCAGCGGCGGGTGCAGCAGGCCGATCATCAGGTTCAGCACCATGACCAGCCCGAAATGCAGCGGGTCGATGCCGAGCTTCAGCACGATGGGCAGCAGGATCGGCACGAGGATGGTGATCGCCGCGATGGTGTCGATGAAGCAGCCGACGAACAGGATCAGCAGGTTCGCCAGGAACAGGAACACCCACTTGTTCTGCGTCAGGCCGAGGATCGCGTCCGACAGCAGCTGGGCCGCCTGGCTGGCGGTCAGCAGCCAGGCGAAGATCGAGGCGGCGGTGACGATGAACAGGACGGACGCCGTCGTCTCCACCGTGTCGAAGGTGGCCTTGGCGAGCGAGCGGAAGGTCATGGAGCGGTAGCGCACCAGCCCCAGGAACAGCGACCAGATGACGGCGGCCACCGCGGCCTCCGTCGGGGTGAACCAGCCGAGCGTCATGCCGCCGATCAGGATGACCGGCGCCATCAGCGCCATCACGGCGGAGAAGTCGAAGTACCAGTCGGCGGCCAGCAGGACGGCGAGCCCGATGCCGATGGCCCAGTTGGGGGAGACGCCGGCCAGGGTCATCAGCCACACGCCCATCGGGAAGGCCAGCACCACCAGGATCTCGATGGAGGCGGCGCCCAGCCGCTTCCACTCGAACTCCATGTCGCCGCCCCAGTTGTTGCGCCGCGCGATGAAGGCGACCGTGCCCATCATGAACAGCGTCATCAGCACGCCCGGGATCAGCCCGGCCAGGAAGAGCGCGCCGATGGAGACGTTGGCCATCATGCCGTAGATCACGAAAGGCAGGGACGGCGGGATGATCGGCCCCAGCGTGGCCGAGGCCGCCGTCACGCCGACCGCGAATTCCGTGTTGTAGCCATGGTCCTTCATGGCCTTGATCTCGATGGTGCCGAGGCCGGCCGCGTCGGCGATGGCGGTGCCCGACATGCCGGAGAAGATCACCGAGCCGACGATGTTCACCTGGCCCAGCCCGCCGCGCATCCAGCCGACCAGCGCCACCGCGAAGTTGTAGATGCGGCCGGTGACGCCGGCGATGTTCATCAGGTTGCCGGCCAGGATGAAGAAGGGCACGGCCAGCAGCGGGAAGCTCTCGACGCCCGCGAACATGCGCTGCGCCAGCACCACGTCGGGCACGGAGCCGGTCACGACGATGTAGACCAGCGAGGAGCCGGCGAGCGCCACGGCGACGGGAAGCCCCAGCAGCATGAGGCCGAGGAAGGTGCCGATCAGAATCCACATGATGCCTTACACTCCCGTCCCGTCGAAGGCCTCGGGCCGTTCCAGGATCGAATAGCCGCGCCGCCAGTTCACGACCGTCACCTGGAGCGAACGCAGGAACATAAGCGCGCAGCCGGCGACCACCGTGTAGTAGACAAGCCCCTTGGGCAGGTCGATGGTGACCATGGCCTCCTCGCCGACGATCTCCGTGAAGCGCCACATCAGGTGCGTCAGGTAGGCGAAGAAGGCCGTGCGGATCAGGTCCACCGCCGTGGACAGCACCCGCGCGGCACCGGCCGGCAGGAAGCGGAAGAGGATGTCCACCTGGATGTGGCGCGATAGCCGCACGCACATGGCGGAGCCCACGAAGACCAGCGCCACCAGGCAGTAGGAGGCGATCTCCTCCGTCCAGTAGAGCGAATCGTTCAGCGCGTAGCGCGTGAAGAACTGGAGGAAGACCACGACCGCCATGAACCAGAACAGGGCGGCCGTGGCCCAGTCTTCCACGGCGTAGGGGGAGAGGTCGGCCGGCGGGGCCTCCTCCTCGAAGCTGTGGGCGAGTTCCTGGGCGTCGAGGGGCTTGTGGACCTCGCCCGCGCCGCCCCCTGCGCCACCCGGCGCGCCGCCCTTGGCGTAGCTTGTCATGCGTTCCTCTGCAAGCAGCGCGGCCACCCGGTCCAGCGGCACCGCGCGAATGCCGCGCGGTGCCGGAGGAGGGGTGGCCGCTTGGATCGAAGGGCCCCCGGCGGGAGGCTCCTTTACGACGGGACCCTTACTTCAGGGCCTGGATCGCGTCCCAGTCGGCCTTGCGGTAGCCGGCGCTCTCCGGCGTCACGGCTTTCAGCACCGCGTCGCGGAACTCCGCCGTGTTCACCTCGGTGACGGTCAGGCCACGCTGGCGGAAGCCTTCCACCAGCTCCTTCTCCTTCACCTGGATCTCCTGGGTGGTGCGGGAGGCCGCCTCCTGCGTCACCTCGGTGAAGATCTTCTTGTCCTCCGGCGACAGCTTCGACCAGACCGACTTGGAGACGATGGTGTTGAGGCTGTCCACGATGTGGCCGGTCAGCACGATGTGCTTCTGCACCTCGAAGAACTTCTTGGCCTCGATGGTCGTCAGCGGGTTCTCCTGCGCGTCCACCGTGCCGTTCTGCAGCGCCAGATAGACCTCCGCGAAGGCGATCGGCGTCGGGTTGGCGCCGCAGGCGCGCGGCATGGCGAGGTAGGCCGGCGCGTCGGGCACGCGGATCTTGAGCCCCTTCATGTCGGCGCAGGTCTTGACCGGCTTGTTCGAGCTGGTGTGGCGCGTGCCGTAGTAGCTCAGCGAGACGATGTGGTGGCCGGTCTTCTCCTCGTAGCCCTTGGCGAGGTTCTCGAACACGTCGCTCTTCGAGAAGGTCAGGAGATGCTGCGGGTCGCGGAAGATGTAGGGGTAGTAGGTGACGCCGATGGGCGGGTAGGCGCGCGCGGCGAAGCTGGAGCCGGAGATGATCATGTCCACGGTGCCGAGCGACAGGCCCTGGTTGATGTCCGCTTCCTTGCCGAGCTGCGAGGCCGGGAAGACGTCGATCTGGTAGCGGTTGTTGGTGCGCTTGGCGATTTCCTGCGCGGCCCAGACCGACTGGGTGTGGAAGGGCTCCGACGTCTCGTAGACGTGGGCCCATTTCAGCTTCGTCTGGGCGCTGGCGTCCGTCGCGGCGGCGAGCGGGGCCGCCAGTACGAGGGCGAGGCCGATGGCGGCACGGCGTGTGATCGGGAACATGGTCATTCTCCCCCCTAGAGAACCGACATCGCCGGTTGGTTCGCTGCGGTTCAGCCCCGGCCCATGTCGTGCTGGCAATCGGGCCAGCGCTTCGTTATATCTAAGATATGAGCAGCGAATTGTTGGGGATGCAAGCGTTTTTAAGCCCGGCGGCGCGCCCCTGAAAGACAGGCGCCGCCCTTCGCCGGAACGCTTGCGCATGCCGGAACGCTGCCGCAGGGGGGAATGCAGGATGAGCCCAAAGCTGCAGAGACCGGCCTCGCTGACCCAGCAGGCGGTGGACATCATCCGCACGCGCATCATCCGCGGCGACTTCCAGCTCGGCGAGGCCCTGTCGGAAAGCACGCTCGCCGGCGAGATGGGGGTCAGCAAGACGCCCGTGCGCGAGGCGCTCCTTCAGCTCAAGATGGAGGGGCTGGTGGACATCCAGCCGCAGCGCGGCAGCTTCGTCTTCCAGATGACGCCGGAGGAGATCGCGGAGATCAGCGAGTACCGCGAGATCCTGGAGACCAACGCCATCGGCCTCGCCATCGCGCGCCACGCCGACGCGCTGGCCGGGGACATGGCCGCGGTGATCGGGGCCATGGCGCGGGCGAACGAGGCCGGCGACGGGGCCGGCTACCGCATCCAGGACGCCCAGTTCCATCAGCTCATCTTCGACCATTGCGGCAACAGCTACCTCGCCAACGCCTTCGCCGGCATGTCCTTCCGCGTCCAGGCGCTGCGGTCGCGCCTGTCGGCGAACCAGGCGCTGAACGAGTCCTCGCTCGCCGAGCACCGGGAGATCCTGGCGCTCGTCGCCGCGAAGGACGGCCCCGGCGCCCGCGCCCGCCTGTCGCGCCACATCCGCGACACCACGCACAATTACATGGCGCTGCTGTCCGAGCCGGAGGCCCAGCACGCCTGACGGGCGGGAGCCCCGTTCCGGTCCCCGCCCGCCCCGGTCACATGGTCCAGCCGCCGTCGATGACGTGGATCTGGCCGGTGGTGTAGGTCGCGGTCGCCAGATGCAGCGCCAGCTCGGCGATCTCCCCCGGCTGGCCGATGCGGCCGATCGGCTGGCGGGCGATGAAGGCGGCGCGCGCCGCCTCGTAGTCGCCCTGCGCGGCCAGACGCTCCTGGAGCGAGGGGGATTCGACCGTGCCGGGGCAGATCGCGTTGCAGCGGATGCCCTTCGCCACGAAGTCGGTCGCGACCGACTTGGTCAGCCCGACCACGGCCGCCTTGGTCGCCTGGTAGGCGAAGCGGTTGGGTACGCCCTTCACGCTGGAGGCGACCGAGGACATGTTGATGATGGCGCCGTCGCCGCGCTCCAGCATGCCGGGCAGCACCGCCTTGATCGTGCGCACCATCGCCTTGACGTTGAGGTCGAAGGCGAAGTCCAGCTCCTCGTCCTTGACGTCGAGGATGGTCCCGCCATGGACGACGCCCGCGCAGTTGAACAGCACGTCCACGCGCCCGATCCCGCCGAACACGGTCCGCACGGCCTCGCCGTCGAGCACGTTCAGAAGCCGCGTCTCGATCCCGGCACCCGCCAGCTCGCCCTGCGTCAGCTCGGCCAGCTTCGCCTCGTTGATGTCGGTGGCGACGACGCGCGCGCCCTCGCGCGCGAACAACTCCGCCGTGGCCCGGCCGATGCCCTGCGCCGCGGCCGTGATCACCGCAACCTTGCCGGCCAGTCTTCCCGTCATGTCTCGTCTCCGTCCTTTTTCTTGATGCGCTTTGATGCGTTGGCGCGTCCGGCCTTTCAGGCCTCGACGACGCCCTTCTTCAGGATGAGGTTGCCGTACAGGCGCCGCTCGCCCGTCGCGACGATGGCGAAGGCCTTGCGCGCCCGCTCATAGAAGGCGAAGCGCTCGATCCCGGCAAGCCCGAAGCGCCCGTCCGACGACCGGCGCACCATCGCCTCGAACTCCAGGCAGACCGGCGCCAGCTCGTCCGGCGCGTGCACCTGGCGCATGCAGAAGGCCGCCTCCGGCTCGAACTGGTCGAGCGGCAGGACGCTCAGGACGGCCCCGGCGGCGTCGGTCGCGCTGACGCCGTCCAGCCGGACCAGCGGGCGGCCCATGGCCTCCGCCGGGAAGTTGGCGTCGGCGATGACGATCTCGTCGCCATGCCCCATGGCGCGCAGGATGCGCAGCAGCTCCGGCCCGAGCAGCGGATCGATACCCTTCAGCATGCCTCTCTCCTTGCTTAAGCCGTCACCGGAACATCGAGCAGACCCGATTCCATGAGGTCGGCCCAGAGTGCCGCGGGCACCTCGGCCCGCAGCCCGGCGGTGTTGCGGTGGAGCAGCTCCGGATCCGCGACGCCGATCAGCAGGGAGGCGACGGCGGGGTGCGACAGCGGGAAATGCAGCGCCGCCGTCGGCAGCGGCACGCCGTGGCGGGCGCAGACCTCCTGGAGCCGGCGGGCGCGCTCCATGACGGCGGGCGGCGCCTCCTCGTAGTTGAAGCGGGCGCCCGGCACCGGGCCGGTGGCGAGGATGCCGGAATTGAACACCCCGCCGGCGAGGATCGACACGCCGCGCCGGGTGCAGGTCTCCAGCAGCGGGAGTGCCCCCTTGTGATCGAGCAGGGAGAAGCGCCCGGCGAGCAGGATGCAGTCCAGGTCGGCGTCGCGCAGCACCGCCTCGCAGACCTCCGTCTCGTTGACGCCGAGCCCGTAGGCGCGGATGGCGCCGGACGCCTTCAGTTCGGCCAGCGCGCGCAGGCCGCCGGACATGAAGGTCCGGAAATGCGCCTCGTGCGCGTCGCCGTGCGTCATGCGGCCGATGTCGTGGCCCAGCAGTATGTCGATGCGGTCGAGCCCCAGCCGCTGGAGGCTGTCCTCGAAGGAGCGCATCACGGCGTCGTAGCCGTAATCATACTCCGGCACGAAGGGCAGCGGGTCGGCGAAGCCGCAGTCGGGCATCGGACGGCCGCGCAGGGGCGTCAGCAGGCGCCCGACCTTGCTGCACAGGACGTAGCCGTCCCGGTCCTGGCCGCGCAGGAAGTCGCCGATGCGCCGCTCGCTGCGGCCATGGCCGTAATAGGGGGCCGTGTCGAACAGGCGGATGCCCGCGTCCCAGGCCGCCTGGAGCGTGGCGCGGGCCGCCTCGTCGGAGACCGGCTGGAACAGGTTGCCGAGCGGCGCGCTGCCGAGCGAGACGCTGGTGACCGCGAGCCCGGTGCGCCCGACCGTGCGGCGGGCCGTGATGTCGACCGTCATGAGGGTGTCTTCTCCCAAACGGGCGCGGGAGTGGGCTCCCGCGCCTGGGTATGTTCCAAACGGGCGCGGGGGCTCCCCCGCGCCCGGGCATGGCCTCAGTAGAGGACGTTCTTCGCCTCGGCGCTGTCGATGTTGCCCTTGGTCACCAGCACGGCGCCGGTGTCGATGGTCTTCTGGACCTTCTCGCCCTTGATGACCTTGGCGACCGTCTCGATGCCCGCGTTGCCCATCTGGTAGGAGCTCTGCACGATGATGCCGCCCAGCGTGCCGTCCTTGACGAAGCCCTGGAGGTCGGCGTTGCCGTCGAAGCCGACGGCGGCGACCTTGCCCGACTTGCCGGCCTGGGCGATGGCGCGGCCCATGCCGATGGCGGTCGGCTCGTTGGCGCCGAAGATGCCCGTCAGGTCGGGGTTGGCGGCCAGTATGTCGGTGGTCTGGTTCAGCGCGGTCGCCATCTGCGACTGCGAGTAATAGGTGCCGACGACCTCGACCTTGCTGTTCTCGGCGAGGTACTTCTTGAAGCCGCCGACCCGCCCGATCTCCGAGCCGACGCCCGCGACGTAGGACATGATGGCGACCTTGCCGGTCTTGCCCATCGTGTCCACAAGATGCTTGGCGGCCATGGCGCCGGCCGCCGCGTTGTCGGTGGCGAGGAAGGACTGGTAATACTTGGCGCCGGACTCCGAAACCATGGAGTCGATCAGCACGACCGGGATGCGGCTCTCCCAGGCGCGCTTCATCACGGGGATCAGCGCATCGGGGTCGGACGGGGCGAGCACGATGCCGGCGACCTTCCGGTTCACCGCGTTCTCGACCATGTTGACCTGCTCGGCGACCGAGGATTCGGCGGCCGGGCCCTGGAAGGTCATGGTGTAGCCGGACTGCTTCTTGATGGCGTCCTCCGCGCCGGTGCGGACGTTCTGCCAGAAGTTCGAGTTGACCGACTTGACGATCACGGCGATCTCCGCCGCCATCGCCTGCGGCGCCGCCGCCATCAGGGCCGAGGCGGCGATCAATCCCAGGACATGCTTCTTCATGATGTTTCCTCCCTTTCGCGTTTCTTCGGATTCTTGATGTCAGCGCTGGCGGTTGCGCATCTGGTCGATCCAGACCGCGCCGATGATGACCAGCCCGATGATGATCTGCTGAACGAAGCTCGACACGCCGTTCATGTTCAGCCCGTTGCGCAGGATGCCGATCACGAAGGCACCGATGGCCGTGCCGGTGATCGAGCCCACCCCGCCGAGCAGCGACGAGCCGCCGATGACCGCGCTGGCGATGGCGTCCAGCTCGTACATGACGCCCTCGTTCGGCTGGGCGGTGACAAGCCGCGACATCAGCACGCAGCCGGTCAGCCCGGCCAGGAAGCCCGACAGGGTGTAGGCGCCGACCTTCACCCGCGTGACGTCCACGCCGGACAGCCGCGCCGCCTCCTCGTTTGAGCCCACCGCGTAGA
The DNA here is from genome assembly GCF_017356015.1 of Azospirillum sp. SYSU D00513. Taxonomy (GTDB): domain Bacteria; phylum Pseudomonadota; class Alphaproteobacteria; order Azospirillales; family Azospirillaceae; genus Azospirillum. The sequence goes on from NZ_JAFIQV010000024.1 coordinate 94,123, forward strand.
TGTGCCGGCCGAAGCCCATGCGCGACAGCAGGATCGCCACCGCGATGCCGACCAGCGCCATGATGACGACGGGGTAGGGGATGCCCGGGAAGATCACGTCGGGGAAGCCGCCGTCGGTCTCCTGCACGATGCGGAAGAGGGCGCCGTTGCCCAGCTCCCCGAAATCCTCGCCGAGGCCCGAGACCGGCCGCGCGCCGGTGAGCTGCAGAGCGACGCCGCGCGCCACCAGCATCATGCCGAGCGTCGCGATGAAGGGCGGCAGCTTCATCCGCGTGATGACGACGCCGTTGATCCAGCCGCAGACCCCGCCGACGAGCATGCCCGCGAGCATCGACAGCCAGACCGGCAGCCCGGCCTGGACCAGCAGCCCGGCCGCCGTGCCGGCGAGCGCCAGCACCGAGCCGACGCTGAGGTCGATGCCGCCGGTGATGATGACGCAGGTCAGCCCGAAGCCGAGCAGCGCGATGGAGGTCGTCTGGAGCGCCACGGTCATCGAGTTGCCGACCGTCAGGAAGGACTCGCTGGTGATGGCGAAGACGGCCGACAGCACGATCAGCGTGGCGAGTGCCGCGAATTTCTGGAGAAGGTCTTTTTGCGTTTCGGTCATAGCGTCACCGCCAAGGTCTGGGTGGGGCGCGAACCGGCGCCGGGCAGGCCGGAGGCGTATTCCATGATTTCTTCCTGGCTGGTCGCGCGCGTCTCCAGCAGGCCGGTCACCCGGCCCTCGCGGAACACCACGACCCGGTCCGTCACGCCGAGGATCTCCGGCAGCTCGGAGCTGATCAGCACGACCCCGATGCCCTCCGCGGCCAGCCGGTCCAGCAGCTCGTAGATCGCGAACTTGGCGCCGACGTCGATGCCGCGCGTCGGCTCGTCGAAGAACAGGACCTTCGACTTGCGGAACAGCCACTTGCCGATGACGATCTTCTGCTGGTTGCCGCCCGACAGGTTCTTGACCGTCTTGTGGATGGACGGCGTGCGGATGTTCAGGAGCCGGACATACTCCTCGGCCACCGCGCGCTCGCGGCCCGGCCTCAGGAAGCCGAAGCGGTCCGTTACCGCGGGGATGTCGGTGATGGTCAGGTTCTCCATCACCGACATGGTCACGGCGAGCCCGTCGTGCTTGCGGTCCTCGGACAGGTAGGCGATGCCCTGGGCGATGGCGTCGATGGGGGAGGAGACGCGGATCTCCCGCCCGTGCAGGGTGATGGTGCCGGCGCTCCGCGCGTCGGCGCCGAAGACGGCGCGCGCCACCTCCGTCCGCCCCGCCCCCATGAGGCCGGCGAAGCCCAGGATCTCGCCGCGCCGCAGCTCGAAGCCGACATCCTCGAACACGCCCCGGCGCGACAGCCCCTCGACCTTGAGGATCACCTCGGCCGTGGGGCGGGAGCTGCGCTGCGGGAAGACGCTGGACAGCGACCGGCCGACCATCGCGTTGACGATCTCGGCCACGCTGGTCTGCTGGAAATCCTTGGTCCAGACATGGGCGCCGTCGCGCAGCACGGTGACGCGGTCCACGATGTGCTTCAGCTCGTCCAGCCGGTGCGACACGTAGACGATGCCGACGCCGTCGCGCTTCAGTTCACGGATGATTTGGAAGAGCTGGTCGGTCTCGCTCTCCGTCAGGGAGGAGGTCGGCTCGTCCATGATCAGCACTTCGGCGTTCAGCGACAGCGCCTTGGCGATCTCCACCATCTGCTGGCGCGCGACCGGCAGCGACTTCACGAGGCAGCCCGGCGCGATGTCCACGGCCAGCCGCTTCAGCAGCGCCGCCGCCTCGCGCGTCATGCGCTTGCGGTCCACGAAGGGGCCGCGCTTGGGCTCGCGCCCCAGGAAGATGTTCTCGGCCACCGTCAGGTGCGGCACGAGGTTCAGTTCCTGGTGGATGATGGCGATGCCCATGCGCGGCGCGTCCAGCACCGTGCGGAAGCGCTGCTCCTCGCCCTTGTAGAGGATGCGCCCCTCATCCGGCTGGTAGACGCCGGTGAGGATCTTCATCAGCGTGGACTTGCCGGCGCCGTTCTCCCCGCACAGCGCGTGCACCTCGCCCGCACGCAGGTCGAAGCTGACCCGGTCCAGCGCCTTGACGCCGGGGAACTGCTTGCTCAGCCCCTCGGCGACGAGGACCGGGGCGGCTGGGCGGCGCGGGGCGCCGCGCGGCGCCGGGACGATGTCGGGCTCCATGATCGCACTTTTCCTCCCCAGGATCTTCTTTTCTTCGTCGCGCCCCCGGGCTTCTGTGGCCCGGTCTTCGGCGCTTCTCAAAGGCGTGCTTTATTCAGGCGTGCTCTGAAGGCTTTTCCGGTCAGACCTCGATCATGGCCTTGATCACGCCGCTCTCCGGCTTGATCCAGTCGGCGAAGCGGCCGGGGACCTCGGCCAGCGGGCTGCGGTGGGTGATCAGCAGGTCGGCCGGCACGCGGCCCTCGCGCATCGCCGCCAGCACCGCCTCGAAATCCTCGGCCAGCGCGTTGCGGCTGCCGATCAGACGCATCTCGCGCTTGTGGAACTCCGGGTCGGAGAAGGAGATGCGGTCCTTCACCACGCTCACCAGAACGTAGCTGCCGCCATGGGCGACGTAATCGAAGCCGCGCTCGATCGAGCCGGTGTTGCCGGTCGCGTCGATCACCACGTCGAAGAAGTCGCCGTCCGTGAGTGCGGAGAGTTCGTCCCTGGCCGTGTCCCCGGCCACCACCGTGGCGGCGACGCCGAGCGCGCGCCTGGCGAAGTCCAGCCGCCGCTGCTGCAGGTCGAGCGCCGTCACCTCGACGCCCTTCAGCCCGGCGAACAGGGTGGCGCCGATGCCGATGGGGCCGGCGCCGATCACCAGCACGCGGTCGCCCGAGCGGATCTTCGCCCGGCGGACCGCGTGGGCGCCGATGGCCAGGAACTCGATCATCGCGGCCTGATCCAGCCCGACGCCTTCAGCCGAGAAGACGTTCCCCTCCGGCAGGGCCAGATACTCGCACAGCCCGCCGTCGCGGTGGACGCCGAGCACCCCGATCCGCATGCAGCAGTTCGGCTTGCCGCGCTTGCAGGCGTGGCAGGTGCCGCAGGCGATGTAGGGGTTGATGTAGACCTCCTCGCCCGCGCGCAGCCGCCCGCTGGGGGAGTCCGCCGCGACCACGCCCGACAGCTCGTGGCCCATCACGCGCGGGTATTCCAGGAAGGGGTGCTTGCCCTGGAAGATGTGCATGTCGGTGCCGCAGACGCCGACGCGCCGGATGCGGACCAGCACCTCGCCGGGGCCGGCCTTGGGCTCCTCGCGGTCGATGACGGCGAGTTCGCCAGGCTTGTTGCAGATGACCGACTTCATGATGGCGCTCCGGCCTTTCGGTTCATGCGGTTGGCGTGCGGCGGTTGGCGGATCAGCCCTGCGCGCGGGCGCGGGCCAGCACGCCGTCGAGCAGCGGCATGGACGGGGCGGAACCGGCTCCGGCGACCCAGTCCTGGAAGGCGGCGATGCGTCGCTCCGCCTTGGCCGCGTGGTTCTGCGCGATGTCGGCGATCCGGTGGTCGAGGAAGGGGTTCAGGAAGCGCTGCATCGTCGTCGCGACGTAATCCGTGGCCGGCGCCTCCATGCCGCGCAGGGCGAAGCCGGGAATGACCTCCGTGCGGTAGAGCTGGTCGATCCGCCCGGCGACGGCCGGGTCGGCGAGGCATTCGCGCACGGTCTCGCCCGCCGGGCGCCCCTCGTTCTTCCAGAGGTCGGCCAGCACCGTGTGGCCAAGGTTCAGGATGTGCAGCTTCAGCCGCTCGAAGGGCTCCAGGTCGTCGGTCATGACGACCGACGGGTGGAGGCAGGGGGCCTCCAGGCCGGGCTGGTTGCGGATCGCCCAGAGCGCATAGGGCTCGGCGACGGCGCCGACCGGCTCGATCGGTTCGGACACGATGCGGTCCACCAGCGTGTCGGCCCAGATCACCCGGTCCTTCAGCCAGGCGGCGAACTCCGCCGGCGCCCCGGCGTCGGCGGCGAGGCCCAGCACCGTGTCGCGCAGCACCCGGCCGTTGCCGGTGATCAGTTCGCAGGGCAGCACGGTGAGCGGCTTCGCCCCCCGGCGCCAGCGCTGGAAGAGCAGGGCGGCGAGCTTGCCGGGGAAGGAGGCGGGGGCCGAGGCGGCCTCCAGCAGGGCGGGGGTGCGGTCCTCCCCGGCCACGGCGTAGCCGGTGTCGCCCATGTTGGAGACGACGGTGGCGGCCTCGGTCACGAACAGCTCGACCAGCTCCGGCCAGTGGGCGGCGGCGGACAGGCCGCGGTCCACGCTGCGCACGGTGACGGTGCGCTCGACCGGCTTGCCATCCTCCATGCCGCGGACGATCACCGGGTAGCCTTCCGGACGGCCGAAGGCGGCCACGCGGCCGGCGCGGTCGGACGAGCCCGAGGCCTGGACCACCGCGATGGGGCCGACCGGCTGGCTGGCCTCGCGCGCCTCGTGGATGAAGAGATCGACGTGGGCCTGGAGGAATCGGCTGGTGCCGAACTGGATGATCCGGCTCATGCCCGGCGCTCCGGCCCCAGGTTCCGCGTGATGTCCGTCATTCGGCGCTCCCAAAAAACAGGTCTGTTTGTTATGTTCAAAAAACGCAGGCTTCCATTCCAAGTCAAATTGTTTTTTAACGGAACAATCCGTAGACCAGAAACAGCCACGGCCCAAGCCGCCGCCGCCGCCCAACTCCCGTCAGACCCTCTCCAGACCCGGCGAGTCCGACCATGAAGACCAACACCGTCTACAAGCGCGCCTACAACCGCTGCCTGGAACACATGGGTGGGCTGCAGGTCGGCGGCGACCTGGGATCGGAGACGGAGCTGGCCCAGGCGCTGGGGGTCAGCCGGACCACGGTGCGCTCGGTGCTGGCGGCGCTCGCCGAGGCGGGGCTGGCGTCGGTGGACGGGCGGGGCAAGCGGATTCTGCGCCATCCCGCGGAGAGCGACTTCTACCCGGAGTTCGAGACCGAGTCGGTCGGCGCCACGGTCGAGAAGAAGTTCATGGAGTGGATCCTCCAGGGCGACTGCAAGCCGGGCCAGCACATCAACAGCCTCGACCTTGCCCGGCAGTTCGGCGTCTCGACCTCGGCCATCCGGGAATATCTGAACCATTTCAACCATTTCGGCCTGCTGAAGAAATGGCCGAGCGGCGGCTGGGTGTTCCGCGGCTTTACCGAGGACTTCGCGCTGGAGCTGTCGGAGGTGCGGGAGCTGTTCGAGACGCGGTCGGTCCAGCGCTTCGTGGAGCTGCCGGCGGATTCCCCGGCATGGCGGAAGCTGGACCAGATCGAGCGCCAGCATCTCGTGCTGCTGGACGAGATCGACCGGCGCTTCACCGACTTCTCCGACCTTGACGAGCGCTTTCACCGGCTGATCAACGACGCCTCGGCCAACCGCTTCATCGGCAACTTCCACAACATCATCTCGATGATCTTCCACTACCACTACCAGTGGAACAAGGCGGAGGAGAAGGCGCGCAACACTGTGGCGATCCAGGAGCATCTGGCCTACATCGCGGCGCTGAAGAGCCGCGACCTGGAGGCGGCCATGATCACCTGCCGGGCGCATCTGAAGACCGCGCGCACGACGCTGCTGCGCTCCATCTCGCAGATCGACACGCACCAGATGGCCGATGCCCGCTGAGCGCCGAAAAGCGCTTTTGTCCATAAAAAGCAGGTTGACGCCCGGCTGCGAAGGCCGTTTTTTATAGCTAAGGAACGACGGCTTTCCCAACTATAAAGCCCCCAAGCAAACGGGGTATCGAGAAGCGTCGCCGGAAGAGCCGTCGCTGCATGACCGGGGAGGAAATTTCCGATGACGTGCCTGCATCCCGCCACCAATCCCGTCACCAATCCCATGACCGCCCCTGGCGGAAAGAGCGCCCGATGACCGACACCGCCACGCTGCCGCGCACCCTTCGCCTGCACCCCCGGGACAACGTCCTCATCGCCATCGACGCGCTGGCCGAAGGCGCGCCTCTGGACGGCGGCCTGACCGCGCGCGCGCGCATCCCCAAGGGGCACAAGGTGGCGGCGCAGCCGATCGCCGAGGGCGCGCCCATCCTGAAGTTCGGCCAGATCATCGGCGCCGCGACCAGGGCCATCGCGCCGGGCGAGTGGGTGCACGAGCACAATTCCGGCATGCTGGAGTTCGCGCGCGACCATGACAGCCGCGACGCCGTCCGTCCTGTGGAGCTCGTGCCGGAGCAGGAGCGCCGGACCTTCCAGGGCTACCGCCGCGCCAACGGCCGCGCCGGGACGCGCAACTACATCGGCATCGCCACCAGCGTGAACTGTTCGGCCACCGTCGCGCGCTTCATCGCGGAGGAGGTCAACCGCTCCGGCATCCTCGACGCCTACCCGAACGTCGACGGGGTGGTGGCGCTGGTGCATGGCACCGGCTGCGGCATGACCAGCAAGGGCGAAGCCTACGACATGGTCCAGCGCACCTTGTGGGGCTACGCCTCGCACGCCAATTTCGGCGGCATGCTGCTGGTCGGGCTCGGCTGCGAGGTGCTGCAGGTCAGCCGGCTGAAGACGCATTACGGCCTGAGCGAGGGACCGCTGTTCCGCAGCATGACGATCCAGGACAGCGGCGGCACCCGCAAGACGGTCGCGGCCGGCGTGGAGCAGATTAAGGAGATGCTGCCCCAGGTCAACGCCTGCCGCCGCGAGCCGATTCCCGTGTCGGAGCTGATCGTCGGGCTGCAGTGCGGCGGCTCGGACGGCTATTCCGGCATCACCGCCAACCCGGCGCTGGGTGCGGCGGCCGACCTGCTCGTGCGGCACGGCGGCACGGCCATCCTGTCGGAGACGCCGGAGATCTACGGGGCGGAGCATCTGCTGACCCGCCGCGCGGTCTCGCCGGAGGTCGCCGACCGCCTGGTCGAGCGGCTGCACTGGTGGGAGGGCTACACCAGCCAGAGCGGCGGCGAGATGAACAACAACCCCTCGCCGGGCAACAAGGCGGGCGGCCTGACCACCATCCTGGAGAAGTCGCTGGGCGCGGTCGCCAAGGGCGGCACCAGCCCGCTCGCCGCCGTGTATGAGTACGCCGAGCCCGTCACCGAGCGGGGCTTCGTTTTCATGGACACGCCGGGCTACGATCCGGTCTCGGCCACCGGCCAGGTGGCGGGAGGCGCCAACCTGCTGTGCTTCACCACCGGCCGCGGATCCGCCTTCGGCTGCAAGCCGAGCCCGTCGATCAAGCTGGCGACCAACTCCGACGTCTACGCCCGCATGACCGACGATATGGACATCAACTGCGGCGACATCCTCGACGGCGTCTCCATCGAGGAGAAGGGGCGCGAGATCTTCGAACGGATCATCGCCGTCGCCTCCGGCGAGAAGACCAAGTCCGAGGAATTGGGCTACGGCGGCAACGAGTTCGTGCCCTGGCAGATCGGCGCGACGATGTGAGCGGCAGGGCACCATGGTGAAATCTCCGGTCATCGACGCCCACCAGCATTTCTGGGACCCCGAGGACGGGGATTACGGCTGGATGGCCGGGGAGGCCATGGCGCCCATCCGCCGGGTCTTCGCGCCCGGCGACCTGCGGCCGGCGCTGGAGGCGGCCGGGGTGTCCGCCACCGTCCTGGTGCAGACCTGGTCGAGCGTGGCGGAAACCCGGCGGTTCCTTCAACTCGCCGCCGGCACGCCCTTCATCGCGGGGGTGGTCGGCTGGGTGGACCTGACCGACCCCGCCGCCGGCGAGACCATCGCCGGGCTGAAGGCCGGCCCCGGTGGCGACCGGCTGGTCGGCATCCGCCACCAGGTCCATGACGAGCCGGATCCCGACTGGCTGCTCCGCCCCGAGGTGCGGCGCGGGCTGATGGCGGTGCGGGACCACGGGCTGGTCTACGACCTGCTGATCCGCCCGCGCGAGGCGCCGGCGGCGCTCGCCACCGTGCGCGACATGCCGGGGCTGCGCTTCGTGGTCGATCACTGCGCGAAGCCGGACATCCGGGGCGGCGGCTTCGAGGAATGGGCCGGAGCGATGGCGGGCTTTTCCGCCGAACGCGGCCATGTCTGGTGCAAGCTGTCCGGCCTCGTGACCGAGGCCGACTGGGGCGGCTGGACCCCGGCGGACCTCCGCCCCTACGTCCGCCACGCGCTGGACCTGTTCGGCCCCGACCGCTGCCTCTACGGATCCGACTGGCCCGTCTGCCTGCTCGCCGCCGACTACGCCCGCGTGATCGGCGCCCTGCGGGAGTGCCTGGCCGATCTGCCTCCCGCCGACCAGGACCGCATCTTCGGCGGTTCGGCGATGGAGCTGTATGGGCTGCGCGTGGCGGGGTGAGGCGACCTGCGTGGCACCACTCAGGGCAGGCCGCGCTGGTCAGCCCCTTCTGAGGCGCCGGGCCTTTTCCCGCAGCAGCAGCACCTGCTCCTGGAAGAGTTCACGCAGATGCTGTCCGTCGGTTTCGTGCAGGTCCAGGAGGATGAACTGGCGGTTCGTCCGCAGGCGGCGGTCCAGCTCATCCGTCCCGAGTTGGGACAACGGGACGCCTGAGCGCGGATCGCGAACGTGCGCCTGCGCCGTCTGCCGTCCGTTCTGGTCGTCGCTTTTCATCGTCGAGGTCTCCCCAGGGGGCCGCTTCGGCCCCTGCCCAGCAATGACTCCCGAAGAGGTTTCGAGTCAATCCATCTTTCGCGTCGGTCTTCCCCCTCCGCGCGTGCTAGGACGTGTGTGCATCGCTGTCCGGTCCTCGCCCGGCACGGCGGCGTTCCAAGGACCCTCCTACCAGCCCAGGAACAGCCCCACCTCGCCGGGCATGCCGTTGGGGTAGTTCAGGACCTGTGCGCGGAGCCGGTAGCCGAGCGGGCGCAGCCGCGCCTCGTAGGCCTGGTGCAGTTCGCGGGCGAAGCCGGACAGGGAGGCTGGCCAGTCCTCCGAAAGGCTGTTGATGGCGCGGCCCCGGTCGGTGCACCAGTCGCTGGGGAAGCGCAGCACCATGACCTCGTGCTCGCCCCGCGCAGCGGCCTCGCGGAGCTGGAGGTTGAAGCGCTCCTCCGCGTCCGGCTGGAGGTGCCGGGTCATGAAGGCGGCGTGCAGTTCCTCTTCCTGCGCCTTGCGCTTGCGGTCCTCTTCCCGCGACTGCGTGCTGCGTTCCGCTGCCTGCGCCCGGGCGATCTCGCGGAGCGCGCCGGGGCGCAGCAGGACCGTGTCCATGATCGCCGTTGCCGCGCCGGCGTCCGTGCGCGCCTCGGCAACGGGCGGCGCCCCGGCCTGCGCCTCGATGACGCAGCCGGACAGGGGCTCCACCCAGACCAGCTCGTCCAGGACGCCGCGGACACCGGGGACGTTGCGGGCGGCCACGGCCAGCGCGGCGCGCTGGCGGTCGTCGGACAGGCTGCCCTTCAGCCGCACGATGCCGTCCTGCACGGTGATGGCGAGCAGGTCCAGTGGCGCCCAGGGCTGGCGTGCCAGTTCCGCCGTGAGACGCTCGTGGATGACCGCGTCGGGCACGGGCTCCACTGGCCCCGCCTCTGCCGGCCCGCCCATCAGCCCGCCCATCAGCCCGGACGCGGCGCGCAGCAGGTCCGACCGGCTGATGATGCCGGCGAGCGTCCGGCCGCGCAGCACGGGCAGGCGCTTCACGCGGTGCTTCGTCATCAGGTCGGCGGCCTCGCGTAACGGCGCGTCCTCGGCGACGGTCACGACATCCTGCGTCATCACGTCGCGCACCGTGCGGGCGTTGGCCCGGACATACTGGTCCGCCAGCACCCCCGGCCCGACCAGGAACTCCAGCCAGCGCGGCCGGTGCCGCTCGGTCCCGATCTCGGCGCGGCGCAGGAAGTCGCCCTCCGACAGGATGCCGACGAGGCCGCCGTCCCCGTCCAGCACAGGAAGGCCGCTGACGGCGTGCTCCAGCATCAGCCGGCCCGCCTCGGCCAGCAAGCTGTCCGGCCGCACGCTGATCACCTCGCGCTTCATCTCATCCGCGATCTTCATGGCCGCGATCCTCATGGCTGCTCTCCCGTTGGATGGCGCCATCCTTCCGCTCCTGGCGGCGGACCGCCTTGACCCAGGTCAATGCCGGTTCCGTGCCCTGGCGTCACGCTGGCCAGGCTGACTGACACCCCAAGGGAGGAGGGCACCATGGCCTGCAAGGACATTCTGGTTCATTTCGACGGCACCGCGTCTGGTGTGAAGCGGGTCGAGGCGGCCGCGCGGCTGGCGGAGCGGCACGGGGCGCATCTCGCGGCACTGGTGCTGGACTTCGGGGCGCAGGTGCCGGTCTTCCTGGACGGGCAGGTGCCCGCGGGCATCGTCGCGCAGCTGGCGCGCGCCGCCGCCGAGGAGACCGCGCGGCAGGCCGCCGAACTCGACGCGCTGCTCGCCCGCCAGTCCTGCCAGACGGAGCGCCGCGTCGCGCGCTGCCGGCCCGACACCATCGCCGACACGCTGGCCCTGCACGCCCGCTACGCCGACCTGCTCGTGCTCGGCCAGCCGCCGGTCGACGAGATGGTGGCCGTCAGCCAGTCCGTGGTCGAGGAGGTCCTGCTGTCCTCGGGCCGTCCGGTGTTGATCGTGCCCTACATCGGTGCCGGCGCCACCATCGGCGATCGGGTGCTGGTGGCCTGGGACGGCGGGCGGGAGGCGGCGCGCGCCGTTGCGGACGCCATGCCGATCATCGAGAAGGCGCGCTCGGTGCATGTGCTGACCGTCAACGCCGACCGGACGGGCAATCATGGGGAGGAGCCCGGCGCCGACATCGCCCTGCATCTCGCCCGCCACGGCGTGCCGGTGGAGGTCGCGTCCACGCGGGCCGACACGATCGCCGCGTCCGACCTCACGCTCAACTGGATGTTCGAATACGGCACCGACCTGCTGGTCATGGGGGCCTACGGCCATTCGCGGGTGCGCGAGCTGGTGCTCGGCGGCATGACGCGCGGCATGCTCCGCAACATGACCGTGCCGGTGCTGATGTCGCACTGAGCCGAAAGGCGCAGCCGGAAAAAAACGGGCGGGAAAGTCAAAAAGGCGAACAGCACGCGGCACGAACAATAAAAAAGAGCGGGAGATTGATCCAGGTCAAGCTCCCGCTCGTCGAAGGGGAGTAACCCTTCGTCACCGGCCGGACGTCTGGCCGCCCTGCTCCGGTTCCATCTGGTCCGGACAGGGCGGCGGGCGCCGGTTTTCAAGAAAAAGAGGGACATCATGGTGCGTTGCTGGCATCTGGCCGTCGTGGCGGCGGCTCTTCTCGCGGCTCCGGCGGGCGCGCAGGACTTCACCGGCAAGAAGGCCGGCGACATCGTGCTGCGGGCCCGCGCCCTGGCGGTCGTGCCCGACGAGAAGGCGGACATCCACAGCGGCGGTGCCGACACCGGGCTGGACGCGCGGGTGTCCAACGACGTCATTCCCGAGCTGGACCTGTCCTATTTCGTGACCGACAACATCGCCTTCGAACTCATCGCCGGGACCACCAAGCACGACGTCAAGGTGAAGCAGCTCGGCGCCGATCTCGGCAGCGTCCGGCTCCTGCCGCCGACCCTCACCGTGCAGTACCATTTCCTGCCCAAGGAGCGTTTCAGCCCCTATGTGGGCGCCGGCGTGAACTGGACGCTCTTCTATGACGAAAAGTCCAGCGCCTTGGGCAGCGTGGATTACAGCAATTCCCTGGGCCTCGCCGCCCAGGCGGGCTTCGACTACTTCATCACCGACAATTGGCTCCTGAACGTGGACGTGAAGAAGATCTGGCTCGACACCAACGTGAAGGTGAGCGGTGGCCTGCGCGCTGACGCGAACCTGAACCCGTGGCTGTTCGGCGTCGGGGTCGGCTACAAGTTCTGAGCCCGGCCGGACGTTTTTTAGAAGAAAAGGGAACGGGACGGACATGAGCGCTCCGCCGGTTGAGGACGACCTGCGCATCGTCGAGGGCGTGCTGGACTACGCCATCCTCCGTCTCGCGCCCGACGGGCGCGTCGTGACCTGGAACGCGGGCGCGGAGCGCATCCTGGGCTGGCCGGCGGAGGAAATCCTCGACCGGCCCTTCACCCTGTTCTTCCCCGCCCCCCTCATCGAGGCCGGCCAGCCGGAGCGCGAATTGCGCATCGCGCGCGAGCAGGGCCGCTATGAGGAGGAAACCCGCCGCCTGCGCCGCGACGGCACGGACTTCATCGCGAACGTCTCGACCACCGCGCTGCGCGGAATGGACGGACGGCTGCGCGGTTTCCTGAAGATCGTCCGCGACATCACCGAGCAGCGGCGCGCCGAGGCGGCGCTGCGCGCGCGCGAGGCGCATCTGCGCTCGATCCTCGACACCATTCCCGACGGCATGGTGGTGATCGACGAGCGCGGCGCCATCCTGTCCTTCAGCGCCGCCGCCGAGCGGATGTTCCAGTACGCGGCAGCGGAGGTCGTCGGGCGCAACGTCTCGCTGCTGATGCCGGGGCCGCACGCGGAACGGCACGACGGCTATCTCGCGCGCTACATGGCGACGGGCGAGCGGCGCATCATCGGCATCGGCCGCGTCGTCAGCGGCCTGCGCAAGGACGGATCGACCTTCCCCATGGAGCTGGCGGTCGGCGAGGTCGCCCAGGAGGGGCGGCGCCTCTTCACCGCCTTCATCCGCGACCTTACCGAGCGGCAGAAGACCGAGCGGCGCGTGCAGGAGCTTCAGGCCGAGCTGCTGCACCTCTCGCGCGTCGGCGAGCTGGGCCAGATGGTCTCGGCGCTGGCGCACGAGATCAACCAGCCGCTCGCCGCCGCCGGCAACTACCTGAACGCCGGGCTGCGGCTGCTCGGCGCCGCGGCGCCGGCCAACGCCCTGTCGGCCATCGGCAAGGCGCTCGACCAGACCACGCGGGCCAGCCAGATCATCCGCCGCCTGCGCGAGCTGGTGAAGCGCGGGGAGCCCGGCCGCCAGCCGGAGGACCTCGCCAAGACGATCGAGGAGGCCTGCGCCCTGGCGCTGGTCGGCGCCAAGGAGCATGGCGTGCGCGTCGTCTTCGAACTGGCGACGGAGGTCCCGCCGGCCTCCATCGACCGCATCCAGATCCAGCAGGTGCTGCTGAACCTGATCCGCAACGCGGTCGAGGCGATGGCCGGCGCCCCCCGGCGGGAACTCACCATCCGCATGGAGCCGGCGGAGGAGGGCATGATCGGGATCGCCGTCATCGACAGCGGCCCCGGCCTGCCGGAGGAGATCCGGGCCAAGCTGTTCCAGCCCTTCTCCACGACGAAGGAGAGCGGCCTCGGCGTCGGCCTGTCGGTCTGCCGCTCCATCGTCGAGGCGCATGGCGGCCACATCCGCGCCGAGGACAATCCCGGCGGCGGCACCGTCTTCCGCTTCACCGTGCCGGCGGTGGAGCAGGGCGGCTGAAGCCAAGCCGGTCCCCCGGCAATAGTTCCCCTTTCAGGAACAAACAGGTTCAATCTGGCGGTATTATCGCAGACAAGGGAACGCATTATCTTCGGTGCAGATCAGAACCCGGTCATCCAGACGGAGGGCAAGACCATGCACCGGAACGGCATCCATCACGTCACCACCATCGCGGGACCCGCGCGCCGCAACCTCGACTTCCACACCCGCGTGCTCGGGCTGCGGCTGGTCAAGAAGACCGTCAACTTCGACGATCCCACGACCTACCACTTCTATTTCGGCGACGGGGAGGGGCGGCCCGGCACCATCCTGACCTTCTTCCCCTGGGACAATGTGGCGCCGGGCCGGCTCGGCATCGGCGAGACGCAGGAGACCGTGTTCCGCGTGCCGGAGGGCTCCATCGGCTATTGGACGCACCGGTTTCTCGAGAAGGGGGTTGCCCATGACAGCCCGGTGAAGCGCTTCGGCGAAACCGTGCTGCCCTTCCGGGATCCGGACGGCATGCGGCTGGCGCTCGCCGCCGTTCCCGGCATCGGGGACGAGCCCGCCTGGGACAACGGCGAGATTCCGGCCGAGCATGCCGTCCGGGGCTTCCACAGCGTCAGCCTCCTGCTGGAGAAGGCGGCGCCGACGGGAGCGATCCTGACGGACGTGTTCGGCTTCACCGAACTGGCCCGCGAGGGCACGGTCACCCGCTACAAGGCCGAGGGCACGGACGTCGGCGGCATCCTCGACCTGCGGGAGGCCGGCGGCTTCCTGCCGGGCCGTCCGGGGGCCGGCACGGTCCACCATGTCGCCTTCCGGGCCGCGGACGACGCGGCGCAGGCGGCGATGGTGGAGCGGCTCGCCCAAAACCACGGCATCCGGACCACGGAACAGAAGGACCGCGACTACTTCCGGTCCGTCTATTTCCGCGAGCCCGGCGGCGTCCTGTTCGAGATCGCCACGGACGAGCCGGGCTTCGCCGTCGACGAGCCGGCCGGCTCGCTCGGCCAAGCCTTGAAGCTGCCGCGCTTTCTGGAGCGCAGCCGCCCGGAGATCGAGGCGGTCCTGCCCGAGGTCGCCTGATCCACGAACCCTCCCGCCTTCCGGCCCCGTCCGGAGGGCGGGAACCCTTTGCCGAGGCGGAGCCATGGGGCTACGCCGGGAGGTCTGTCATGACCGGCACGCCGGAACTGTCCTTCATCCACCGCTACGATCCCGCCACCGAACCCGGCCGCCCGCCGCTCCTGCTGCTGCACGGCACCGGGGGCGACGAGGAGGACCTGATCCCCCTGGGTCACGCCGTCTCGCCCGGCTCCGCGCGGCTGTCCCCGCGCGGGAAGGTGCTGGAGCAAGGCATGCCGCGCTTCTTCCGCCGTCTGCGCGAGGGCGTGTTCGACGAGGAGGACGTGCGGCGGCGCGCCCATGAGCTGGCCGATTTCGTCGCCGAGGCACGGCAGGCCCATGGCCTTGCCGCCCCGGTCGCCGTCGGCTTCTCCAACGGCGCCAACATCGCCGCGGCGGTCCTGCAACTCCGGCCCGAGGCGCTGGCCGGCGCCGTCCTCCTGCGGGCGATGGTCCCCCTGCGGAACCCGCCCCCGGCGGATCTCGGCGGCAAGCCCGTGCTGATCCTCTCCGGATCCGCGGACCCCATCGTGCCCGCCGACAACGCGAAGCGCCTCGCCTCCCTGCTGGAGACGGCCGGGGCCGCCGTGGAGCACCGCGTCCTGCCGGTGGGGCATGGCCTGTCCCAGGCGGACCTGACGCTTGCGAAGGGGTGGCTCGACCGGCTTTGAGGTTGGTGAGGGTGCCCTGGCGCGGCTTGGACGGAGTCCATGTCGGGCAGGGCGCCCGTTCCCGCCGCTGCCGTCCCTGCCACCCCATGCCCCCGCCGATGTCTCAGCCTTGCCGAGCCAAAACCCTTCTCAGATGTTCAAGGCGGAGCTACGGTACAGCTGCAAATGGGTTAAGACATCCGGATAGTCTCGGTGCAATAGGTGGCCGCGGGCAGGGCGGCCCTTTTCCTAGGGCGCCGAGGCGACCGGACGGCAAGATGGGCGAGAAGATGAACGACAAGCGGCGGGCGCTCCAGAATCCGGTGATGCCATGACGGCGCGGAACGCGGTGACGGCGCAGAACCCGCTGAGGCCGGGGCCGACCGGCCTGAAGGGCTGGGTGTCGCGGGAGGTCATAGCCTTGTATCACGGGCACAGACGTTCAGGCTCGGTGTTGAAAGAGCTTGAACGGACACGGGAGAGGGGCGCCGCGTCCGCCTTGAGGTTTG